>CAVQHM010000001.1:0-168099 GCA_963712295.1 uncultured Acidobacteriaceae bacterium
AGCTCGCGCAACCAGGATCTACACCTGGGATGTTGCCGATTTTCAGAGACTCGGAGCTGAAATCGCTGAAAAGGTACGAACTCCTTAATCTGAAAAACCCGCCAAGCACGCAAAGAAATTCCTGAAGAAAAAGGCCAGTCGTAGCGGACGGAAGCGGAGTTTTACGCCGGCGACAAGCTTTGCCGCTTCGGTGGTGCGCTCGCGCAGCTTTTCCAGCGAACTGCGGAGAGGCTCACTGTTGGCCTGCGTCTCCGCCTGCTGGCCGATGGCCAGGGCGAGCCGGTCAACGGCTTCCGCGAGGCGCTTGCCGAGGTCGACGAGGACGACCAGAGAATCGGCGTGCAGCTTCCAGACCGAGCGGGAATTCTGCGAGCGCTTGAGTTCTTCCATCTCGGTCGTCATGCGCGCGGTCACGGCGACCAGGCGGAGCAGCATCGGGCAGCATCGGCGCGCGGGCCCGTTTGTTCGAGATAGTCGGCGGTATAGGCGTCGATCTCGGCCGGACTGAGCATCAGGTTGAAATAGCGCATGGGCACGATCTGGCGAAACTTGGGATCGGCGACGCGCACGAAAACGCGAATCGATTCTTCCACTCTCCGCAACTTGGCTTCTTCGACCGAAAGCGCCTGCGGCGTGATGGCGGCGGGAACATACTTCGGATGCGCGAGCGCGGGAGCGGCGGCCGCGCCGCCGTGCACTCACGGCGTGTGCGGAGTGCGCGGAGTCCGGACTGGCGCGCCGGATCGGCGGCCTGCGCTCCAATTCTTTTTTCAGCCGCGCGACGCGGCGGAATTTTTCCAGCGCCGCGCCGTAATCAACCTTCAGCAAGGCTTCCTCATTCAGGGCGGCGACATGCTCGACGGTGACTTCGACGCCATCGACGGTGCTGAGAATGCTGCCGCCGAGTTCTTCCAGCCGCGGGGCAAAATCCTTGATCTCTTTCGCGGCGGCGTCGAACAGGGCATGGAAACGATCGCCGAACGCGGCATTGTAAGGAGCGAGAGTGGCCAGCACTCCCGGGTGATAGATCGATTCGCCGAGCGAGGCTTTCAATTCCCGAACCCGCGGAATGATGCCGGAATCCATGAGCGCGCTGAAATCCTGGAAGCGATTTGCCTGGTCGAGCAAGGGGCCGAATTCGCGCAGCAGTTGCACGTCGGCCTCCGAAGCACCGGCACGTCGGACTCGGACAGGATTTCCAGCAGCGCGATTTCAAACGGAGACAGAGGAATCGATCCGTCGAGGCCGTAGCCGCGCTGCTCCCACTGGCCGGGCACGCGGGGATGACGAAACAGAAAGGTCGCGACCAGATCGGTCTTGTCGCGATTGGCGCCGGAATCGTCGCGGTGGCGCGCGAAGTAGCGCAGCAGCGCCTCGGCAACTTCGGGATCAAGGTCGGACTGCATTCCGAGCCGCAGCATGGCGGGAGTGATCGCCATGTCGAGCAGCTGGATCCAGAGGTGCATGCGATCGAGAGTGGAGCGCACGTCCTCGGTGTGGCTGATGACGTCCGGGGCGAGTTCGGCGGGCGCGGGCAACTCGCCGCCGAGTTGGTCACTCAGCAGCCGCTGGTAGAAGCTCTGAACGGTGGCCAGCAGCGCCAGTTCCCATTTGGGATCCTCAACCAAAATCAGCTCCTTCGAGATCGCACAGTAACGTGGCCAAATGGGCGATGTCCTTCAGTAAAGCCAGAAAGCGGCAACGGCAGCGCAATTGGTTACCTGGTTACGGAAGTGACTGCACTAGTACGCGTGTACAGACGGGCGTCCGTTCTCCGTGCGAGGAAATGCGGCATAGCCGAGTCGCTCGGGATGAGCCTTGGCGGGTCTATTGAAAGACCACGGTCTTGTTTCCATACAGCAGAATGCGGTTTTCCACATGCCAGCGGACGGCGCGCGACAGCACGACTTTCTCGATATCGCGGCCTTTTTGGACCAGGTCCTCGACGGTGTCGCGGTGGTGGATGCGGACGACATTCTGCTCGATGATGGGGCCATCGTCGAGTACTTGGGTAACGTAGTGCGCGGTGGCGCCGATCAGTTTGACGCCGCGCTGAAACGCCTGATGGTAGGGTTTGGAGCCGACGAACGCGGGCAGGAACGAGTGGTGAATGTTGATCAGGTTCTCGGAGCCGAGCGTGGCGATGAACTCGTTCGAGAGCACCTGCATGTAGCGCGCGAGAACGACCAGACTGCATTGGTGTTCGCGGACCAGCGCGATTTGCTTCTGTTCCGCTTCCCGCTTGTTTTCCTTCGTGACCGGCACGACAAAGTAGGGAATGCGGTAGAAGTCGGCGATGCGCTGGTTGTCGGGATGGTTGGAAATGATCAGCGGGATTTCGCAGTGGAGTTCGCCGCTCTGGTGGCGGTAGAGCAGGTCCTGCAGGCAATGGTCATACTTGGAGACAAAGATGGCGATGCGGGGGCGGTCGGCGGAGCGGGCGAGCCGCCAGTCCATCTGGAAATCGCGGGCGATGGGAGCAAAGCGCTCGGAAAACTCGGCCAGGTCAAAATCGAATTCCGCGGGATCGAATTCGACGCGCGTCAGAAAGAGATTGGATGCCTCGTCTCCATGCTCATCATTGAACAGGATGTTGCCGCCATGGCGAAAGATGAAGTCGGCAATCGAGGCAACGACGCCCTTGCGGTCGGGGCAGGAGACGAGAAGGATGGCGGAGTTGTGCATAGATAATAGATCAGTGTAGCGCCGGCGTCCTCGCCGGCTACTTCGGCGGCCGGGACAGCGGCGCTACTTCTTCAGTGTCTTCGCAATCTCGCGCGCGGCGTTGGCGCCCGAGCCGCCGGTCAGGCCCGTTCCAGGATGCGTTCCACTGCCGCACAAATACAGGCGTTCGATCGGCGTCTGGTAGCGCGCCCAGTCGAGCAGCGGGCGCATGGTGAAGAACTGATCGAGCGCGAGCTCGCCGTGGAAGATGTGGCCTCCGGTGAGGCCGTAGGTTTCTTCCAGATCCTTGGGCGTGATGATCTGGCCGTCGAGGATGGTCTGCGGCAGATTCGGCGCGTACTGCGCGATTGTGTTCACCACGGTTTCGCCGAGCGCGGCGCGCTGGCTCTCCCAGTCGCTGTTCTTCAGCTTGTAGGGCGCGTACTGCATGTAGATGGACATCACGTGCTGGCCGGCCGGCGCGAGCGACGGGTCCGAAAGAGAAGGGAACGTAATTTCAAGGTACGGATTGCGCGAGAAGTTGCCGTACTTCGATTCGTCGAAGGCGCGCTCCAGGTAATCGATCTCCGGGCTGATCTGGATGCGGCTGCGGAGCAGGTTGCCGTTACCCTTGGCCTTGAGCGCGGTGAATTCGGGAAGCGCGGAGAGCGCGAGATTGATTTTCGCGACCGTCCCCATCGAGCGGTAGTTCTTGATTCTTTGTACGAAGTCTGGCGTAAGGTGCGAGGGATCGACCAGGCGCATCAGCGTGCGCTTGGGGTCGGCGTTCGAGACGACGGCGCGCGCGGAAATTTCTTCGCCGGAGGCGAGCACGACGCCAGTGGCGACGCCATCCTTCACGCGAATCTCCGCGATGTCAGCGTCGGTGCGAATTTCCGCGCCCGCCTGTTTCGCCGCGGCGGCCATGGCTTGCGTGATCGCGCCGGCGCCACCGGCAGGGAACTGAACGCTTCCGGCGGGAGAGATGGGGATGCATCGGCGGCGGCGCGCAACATCAACACCAGCGCACTGCCCGCCGACCACGGGCCCAGGAAGGTTCCGAAAATGCCGCGGGCGGCGATGGTGGCGCGCAGCGGTTCGCTGTCGAAGAACTCCGAGGCCAGATCGGCAACGGCCATCGGCGCCCAGCGCAGCACGCGATACAAATCTTTCTTGCCGAGTTTCCGGAGCGAGCGGCCCGTCTTCAGCATTCCCCAGAGATCGCCACTGGCTGGGGTTGTCAATGTCCGGCGGCGTGAGCGCGAGCGCTTCGGCCATGACCTTGCCGATCTTGCCAAGCGCCGCGCCAAATTCCAGGTAGGAGGCCGCGTCTTTCTGCGACCACTCCGCGATTTCCTGCGCGGCCTTTTTTGCGTCGGAGTAGAGGACCAGCGACCGCCCGTCGGGCAGCAGCGAAACGGTGCTTACGTCGGGAGTCGTCAGCTTGAGCCCGTGCTTCTCCAACTGCATGTCGCGCACGATATCGGCGCGCAGCGGGCCGGTGTTATGCGCGAGCGTGGAGCAGCGAAAGCCGGGATGAAATTCTTCGGTAATGGCCGCTCCGCCCACCTGGGCGCGGCGTTCGAGCACCAGCGGTTTGAATCCGGCTTTAGCGAGATAGAAGGCGGCGACCAGGCCGTTGTGTCCGCCCCCGACGATGATGACATCGCGCGTTTCGGACATGGTCTTATGCCCCCTTCCCGTCTTTCAGAGATTTCGAGCGCTGCCAGGCGTCCGTTGGCGCCCATGATGCCGCCGCCGGGATGCGTGGCCGATCCGCACATGTAGAGATTCTTGATGGGCGTGCGATACCGCGCCCAGCCGGGCACCGGACGCAGGAAGAAAAGTTGCTCGAGCGAGAGTTCGCCCTGGAAGATGTTGCCTTCGCTCAGTCCCCATTCGCGTTCGAGATCGAGCGGGGTGACGACCTGGCGGTGCAGGATGATGTCTTTGATATTGGGCGCGTATTCGGCGATGGTGTTGACCACGGCGTCGCCGAATTTTTCTCTTCTCCGTGTCCCAGTTGAGGCCGGGCGCCAGTTTGTAGGGCGCATATTGCACGAAGCAGGAAAGAATGTGTTTGCCCGGCGGCGCAAGCGACGTGTCGGTGAGCGTCGGAATCACCATGTCGATGTACGGATGCGACGACCAGTGCCCGTATTTCGCTTCGTCGTAGGCCTTCTCCATGTACTCGACGGCGGGCGAAATCGACATGGCTCCGCGCAGATGCAGGCCGACCCCCGGCATGCATTTGAAATTCGGCAAGCCGTCGAGCGCCATGTTGACCTTGCCGGACGACCCGCGGAACTTGTAGCGCTGTACGCCTTCCATGAAATCATCGGGCAGATGGCCGGGCTCAATCATCTTGGTAAACGTGAGCCGCGGGTCGACGCTGGAAGAAATAACGTCGGCGTAAATCTCGTCGCCGTTCGCGAGCACGACGCCGGTGGCGCGTCCGTTCTTCACGATGATCCGGGCAATCGGAGCTTCGGTGCGGATTTCAACTCCGGCCTCGCGAGCGGCGTCGGCAATCGAATTCGAGATTGCCCCGGTGCCGCCGCGCGCGAATCCCCAAGCCCGGAAAGCGCCGTCAATCTCGCCCATGTAGTGATGCAGCAGAACGTAGGCGGTGCCGGGTGAGCGCACGCCGAGAAATGTTCCGATAATGCCCGAGGCCGACATCGTCGCCTTGAGCACATCGGTCTCGAACCACTGATCGAGAAAGTCGGCGGCGCTCATGGTCATGAGCTGGACCTGGTTGTACTTGTCCCCGCTCGACATGCCCTGGAAGCGGCGTCCGATGAAGAGCAACTTCATCAGTTCGCGAGGATTCAGCGTCATCGGGTCGGGCGGGATCATGCTTAGGATCGGCTTCACGAAGCGGCACATCGCCTGCATGGCCTTGCCGAATTCGTCATACGCTTCGGCGTCAACGCGGGAGTGGCGGGCGATTTCGCGATGCGTCCTGCCGTGATCGTTCACGCGCCACAGATAGTCACCGCTCGGCATGGGAGTGAACGTGCCGTCGAGCGGCAGGATCTCAAGTCCGTGGCGGGGAAGTTCGAGGTCGCGAATGATCTCGGGCCGCAGCAACGAGACGACATACGAGCAAACGGAGAATTTGAAGCCGGGAAAAACTTCGTCGGTACAAGCTGAGCCGCCGAGGATGTGGCGGCGCTCGAGCACCAGCACTCTCTTTCCCGCTTTTGCCAGGTAGGCGGCGTTGACCAGGCCGTTGTGGCCTCCGCCAACCACGATCACGTCATACTTCGTAGCGCTCGCAGCAGCCATAAATTGACCTAGAAAGGCTGACCTGGACGGATCCAGATCGACGCGTAACTTTCAGGGTAAAGTGACTCGCCATTCTATCGAGAAACTCGCAGGTTGTCTCTGCTTAGGTGTGACTAATGACCTGTGGTCAATGCCCTCTGCGCTTGCCGCGGAGGTGGAGCGGTGCATATAATCCGGCGTCAGAGATTCTTGAAACTTGCGCGAGGCCGCCTTGCCCATTGGAACCGCATTTCACGAGAGAACGTTCGCCCTCTGCCACAGTTTGAATTACCGCGAATGGTCGGGATACTACACGGTCAGCGTCTACGAAGTGCACCACGAGCATGAGTACAACGCGATCCGCAACGCGTGCGCGCTGATTGATATTTCGCCCCTCTACAAGTATCTGGTTACCGGCAAAGATGCGACTAAACTGGTGAATCGCGTGATCACACGCGACATCAACAAAGTCGCTGTCGGTCAGGTGATTTACGCCAACTGGTGCGATGAGGACGGCAAGGTCATCGACGACGGCACGATTACGCGCCTCGAGGAAAACAAGTATCGCTGGACGGCCGCCGATCCCAGCCTGCGCTGGTTCAGCCAGAACGGCCTGAACATGGACGTTCACATCGAGGACATCTCCGAACAAACGGCGGCTCTGGCGCTGCAGGGGCCGGCCTCGGCGAAACTCTTGAAGACGGTGGCCGAGGCCGACATTACTAACCTGAAGTATTTCCGAAAGACTTCCGGCAAGATTGCCGGCGTGCCCGTGGATATTTCGCGCACCGGATACACCGGCGATCTCGGCTACGAAATTTGGATGCCGTGGAAGGATGCGGTTACAGTCTGGGACGCGCTGATGGACAAAGGCAGGCAGTTCGACATTCACGCGGCCGGAATGCTGGCGCTCGATGTGGCTCGAGTAGAGGCGGGACTGCTGCTGATCGAAGTCGATTACATCAGTTCAAAGAAGGCGCTGATTCCATCGCAGAAGTATTCGCCGTATGAGTTGGGCTTCGGCAAGATGGTGCATCTCGACAAAGAGAACTTCATCGGCAAGCGCGCGCTGGCGCGAGATCACAAGCAGGGCGTGGCGCGGCAGTTGGTGGGCCTCGAAGTGGATTGGGTGGAAGTGGAAGAGCAGTTCGACAAGTTCGGACTCTCTCCGGCCGCGCCCAGCCAGGCGTCGCGCGTTGCGGTGCCTGTCTATGTTGGCGACAAGCATGTGGGCAAGGCCACGACGACAGCGTTCTCTCCGCTGCTGAAGAAGCTGATCGCGCTCGCCAGCGTGGGCACCGAGTATTCCAAGCCCGGCACCAAGCTGCAAATGGAGTTGACGATCGAGGCGCAACGGATGAAGACGACTGCGACGGTGGTGCCGCTGCCGTTCTTTAGTCCGAAGCGGAAGACGGCGGTGCCGGTGTAGGCACTTTTCACCACGGAGGGCGGTTCCGAACCTTCGATTTTCCGCAGGCAGCCGCGAAGCGGCGGAATAGGATAGCCCGGCACGGCTGTGCCGGGAACATGAGGGCAGAAGACCCGAGTCCCGCCAGGGACGGCACCCTAGCCAAACACCTGTTCCGGTTCGAATCCCACGCCGGTCTTCCTAAGCAACGTGAGGAACTCATCTTCGTACGAGCGCTTGGCATGGTGTTGCTGCTGGCGCTCAATGTAGTCACGTACCACTGGGAGATGTGAGGCGCTTACACTGAACGCTCCATAGCCCTCCTGCCATGCGAAATCGATGCCGTGTTCCCCCATCCAGCGGGACGAGTTCGCCTTGAGAACCTGGACCGCCTTGGCAACGGGCATGTCCGTGGGCAATGCGATCAGAACGTGAACGTGATTGGCCGTGCCGCCCGCGACGAGAACAGGGATTTTGTGGTTCCGCCCAATACCGGCGAGATATTTCCATAACAGAGTGCGCAGTTCGTCCGGGATGAGGTCGTGGCGATTCTTCGTGCTGAAAACGAGGTGGATGAGAATGTTCGGAAATTTGTGCGCCATCGGTGCCGTCCACGGGACTCGCGTTTGTGTGCGCCGGTTTCCCGGCACTCCCGTGCCGGGCTATCACATTCCGCCGCTTCGCGGCTGGGGCGCCCTGATCGCGGCAGTTCGCGTTGCTCACCCTGCTTTGGCGCGGGCATGACAATTTCGGGCCCGCTGGCGCAAACATAGTGGGGATGCCTCGGGTCCGTCTGTGTCGGCGGTCACGGGCGTTTTGGTCACTTTACGAAGACTTGCGCTCGACGATGGTGAGGCGAATTTCAGGCGGCGAGTTTGCTGCGGCTCTTCCACTTCCAATACCAATATCCCGGCACCCCCACCAGCACAATGCTTGCACCCCAGAAGGCTTCGGCGGGACGCGTGATGATCGTGTTCAACGTCCAGGCAACGCCGACCAGAATGTAGATTGCGGGCAGCCATGGGTATCCGGTGCAGCGATAGGGACGGGGGACGTCGGGTCGTTTCCAGCGCAAGATGAACAGTCCGATGACCGTCAGCGTGTAGGAGAGCACCATGCCAAAGATGACGTAGGTGTAAAGCTGATCGTAGCGTCCGCTCATGGCCAACGCCGCGGCCCAGATGCCCTGGCCGATCAGGCTGAAGGCGGGCGTGCGCCACTTGGGATGGATCACGGCCATGCGTTTGAAGAAGACACCATCCTGCGCCATGGCGAGGTACACGCGCGCGCCCGAAAGCGTGCAGGTGGCGGCCGCGCTGAAACAGGAAATCGCGATCGTGGCCGACAACCACACGGCGGCAGCGGGTGAAAAAAGTTGGGACGCGGCGGCGTGGGCAATGGTTTCGTATTTGGCCACTTCATTCAGCGGCAGGGCGTAAACGTAGGTCAGGTTCATGGCGAGATAAATCGCTCCCACCGCGAGCACGCCCAGAACCATGGCCAGCGGCACATTGCGCCGAGGGTTTTTCACTTCGCCGGCGACCCACGTGATGTAGACCCAGCCGTCGTAAGCCCAGAACACGGCAATCAAGCCGACGCCCAGAGCGGAGATCAGCTGTCCGGGGCCGAGTCCCATGGTCATTCCCTGGCTTAAACCGCCCGTTGCTTGCGTGCTGAAGTTCGACCAATGTCCCTTGCCGATGGCGAATCCCAAGATCACGAAGGCGGCCATGGCGGTGAACTTCGTTACGGTGGAGACATTCTGGAGAAGCGCGCCCCAGCGCAGTCCGAAAACGTTGACCCAGGTGAGGATGACGATCAGCAGCAGTCCGACTGCATGCGCGCGCGTGAAAACGATGGTGAACAGAGCCCAGACGAAATGACCGTGCGCCAGCGCCGGATAGGGCAGATTGATGTTCGCCATCACGTGCTGCTGCGACATCCAGGGAACGATGTTGCCCATGTACGCCGCTGAGGCGACGCAGAGGGCTGCAATGGTGCCGCCGTTGGCGACGGCGAAGAGCATCCAGCCGTAAAGAAACGCAACCAGGTCGCCGTAGGCTTCGCGCAGGTAGATGTATTGTCCGCCGGAGTCAGGATACATGGAGCCGAGTTCGGCGAAGGCGACGCAAGCGCACAGCGAAATCACTCCCCCGAGGACCCACACCAGGAAAAACAACTTCGGATTCGGCAAGGGCCCCGCAATATCCTTGGCGGTGAGAAAAATCGAAGAGCCGATAATACCGCTCACCAGCAGCAATACGGAGTCGAGCAAGCCAAGCCCGCGGACGAGAGTCGGTTTTTGGGGGGAGGTTTCGGTTTCGGGCGGCAGGGAAGCGGTATCCATGGGTTGGTCGTTCAGTCTTTCATTCGTGAGCGGTCGTTAGTCGTCGGTCGTTGGTCGTTGGCGATCCACCGGCAACTGACCGGCGTTTGTGGTAGCTCGTCGAAGGGAGTGCCTGCGGGTGTTGCCAACGACCAGCGACTGCTTCATCCCATGCCCAATTCATCGGAAGATTCCAGCGGTGTGCCGCAGCGGCGGCAGATGACGGCCGAGCAATCGCCACAGGTCAGAGGATCGCTAACTTCCGCGGCGCATACCGGACAGTAGAAAACCACTGGGGGCTTCTTGGCTTCCGGCGCTGCTTTTGGAGCGATTTCCATGAGCACGAAACTGTAACACAATTTTCTGGGGCGCTCTCTTTCCTTCAACGTCGCGCTCCGGCCGCCGAGCTACGCTCGGCTGGACGGACGAATGCGTCCGTCCCTACGTGGGTCTTACTCGGGTGGCTTGCGCAGGATCAGGTCACCTTCGGCCGGCGGCAGCGAGACGGGGAATTGCCAAACCTTGTCTTTCATCCACACGCCGACAATAAAATCCTCCCGTTCCTTCCACGGGCCGATCCACTTGTTGCTGGTCGCGAAGAAGACCCAGCCGCGGGCTTCGGGATTGCCCGGGGTCAGCGTCACGGTGGTGGGATCGAGGCTCTGCGTGCTCAGGAACTCGATGAACTCGGCCGCTTCCTTTTGGCGCTCGCGCAAGAGCGCCGTTTTTTCTTCGGTGATTTTAGGATTCTTCTTGATCTGGCGCTCGGTGTCGAAGACCAGCGTGTCCACGTCGTTCTGCAATTTATTGGAGAGTTCCGTGGGGTCCTCGTAGGCCTCAAGAACGTCGTGATGACGAACAAAGTCGATGCGCACGTCCGCCGGAAACTCAAATTTGTCGTGCCCGGTGTACATCACACTAAGGTACATGCCGAGGAGGCGATAAAAGCGGCGGCGGCTCTTGGTTAATTCCTGCGAATCCATCAGCAGCGTGACCTTGAGGTCGTTCCCGGTCATGGTCCAGCGGTAGCGTCCGTCATCGCCGCGTTCGAACGTGCAACCGGGAGCGCCCGCCGTCCAGCGCACGGCGGGCAACTGCTTCTTCTCCGCGCGGCTGAAGGTCGGCAACAGAATCGCGCAGATGGCGAGCGCAAGTTTTGCCCGAAAGAAACGCGGACGCGGCATGAATGCAGAGTGTATCGCTTTTGCGCAGGCAACGTCATCCAAGCGCCTGCCGGCCGCGCCGGAAAATATGTTAGATTGAACAGGGTGGGGCGCGTAGCTCAGGTGGTAGAGCAACGCCCTTTTAAGGCGTGGGTCGCGGGTTCGAATCCTGCCGCGCTCACCAATCTCAGAACCGAATCAACCGGCCCTCTTTGCGAGGGCCTTTATTTTGTCCGCAAGTTCTCCCCACTGAAGTCCCGCGCCGTCACAGTAAATTGTGACATATGTCACAAACTATTGATTTCTTGGAGCTTAGTAGTTTTGCAGTAGTGATTGATCGCTCCGCGCTGCGTATGATTTTTCCGTGCAATTGACGAACCCTAAGTGGAATGGCCAGTTCTCGCGTTTCGATCTTGTAGCCAGCGGCGGCGACACTGTGCCGACTATCGTTCGCGCCGGCGAGGTCGAGATCGGGGGCGGCGATTTCGTTGTCATGGCGGGACCCTGTGCGGTCGAATCCGAGCGACAGTTGCTGCGGACGGCAGAAGCCGTGGCCCGAGCGGGCGCGCGCGTGCTGCGCGGAGGCGCTTACAAACCGCGGTCCTCGCCGTATGCCTTTCAAGGTCTGGGCCTCGAAGGTCTGAAGATTCTGCGCAAAGCGCGGGAAGAGACCGGCTTGGCGATCGTCACCGAAGCCATGAGCGAGGAAGATGTCGACCTGGTCGCCGAGTACGCCGATCTTATGCAGGTGGGCACGCGCAGTATGCAGAACTACGCGCTGCTTGAAAGACTGGGCGGATGTGGGCGGCCGGTGCTGCTGAAACGGGGGATGACGGCCACGCTCGAAGAGTTGCTGCAATCCGCGCAAATCATCGCAATGGCGACGCCTGGCAATCCGCAGATCGTTCTCTGCGAGCGCGGTATCCGCACGTTTGAGACGGCGACGCGCAATACCTTGGACATCGCCGCCGTGCCGGTGTTGAAGAGCGTTTCGCGTCTGCCCGTGATTGTCGATCCCAGTCATGCCGCGGGAGTGCGCTGCCTGGTCCCGGTGTTGGCGCGAGCTGCGGCGGTCGTGGGCGCGGATGGGCTGTTGGTCGAAGTTCATCCCTCGCCCGATCAGGCTCTGAGCGATGGAGAGCAGTCGCTCACCTTCCGCAATTTCCGCGACATGATGGACGACCTGCAGCCTTATCTGGCGATTCGCGACGCTGGCCGGCCGACGGCTCCGCAACTGGTCGCCATGGGAGCGGCAGACTAGTGTGGATGCGGTCCATCGCGGTGCGCCTGCCCTCGCTTGTTGTTATGGCCGGAATCGTTATGGCGGGAATCATGGGGTTCGGGCCCACGTCTTCCGTGCTCTCGTCGGGCCCGGATTCCCCCGCATTCCTTTTCACCGTTGCCAAGCGGTACGAGCCGCTGGCATGGGTGCGCGGCGCCGACCGATTCAGTTCCGGCGCAAACATATTTCTTCAAGGCGCAAACGGCCGCCGTCCCTTGCTTCCAGGTTTCGCGGCTTCCGCCGATCCCGCGGTTTCATTCGATGGCAAGAGTGTGTTGTTCGCCGGCAAGCTGAAGGCCGACGATCACTGGCAGATCTGGGAAGTTGCCTTGGACGCAACCACGCATAGCGCCGCGCCCCGCCGCGTCACGTCGTGCGCCGGCGACTGCGTTCGTCCCTTCTACCTGCCGGAAGATCGCGTTGTATATGCAAAGAAAAGCGCCGGCCGCTTCGTGATTGAGGCCGCCGATCGGGCGTCGGGCAAGACCCTCCAACTAACCTATGGCCCAGGAAACTTCCTGCCCACCGATGTTCTGCGCGACGGCCGCATTTTGTTTGAGGCGACGCATCCGCTTGGAACCCACGGCGCGCCGGAACTCTATACCGTTTATTCCGATGGCAGTGGAGTGGAGTCCTATCGCTGCGATCATGGCCCAGCGCGTTACTCCGGCAAGCAGACCGCTTCGGGCGATATCGTCTTTACCTCCTCGTCCGGCTTGGCGCGGTTTACGTCGGCGCGGGCGGAGGAAGTTCGCATCCCGGCTCCGGCCGGAGAATACGCCGGAGAGATTGCCGAGACTCCGTCGGGCGATTGGCTGCTGGCGTGGCGGAACGGGAAGACTCCATTTCAGTTGATGTGGTGGAGACCGGGCGCCGGCGCTCTGCGGTCGGCAGCGGCAGATTCGGATTCGAATTCCGATGTAATCCAGCCAACGCTCGTTGCAGCGCGAGCGGTGCCAAACCGCCATCCCTCGGGCTTGCATGACTGGCCTTATGCCAATTTGCTTTGCCTGAATGCTTACACCTCGAAGTACAGGTTCGCTGCCGGATCGCTTCACTCGGTTCGCCTCTACGCGCGCGATAGCGCGGGGACCGCAACACTGCTGGGGACGGCGCCGGTGGAGCGCGACGGATCGTTCTTTCTTCAAGTCCCGGCCGATCAGCCGTTGCAGATCGAGTTGCTCGACCGCTCCGGCAAAACCGTGAAGCGGCAAGCCGGCTGGTTCTGGATGCGTGCCGGCGAACAGCGAGCGTGCGTCGGATGCCACGCGGGTCCCGAAACCGCGCCCGAGAACGCGGTGCCGATGATTCTGCTGAAGTCCACGATCCCGGCGGACATGACGCGCACAAGTGCGCATGTTTCCTCAGGAGGACATTAGATTGCTAACTCGAGTCTTCATCTTCCTCCTAATCACTTGCGCTCTGCTGGCGCAATCGCCACCGGCGAGCGCGCCGGCTCCAATTCGTTTTGAAGACGCGACCGCGAAGTCGGGCATTCAATTCACGCACAGCTTCGGCGCGCAACAACTGGGTTCCTTGCTCGAAAGCACGGGCGCGGGCTGCGTCTGGTTCGACTACAACAACGACGGACTGCCCGACCTCTACGTGGTCAGCGGAAAGCCGCTCGAAGAGGGAATGCATCCTTACCCGCTCAAACAGCCTCCGGCTGTTGCCCCGCACAATCATCTCTACAGAAACAACGGCGACGGCACGTTCACCGACGTCACCGACAAGGCCGGCGTTGCCGCCAACATTTACGGCATGGCAGCGATTGCCGCCGACTTCGACAACGACGGGTTCGTCGATCTGTTCGTTACCGGCTACGGGCGCGCGATTCTCTTCCGCAACAAAGGTGACGGCACCTTCGAAGATGTAACCGCAAAAGCCGGCATCAAGGTTGACGGCTGGTCGATCAGTTCCGCGTGGCTCGACTACGATCGCGACGGCTGCGTCGACTTATTCGTCGGACGCTATGTAAAGTTCGATCCCAAATATCGCAACTACTACCCCGCCGATAACTATCCCGGCCCACTCGATTACGCCGCAGACACAAACCGTCTTTACCACAATAACTGTAACGGCACGTTCACCGATGTCACCGACAAGTCGGGAATTGGCGCTTATAAAGGACGGACCATGGGAGTCACGGCCGCAGATTTCGACGGCGATGGGTATCCCGACATTTATGTGGCCAACGATAAGACGGAAAACTTCCTTTTCCACAACAAACACGACGGCACGTTTGACGAAATTGCCGCCGATCTCGGAGTCGCCTACGGGCAGAACGGCGAGAATACTTCGGCGATGGGCCCGGTGTTCGCCGACATCGAGGGCGATGGCCGAATGGACCTCTGGGTCACCGATTCGAAGTACAACCGCCTGATGCGTAACACGGGAAAGAACGGCTTCGAAGACATTGGGCCGAGTTCGGGAATTTCGCAGGCCACGGCGCAATACACCAGTTGGGGTTCGGGCGTTTACGACTTCGATAATGACGGCTGGCTCGACATTCTGATCTTTCACGGCGGGCTGATTCACCTGGTTCCGCAGGAGCAGTCGTTGTTTCGCGGGCTGGGCAACGGGAAGTTTGCCGATGTGTCGCGCGACGCGGGTCCGGCGCTCGACGTAAAGACGGTATCGCGTGGGGCCTGCTTTGCCGATTACGACAATGACGGCAAAATCGACGCGTTCGTCGTGAATCTCGGGGCGCCCGGCACGCTGCTGCACAACGTCACCCAGAACGCCAACCATTGGCTGACCGTGAAGCTGAGAGGGAAGAAGAGTAATCGCGACGGAATTGGCGCACATCTTGAGTTGCAGGCCGGGGGACGAAAGCAGATCGCCGAACGCATCGCCGGATCGGGCTATCTCTCGCAAGATGACGGTCGCGTCCATTTTGGCCTGGGCAGTGCGACAAAGGCCGACAAACTTACCATCCACTGGCCCAGCGGGCAGGAGCAGGTTCTGGAAAATCTGGCCGTGGATCGCGTGCTCACGGTGGAGGAGCCGTAGATGCGACTGGCAGCTACATCGCGCGGCAAGGTAAAGTTGATTGCGAGTATTGCTCCCTTGTTAGCGGCGACTTTGGCTGTAACTCTAGCACTAATGGTGCTTGCGTCTGCGGCCCAGCCTGCATCAGCGCGGTCTAAGTCTGAAATCGGCGAGCGCTACTTGTCGCCGCTGGAAATGCTGCTCTCGCCGGACGGACGCCGGCTCTACGTTGTCTGCCAGGCCAGCGACGAGCTACGCGTTGTGGATCTCGAATCGGGCAAGGTTGTGACTGCCGTGCCCGTTGGCCGTGCGCCGCGTGGCATTACGTTATCGCCGGACGGCATGCACATCTATGTGACTAATTCCACCGACGATACGGTATCGGTCGTCGACGCCGCCACCCTGAAAGTCACGCGGACGCTGCCCACCGGATTCGAACCCGCTGGCATCGTCATCGACCGGAGGGGCGAGACGCTCTACGTCGCCAACCGGCTGAGCAGCGACATTTCCGTGATCGACGTGAAGACAGGGCAGGAAACGAAACGCCTCGTCGCCGGCCGCGGGGCAAGCTATCTGGCGCTTTCGCCCGACGGCAAGTTCATCTACGGCACGCACATTTATCCGAATCCGGGAGCGTTTCGAACCCCACCGAATTCAGAGATCACCGTCATCGACACCGAGCGGCAGAAGGTGGTCGAGCGCAAGCCGTTGCCCAACGTGGCGGGCGTGTTCCACGTGGCGTTGTCCGAGGACGGAAGGCTCGGCGTGGCCGCACAGCTTCGTCCTAAGAATCTGGTTCCGCTGGCGCATGTCGAGCACGGCTGGGTGTTCGGCAATTCGCTCACGCTGTTCGGCGACGACGTAGGAGGAGTGGTCCAGGTCCCAATCGACGAACTCGACCGCTATTACTCGCTGCCCTGGGGCGTAGTTATCACGCCGGATAAGTCGAAGATATTTGTAACGACCGCCGCATCGGCGAGTGTAACCGTCATCGATGTCGCGGGCTACTCCACTTTGTGCGCTCTCGGAGCGAGCCCTTCGTCAACGATCTCTCGGCATCGGCCAACTATGTGGTGGCCAGGATTCCCGTCGGGCCACAATCCCCGCGGCGTTTTACTGTCGACCGATGGCAAGCGGCTCTATGTCGCGAACCGGCTGGATGACAACATCGCCGTCATCGATACCGCCGCGAACCGAGTCGTCTCTACCATCGACCTGGGCGGCCCGAAAACCATCAATGCACTGCGCCGCGGAGAGCGCCTTTTCTTCACGGCCGACTACGCCTTTCAGGGGCAGTTTGGCTGCTCCAATTGCCATTTGGATTCGACCATCGACGGCCTGCAGTGGGACCTGGAGCCCGACGGCTTCGGCAAAGATATTGTCGACAATCGCTCGCTCGAAGATCTTTCTGGCACCGAGCCCTTCAAGTGGAACGGCGGCAATCCCGACATGCCGACCGAATGCGGCCCGCGCACTGAGAAGTTTTTCTTCCGATCGCAGAGCTTCAGCGATCATGAACTTACCGACCTGGTAACTTTTGTTTACTCGCTCCCCTATCGCCCGAATCGTTATCGCCGGGCCAATGGAGAACTGACCCCGGCGCAAGAGCGTGGCAAGGCGATCTTCGAGAGGACGAGGTACAAGAATGGCAGGCCCATTCCTCAGACCAACCAGTGCACCTATTGCCACAGCGGCCCTAAGTTCACGAACCAGACAGCAGGTCAACGTGGGTACTGGTAAGCCCACGGATCGGTCGCCCGTGCTCGATGTGCCTCACCTCCGCAATGTCGCTTACTCCGCGCCCTATCTGCATGATGGGTCGGCGCGCTCGCTCGAAGAAATCTGGACCGTGTTCAATCCCAAAGATACACACGGCGTGAGCAACGATCTTACGAAAGACGAATTGAACGATCTTATTGAGTATTTGAAAACGCTATGAAGATGAAGCCGAGAGCATTTGTTGCAGTGCTGGCCGCGATCCTTATGGTTTCACTCGCGGTTCCTCTTGGGGTTGCCCAGGATCTTGGCATGCCCCGCTTCCGCTGGGAGAACTTCACCACCGCCAACGGCCTGCCCGACAACCACGTCTTCTGCGTCTTGGTGGACGGGACTCGCATCTGGGCGGGCACCGAGAATGGGCTTGGCCTGTACGAAAACGGCAGTTGGAAAGTGTTTCGCCCAGTCGATGGCCTCGCTCACCGGGCCGTGCTTTCGCTCGCGCTCGACAAACGCAGCGGCGACCTGTGGGTGGGTACCATGGGCGGGCTCAGCCGCGTCTCCGCCGGTCGTATCGATAACTTCACGCAACTGAATTCTGGTTTGAGCAACGACATTGTCTACGGAGTCGGCGTGCAGGGCGACTTTGTCTGGACCGCAACCGCTGCCGGGGCCAGTCGCCTGAATACGCGCACCGGCCAATGGGCGCTCTTCAATGACACCAACACTCCGATGTACGAGATCTGGACCTACAGCGTCAGCCCCGCGGAAGACAAGGTTTACTACGCAGTGTGGGGCGGCGGAGTGCTCGAATACGACGTCAAGACCGAACGCTGGAAAGACTACAACGATCCCGACGGGGAAACCGAGTTGGTGTTGATGAAGGATCAGGGACTGATCCACGAGATCACGACATCGGTCAGCTATGTCGACAAGATACTGTGGGTCGCGACTTACTTCGGCGCCAGCCGCTACGATGGCCGTTACTGGCATAACTTCCTGCAAAAGGACAGCGGCTTGCCCAGTAACTTCCTCAACCAGATTAAGGCCGTGGATGGCAATCGCGCCTGGTTCTCAACCGACAAGGGACTGGCTTACTACGACGGCGCAAACTGGGCCGTCTATCGGCCTGCGCTCGACACCCACAAGCCCGAGATGCTGGTTCGCGACGCAGCGGGCGTCGTCAAGCAGGTAGCAGTCGAAAGCGCGCCCGCGCATAACTACATTCTCGGGGTCGACTTCCAGGGAGACGACCTCTGGGTCGCGACCGCAAAGGGCTTGAGCCACGGCATTCGTCAACATGGTTCGACAGAAAGTGCGGGAGTGATTCGAGAGCCAAGGCGGAAGAAATGAAGAGTTTAAGGAGTAATCCAATGAACGTCGCAGAACTGCTCGCAGAAGTTACCACCGGTCCGGTCACAAAACGGGCCATCACCAACCACAAAGTGTTGAACGAGGCCTACGCTTATGGCAGCGCGTTTTCCCGGGGCATGAGGATCGATCTGAATGGACTTGTCATCCTGCTGATCTCAGGCACCGCCAGCATCGACGACGAAGGCAGGACGGTTCACGTTGGCGACCTGCGCGCCCAGACGCGCCGCACGTTCGACAACATCACCGCCCTACTCGCTTCCGAAGGCGCGACCTGGCATGACATCGTGCGCACGACGTGCTATCTCCGCGACATCGAGCGCGATTACAAGGCCTTTAATGAGGAGCGCACCGCATTCTACCAAGAGCAAGGTCTCAATCCTCTGCCGGCTTCGACTGGAATCCAGGCGATTCTCTGCCGGCCGGACTTACTCGTCGAGATCGAAGCGATCGCCATGTTTCGCCGCGAATCGTCCGCCGAGTAAGAGGGGAATGGGTAAGGAGTAGCGCGTATGCGTCGTGTTGTCGTCTATCTCGTTGCCGTCGCGGTTGTGCTGGTGTCTACGGCGTGGGCCCAGGTAACGTCGCCATGTGCCTGCGGAAGCACTCCTCCGGGCCGGCCTGCGCCCCGCTCCTTGAAACCCTACACCGGCGCGCCCGAAGACTTGCGGCCGTTCTCAAAGTACACCACTCCTTACTTCGAGTTCTATCAAGACTTGATCGAGTACAACGGCGCTGCTCGCGACCTTCCCGAACCCGACCTCAAGGATGTGAACGAGGTTCGTATTGGGGTTCTGGCGCCGCTCTACGACCATCCCGACCAAGTGCTCGGCAATCGCATGTTGAATGGCGCAAACATGGCGATTGACGAAGCGAACGCTGCCGGCGGTTACTGTGGCAAGCCTTTCCGCCTCGTGACCCACAACGACTATAACAACTGGCAGAACAGCAGCGCTGCCGCTGCGGGCGTTGCAAAAGATTCCGCCATTTGGGGAGCTGCCTCGAACGAAGCGGTCAGGATGATCTATGACGACAAGGTTTGGGCAATGCTCGGCTCCATTAGTTCGGAATCCACGCACATCGCCCTTCGCCTGATGCTGAAAGCCGAAACTCCATTAGTGAACAGCGCGTCCACCGATCCCACGATTCCCGAGACCGCCGTCCCCTGGTACTTCACCGATCTGCAGGATGACCGCGTGCAGGGCTACACGCTGGCGCGCCACATTTACACCGACGTGGGCCTGAAGCGGATCGCGATTTTGCGCGTGAACGATCGCTACGGCCGTTTTGGAGTCCTCAAATTCCGCGATGCTTCGCGCCGCCTCGGCCACCCGGTAGTGATCGAACAGAAGTTTATGCCCGGCGATACCGACTTCCGGCGCCAGCTTCAAGTGATCGAGGATTCGCGCGTCGACGCGATCGTGCTCTGGACCGACGTTGGCCCCGCAGCAACCATCTTGCGGCAAATGCGCGAACTGGGTATGAAGCAGCGCGTTTTCGGCAGCCATCGGACGATTTCCGGAACTAGCGGGGATGAACTGGTCAAACTGGCCGGACCCGCCGCGGAAGGCTTCGAGGCGGTGTTTCCCTACGATCCGACCCGCACGGACCCGCGCTGGCTTGACTTCAACGCCCGCTACGAGGCGCGCTTTCACGAGAAGCCGGATCACTTCGCCGCTCTGGCTTACGATGCGATGCAGATTCTGTTGGACGCGATCTGCCGCGCGGGATTGAACAAGGGGCGGATTCGCGACGCACTGACCGGCATCGAGAACCATAAGGGTGTGACCGGCGACATGGTCTTCGATCCGAACTGCAAGAACATCGCTCCGCTCTTTCTTGCCCGCGTGCACAATGGAAGCGTCGAGTACCGCCGCATCACCATGGAGAAGCCGTATGCGCGCGTAGGCGAGGACGGTGTGCAGTACGCGGGACCTGCGCTGGCCGACGAAGGTCCTGGCAACCTGCAAATTGGTATCTTCGGACCGCGCGCCGATGAAATCGTCCACTCCGCCGAGATGGCCCACTTACTAAGTACGATCAACGGCAAAGGCCGAGCTGGATCAGGAGCTACCATATCTCTGATTGCAATTCCCTCGCAGCTCTCCTGGGGAAAGGCTTCCGACGAACTGGTCAAGGCGGTCTATCAAGATCATGCTCTGGCCCTGATCGCGCTCGACCGTCCTTCCAGCCACCTGGCGGAACAAATCGCGGTGAAGTCATTTATTCCCGTGGTTGCCATTTCTTCCGACCGCGCTCTGACCACGACCAATATTCCCTGGATCTTCCGCCTGCCGGAAGGTACCCCGATCGAGCAAGCGCTCGGCAGCCTGGCGGAAGCCATCCACCGCGCCGGGCCGAACCGCGAAAAGATTCGCAACCTGCTGGCGTCGGGGACGGCTGTGGGCGAAGTCAGTTTTGAATCGACTGGCGACCCGCGCTGACCTATTTCTGCTGAGCAATGTAGATTAGAAGAGATGATCGCAATCCGCTGCAGTGCCCTGCTGTTTGACTTGGACGGTGTGTTGATCGACTCCACTCCCGCGGTGTCGCGGGTGTGGCATCGCTGGGCGGTTGAACGTGGCTTCGATCCAGAGACGGTGGTTCGCATGGCGCACGGGCGGCCCAGTCGAACCACCCTCCGCGAGCTTTTACCCAACGCCGATATTGACCACGAAGATCGCGAAGTCGAACGCCGGGAAATCGCGGACCTCGATGGTGTCGTCCTGCTGCCGGGAGCGCGGGAACTGCTGAACATTCTGCCTTCGGAACGCTGGACCATTGCGACGTCATGTACGCGCCCGTTGGCGGAGGTGCGTTTGCGGGCCGCGGGCTTGCCCATTCCAAAGACCATGATTACGTCGAGCGACGTCAAGATCGGTAAGCCTGATCCCGAGCCGTACGCGAAGGCCGCGGCGAAACTTGGGTCTGCCGCCTCCGATTGCATCGTGGTGGAAGATGCGCCGGCCGGAATTCGCGCTGGAAAGGCTGCGGGAGCGAGAGTGATTGCATTCTTGACGACGATGGCCCGCCGCGACCTCGACGATGCGGGAGCCAATTGGATCGTGCAGAACTGCGCTGACATCGCCGCTTCCATTGATGGCGACGAACTGAAGCTAGGTCTCAGGTGTCAGGTCTCAGGGAAACAAAGTCGTGACACCTAAGACTGGCACCAACCCTTTGTTGCGCGCGCCGTCTCGCTCAACTAGAATCCTCAGTTCGTGGGAAGTCGCCCGCCAGAGCGCTTGATGCAAGCCGGGTGGCTCCGAATCTTAGGAATCGCGATCCAGAATCGCCAGACAGGCAGGGCCTTGTGATCATTGGTGTGCCGAAAGAAATTTATCCGGGGGAGCGGCGGGTCGCGCTCGTACCGGCCGTCCTCCCCACGCTGACCAAAGCGGGATTTGAAGTGCAAGTACAATCCGGCGCCGGCATCGACGCCGGATATCCCGATTCCCAATATGCGGAGAAGGGCGCGAAGATCGTCCCCGACCGCGCCGCCGTGTTTGCCGCCGCGGATATCGTCGTGCAAATTCTTTGCTACGGATCCAACGACATTACCGGCAAACAGGATGTTCCGCTCTATCGCCGCGATCAGATCCTGGTCGGATTTCTGCGTCCATTCGGCTCGGCGGACGTGGTCGGGGAGATCGCGCGCGCTGGCGTCACCGCGTTCTGCGTCGAGTTAATGCCCCGCACAACTCGTGCCCAGAGTATGGACGCGCTCTCTTCGATGGCAACCGTCGCCGGATACAAGGCGGTTCTGATGGCGGCCGATCACCACCCGCGTTTCTTTCCTATGCTCACTACCGCGGCGGGAACCATCACTCCCGCCCGCGTGTTCGTGATTGGCTGCGGGGTTGCCGGGCTGCAGGCGATCGCGACCGCGCGCCGCCTGGGTGCGGTGATCTCCGCGTACGATTTAAGGCCGGCGGCGAAGGAACAGGTGCAGAGTCTGGGCGGGCGTTTCGTCGAGCTTCCCATCGAGGCCAAAGACGCGCAGGACGCGCGCGGCTATGCTCGCGCGCAGGATGAAGACTTCTACCGCCGCCAGCGGGAGTTGCTCGGAAAAGCGGTGCAGGAAAGCGATGTGGTGATCACGGCGGCAGTGATTCCGGGAAAGAAGTCGCCGGTGCTGGTGACCGAAGACATGGTGAAGGGAATGGCACCGGGTTCGGTCATCCTCGATCTGGCCGCCGAACGCGGCGGCAACTGCGATATCAGCGAGACCGGCAAGACCGTCCTCAAGCACGGCGTGACCATCATCGGAGCGATCAACGTGGCTACGGGCGTGCCTTATCACGCCAGCATGATGTACGCCCGCAACGTCACTGCGTTCATCACTCACCTGATCAAAGATCAGAAGTTGAATCTGAACCTGGAAGATGAAATTGTTCGCGAGACGCTGCTCACCCGCGGCGGTGAGATTGTGCAGGCTCGGGTGCGTGAGTTCTTTAAGTTGCCCGCCCTGGCACCGTGATCGCGTGGAGGGACGGGCGTCTCGCCCGTCGGGCCGGGCGGGGACGCCCGGCTCTCCACCAGCCAAGAAGATTGTACGGAGGAACGATGAACAGTAGTTCGAACCTGATCAACGCGCTTTTTATCTTTGTGCTCGCCGGATTCATCGGATTTGAAGTCATCCGGCGAGTCTCGCCGCTGCTGCACACTCCGTTGATGTCGCTCACCAACGCCTTGGATGCGATCGCGGTTGTGGGCGCGATCGTGCTGGTGGGCGAGCACAAGAGCACGCTCTCCGCCGTCTTCGGATTCATCGCCGTGATCGCCGCTACCAGCAATATCGTCGGCGGCTTCTTCATCACCGACCGCATGTTGAAGATGTTCAAAACCAGCCGTCCCGCGGCCAAACCGGTGGCCAAATAATGGCGCCCGAAATGGCAGGAGGCCAAATCGTCATCGAGCTTGTCTATCTCATCGCGAGCGTGCTGTTTATTTTCTCGCTGAAGTGGATGAGTTCTCCGACCACAGCCCGCCACGGCATCTGGGCGGGCGAAATTGGCATGCTGCTGGCGATCTGCGGCACGCTGCTGCACCACGGCATTGTGGACTATCGGCTGATCGCCATTGGGCTGGTGCTCGGCACCATCATCGGCATACCGCTCGGGCGAGTGGCAATGACGGCGGTTCCACAGCGAACCGCACTCAGCCACGCCTTTGGCGCACTCTGCGTAACCCTGGTCGGTTCGGCGGAGTTTTATCTGCGCTCGCCCAATATCTCGCCCTTCATGATGGCGGTGTTGTCTCTGGAAGTCATTCTTGGCGGCTTGACCGTAACTGGCAGCTTGATGGCTGCCGGCAAGCTGCAGGAAATTCTGCCGCAACGGCCGCTGACGTATAAAGGCCAGAACCTGGTCAACTTTGCTCTGCTCGCCTGCGCGCTGGCGATCGCCGTATCCCTGGTGCGGAATCCGGGAGCGCATTCGCTGTTTCCGTTCATGATCCTGATCGCGCTGGCGTTTGGCGTGTTGTTAATTATTCCCATCGGCGGCGCGGACATGCCGACCGTCATTTCGTTATTGAACGGATATGCCGGACTGTCGGCGGCGGCCATGGGCTTCGTGCTCAACAGCAAGCTGCTCATCATCGCCGGAGCGCTCGACGGATCGTCGGGCCTCATCCTCTCCATCATCATGTCGAAGGCCATGAACCGCTCCTTCACCAACGTTTTGTTCGGAGCCTTTGGCCAGGTGCAAACTTCGCACGCTGCGGGAGAAGAAGCGAAACCCGTTCGCAGCGCGACTCCGGAAGAAGCCGCAGCCATCCTTTCCGCCGCAAACCGCGTCATCGTAGTTCCCGGATACGGCATGGCCGTGGCCCAGGCGCAACACAAAGTGCGCGAACTTTACGATGGCCTGACCAAGCGCGGCGTGGACGTGCGCTTCGCCATTCACCCCGTTGCCGGCCGCATGCCGGGCCACATGAATGTGCTGCTGGCCGAAGCCGATATTCCCTACGATCGTCTGATTGAGATGGACGAAATCAATGGCGACTTTCCGCAGACCGATGTTGCCCTGGTCATTGGCGCCAACGACGTTACCAACCCTGCCGCCCGCTCCGATGCTTCGAGCCCAATCTACGGGATGCCGATCCTCGACGTGGACAAAGCCCACACCGTGATGGTCATCAAGCGCAGCATGAATCCGGGCTTTGCGGGCATTGATAACCCGCTCTACTATCTCGATAACACCCTGATGCTGTTTGGCGACGCCAAGGCATTTGTCGGCAGCATCGTGCGCGAACTCGGCGGAGGACACGGGTAGCAAGACAGGCCAATAGCAGTCTCTATTTCAACGGTTTTCCTGCGCACTGCGCGCAAGTCTCATGTCGTTCGAACGCTCCAACTCCACGGGCCGAATCCCAGAGCCGCTTGCGTGTGACTTGTATCACAATCCGCTGTGATGACGGGTGCTGCCGCAAGCGCTCTGGGCCCTTAGTCTTACAGGTAACGAATGGCGGCGCAATCAGTTCTCGAGATGGCACCTTCACCTCGGCCTGCGCAAGTTGAATTCCGGGAGTCCTAGAAACATGCCAAACGAAGCACTCGATCCGCGATCTGCTGTGACTTGGCAGACCAAGCAGGTTTACGCGATGGCGGCCGTCTGCCTGGTCGTAGGGTTAGCGATCGGATATCTGTTCCGGGGGTCGGCGTCCCCTGCGCCCGCAATCTCGGACACGCAGCACTCCACCGGCCCGGCGGGAGGAATGGCCGGACATGCGGGCGGAATGCCAACTCTGGAGCAGATGAAGCACATGGCCGACAAGAAGGCAGAGCCGCTGCTCGAAAAGCTCAACAGCGATCCGAACAACAGCACGCTCATGATCCAGGTGGGGGCCATCTACAAAGCGACGCACCAGTTCAAGGAAGCCGGCGAGTACTTCGACAAAGCCTTGAAAATTGATCCGAAGAACGTCGCAGTTCGCTCCGAATACGCTTCCTGCCTGTATTACGACGGCGACGTCGATCAAGCGATCGAACAGCTCAATCAGGCGCTGCGCTACGACCCGAAGGATGCGAATTCGCTGTTCAACATTGGCATCATGAAATGGCAGGGAAAGCAGGATGCCGCGGGAGCGCTGACGGCTTGGCACCAACTCCTGAAATCGAACCCCCAGCTGAGCGACAGCCGGAAAGCCAACGTCCAGAAGCTGATTGAGGAAGCTAAGCAATCTGTTACGAACGGCGCCAAGGGCCAACCGGCAGGGACAGGCGCAGGCGCATTGACCGACACGAAAGCCCAATAGCCGGGGCGGCAATTGGCTTTGAGATTGGAAGAGGATGAAGCAATGAACCAGACAAGTCAGAGTAGTTCAACCGAGTGGACGAGCGTGCAAGCCTATACCCTGGCGGTGATCTGCCTGCTGGTGGGTATCGCTGGTGGTTGGTTGATCCATGGCTCGCAACCGGGCTCGCAACCTGGATCGCAGCCGGCCGCCGGGACCGGAACCGCCGAGACTGCCAGTGCTTCCGCGCCGGCGGAGATGGGCGGCGCAAGCACGGCGACCCCAATGCCGTCCCCCGCTCGATTGAAAGAGATGGCCGATACGCAGGCGGCGCCGCTAGTCGAGCGGCTCAAATCAGACCCAAACAACGGGGACTTGCTCGCCAACATCGGCAACCTCTACTATGACGCCCAGCAGTATCCCACCGCGATTGAATATTACGAGCGCGCCGTGAAGGTGCAACCGGCCAACGCCAATCTCCGCACCGATATGGCCACGGCGTACTGGTATACGGGCAACGCCGATACGGCGATCACAGAATTCAAGAAAGCGCTCGGCTACGACCCGAACAACGGGAACACGCTTTTCAATTTGGGCATTGTCCAATGGCAGGGGAAGATGGACAGCGCCGGCGCCCTGGCCACCTGGCAGAAGTTGCTGGACACGAATCCGAACTATCAAGGCAAGGAAAAAGTGTTGGCGCTGATCGCGCAGGTCAAGCAACACGCCGGAATCAAACCCGGGACCCCGGCAAAGCCTTTGCCGCAGTAGCGTCGGGTGCGTTCCTATCGTAAGATTCCGGTCACCTCGCGTCGTGCGATGCGCCGCGGAATAACGCCATCAAAGGTCCAGGGGAATCGAAAGCCATGAGCACGGCCCAGGAGTTGCGCGGACTGTTGCGCTTGCGGGTGCTGCAGCAGTTTGCCCTGGTCATGCTGCTGGCGGGCGTGGCGTGGAGATCCTTTCAGCTTAGATTCTCGGTTCTCGACCTTGACATCTGGTGGCATCTCAAAGTTGGCGACTGGATCGTCCAGCACTTAGCGGTTCCGCACACGGGCATCCTGTCTCGAACCGCCGCCGACCGTCCCTGGGTAGCTTACAGCTGGGGCTATGAAGTAATGCTGTCGCGCGCCTTTGCCTGGTTCGGATTGTTGGGTGTTGGGGTGTTTGGGACGCTGCTCACCGTCGCGGTTGCGTTTGGCGTTTACTGGATGGCGCGGCGGCTTTCCCGCCGGTTCTGGATCAGTTGGCTGCTGACGGCGGTTACGTGCTCCGCCTTTCTTTTCGACATGATGCCCCGGCCGGGATTCCTATCGATCGTGTTGTTCACCGTAACGCTCGCCCTGATTCTGAAGGCGCAGCGCAGTGGGCAGGTGCGGACGCTCTATTGGTTACCCGCGATCTTTCTCTGCTGGGCCAACCTTCATATCCAGTTCGTCTATGGGTTATTCCTCGTAGGCCTGTTACTCGGCGTCAACCTCCTGCAGCGCGTGGCCGCTCGCCTGGGGACGGAAATCGCCATTCTCGCGCCGCCCACCCTGTCGGCCGGGGCTCTGCCGGCTGTCTTCGGAGCGTGCGTGGCAGCTACTCTGGCCGGACCGAATTCCTACCATTTGTATGGAGTTATCGCCAGCTATTCACGCGCGAAAGTCTCCTACTCCATGATCGTCGAGCTGCAAGCGTTGAGTTTTCGCTCCTACAGTAACTATGTGGAGTTATTGCTGGCGGCCGCAGCGTTCTACATGGTCGGATGGCAAAGAAGGATCGATCTGTTCAAACTTGCCCTGCTGGTGATTGGCAGCGTGGTGGCGTTTCGCACGATGCGCGATGCCTGGTTTCTCTGCATTCCGGCGGCGGCGTGCCTGGCGGATGCGCCGTGTGAGGATGCTGATCGCGAGGTGCGGGAGACGCCGTTCGAATTGGTTGGCGTATTTGCCATGGCTGCCCTGGCGATGGTGCTATTTGCCCGCGAGGCCGAGTTCACCACCCGCGGTCTCGACCGTGCCATTACCGGCACATTTCCGGTGCACGCCGTTAACTTCCTCCGCCGAAATCCGCAACCCGGGCCGCTGTATAACACCTTCGACTGGGGTGGGTTTCTGATGTGGTACATGCCGCAATATCCCGTCGCCATTGATGGACGCAACGACCTCTACGGCGACGAAATGGACGAGCGATTCTACCGGACCCAGAGTGGCGACCTCTCCTACAAAACCGACCCATCCCTGAACGAATCGAACCTGATCTTTCTGCGCAAGACCGACGGCCTGGTCGATTCATTGAGCCTCGACCCTGGTTATCGGAGAATCTACGAAGATGAACTCGCGACTGTGTTTGTGAGGCGCTAGGTACGAATCTCGCATCGGCGCTCTTTTTGAAGCGCTAAGGTGAGTGGGCCCCACAGCGGAACGCCCTGACATAATCGTTGGCGACAACTGGGTGGCGACTCCAGACCCATGATGAGGGGTCCTGCCATATGCGGTCAGATTCCTCCACCACGACGGCATCGATGCCAAACTCTCGGCAGGTAGGGTCCAGATAGGTGGCATCCGGAAACTCGAATAGACCCGAGAGCTTCGGCACGCGCAGAGCGCAGAGTCCAGGGTCGCCGCCAAAGGTTACCCCGCACTCGCTATTGAAGGCGGCCGAGTCGTGACCGGAATATAGCATGTGCAGGATGGGATCTTCCGTGTACGGATTGCTTTGCACGATCGCAGAAGAAGGCAGTTGCGCATTGAGAACTTCGTATGCTGATCGCAGCGCATAGGTCCGTTTGCCGAATTGCCGATCCGGATCCACCCAGCTGCTTCCCGTAATCGCCCCGCGATCCAAGAGGACTGGAAACATGCGCAGCATGAACACCTGGTACGTAGTTCCGAGTAGGCCGAGAATTAACAGCGTCGTGAGCGCCCCGCGAGCCCACGGACGCGGCGCGGGTTGTGGAGCGAAGCTGGGACCGTGAAACCACCAATCATCAATGATCACTGCTCCCCATAGCAGCAGCACCAGTTGCGCAGGAAGAAAGCATCTCCATCCTAAGTCGTTAGTGCTGATGGTACTCGAACGCAGGAAGGTGCCGATCAGGAAACTGGTCAGGACCAGCGTCCATGCACCCAGTTCGCTAGTGCTAGCCTCGACCCTGCCACGCCTAAGTTGCCGGAGGCGGATAACGCCAACGGCAAGAAAGAATCCGAGTTCGAGCCCATAGTTGATGGGCAGGAAGATCGCGTTGACGAGAGTCACCGCAGATTGGGTCCGGAAGTGGATGCCGACTTGCCGGGCCAAATGAAGTCCTAGCGTAAACTGGCGCAGCGCGAATTCCGCAAACGCAGCGCCGCTGGCGGGACCGGTGGCGGGACCGCGAAGGTCAGTAAGAAAGGAGAGTGCCCAGAGCAGGGCTACCGCACCGGCGCCCACGAACATGGCTAGTTCTAGCCAACCCTTCCGCGCGATCAGCACCAGCAGCCAAAGGGCGACAGCAACTACGAACGTGAACGTAACGTAAACGGACATTCCCGTCGCGCTGGCAAATGCCATACCCGCCACAATAACAGGCGCAGCGCCCCATCTTCGATGGGCGTCGGCTTGGTGACGCAGCAGCAAGAATGCAATGAAACATGCGATCAACGCGGCGAGGTGATGCGGAACCCACAGGAGCGAGTTAATCCAAGGAGCGATCTGCGCGTCGTTCCACCATTCCATGTCTGCCTGCCAGTTCCGTTCTGCAAACCCTAGATACAAAGCCGGCAAAATGTTCAGCCCGGCAACGCAGAGCAGGCCGATCCCGAGCAGAGTCTTTCGCGCGATTTCCGTTTGTACTTGCACCAGGAACTTGAGCCCGAGGGCGATCACACACATCAAGCCCAGGCCGCACCAAACGACGCCGGAATACACCACGTATCGCGGCGACAAATGGAACATCCTCATCGGCAGACTGCAAAACAACAGCCACAAGTAGTGATAGCGCAAGGGCGCCCCTGCATTCGCAAAGAAAGGATTGCCCGGGGGAATATGATTGGCGATCGCAACTGTCATGGCGGTGCGCACCGAATGGTCATAAGCGACAATTGGCGGATAAAGCTTGTCCCCGATTTGCAGATCTACCATCGACGCGATGGCCGCCATCCCCCACAACGCCATCAGGCTGAGAGCAACCAAGGTGTATTTTGAATACGTGCATTTGGAAACGGGCCGCATTGCTCGCCGAGCTTCCTTTACAAGAAGAAGCGCGCAGATGGCGAACGCGCTGATATAGAACGCCCAGAGCCCAGGTTCCAGGAACCGAGCCAACAAATACGAAAGCATCGGGCAGATGGCGATGGCGAGTGGGACGGCGAGAATCAGCCGCAAAATCGGACGCCGGTGCCGAAACTCAAAGAGGTCGAGGGCCCATCCCGCCACATACCCTGGGGGGAATACGAACGGGAAGAGGGCAAGGCATGACTTGAGGATGCCCAGCGTATCGATCACCGTAAAATTTCTCATGAGATTCGGGCAGTTCCGAGTTTGTTCTTCCCGCGCGGACGATCTCCGCTGATGTCAGCTCAATTGCCGGGATCAAATTGCGACGGTGTCTGCCCGTCGCCGCTGGGATTCTTCCTAAAAGCCAGGTAGATCTGACGGTGGGAATAACCGGCTTTTGTCAGCAGGTACCCATCGGACACATGATCGAGCGAGTAGCCCCAACTCGCCATCGGAGCTTGCAACTGCCTAAACTCATTCACGTCCCAGCGGTCCCACCATTGGAGAACGATATAGTCTGCCCCCGACGCGCGTATCTGGTTGAAGACCGTTGCCCGATCGAATTCCGACAGGGCGTGATGATAGTAGGCGCGGTGCAGGTTTGCAAAGATGTTGTGGTCGAAATAGGCATTGATACCAACCATTCCATACTGATAGCCACAGATGACTTTTCGCTCTTTCACCAATGGCCTAATGTACCTCGCCATGTCCTCGGCCCCCGAGTAGGGAAGCCGTACCTCATTGCGGATGGTGATGGAAGTTACATAGATCTGATAGCACAGCGTCGCTGCCAAAGTTGCCACCACGACTCGGTAGCTCCACAAACCGGTGCTATCAAAACGATGGCGCTCCTCATCGGTCGGCCAGGCGATCGCCAGTCCAGTAATTATTGCCAGGAAGATCGTACCTTGCTGATGCGGCCAACCATTGGCATAGGCGTACAACCCCACCATGAGTGCTACGGGCAGTAGAAAGGAAGTTAGCGCTAGTCGCAGCCGACACCAAGCTCCAAAGATACAGAGAACCGCCAGCGACAGCCATTTATTGTCGACGAGCGCCCCGCTGATGGATTCGAATGACCGGACTGCGATCAAGTGTTCACTAAGGTTGCCCTGGTGTGTGGCCTCAACGTCCGCAGCCGGGAACAGGATGAGGAAGAGGAATAGGTACATCACGGCGAGGCCAGCCGCCGAGATCAGAAACCATTTCCGCGTTTTGTCGTCGTGATGAGACCACTGCGTCGCGAATCGAAATGCATACGCCAACGCTAGCCCGAAGGCCATAAGACTGCCGTGAGCTGTCAGATTGGCCAACGGAACCAGCGTAAGCGCGAAGAGTTGAGGCCGCTTCAGATCGCGGAATTGCCGGGCAGCAACAAGGCAGAGGAGCGGGAACAACTCGTAGGACCTCGCGATAACCGCGTACTGGTAAACGAAGAAATAGCTGAGCGCCATCATCCAGCGAATCGGGCGCGGAAAAGGCGAGACGAAGAGCAACACAATCACACCCGCGAGTGCGCAGGAGGCCCCCAAGTATGATAGCGCCCCATATTTCGCGTGGAACACGTGCTCGGCCACCCAGAGGATGGTGTGCCAAAGGCCGGGCGATCCTTCATAGCGCAGTTCGTGAAACCAGATGGTCCGGAGATCAAGATCACGCGCAATCAGCCAGGCCTGCGCCTCGTCCGCCCATTTTTCGTGATACTGAATCGTGAATCCGACCGTCACGATCCACAAGCCAAGCACGCCAAAATCGGCGATTCGCCACCAGGAGGCCTGCGCCGCTACCGCGGGGTTCTCGATCCCACTGGAAATGCCGGTGTTGTCTTCGTTCATAGGATCCTTGCCGAACAGCCTCGCGCTCCAGGTCCACGGGCCACCTAATTTCTCCGCCTAATCTCTTCTCACCAGCACACAGGCCAGATCATCGCGGTAGGCTATCCGAAAGCCCGGAAGCGTGGCCAGCGCCTCCGCAATCGGCGATTTCGTTTCCAGCAGGAAGGTCTGTGCCTGCGCGAAACCCGGGTGAGACTCCAGAGGAATCTCTGCTTCGGTCAGCTTGAAGTAGGGCAGGTTATTGGCCTCGCCGTAGAGGTCCATGCGGCCGTCAATGACCACGGGATATTCGGGCAGGTACCACGTCAGGAATCCGCCCCAGTAATAGCTGTTGAACAGAGGCTGAGGAAGACGGTTCTGGCGTATGTAGTCGCTGGCACGTACCGGGAAGGTTGCTCCCACCTTGGCCATCAGCGATTCGTTTCGCGTTGGAAGGCGCAGTGTACCGGCGGCCAGTGTGACTAGAACCAGTGCCGTTGTCAGCAGCCTTTCCCAATGCCAGGCCGGCTGCTCTTCCTGTGCGTCTGTGGGGAAGGCGCTCCCGATGATACCGGCGGCAACCAGAGTAACCAGCCACGTGTCGCGCTGGAATCGGAAGGAGATAGCCGCGCAAACGACTAACAGGGATATCTGGAAAAGATCGCGCGAGCGGCGGCGGCCCAGCGCGAGACAAGAAGTCATCACCAGCAACATCAGCAGATAATCCTGAGGCTGGCGAAAGCGCATACTGTGGAACTCCGGAAGATAGTGGTCGGCTGCGGTGTTGGTGGCGCCCTGCCATATCAGTTCGTGGAGGTGGTAAGTGTAGGGCGAAGCCAATGTGGCAAGCAAGCACGCACCGAGAACTGCCGTAGTTACTCCGAGGGGAAGATGGGGACCATGGTTGTCAAACCAACGATTGTCAATAACAGGACTTCCGAATCTCCGCCCCAAGTGATCTGCGACAATCGCGCCATAGAACAGCAGGAGTGCCAGCAGTCCGTAAACAAACTGGCGGTCAAGGTTAACCCAGACAATGAAAAGAAGCGGCATCCAGAACAGCGTTCGTATCTGGCGGGAGCGGCCGGCGTCGAGCAGCAGAGTTAGTTCCAGGGCAAAGAACAAAATGGAGACGAGGGCCGGATTTGGCTTGAGGCCCGAAATACAATACTGAGCCACGGCGGCAAAAAGGCCAGCCTGCCAGAAATTCTTCTGCCTGCCGCCCGCCAGCAGAAAGAGAGCCGCCGCGATCGCGGTCTGCAGCACCATCAACAAGACTGGCAAACCGCGCAGCCCGAAGACTTTGAATGAAGTTGCCACCAGAAGGTCAAACCCCCAGCTAGGGTCAACCCAGGGCAGGGAAGCCGATTGTGAGAATAGACCGTCATGGGGAACCGCGTGGTTCTGCAGCATCCACGTCCCCGTACGCAGGTGCCACCAGATGTCGGGATCAGTCAACGCACTTAGATGACTGGCTTGATACAGGGCAGCGACGGAAAAAAGTCCAAGCAGCACGGCAATCCGCACTCCCGCCGTATCCAGCGGATTTCGGCGCCGGCGCACAACAAACCGTTTGCCGCTCTCGAATTCGACGGGTCGGTGCATGACCGTATAACTCACGTTGGTCTTAGTTACCTGGGTCTTTTCCCTACAACCTTGACCGCGGCCATGCCTGCGTTGTGGGCTACTCCGTGACACGTGAGGGTGCAGGAGTCGTTGCCACCATTGTAGGAGTACGTGATTGGAGTTGTCCCGTTTGGCGCCACGACGTTGACATCGAAATTCACCAGGCGCTCGCCGGAAATGGTTGCGGACGTCGATCCCATGCCATGGGCAGTGTGACAAACGGAGCAGGAGAAACCGTCAGTGACAACGTGATTCGTGTGGCCGGCCCAACTCAGGGACAAATTGTTCAAGTTGTGGCACTTGGCACAGAGAGCATAGGTCCCGGTGGGTCCCGGATCCAGGATTGGATTGGGGTACAAGTATTGACTCGGGATTGGCTGGCCGGGAGCGAGAGCCTCCGCGAAGGGATACGCTCGCTCGAGGATGTGGCTGTTCTTTGATCCGTGGGGCCCATTCGGACTGTTTCCGCCGGACTCGCGACTGTCGTCGTTGTTATGGCAGTCGGTACAGAATATCTGTGATCCAATGACGCGTCCGTTGGTGGTGCCGTCGAGGTACAACATATTCGTGCGCAGCGTCGGTTGAGGTAATGCCGAGGCGCTGCTGGGATACATGACCGGGTGCGCCGAAGTGGCGATCGAGCCAAACTGCGGAATTAAGTTGAGGGCATCGGCGGGCGCAACTGCTCGCACCGGCAAGTATCCGAAAACAGGATTCACGACTTTTCCGCTGCTATTCCCATGGCAACGCAGGCAGTTCTCGTATTGGTTCACCGCCGGATTCACGATGGTCGTCCCGTCAGCGCTGACGCCGGCAACCCCGGTTTGCGACACGCGAATCGACGGGGGCAGCAGACTCGTGAACGAACCGACCGCAAACGACGAGTGGGCGTTATGGCAGTCTACGCAAGTCGCGTGGCGATTGCTGTTGAGGACAACGTTTTGTCCGATCAGATCCTCGGCCGCATCGTGGTTGTTCGTGCCCTGCGGGAACGGATGCCCAACGTTTCCCGCCTGGGTGTATTCGGCGAACACGTTCGGGGCGGCAGGCGAGATATTGGCGCCTCCGCTGTGACAGTTCACGCAATCCAGTTCATTCGGGGCTCGCGTCAAGCGCGTCAGTCCCGGCGCATTGTGCGGCATGTGACAGGAGATGCACGCGTTTTGGGCGACGGTTGTGTAGTCCCCGACATTGGCGTTCGATGCTACTTGATTCGCAGCCAGCGCGTGTTGGCTGGTCGCCCAGAGCGTAAGCGGATTCTTCTGCCACTGTCCCGGGCCAACCTGACCCGACACGGTGCGGGTCGGGTCATGGCAAGCCAGGCATACCTGGCCTTTCGAAGCGTCACGAACCAGAAAAGTCGTGGACACCTGGTCTTTGTTCTGCACATGGGGATCATGACAACTGGTGCACTCCACATTGCCCTTGATGAGATTCACGGTGTGATCGCCGGTCTTCCCCTGAGTTACCAGGGTTGAGATCAAATCCAGGGAATCCTGCATCGGCAGCACGAGGCTGAAGGGATGCTGCGGTTGCAACGGGTGCTGGTTATTCACGTCGGCCATACCCACCAAGTCCGTGGCATTCATAATGCCGTTCATAATCATGGGGCCGTAGGCGATGGTCTGACCCACGGCTATGGTTCCGTCATGGCAGCTCAGGCAAAGCGTGCTGTCGGAGCCTAGCAACGGATTCGAATTCCCCTTCTGGTGATACGTGGAACTGGCATACGGCACGTACGTCGTCGTCGCTAGTTTTTGGTTCCAAAGTGCGGTACCGGGGGCAAATCCCGAGTGCGGAGCGTGGCAGTACAGGCAACCCTGTCCCGCCACTCCAGTGACCGGCGAACCGCTGTTCACCGTGAGTTGGTGCTGGCCCAGCACGTCGCCGGTGAATTGGGCCCGCACACTGCTCCCCGCCAAAATCAGCCCACCGGCGATGAGCAATCTCAACTTCATGGTTTTCCCAAGGCAGCCTGTTTGGGCAACCCGTAGTAATGGAAAATCTGGATGCGGCGGTTGAAAGAATCCACTACGAAAATGCGGTCGTCGTGATCAATAAACATCCCGGCAGGCAACTGAAACTGCCCCGGGCCCGATCCGCGCCCGCCGAAGTAATAGAGGAGCTGGCCCTGGCGATTGAATACCTGCACCATGTTCGCGAAACCTTCGACCACGTAGAGGTTCCCCTCGGAATCGAAAGAGACGCCCTTGGGGCGGAATGTCAGTCCCACTCCGTCTCCCATGGTTCCAACGCTGAAGCGGTAGGCACCGGCGCGGTCGAAGACCTCCACCCGGAAGTTCATCGTGTCCACAACCGCGATGCTGTCACCCTGCAGGTGAACTTCGGTGGGCAGATTAAATTCTCCCGAACCCGTGCCGCGTTTTCCGAAACTTGTCAGCACGGTGCCTTGCAGGTCGAGAATGAACACCTTATCGCGCAAGGTGTCGGTGACGTAAATCCGTTGCGCGGCGGAATCCACCGCGATTCCCGTAGGCCGCTTGAAGTAACCCTCGCCACCTTTTATGCTGCCGATCACACGGCGAAATTTTGCGTTGGAGTCGAAGACGAAGATCTTGCCCGAGACCGAGTCGGTAACGTAAAAGTTGTCTTGCGCATCCACGGCGACGCACTGCGGAGTCAGCAGGGGATCCTTATCTCTGTCCCAGCGGTAGAGAAATTTATATTTTTTCTCGCGGAAGTCGAAGATGTGAATGCCGGCGGCTCCCGGATCGGTTACGATCACGCGCCCGCGGGAATCCGCGGCAATGCTGTACGGGCGCAGCAGGCGGCGGTAGTCGGGCGCGCCGACGACAACGTCCAGCACCTTCTTCCAGAAGCCGCGCTTGGCTTGCAATTCGCGTTCGGAGCTGAAGCTGCCCTCGTAGGTAAGCCTGCGTCCGCCGTCCATCTGCAGTTCGGGTCCAACTAGCGGCGCGGGCGCTTCTTTCGAGCGAGGCCAGGCGGGAGATGCCAGCAGAAAAACCAGGAAAAAAGAAAGCCGTCTTCCGACGGTCCTCGAACTTCCTCGGCATGTTCGCTTTAGAAGAAGTCGAACCATCGGTTCACACCCACATAGAAGGTCGTTCCATCGAACGGCTTCACCCCAGTTTGGCCGAATCCCTGCTGCAGCCGGTTGTAGCCAGCGGTGAACCCCATTTGCCGAAAATGATATTGTACCAGCGCGTTCAGGCTCTTCGTTTGGTAGGAAGAAGCGAGGGTAGGCGAGGTTGTGTTGCCGTGCGAGTCCGAGTAGGACGCCGAGAGGATCAGGTGCCGTATCGGCGAGCTGCCCACCGTGAAATTGTAGGTTTTGCCCCCGAACAGGATCTGTTGTCCCGGAATCGGCACGGGTGGTGGCGCAACCCCAATGGGAGTGAGGACGCCAATCCCCTTCGAATTGGAATAGCCTGCGCCAAATGTCAGGTGGCGCGATCCCAAGCCGGTCGAGAAGCTTTCCGAGTTGTTCGAACTACCCGCCTGCTGCACGAATCCGCTGTGCGTGCCTGTGAAGGCACCGGTCCAACGCAGCTTCCAGATGGGCCGGTAAACGGCGGCCCCGTAACTATAGAAAGAGGTCAGGTAGCTGATGAGCAGTGTCTGCTGGTTTTGCGAATAACTGACGTTGCCGGTAAAGCGCCAGCGCCTGAGATCGCGCGAGTAATTTCCACTGGCAATCAAAGAAAGCGAGTTGGTACCGGGGTTTCCTCCGACGGCATCCGACCGGTAGTCCGCAATCCGGAACACGCCCGAGGCAGTTCCCCCGAAGAGGTTGCCCCCCGCCGAAACCCCTCCCCCGAACATCGTGGAGGCGAAACTCTGCCCAAGATACGACTGTTCCTGACGGGCGACCTCGCCATTGGCCGAGATACCGGCTGGCAACCTGTAGGTAGCCATGGCATTCATGTCCAGCGAATGAGAGCCCGACGAGTTGAAAAATTGACCCTGAACTCCGGAATTGAGCAACGTCTCGGTCAGGTTCGCCGCCAGATTGTCAACGTAATTCACGTTCCCAGTCAGCCCAAGGTTAGTCGTGGGATTGAGGGTGATCGTTCCGAAAGTATTGTTCACCGACCCGGTGTCGCGGTAACCAGAAGACTCCGCGGTGAAGGCGGAGTGGTCGTAGCCGACCGATGCCCCTCCATTGAATGGCAGCCTGTGAGAGACGCCGAACGAATAGCCGTCGCTCGTCGAATCGGAGCTCTCCGCCTGGTTCTGCAGAAATGCCGGCAACTCCGAGTGACTCCCGGAATGATTGTAGGTGGCATTGAGCTGGAAGCCATCCAAATTGTAGAACGAGCGTAGCCCAAAAGTCTGGCTGGCGGAGTTAGTGGTAGTGTCGGTGCCGTATAGCGAGGCCGAACTGCTGGACCGGTTGTAAAAGACGGACAGAGTAGGTAGGTCCGGAAGGTTTGCGCCCCAACTTACGCCGAGGTTCTGGGCATTTCCATGCGTGGTAAGGTCGGGTGTGCCCGGAATCGCGAAAACTCCGCTGCTGTTGTAGTCCCGGGTGTAGCTCACGGCTCCCGGAAAATGGCTGCCGGTAAAGATAGCGCTGGAAAAAGCCAGACCCGAAGAATTGTCTACAGAACGGTAGCCAGAGTTGGCCCGGTTCTCGTCATAATAGGGTGTGAAGCTGAAACTGAGGAAGTTAGGATTGTAATAGAAACCGGACAGGGAGGCGCTGCCGTTCAAACCCAGCTGGTGACTCGAGGTCTCTTCGTTGCCAAAGGCTCCGGAGTAACCTGCCCCGAGAATGCCGTTGAGTTTCGAGAGCCGCGTGTCGCCGAACTGGTACTGGGCTGCGGCCGGCATCGCCTGCAGCAGCAATATCATCAATCCCAAGCGAACTGCTGTCGTGCGACTACGCATAACTGCTCCGTAAGCAGGCTCCGGAAAAAAGGCTGAATCTCGAAGCCCAACCCTAAAGGGCGTCTGATTTCGATGAACTGATGGCATCGCTGAAGCGATGCCCTGATACGGAGCCCCCCGTTTCCCCGCATGTAAAGCCGCCCCCTGCAACCCTAAGTCGACCCTGAGTTTCTCTGCAGCTTGCTAAAGCTCCTCCACTTTGGCGTTCTTGTGTAACTTCGCGTCCAGCCCGGTGCGTAACCGGTCTTCCTTCTCCTTTTGCAGATCCGTCCGCAGTTTGTCTTTTACCTCGTCAAACTTCCGCTTCCCGGCCGGGACATGGTCGTTCAGGCGGAAGAAGGTGAAGGTCTTGCCCAGCGGGATAAGATCGCTGACTTCGCCCGGCTTCATGGCCAGGGCAGCCTTGATAATTTCAGCAGGAAGCTGTTCGCGCCCCACCGCCTTGTGGTCGCCCATGTTGACGCGAAAATCGTCTTCCGAAATCTTTTCCGCCAGCAATCCGAAATCCCGATAACTCTTCGTGGCCTTGGCCTGGCGCAAAGCGTCCTCGGCGCGCCGCCGCGCCTCCTGCATGACCTCTGGGGTAGCGGTTTCAGGCGGCATAATCGAAATGGACTGGAACAGGAAACTTTCTTTATAGGCGAACTTTTCCGGGTGCTTCTCGTAATACTCGCGGGCCTCGGCGATGGAGACCGCCGACTTATCTTTCACTTCGGCTTTCAAATAGGCGTCGACCACCAGCGAGCGCCGAATCCTATCCTTGACCACCCGTTCCGAACCGGAAGCTTCCGTCTGCAAGTAGTTCTGATACTCCGCCCGGGACTGAAACTTTTTCTTAAGCTCAAACAGCGCACGGTTCACCTGGTCGTCCGTCACCGTTGTTTTTTGCAGTTGCGCCTGCTGGTAAACCAGTTCCTCGAAGACGACCATTTTGAGCGCGCCCTTGCGGATATCGGATTCCATGCTTTTGGGAAAGCCATTGTGCTGGCGCGCATACGGGAAGATGGTGTACATTTCGCGCAACAGGTCGCGGTCGGTCATCACCACGCCGTTTACCCGAGCCACCGCCTTGCCGGTAGCGGCAGGGGCCGGGCTTAATTGAAAGGCTGCTTGGGTAGAGGCGGGATTGGTTGGCGTTGCCAGCGCCGTAGGAGCGTGCGAGGCAACCTGCGCCAAAAGCGGGCCAGCCAGGGACACCGAAACCAGGACCGCTGTCACCAGCCGTGCGCGTTTTGAAAGTCTTTTCATCGAGCTTTCTCTCAAAGGATTCCTGTTCGTTCATCAGGCGCCCTGAACCAGCACCTTGAAAAATTAGGGGAGGACCAAAGCCCTCCCCGGGTAAAAGAACTAGGTAGTGGGAACGGAGGTTGTATTGTTGAACTCGTTCGCCTCTGATCCATGGCAATTGCGGCAGAACTGCGCGACCGAGTTACCCGTCTTGTTGCCCGGGTTGTAGTAACCGCGGATGCCAAACTGCGTCTGGTAGTAACCCTTCACGCCGGCAATCGTGCCCTTGTACACGGTCATTACGTGCTGGTTGTGGCAGGTCGTGCACATCACCACGGGTTGGGCGTTGTAAGCAGATGGGCTCACTGTAAAGCCGTAGTTGGCGATGAACGAGGTCATCAACGGGCCGGGAACGATCTTGCCGTTAACATCAACGGTGCAATCCCAGTTGTAACTTCCACCGCAACCGATGACAGCATTCAAGCCCACCGGGTGGTCGTTCTGGTAATTGCCGACGCCGGTGGTGCTGTTATCGTTGCCCAGCCAGGTTGGAACGTTGGAAGAGGCATAGCCCAGGGCGATCGGGTCCAGACCTTCAGACGTCCAGTCCACGGTGCCGGTCATCATGGCGCCCTTCGCGAGGTTGCCATCATGACAGGTCAGACAGAGCAGCAAGCCGCTCAGGTCCGGGGTTGTGGCTTGGTCGGTGGAGGGCAGAGTCTCAGCCCAGCCGCCGGCGTCGCCGAAGTTGAGGGTTGCGCCCGCCAGTGTTCCGGGAGCCTGGCCCCAGAGAGCCTTGTTGCCCTCAAAGTTGGTTTGGTCGGTGCCGCCGTTGCCGGAGGGGCCGCTGTGTGGAATGTGACAGCCCGTGCAGCCGCGCCCATGGTTCTTGTGCGCGCCTAAAACGTCAACGGACGATTGATAGTTGCTGTTGACCGCCGCCGCCATGCTAGCGACGAAGATCACAGCAAGCAAAACTAACAGTGCTTTCTTCATTGCATTGTTCCTCCATAAGGATTTGTGTTGCAACACGTTACTTCGACTGCGGGAGATGAACTTCAGATCTCCTTTGTTGGCCCGCGGGCCTCCAAACTTGTTCGTCATTGCGGCTCCTTCGCTGCGGAATTCTCAACCGGCTTATCTCCCGGTCGGGCCGCCGCTTTCTTTTCCCGTTCCGTCTGGCGGCGCTCAAACTCGGCTTGCGCCTCGGCCTGCGTGATGTAACGGAAAATCTGCACTTTGCCGGTCGGGTATAGTTCCACGGTGAATACCCGGTTCGCTTTGTCAATCGTGATCCCGACTAGTGACTTGAACTGCGAAGCGATTTTTCCGTGGCCGCCAAAGGCCATCAGCACGGTGCCGTCATTGGCAAAAATCGTGACCCGGTCAAGCGCCTGGTCCGCGACCCAAATGTGGCCGTCGCTGTCGACCGCGATGCCCTTGGGCCGCCCGAATTCTCCCGGAGCGTCACCGATCTTGCCCCAGGTACGGACGAAATTGCCCTCCGCGTCGAAGACCTCGATGCGGTTGTTCAACATGTCGGTGACGTAGAGGTTGCCTTCCTTATCCACGGCGGCGCCGAAAGGTGCGCCAAAGTTCCCTTCGGTGGTGAGTTCGTGGTTATGGCCCGTGGTTCCGATCTTGCGCAGCAGCTTGAAGGAATCCGCGTCATAGACCAGCACCTGGTCCAGACCCTGATCGACCACATACAGAAAGCGGTTTTCGGTGTCGATGGCCAGGCCGACGGGATTCTGCATGCCCTCATGAACCTCGTCCACCGGCTTGCGCTGGGCGTCGAAGACCAGCACGTGATGCAACTCGCCGTCGGCGACAAACAGGCGGTCGTTGTCATCGATGGCGATGCCATTGACCAGCTTGAAGTTCGCTTCCTTGCCGTTGCGGATAAACTCGACATCCTTGGTTTCTGTGTTGAAGATGAAAATTCCGCCCGTCTTCTGGTCGCTCACATAAAGCCGGCCCTTGGAATCGACTGCCATGCCTTGCGGCGTGACGAGCTGTGGGGGAATGCGGCGTTGACCTTTGCGCTGTTCTTCCTGCGTGCCCGCCATGGCATCCATCCAGCTCTTCTTCTTTGTATTGGGGGGCGGAGGAGCAAGCTTGGCGCCGTAGAGTGCGTCGAGGTACTTCACCCGCGCGATCTCGGGTAGCGGCGGAAATTGCAGCTTGGAATAGTCGATCGGTTTGGGGGCCGGAGCCGGTGCCGCCGCCTTCTTCTTTTTCGCCCAAGCGGGGCCCGACATAGCTAATGCCAGCATCAGCATGGCCAGCGCCACTACCGCTTTCCTCAGGATCGTTTTCGGGCCAAATTCAAACATCACGTCCTCCACACCTCTCACTTCACACCGCTTCCTTCCTTCAGAAAATCGCTGGGCTTGTGGCAGGTACCACAAAATGCCAGGTTGTTCGCCTGATCCTTCACCAGGAGCCCGGCCTGCAAGGAAGCGTGGGGCTGATGGCAAGACAGGCAACTCAACTTGACGGTGACTTTGTTGTCTTTCGGGTCAACCAGGTCCGAGGTCGGGTGATTCTGTATGGGATGGCCGATGCCGTACTTCAGCGGCAGGCGCGTGACTTTGCCGAAGTAATTCTCGGGCAGCTTCACTTTGCCGTTGAAGATGGTGACGAGGTGCGCGCTCTCGTCCCGGACCGGCTTCGCATCGGGGCCGTGGCACTCCAGGCACAGAGTGTTGCCCTCGGCGCGGAGCAAATGATCGTTGTTGCCGCCATGCGCCTCGTGACAGGTCGAGCAGCCTTGCACGAAGGCGGGCTGATGAAGGTGCGCCTTCTTCATCTGGTCTTGCTGTTCGCTGTGGCAACCCAGACAAATGTTCACCGGATCCGTTTTCGGCAGGCCCGGGTACGCGCTGGCGTGCGGGCTGTGGCAGTCGGTGCAATCGCCGGCTGCTCCCGGATGCTGCACTTTCGCGCTCTCGATCAGCTTCGCCTTGTCGTCGTGGCAGGTAACGCAAAGATCCTTTACGTTCGCTTGCGTCAGGACCACTTTCCCGTCTTTCGCCGGAGCGTGGCAGACTTCGCATTGCTTGTCGGCAAACGGGGGATGCGCGAACTTCGCCATCAGCTTGGGCGCCGCCGACTGGTGCGGATCATGGCAGCCCAGGCAGTTCGCCGTGCCGAAGGGCTGGTTCTGATGCGCCTGCTGCAGCGCGGCATCCTTCGGATCATGACAATCCACGCAAAGCGCCGGGGCGGCTTTGGTCAGATGGAACTGATTTTCGGGAGTGAGATCCGCGCCCGTTTTGTGCGTCGTGTGGCAGGTTTCACAGCCCATATCGAGCGCGGCGTGGCGGCTGCCCTTGGCGGGAACATTCGTGCCTTGGGTGTGGCAGGAGAGGCACAGATTGTCTTTCTTGTCGCCGGTGGTCGGCTTGAGCAGCTGATTCTTGTTGGCTGAAGTGTGGGGATCGTGACAGGTAAGGCAATCGCGAACCGCCGGCGGGTGAACGTGTCCTTTGATCTGGGTTGCATCTTTGTCGCTGTGGCAGGAAAGACAGAGCTTATAAGGAGTGGCGGTGATCAGCTTCACGCGGGTCGTGTCTTTGGTGACGCGGATTTCGTGACAGCTCAGACAGCCGGTCGCGATGGCGGAGTGCACGAACGCGCCTTTGGTCTTATCTTCATGACACTCGATGCACTTGGCGGCGTCGGTCTTCGGATCGAGCGGAACCGGGTGAACCGCACCGGAGGCACGCGGGATGCAGATCGCGGCGAAGCTCAGTGCGAGAGCCAGGCGCAGAACCAGGCCGGGAATAGCGATCCCGGTAACCAAGGCGTTGTGACGCCCGGCCAATTCTGGGCCCCGTTTCCGGGCTTGGCTCGCGAACTGTGGAAGGCAAGTCACCCAATTCTCCCGTTGGTACAGGTGCACGGGAGTTGCCGCCCGTTTGGGTACCGACAAGTTTTTGTACTTTTTTGTAAGTGACTGAATGTAAATTAGTTAGTGGCAATAGCGTAAACTGTTGCGGAACGCATCAGGCGGTGTTGGAGGGCGAATGGGCCTTCTCCCACCTTGGAACTGGGTTAAATGACCCACGCCTGCGAGGCAGTTCTAAAGCTCTCACCATCGGTCGCCGAGAGGATTCCCAAAGGCGGTCGGCTGTTGCCATTACGTCCATCTGTGACCGGTGTCACATTTCGCCGGTGTCCCCAGGGCAACCGGAAGGGCGCCGGGCAGGAAGGATGTAAGGATGAAGGACGCGTTGAGTTACTCTGTGGCGCCGGACATCCGCCCGATGTCGGCAGCAATGGAACTTCATCGAATATCGCCGCACCCGATCAAACGCCGGAACCCGGGCATCAAAGAGAGTACCTTGTGTGTCCCGCCGTTAGGGGCGGCCCGTGCTAAGCTTGGTGAAACAAAAACTACATTCCTCAATACTCTGGAGGAGAGATGTCGGCCCAGCGTCTCGCAGCTCTAGTCGTGCCGGTTCTATTTTTTGTTTCCAGCGCGTTGGCACAAATCAATGAGTTTTCCATCACGGCGGGGCGGACTTTCGTCGGCACGCAGACGGCTTCGGGTTTGCCCGTTCATTTCGGAAACGAGGAATCGTTCGAGTTCAATTACGGCCGCTTGCTCAAGAGCCATTCGATATTCGGACTGTACGCGGAATTGCCCGTGGCCATCTATCCGCGCATGGACGTGAACTACAACCTCGGCCACCTCACTCCCAAGGACATTGGAGCGCTGTTTGTGACTCCATCCGTGCGCCTGAACATTTTTTCCGGCGACTCGGTTACTCCGTGGGTTAGCGCCGGCGGCGGCTACGGCCGCTTCCGAGTGGCCCCGGTTACACTCTATGAAGATCCGAACCCTGGCAGCGGCAGCAACACCGGCGTCGTTCAGTTCGGAGCGGGACTGGATGTGTGGGTGTGGCATAGTTGGGGAGCGCGCTTCGAGGCGCGCGATTTCTACTCGGGAGCTCCCAATCTGAACGTGGATACCGGCAGAAGCCGGCAGCACAACTACTACGTGGGTCTGGGCGTCGTCCACCGCTTCTAGGCACGCGCGAGGACGGGTGCCCTCACCCGGCCGGGGATAGCTCTACAAACAGAAAAACTTTTTCACCTCTGGCATGACCCGGGGCAGGCTCGAATCCGCCCGTACCGCCCGTCCTGCCGGGCAACTCGCCCATCGGCGGTAAGAAAAATCTTGTTGCTTTTCGCAGTTTGTGGGATAAGATGTGTCACCAGATTTGGCGCGCCGACCCTCCCCGCAGCCGCGTCCTCCTCATTTCGTGGGGTTTTACTAAAGATAGGAATTAAGTGTTGCTGGAGATTTGATGCGCCTCGCCATCGCCGTTGAGATTCTGCGCTTGTCGGGTTGCACGTGCTGTTACTTCCCGTCCGCCCAGGTGTCGCGGGCGGACCAAAACGTAAACATGGTTTGATCGTTTGATACTGACGAGAGAAAAGAGAGAGCTTCCCATGAAAAAAGTTCTGATGCCAGTCGCTGCCTTGACGCCGGTTCTAGTGGCGGTTCTGCTGATGGTTCTGTTCGCGCCCGCAACTGCATTTTCACAGAACAATCCTCCGCCTGCAGGTGGAAGTCTGACTCCGCCTTCCGTTCAAATTCTGGACCTGAGCGGTCAGCCGCTCCCCGGCGGTGGCAATGGGGAGACTTACGTGCAGTACACGGCGGATTTCACTGCCACACAAACCAACGCAACCATCACGTTTGCCTTTCGCGACGATCCGGCGGACATCTCGTTCGCTAACGTATCGGTGGTTGACGTGACCGCGGACAGCGCCGTCCCGTTGGCCAATAACGACTTTTCTCAAGGTGTAGTGGGCTCGACGCCGACCTCTTGGACTTGGGCCAACGTGTCCGGTACAGGCTCCGAGGGGGTTGTCCAAACCGGCCCTTCCTATTGCTACACAGAACTCTATTGTTGGTATGACGGCTCTTCGCAAGGCTATGACACCATCAGTCAAGCGATTACCACGGTCGTGGGGCACAATTACCAGATCAGTTTTTTCGCGGCCGAGAACAGCTTTTGCAGCACCAATGGCGGCGGTCTTACCTGTAACTTTTCCGATACCTCGTCATCCACAATTGCCGGAACCGATGTCGTTGTCTATGTCGCGGGCGGAAGTCCGGTGGGACTTCAAACGCTGACTTTGGCCCTGCTGGACGGCGGCACGGGCACTGTGACTGACAATGTGGGAACGCTGACAGCCTCAAATTGCTACGAAGCAGCCGGAATCGTATACCAAAACGGGGATGTACAGACCTCAGGAACGTGTACGGCCACCTATCCGGTCGGAACCGCGTTGACATTGACAGCGGCACCGAACGTGCCGTCTGCAACCGATCCCCTGTCTACCTTCGGGGCCCCGGCGAGCGGCCAAGTCTTAGCGATCCCGGGCTGGGGCGGCGTGTGCTCGCCCACCAAAACGAACCCGTTGGAGTGCAACCTGACGATGAACTCGGCGGAAAGCGCTACCGCGGCTTTTATTGTGCAGGGGCAAGCTGCTGCCGAGACCCTTACGCCGGGTACACCGACCACCTTCCCGTTCAACGGCGGCTACAACGGAACTGGCGGCTTCGATTTCGCTGGGCAACTGGCGCAGGGATCATCATCCACCACGGGCGTGGTCAATGCGGTACCCATAGACCCGGGAACCTGCAACACCATTATTGACTCGGCCTTCCCTGGCGCTTATTGCTTTGTGTACCAGGTCGGTCCGACTCCTATAGAGCCGCCGGACTCGGCGCAGATGTTCGAACTCACATGCCCTCAGCTTCCGGGCGGGACATGCGGTTCGGTCCAAACCGCAAATTTCTTTGCAACGCTCAGCTCCGATTTCACTTTCGACGTCACCTCCGAGAACCCTGGCCTCACGACGCCGGTCGTTGGAGGTAACGAAATTCTGGAGTACGGCGGGGGCAATCCGTATGTTGGCGTTGTCAAATTCGAAGGTCCCGATCCGTATCACCCTTGCTACTTGCCCACGGGTCAAACGGCGCCGTCCCCGACCAACCAGATTATCTCCTTCAATTTCGTAGATCCGGGCGCTAAGCCGGCTACCGGCGGCAGCGCAGGCACGGGTTCGTGCTGGATCATCACCTACAACATGCCGAGTGAGGCGCCGACGGTCAGCATCACTTCCGGGCCTACGAATAATCAAGACATCCCCCCGGGCACACCGACGAATGCAGCCTTCACGTGCACCGCGGTAAACAACGGCAGTGCTGCGGACGGGCCGTATTTGACGGTGTCTTCCTGCACCCTGACCGACACTTATACCGGAGCAGGAAGCCCTGAGACCATCACGGCCACACCAGGGTCCGCATCGGCCAACGGTTCCGGCGCGATTGACACGTCCAACCCGGGTCCACATACCTTAGTCGCGACGGTCATGGACTCCGCCGAAAACACCATTTCTACTTCGACGATTACTTACAACGTACAAGGGAGTTCGAGCACAGTGGTCAGTTCCAGCCCGAATCCTTCGACCTACGGCCAATTAGTTACGTTCACCGCGACCGTGTCGGGCGTGGGGACTCCGACGGGGCAAGTGACGTGGACCGGGATCCCGGACTGCGTCGCGGCGACCCCGCTGAATTCCTCGGGCGTAGCGACATGCAGCACTTCCAGCCTGGCAGCAAGTGGTACTCCCTACCCGGTTACCACGTCGTACTCAGGCGACAACTACAACAGCATGAGCCCGGGGACGCTGGTCGGCGGCCAAACGGTCAACCCGGCGAACCAAACCATCACCTTCACTACCGCCCCGCCGGCCAACGCCGCCTACAACAGCAACTTCAACGTGGTGGCGACTGCCAGTTCGAACTTGACGGTTTCGATCGCGGGTTCGGGGTCGTGCAGCGGTAGCGGGTCGGGCAGTGCAACCATCACGATGACCAGCGGCACCGGGACGTGCACGGTGACGGCAAGCCAGGCGGGGAACAGCAACTACTCGGCTGCGCCTACGCTCACGCCCACCGTAAATGCGACTCTGGTTCCTCAAACCATCACCTTCACTACCGCCCCGCCGGCCAACGCCGCCTACAACAGCAACTTCAACGTGGTGGCGACTGCCAGTTCGAACTTGACGGTTTCGATCGCGGGTTCGGGGTCGTGCAGCGGTAGCGGGTCGGGCAGTGCAACCATCACGATGACCAGCGGCACCGGGACGTGCACGGTGACGGCAAGCCAGGCGGGGAACAGCAACTACTCGGCTGCGCCTACGCTCACGCCCACCGTAAATGCGACTCTGGTTCCTCAAACCATCACCTTCACTACCGCCCCGCCGGCCAACGCCGCCTACAACAGCAACTTCAACGTGGCGGCGACTGCCAGTTCGAACTTGACGGTTTCGATCGCGGGTTCGGGGTCGTGCAGCGGTAGCGGGTCGGGCAGTGCAACCATCACGATGACCAGCGGCACCGGGACGTGCACGGTGACGGCAAGCCAGGCGGGGAACAGCAACTACTCGGCTGCGCCTACGCTCACGCCCACCGTAAATGCGACTCTGGTCAAGCAGACGATCACGGTCACCACGCCGCCTCCGGCTAGCGCCACTTATGGCAGCAACTTTCCGGTGGCCGCGACGGCTTCCTCGGGCCTGGGAGTTGCGATCACGAGTTCCGGATCCTGCTCTGGCTCCGGCACCGGCAGCGCCACCATCACGATAACCAGCAGTACGGGCACGTGCTCGGTGATGTTCAACCAGGCGGGCAACAGCAACTACAGCGCTGCGTCTACGGTGACAGATTCCGTCACCGTCGGCCCCCCAGTGACCTTGACGCCATCTACCGTGAACTTCCCCACTACCAAGGCGGGCAAGACTTCCACTGCCCAAGTGACCCTGACCAACACGGGGAATGTCACACTGACGAAGATCAGCGTTACGGTCTCTGAGTCTGACAGTGACGAGTTTACTGCCACCAGTTGCCCCTCAACCTTGGCGGCAGGGGCAAAATGCACCATCACCGTCACGTATCATGCAGACAGCGACGATCGGGGAGGCACTACGGCCAAATTGGTGGTTACCGACAGTGCGCCGTCGCCGTACAACAAGCTCGTGACCGTCCTCAACGGCAAGTCTGACTAACCGAATCTTCAGGCTGCTCTCTCGGTCAGAGCAGCCTGAACCTCGAATCTCAGCAAAGCACTATGGCGAAAGCGGTGGTACTGACCGGTTGCCACCGCCTTTGCCTTACTGCGCAAAACGACGGCCGCTTCAGCCGGACGGCGGAGCATTCTTAGGGGATGCGATCGTCAAGGTTCCAATTTGTTAGGGTGCTGCCGGTCTTAATCGCATGCAGATCTGTTTATCATGAGCGACCGGGCAGTGACCTGGAGAAACAGGAAAAGGGGCGCAAACAGATATACACGCTCTTTTTTGTCTCCCTTTAGCTTTTTCCGGCTTGCAACCAGCGGGTGGAGTCTTCGTACATGAGTTTCAGGTCGGCGCGCTGCAGCAACTTCTCCGCACCGGCTTCTTTTTTCATCGTATCCAGCGTGCGGATCACCGAGCGGTAATTATCCTGGGCTTCTGTCTTGTCGGCGGACTCTCGTGTGATCGTCGCTAACAAGTAATGCGCGTGTGCGCTCAGCGACTGCTGTCCAAACTTGTCCGAAAGCAGCAAAGCGCGCTGCAATTCCTGGCGAGCATGGGTATAGTCATGGCTTTGCATCATGGCTTCCGCCATGAAGATCGAGCACTCTACCGAAGAGTATTTCAGGCTCAAGTCATCCGCCTGCTGGATGAGAGCCCGGAGGTTCGGAATGACCTGCCGTCCGCTCTTTTCTCGGACTCCGACTTTGGCCAGGTCTATTTTGGCGAACAGGATTCGTTGCCCTTCCTTGCTGCGTGTCGCGGTCTGCAATGCTTGCTCGTAAAGGGAATGAGCAGCCTTGAAATTTCCCTGATAGAAGAATGCATCCCCTTCGAATCCTAACGTCTCCGCTACCAAGCCCTCGTTCTTCAGCTGGTGAGATAGGCTGAGCGCTTCCTCCAAAGGGCCCTTGGCTTGGTCTCCGCGCCCGGCGAGGATGAGCGACTCTCCGTAGCTCCCGAGAATTTCTGGCATCCAGGCGCTTCCGTCCTTAAGATCGCGCAAGGTCTTGAGCGCGCCCTGCTTGGCGTCGACTGCCGCGCCGAACCGTCCCTGATAATCAAACAAAGTACCCAGGCCGTAAGACGCGAGAGCCGTACCTTGCGGGTCGTTCATGCTGCGCCGCAGATCGAGAGCCCGCATGTAGTATGAAATAGCCTGATCGTACTGGCCCATATTCGCCAAAACTTGACCGAGGTTCTGAACTGCCTCGACGATATCCTGTGGCACTTTCGATTTTTCGCGCAGCTGCAGCGCCTGCTGGAAGTAAGTAAGAGCGTCATCGTTTTGACTTTTTTCGGAATACACACTTCCAATGTTGTTCAGGCAGATGGCCTGCAAACTTTCATTGCCGATGTCGCGCTCCATCTGCAGGGCTTCCTTATACATCTTGAGCGCCTGATCATGGTCGCCGCGGTCGTCGGAGAAATTGCCCACATCGATCAGCGTGTCGCCCAAGCCGCGCTTGTCGCCGATGTCACGCCGAATTTGCAGAGCCTCCTGAAAGTTGGCTACTGCATCTTGGGTCTGGCCGAGCGAAGCCTGGGCCTTGGCCATTTCGTTCAGGCTGAAGGCCAGACCACGCTTCTGACCGACGTGGCGCCAGATTGTGATCGCCTCCTGTTCGTTGCGCAGGACTTCCTGAGGCTTGCTCAACATCCTGTATGCCACAGCCATCAGGTGCAGGCTGGTGGCCTTTTGTTCCTGGTTGTCGACTTGCACAGCCAGGCTATAGGCGCGGTTCAGGGGATCAAAACTACCTTGGGGGTCGCCGCTCTTGATCTCGATGCGGCCAAGGTCAAGAGTTGCGGCTACGTCCTTGGGATTGGAGGACAAGAGCTTCTGGTAATAGGCGCGGGCTTTCACGAGATCGCCGGAATCCTGGTAAAGGCCAGCGAGTGCCGATTGCACGTCGGAATTATCAGGCGAGGCCTTGGCCAGGGTTTCGTAGGCCTTGATTGCTTCCGGATAGTTCTTGGTCGCCTGGAAACGAATGGCAGAAATCAAGTACTTCTCCGCCTCCGGGAGATCCTGGCTCAGTTCCACGGCCTTCCTGGCGGACTGCTCGGCTTCGCTGTCATAGCCCAAACTGCCGTAGGTCTGTGCCAGCCTGGAAAATGCCAGCGCGAAGGTGGGGTCCTCCTTGGTCGCGGCCTCGAATTGCTTCTGCGCGTCCAGATTCCTCCCGTCCCGTTGCAACCCGATGCCCTGGTTGTAGTCGCGCAACGCAGCCACCGATTGTGAAGTGGGTTGGAAGGAACTGGCCTTCAGCTCCTTGAGTACATCCTCCGGGAGCGCAAGTTTCTGGCGGATGGACTCCGCCAGGCGATCGATCGCGCCGGGAATCTCCTTTTCACTGGGCACATCGATTTTCAGCGGAACCGTGCGGTCGTTCTTGATGTCTTGCAATGTGGCATCGATGCGGATCTGGTCCCCGAACTTGGCGTACTGCCCCCAAAGCACGCGGTCGGCTTTACTGAAATCAGCCACGCGGCCGATCGTCGCAGGATCCAGCACGGTCGCCGAAGAAATGCGCAGGTCGGTGAATATCTGGTGCAGACTGTTCGGGCTCACGGTGCGCAAACGCGCGGACTGGCCCACATCCGTGCTCAACATATCGGCGAGACTGGGGCCAATCCAATCCAGGTTCGGATCGCCCGATGCATTCCGGAAAGGCAGAATGGCCAGCGAGACCGCCGGCGCGGTTGGCGTCTTGGTGCTCGGGCCCAACAACTTCCCTCGCAGCAGGAAACCGGTGATCGCCAGCACCAGGACGGTTACAATCCCAGTAATGAGCGGCCATGGCAGAGTCTGGCCCCAGGGTTTGACGCTAGCGTCGAGCTTGATTGTGCCTGCGGCTCTCTTGTCTTGCCAGGTGTCCAGGTCCGCCAGAATGGCCGACGCACTCTCGTATCTCTGGTTCAAATCGCGTTCCAGGCACTTGCTCACGATCCCGCTCAGTGCCCCGGGAATCTGACCATCGATATCCGACACCGGAATCGCGCGCTCCTGCGTTCGCTTGATCAGGCTCGCCAGCGCACTCTCCGCCACGAACGGCATTTTGCCCGTCAGCATTTCGTACAAGATCAGACCGAGCGCGAAGATGTCGGAACGTTGATCGAGCTCTTGGCCCAGAGCCTGCTCCGGCGACATGTATTCCATGGTGCCGACCAGCGCCCCGGTCTGCGTCATCCCGTCGCCTTCCAGGGTGCGGGCCAGGCCGAAATCCATCACCAGAATCCGGCCCGAGCGGTCCTGCATGATGTTTTGCGGCTTGAGATCCCGGTGAATCACCCCCACGCTGTGCGCCGCATCCAGAGCTTGGCACACCTGCTGAATGACAGATACCGCTTCCTCTGGAGTAAATCGCTTCTTCTCGCGGATGAGGGAACGTAGATCTTTCCCCTCGATGTACTCCATGGTGATGAACTTGATGCCATCACCTTCGCCCAGGTCGTAGATACGGATTACGTTCTTGTGAGTGACCTGGTGTGAGAGGCGCAGCTCCTGCTTGAAGCGTTGCAGAATGTCGGGATTACTGGCCAGTTCGGGACGGATCACTTTTAGCGCGACGGTGCGGCTCAGTTCGCGGTCCTCGGCCTTGTACACCGCCCCCATGCCGCCTTCGCCGATCGTCTGGAGAATCTCGTAGCGTCCGCCCAGCCTCGTCCCCGGGAGCAAGGCCGGAAGCTGCCAGATCGAACTAGCGGAGGGTCTGGGTGACGGTGGGCCGCTCCGCGTGCCAGCGTCGAGCAGGGTTGGCGCATCCGAGGCGGCCGGCGGGCGAGCCTGGGGCGCCCCCGCCAGAATCGTGGGAGCGTCGGACGCACTGGGTTTGCCTCTGCCTTCATCAATCAGGGTTGGGCTTTCGGATGAGTCGGGCGATGGAGGGGCTGACTCCAGTTTTGTGTTCCCCTGCGGGACAAGGGTGGGGCTTTCCGAATCTGCCCTGTTCGGAATCATGGGGTCACTCATACCCTATTGGAAACCCGGAAAGAGACGACGCCTCGCGTCAATCAAGCCAGCATCTTAGCATCAAATCGGACTCGGACGGAATCACTGTGTCGGAACCATGGGCGTGCTACATTAACCGCAATGCGATCCGAGATAGAGCGGGCCGTTCAACTGTTGCAGCGTGGCGATGACCAATCTTTGGAACAGGCCCTGGCTTTGCTGCAAAACACCGTTTTCTCTTTCAGCATGAAAGTCTGCGGCCAGCGCGAAGATGCCGAGGACACCATGCAAGAGGTGCTGGTGAAGTCGGTTCCGTACCTGCCAAAGTTCGAGAGTCCCAAGGCACTCGTGGTGTGGCTCTACAAGGTGGCGAAGAACCGTTGCCTGATGAGCCGCCGCCGAAGCAAGTTCGCGCCGAAACAAGATCTTTCTCTGGAAGAGCTAATGCCCGACCGGAAAGAACTCGAACGTCTCGCGGCGGATGGCATCAACCCCGAAATGTTCGCCATCCGAAGTGAGCAGGCCGCGCGATTGCGGGAGGCAATTCAGAAACTCCCGCCGCCCTACCGCATCGTTTTGGTGCTGCGGGATATGGAGGGGCTGACCGACGAGGAGGTTGCGGAAATCACCGGTTTGCGTCCGGGAACCGTGCGCGTCCGTCTGCACCGGGCCCGGCTGTTCGTAAGAAAGGAACTGATGAGGCCGCGGAAACAACGTGGCGGCAAGCCAGTCGAGCACAAGAGTTCTCGAGGCGTTGCCACCGCCGAGCCGAGGCCCGCCCGCTGCAAAGCAATGTTCGCGGAGCTTTCGAACTATCTCGACGAGCAATTGGATGACTCGCTGTGCGAGGAACTGGAGAAGCACTTAGGGGGTTGCGACCCGTGCCAGGCGTTTCTCGCGGGCCTGGAGGCCACCATAGAAGAGTGCCGGCGAATGCCAAGTCAAGCCCCGGATCGCGCCAAAGCAGTCAAGCTGCGCAAGGAAGTGATGTTGCGCTTTGAAAAGGCGCTGGGGACAATCGGGTCATCGAAACAATGATTCAATGACGCAATCCACTCAGCGCCTCTGCAGGCAGATGCACCATGCACTGCTCCAGCGCGTGTAAAGACTGGAGAGTGTCCTCAATCGCGCTCTGCTCCTGCAGATGATCTCCCGTAGTCTGAAAAAGCTCATGGGCGCGCACCACCAATGCTTTTTTGGCTTCGTCAATCCGCTGCGCCTGGCGTTCCTCGTCCGTCTCAAAGAGTGCGGCCACATAGAGGCCTCGCCACGACGGGGATGCGCGCAGATGCGGGTGGCAGTCGATGTCCCCGATCACTCTTGCCTTTAGTGCGCGACTCCAGTTCGGAAAGAAGTGGCGAAATGATCGCATATTGAACCTCCAGAACTGCTTTCCTCACCCACTGCAACGCCTCCACGGAAACCAACGTGATCGTCGATCCACGGCGGAGTTCTAAGCCGCCGGTCCTTCTTCCATGCGTGCCCGCGGCGCCGGCAATTCAGGCAGCGCGACACCCAGCCACTGCCCCAAACCACGAAAATGGCTGAGCCAGGCCTCATTCACGACTCCAGTTCCGTTGCCCGCAACCGCCTGCGAAAGCTCGTAATACGCGTTCTGTGACTTCCAGAGATTCAGTTCGAAGGGGTGGACCCGCGACAGCGCGACCACGTTTTCCACCTCTTCCAGAGTTTCCAAATTACCGGGGTTCCGCATCCAGCGGTCCATAAGCGCGTTCAATCGCTGTCGCAGTGCAGGTTCCAGGCTGGACGCGTCCAGGCTGAAACCACTTCGCTGGACCACATCCAAGAGTGATCGGACCGCCTCCAACTCCGTCCCGTGATCTGCCAAGGTGCGACGCACGGCCGTCGCCAGGACAAACTCGGTGGTAAGCCGCAAAATTGGCGGGAGAGGGAACTGTAGCTCCGACAAGAAGCACATCAGCGGTGCGTGGTCCTCGTACACGCGGCGGTAGAGCGCCGCTGCATCGCTCAACGTCGAATCAATGATCTGGCTGACGATCCTTTTGCGTTCGTCTTGAAACAGCGATTTCAGCGAATAGGTTGAGCCGTAGAAGCAGCGGTCAATCAGGCGCAGGCACGCGGGGAGATCGGCCCCGGAAAACGCTTTACAGGCCTGATCCACAAATTCTTCGAACCATGGTTCGTCGCCCAACGGACGCACGCCCGCGCTCAGATTGTGATCGCCAAAGTGAAGCACTCCGAAGCCCACTCGCAACAAAGTGTCCGTCGTTTCGGATGTGAGCAGAGCCACGCCCGCGGCAAACTTCGTTTTTCCCGACTGCAAAACCTGGGACTTTTCCAGCGTAACCCGATAGCAAAAGATGGAGTCGCGTCCGTGGTATTCGCCGAAGATCGAGCTGATGGCGTAGTGCGCGCCCACCCCGACCAGATCCAGCATGGTTGGTTTGATGAACCGCTCGTAGGCGTGTCGGCCATTCCCGCAGCCGGGCACGTTGCTCCAGGCTTCCTGCAAGCGCTGCAGGAAAGCCTCTTCCCGATCTTCGCCGGTGATCTGCCGGCTCAACTGCAAAGCGCGGGCCGCATACTGGAGGATCTGTAACGTGGCGGGACCGGTCAGATCATCGAAAAACCAGCCGCAGCTGGTGTACATCAGCATGAGGTGGCGCTGCATTTCCAGCAGGCGCAGAGCCTCCACCTTTTCAGCAGGGGAGAGCGGCCCCAGGGCGTGCTGCGCGAAGAAGGCGTCTTTGGTTTGAGAAGAACGATCGAGCACCACCTGGATGTAGTGGTTGCGCGCGGCCCAAGGATCGAGGAACAGTCTGGCGCCCCTCGTCTCGTACACAGAGCTCAGGTCGTCGCGAAGCCAGTCCAGTGCACACCGCAAAGGACGGCGCCATTGCTGGTTCCACGAATTGCCACCGCCGGATCTGCAGCCGCAATCGTTTACCCAGCGTGCGATGCCGTGCAGACAACTCCAGGAAGTCTTCTCGAAGATCTCCACCTCCTCTGCTGGCGGATGCATGGCCAGGTATTCGCCATAGTTGGTAATTTGGGCAAGTTGGTTGCGTTCCAGGTAATCGAGGGTATACGCCAAGGCCATCTCGCCATGCGGATGATGGTGGCCGTAGGTTTCGCCATCGGTGGCAATGTGCACGATCTGCGGCCAGTGGCGTTCCGCGTTGAAACCGCTCAGCAGTCGGTGCGCAAATCGCTCCCCATCCGTCAGCAAGTTCTCGAAAGCGACGGCATGTGAGATTGGTCCGTCGTAGAAGAACAAGCTGATGGTGCGTCCGGAAGGAAGGTAGCACTGGTAAGCGCGGGTAGGATCGATCCTGCCTCCTTCCACACTCTGCCATTCTTCCCAAAGCCGGTTGCGCATCCGTCGAGCTTGGTGAGGAGCGAGCACGGTGAACTTGATTCCGGCTTCGCTCAGAAGCTCGAGGCTTTCCACATCGACGGCGGTCTCCGGCAGCCACATGCCCTCCGGATCGCGTCCGAAGCGGCGCTGGAAGTCGCGGATTCCCCACAGGATCTGAGTGCGCTTATCGCGAGTGTTGGCCAGCGGCAGGATCATGTGGTTATACGCTTGGGCGAGAGCTGATCCGTGACCGGAGAAAAGCTCCTGGCTCTGCCGGTCCGCCGCGAGGATCCGCTCATAAGCCTGGGGTGCGTTCTGCTCCATCCAGGAAAGCAGTGTCGGACCAAAGTTGAAACTGATGCGGGCGTAGTTGTTGACGATTTTCGCGATTCTGGACTGTCCGTCTAGAATCCGCGCGGCCCCGTTCGGCAGGTAGCACTCCGCCGTGACCCGCTCGTTCCAATCATGGTAGGGAGAAGCGGAGTCTTGTAGCTCGACCGCTTCCAGCCACGGATTTTCCCGGGGCGGCTGGTAGAAATGACAATGAATACAAACGTAACGCTGCATCGCGCCGAAGCTCCCGCGATCGGCCCACGCAGTTTGGAGAATACGTTCTTGCCTGCGAGGCCGTCCTCGCGCAAGAAAAAGGGGGGCAGGCGGAAAAGTCCCGCCGTCTCCCCCACACATAAGCAACAGTATCGCTGCATCGCGCGCAGGGGTAGAGACATCTCTGGTACCCCCACAGCTGAGCCAGTCTAAGCGCGACGGCGAAGAGTGCAGCGACTAACCAATCATTGATGCTGAAGACGGGATGCGGGGAATTAAGGTCACGGTTCAGGGAGCGGCGCTAGCGCTTCTCCACGGTGAGGCTTTCCGGATGTAGGAATCCGCCACTACCCAGGCGCCCGCCGTCAGCGCCAAAGAATCGATGGTCTCGCTCCATTGGAAGGTGTCTTTGGTGACTGCCACCACGATGGGTACCCACACCAGCAGCGTGAACATGCCCATCTGCAACGCCGAGAGCGCGGCTGCCTGCCGTGCATACACGCCGATGAGCACCGCCACGCCCGCCGCGATGAAGGTACAGCCGAAGAAATACGCCCACGCCACATGCCATGGCAGCCAGCCCGGCACCAGCGCGGCCGTTTCTTTGAGATAGACGAAATGCCCCACGCCGAAGGGAATCAAGGCCAGGCCGTAAAACACCCTCGCGATGCGCACACCCTGGTCGCCGGTGACGAAACCGAGGCGCTGCCTGTCCCACTCAGCGGCGAACCAGGCATACAGTACCCAGGCGCCCGCCAACATCACCGCGGTCTCACCGCAGCCAAACCACGAACCTTCCACGGCGGGCGCGTGGAAGATGCCGGGCACTCTTACCAGTACCAACCAGAGAAGGAGAAAGGCGAGCAGCACGCGGACAGCAGCGACGGCGGAGCGCTGCCAGAGCAGGCCGATGCCAGATGCCAGGCAGACGAAGGCGCAGAGATAGACCACGACCTCGCGTGCGGGCACGCCCTTCGGTACCGGCTGCCATACCGCGACGAAATCGCCTTTGATCACGCCCAGGATTCCGAGGGCAATCAGGGCCGCCGCAAAGACCGCATGACCCACGCTCGCGATGCGCATCGCTCTGTCCTCCGGTGGCGTGCCAGTTCATCAGGTACTGGCATCCTTTCAATCGTTCAATCTCTCAGTCTTCATTGACGTTGCAGCAGGCCCTGAATCTCCCCCTCGAAAACCGATACGTCCGTCGCCCCCAGGTGTTGGGCTTCGATCCGGCCATCGCGGCCGATGAGGAAAGCGACCGGCAAGCCCAGCACTCCCCCGTATAGCTCGCCCGTCTTCGCGTTGCCCATGGCAACCGGATAGTTCATGTGGAAACGCTGGTAGAAGTCGCGGACAGGAGCAGGCCCGTCATCCATGGAAATGCCAATTACCTGCAAGCCCTGATCCCCGTATTTGTTTTGCAATTCCACAAAATGCGGAATTTCCTCCAGGCACGGGCCGCACCAGGTGGCCCAGAAGTCGAGCAGAACGACTTTACCCCGGTAGGCAGAGAGATTAAGCGTTTGTCCGCCCAATTCAGGGAGCGAGAATTCCGGAGCCAACGGATGCCGGGCGATGTTTGTAACCATGCCGCCCGCGGGCACGCTGCGATGCGCATTCAGGAAATGGAGCGCAATCGCCAAAACGATCGCAGTCCCGAAGACCAGCAGTTTCTTTGAACGACCCAGCACGCCGGTCCTAATCTCCCTTGGCAACCGGGTAGCCCTTATTCACCCAGTTCGCGCCGAAATTGTCGGCGATATAGAGCACCTTCACGTTGGTAAAACCCAGCGCGCGCAACGCGTCGTCGGCAGGCTTGACGGTAGGGCAGTGGCTCCATGGGCAACAACCGCAATAGATCACGATGAACTTCTTCTTAGGCAGTGTCTGCACCCGTTGCCGTAGTTGCTGTATGCCGCTCTCGTAGGAAGCGGGGCCGATGTACTCCGAGCCGGGAATATGTGCCTGCTCGTACATAACGTGCGACCCCACATGAATCAGCAGTGGTTTTTCGCCCTTGGGCGATTGCAGGATCTTCACGAGTTCTTCCGGGTTGATCAGCCGTGAAGCGGGTATCGAGGTTGCCTGAAATGCAAAAACAGCGGAAGCCGATATCAACGCCAGCACCGCGACTGCGAACACGACATAGCTCTTCTGGATAGAAAGATTCATTGGGTTCACCGCATCATTATTAAATCTTGTTCGCGCAACCCGCAAGCGAGAGGATTTTTTGGCTGAGACCGACGAGGTTCCTCGACAGTCGGCGGCCGGTTTGTTATCACCAGCGCCGAAGTTTTCTGTAACAAGATTAGGAGTCCCTGCATTTATTCGTGTGGTGCTCAAGAATAATCCCGGGAGGCAATCATGATCAGCGCCAAAGTCGAACTCACTCAACCACTTATGCAGCGGCGCCAATTCGTCGCCCAGACCGGCAGTGGCCATCATCTGCTGCTCGACGATGCCGCCGGAGGCACCGGCCCCAAGCCCATCGAACTGATCGCCGCAGGCCTCGCCGGATGCACGGCGTTCGATGTCATCACGGTCCTGCGCCAGAAGTATCACCAGAAGATCACGGGATACGAAGTGAGGGTGGAAGCCGACCAGGCTGACCGTCCCCCACAAGTTTTCACCGCGGTCCGCATTCACCACGTCGTCACCGGATACGGAATCGACGTGGCCGCCCTGGAGGAAGCCATCCGTCTCTCCGAAGAAAAATACTGTTCGGTAGGGGCAATGGTGAAGAAGACGGCAAGCTTTCACACCACCTACGAAGTCGTCGAAGACAAGACCGAGTGGATCAAGCCGATCGTTACTCCTGCTGCCGGAGTCCAGAGTTGAGAACCAACTTCAGAAATCAGTTGAGAAGTAGGTTGAGCGCTCGCCTCAAGTTCGTCCTGGCTGCCTTTGCCGTACTGGCCATCTCGCAAGCGGCAACGGCTCAGCCACCAGCCGAGCCCGCGTCCCTTACCCTTCCGCAGGCGGTCAAGATCGCGCTGGAAAAGAACCCACTGCGCAAGGTGGCGCTCGCGGACACGAAAGTGGCCTCCGCCGACATTCGCCAAGCGCGATCGGTCTTCCTGCCGCGGCTGACCTTCTCCGAGACGGCGACGCGAGGCAACGACCCCGTCTACGTTTTCGGCACCGAACTGCGGCAGCAGCGCTTCACCTCTGCCGATTTCGCGCTGAACAAACTGAACACTCCCACGCCCATCGGAAACTTCAGCACGCGTTTTGCCGGCACTTGGAGTCTGTTCGACTCATTTGCCAATTGGCACGGCATGAACCGCGCCAAACAGATGAACGACGCAGCCGGACATCAACTGGACCGCACGGAACAGGAAATCGTCTTCCGGGTTGTCAATGCATATTACGGAGTCTTGCTGGCGGCCAAGCAACTGGAAGTTGCCGAGCAGGCCGCGAAAACCGCTCAGTCCATCATGGATCGCAGTCAGGCCAGGTTCGACAGTGGGTTGGTAGTGGAGTCGGACCTGCTGACCGCCAAGGTGCGCATGGCCGGGCGGCAGCAGGAACTCATCCGGGCCAGGAACAATCTCGATCTGGCACGCGCCCAGTTGAGCACCGCCATGGGCGTGCCGGTGGATACCTTATTCCAGCCGACAGAAGCCTTAGGCGAACGAACGCTTCCGGTGCCTGTTCTTGGGGAAGTGGAAAAGCAAGCCCTCACACTCCGGCCCGACTTGAAACGCATTCACGCCGAAGAAGCGGCCCAGCAGCAGAGCGTCGCCATCGCCAAGTCCGCCTTTGGCCCGCGAGTGAACGCGTTCGCGGGTTGGGAGATGGATGATCCGACCTTTGTAGCCGGTGGTGGCGGCAACAACTGGCTCGGCGGAATTGAAGTGCAGTTTGACCTTTTCCAAGGTGGCGCAAAACGAGCGGAACTCTCGCGCGAACGCGCTCTCGAGGAAAAAGTGACAGCCATGAAGCAGGTAGCCACCGACGGAATACGCCTCGAGGTCCGCCGCGCTTATTACAACCTGGATTCCGCGCGGCAGGAGGTAGAAGTGGCGCGCGCTGCCATCGCCCAAGCGCAAGAAAGTTTGCGCATCAACCAGGACCGCTACGAAGGCGGCCTGACGACCATTACCGACTTGCTGGGTGCGGAAGAAGCGACGCGCCGCAGCCAGACCGATTATTGGGAAGCGGTTTATCGCTTTCACACCAGCTACGCCAATCTGGAGTTGGCCAGCGGCACTCTGAACCCTCAATCTCCTGTGGTGACGCCATGACTCGTACCCATTCCATTCTTACCCGCCTCATTCCTCTGACTGTCGCTCTGGCCGGAGGCCTGATCGGCTGTTCCAGTGAGCGAGCCGCAACCCCTCCAGCGCCAGAGACCGTGCGCAATGTTTCGGTGCTCCCGGCACAGCGGGCCGACGTACCCGATTTGCTGGAAGCGGTCGGAACGGTTCGCGCCGCCGAGACCAGCCAACTCGCCAGCCAGATGATGGGCAACATCGTCGAACTCCGCGCCCATGAAGGAGATCGCGTGCAACGCGGGCAGGTGCTGGCGATCATCGACGACGCCCAACCGCGGGCTGCCGTCGATCGTGCCACGGCCGCCGAGAGCGCCGCCGAGCAGGAAGTCACGGCGTCCGATTCCGACCTCACTCTCGCCCAATCGACACTGCAGCGTTACCAGAATCTCTACGACAAGAAGTCGGTCAGCCCGCAGGAATTCGATGAGGTGAAGGCACGCTACCAGGCGGCGCTCGCCCATCGCGATAGCGCACGCGCCGGGCAAACCCAGGCCAAAGCGGCCTTGGCGCAAGCACGCACATCGTTCTCCTATACGCGGATTCTTGCGCCGTTCGATGGCGTGATCACCGAGAAGAAAGCCGACCCCGGCACCTTGGCCAGTCCGGGTCTGCCGATCTTCACCATCGAGGGGTTGGGGCATTATCGCCTGGAAGCCACGGTCAACGAAAACGATCTGCGCTACGTTCAGATGCGAGAGCAGGTGCCGGTGGTAGTGGACGCCCTGGAGAACGCGGGCCTGAAAGGAAAAGTCGCACAAATTGTGCCTGCCGCCGATCCCGGCAGCCGCAGCTTTCTCGTGAAGATCGAGCTGCCTGCGGATGCGCGATTGCGTTCGGGTTTGTTTGGCCGAGCGCAATTCTCCCGCGGGAAGCGCCCCTCCTTGCTGATTCCACAAACCGCGATCGTGGCGCGGGGACAACTGCAAGGGGTGTACGTCCTCGACCCAAGTAAGATCGCAAACCTGCGCTACATCACGCTCGGAAGAACCGCCGATGGCGAAGTGGAGGTTCTCGCCGGCCTGCAGGAAGGCGAGCGCTTGGTGGCGAACCCCGGCGGCCTCGACTTGAGTGGCAAGCGCATCGAGGCCCAGCCGTGACGGAGCGAGAAGTCAAACCAACGAACTCAGGCGCGCCAAGTCTGCGCCTGGCGGGCCGCATCGCTCACGGTTTCATCGACTCCAAGCTGACGCCGCTCGTCATCGTGGCTGCCTTGCTTCTGGGTGCTTTCAGCATCCTCGAGACTCCGCGCGAGGAAGAGCCGCAGATCGTCGTTCCCATGCTCGACGTGTTCGTGCAAATGCCGGGCGCATCCCCCGAAGAAATTTCGCAGCGCGTCAGCCTCCCCATGGAAAAACTGCTGCGCGAAGTTCCCGGCGTCGAATATGTCTACTCCATCAGCCAGCCCGGCATGAGCATGTTGATTGTGCGCTTCTACGTCGGCTCGAAGGAAGAAGACGCCATCGTAAAGACCTACAACAAGCTCTACTCCAACTTCGACCGCATCCCGCCCGGTGTCTCGCAGCCGATTATCAAGGTCCGCTCCATCAATGATGTTCCCATCATGGCGCTGACGTTGTGGGGCAAGAACTACGACTCCTACCGCCTGCGCCGCATCGCCGGCGAACTGGAAAACTCGCTCAAGAAGCTCGACGATGTTTCTGAAACCGCCATCATCGGGGGCCAGCCACGCCAGATACGAGTGGTTTTGGATACCGAGCGACTGGCCGCCTATGGCCTGACTCCGGCCGCGGTTGTGGCCGAACTCCAGGGTGCGAACAGCCGTGCTCTAGCGGGCAGCTTCAGCCGCGACAACCGCGAGTTCCAGGTCGAGGCCGGCAAGTTCTTCACCCGTCCGGAGGATTTGCAGCAAGTCGTAGTCGGGGTCCATTCGAACCGCCCGGTTTATTTGCGCGACGTGGTCGAGAAACTGGAAGACGGCCCTGCCGAGCCCGACAACTACGTCATGTTTGCAAACGCCCGCGGCGGGACGGGATACGGTTTGGCCGACACCGCCGGCTTGCCGGCCGGCGCCGAATATCCCGCCGTCACCATCACGCTCGCCAAGCGCAAGGGCACCAACGCCACCATCATCTCCGAACGGGTTCTGGAAAAAGTCAGCTCCCTGCGCGGCTACTCACTGCCCAATGACTTGAGTGTCACGGTCACCCGCAACTATGGCGAGACCGCGAAAGACAAGTCAGACGAACTGCTCAAGCACCTTCTGTTGGCGACGCTCTCAGTCACCCTGCTGATCGCCTTGGCCCTGGGCTGGCGCGAATCCGGAGTCGTGCTTCTGGCCGTCCCCGTAACCCTGGCCCTCACCTTGGCCGTCTTCTATCTCTACGGCTACACCCTCAACCGAGTCACGCTGTTTGCCCTGATTTTCTCCATCGGCATTCTGGTTGATGACGCCATCGTCGTAGTCGAAAATATCGTGCGCCATTTCCGTTTGCCGGCAAGTCGAGGCCGTTCTCTCGCCGACGTCGCGGTCGAGGCGGTGGATGAAGTCGGCAATCCCACGATTCTCGCCACCTTCGCCGTCATCGGCGCCATCCTGCCCATGGCCTTCGTGCGTGGCCTGATGGGGCCCTACATGCGTCCCATCCCCGTCGGAGCCTCGGCCGCCATGCTGTTCTCATTGATCGTGGCCTTTGTGGTTTCGCCCTGGGCAGCGTTGCGTTTGCTGCGCCATTACGCGGCCGAAGGTGCCAGCACGACCCATGAGGCCGAAGGCTGGACGACGCGTCTCTATCGCCGCATGATGAATCCGCTGATACGGAATCCCCGTCGCCGCTGGATGTTTCTAGGCGGAGTGGTCGTGCTGTTGCTGGCGGCGGTCGCGTTCGTGCCGCTGAAGTGGGTGCGCGTAAAGATGCTCCCCTTCGATAACAAGAGCGAGTTCCAGGTCATCATCGATATGCCCGACGGAACTCCGCTCGAGCAAACGACGCGTGTAGCGCAGGCGCTCGGCGGCTATCTTGGCCAGCAGCCCGAAGTCACCAATTACCAGATCTACTCCGGCACATCCGGTCCCTACAATTTCAATGGCCTCGTGCGGCATTACTTCTTGCGCCGTCAGCCCAATCAGGCCGACATCCAGGTCAACCTGCTTTCGCGGCACGACCGCAAAGCGCAGAGCCACGAAATCGCGCGCCGCCTGCGTCCGGAACTGGATAAGATTGCCGAGCCCTTCGGGGCGCGCATCAAGGTCGCGGAAGTTCCTCCCGGACCGCCGGTGCTCCAGACTCTGGTCGCGGAAGTTTACGGACCCAACTACAAAAGCCAAATCGAATTGGCGGCGCAGATCAAGAAGATCTTTCAGCAGACTCCGGGAGTCGTCGATGTGGACTGGTACGTTCAGGATCCGCAAACCAAATACAACCTGAACGTGGATCTCGATAAGGCGGCCCTGCACGGAATCTCGCCTGCCGATGTCACGCGCACGCTGCAGGTTGGATTGAGCGGCGCCAATGCCGGCCTGCTGCACGATCCAAACTCCCGCGAAGACGTGCCCATTGAAGTTCGCCTGGCGCGGTCCGATCGCTCGGGAATCGAGAATCTGGAGAATCTCAAACTGCCGACTCCGTCCGGCGGACAAATTGCTCTGGGTGAGGTCACCGACCTCCAGCCGACCACGATCGATACCAATGTTTATCGCAAGAATCTGCAAACCGTGGTGTACGTGACCGGAGACGTGGCCGGTGGAGAAGAAAGCCCGGTCTACGCCATCATGAAGATGAGCGACGCCATCGACCAGATCAAGTTGCCCAATGGCTACGCGGTCAAGCAGTACAAGGGAACGACCATGCCCGAGCGCACCGACCGGCTTTCCATGAAGTGGGATGGCGAGTGGTACGTCACGGTGGAAGTGTTTCGCGATCTCGGACTGGCGTTCGCCGCGGTCCTGGTGCTGATCTATGTGCTGGTGGTGGGCTGGTTCCGGTCTTTCATTACGCCCTTGGTCATCATGGCGCCCATTCCGCTTACGCTGGTTGGCATTCTGCCCGCGCACGCCCTGATGGGAGCGTTCTTCACGGCCACGTCGATGATTGGTTTCATAGCTGGGGCCGGGATTATTGTGCGCAATTCCATCATCCTCGTGGATTTCATCGAACTCCGCCGCTCGCAAGGGATGTCACTCGAAGACGCCGTCGTCGATGCGGGAGCAGTTCGTTTCCGCCCCATGCTGCTGACCGCGGCCGCGGTAGTCGTCGGTGCCAGCGTGATCCTGTTCGATCCCATCTTTCAGGGATTGGCCCTGTCGCTGATGGCGGGAGAAGTTGCGTCGACCGTTCTTTCGCGCATGGCTGTACCGGTTCTTTACTATCTGTCCAAAAGGAAGACGAGAGATTCGGTTCCACCCGGGCATCCGCATTCGCCCGAAAACATCGCCGAATGCGAAACACCGCAATGCGAAGTTCCGCAGAGCGCTTTGTAAGGATCTCTAAGGAGGCTGAGTTATGACCGTAGAACGTGCACTTCGTTTGATTGCCGGGATTTTCGTTCTGGTGTCGCTGGCACTCGGGCACTGGGTGAACCCCTACTGGTATCTGCTGACTGCTTTCGTCGGTCTGAATCTATTCCAGTCGGCCTTTACCAACTGGTGCCCGATGATGACAATCCTGCGTAAGTGTGGGATGGAGCGTTAGCAGGGTGAAGATTGAATACCGAAGTACCAGAGCCAGTGCTCTTCACAGGCTTCGGAAGAACTCTGATTGGCGCAGGTTTTGGGTAGGGCACGGCTTCACAGCTCGCTATCACCCAGGTCTCGCGCCGTCACAGCCTGCCGAAGAACTCTGATTCGCGTAGGCTTTGGGAAGGGCACGACTTCACCAATTGCGGAAAGAGTCGGAGTGGCGAAGCAAGCGATTGACCTCCTGGAACTTGATTTTGGGATGGCGCAGCGGTTTACCGCTGCGGTAAGGGCATTGATATAGGGAGTTAATGTAATCCGGACTTTAGCCGCTGAGGTCACGCTCTCTGCTCGGAAACCGATCAGTCCGCCTTGCCCCTACGTTCGCACCACCCGCTCCCCGCAATCGGATTCAGGGCAGGCGTAGGTGATGTGGTTGCGCTGGCGGTCGAGGCTGATGATGAACATGGGGCGTCCGTGGCGCTCGCAGATGGGCTGGTTGGGGGTGAGCACCGGAGCGTCTCCGCGCTTCGGCGTGGTGTAGCCGACGCGCTCGCCGAAGCAGCGGTGGCAGAACTTGTCGGTGCAACGAAAGAACTCAATGGAATAGTCGGCGTTGTAGGGAGCTAGCGCGGGCTCCATGGTGCGGTAGTGCTGGTCGCAAAGGGGCAGGATGTCCGTCCGCATCGCAAGTGAGTGTAGCACCTAGGGCAAGCAGAATGCGGCATTCAGCCTGTCCCGCCGGATGGCCCGTGAGACGCCGGTACTGCAACCTCAAAGCTCCGGAAGGAAAACGGACGGGCGGGGTCGCCCGTCCTGATACGGGGTGGCGTTCCCACTACTGCCTGAGGAGGGGAGTCGCCTTGTCAACTTCCTTCTTGACCGTCACGGGCTCGTGCATGCGCTTGCCAGTGGCTTGCCCGCTGGCGGCATCGCGCGGAGCCTTGTCTTTTGCCATTACGTCCGCGCGGCCATCCCCATTCACATCGCCAGCGACCACGTGCGTCGGTTTGGTGTCGGAACTAGGAGCGGCCTTTGCAGTCTGGTGCCAGTCGTCCTGCGCTATCTTGCCGCCTGAGACGTAACCTTTGGCAACATCCTTGCTTTGAGTCGGCGTGGTGGAAGTTCCGGTTTTCTGCTTGCCGGGCTGCGTCTGCGCGGCGGCAACCAGCGATAGACCGGCAATAGCTGCGATCAGAATCTTAGTGTTCATCTTTTCTCCTATGTCGCGCGTCCCCACGACGCGTGTGACCCCTTGGGAGCGGAAAACCTGGAGAGGTGCCGCCCCATTGGAATTCGTTGATTCTGGCGGTTCTCAGGGGAGTCGGCAAATTACCAAAGTGCGTTACGCGCGGCGAAAGACAAACGGAATGCCCCCTTCGCGTTGTGCCGTCTCAGCCGATTACTCCCTGCTCAAATAGTTGCTGAATGTTCTCCTCATTCATCTGCAAGTAGCTTTTCATCACTTCGCGGGTGTGCTCTCCAAGGGTTGGAGGCGCCTGGCGGTATTGCACCGGAGTTCCCGATAGGCGGATGGGGCTGGCAACCAAGGGAATGGGGCCGGCAACGGGATGCTCCATCTGCATTTGCATTCCACGTGCTATCACCTGTTGGTCAGCAAAAACTTCGGCAACCGTATTGATGGGTCCACAAGGGACTCCTGCTTGCTCAAGCAGAGAAATCCATTCGGAAGTGGTTTTTTCACGAGTGATGTTTCGTATGAGGGTGACCAATTCAACACGGTTGGAAAGTCTTGCCTTATTTTCGGCATAGCGTTCGTCATTCGCCAGCGTCGGGTGTCCCGCCGCGATACAGAATTTGGCAAATTGACTGTCGTTACCAATCGCCAGAATCATGTAGCCGTCCGCAGTAGGAAAGTCCTGATAAGGAACCGTGTTGGGATGGGCGTTTCCCATGCGCTGTGGCGTTTTCTGGCCATGCAAATAGTTCATGGATTGGTTCGCCAAACAAGCAATTCCGACGTCAAGAAGCGCAAGGTCAATGTGCTGCCCTTCGCCGGTGTGGTGACGGGCTTGAAGAGCCGCCAAAATGCTAGTGCTGGCATAGAGTCCGGCGAGAATGTCGGTCAGAGCCACTCCCACTTTCATTGGGCCCGCGCCAGGCTCACCATCGGGATGGCCTGTAATGCTCATCAACCCTCCCATACCCTGAATCAAGAAGTCATATCCAGCCCTTCGTGAGTATGGTCCTGTGTGACCGAAGCCGGTGATTGAGCAATAGATCAGTTTGGGATGGATGGAACGTACGCTGTCATAGTCAAGGCCGTATTGCTTCAGGCTTCCCACCTTGAAGTTTTCTATCAAGACATCCGATTGCCTTGCCAATTCACGAACAATGTCTTGACCTTTCGGTGAGGCTATATCAACAGCAATCGATTTTTTGTTGCGGTTGGTACAGAGGTAATAGGCTGCATCTGTGGTCGCGACTCCCTCCCGATTCATTAGAAACGGCGGGCCCCAGGATCGTGTGTCATCTCCTGTCGCAGGTCTTTCGACCTTCATCACTTCCGCTCCCAGATCCCCCAGTGTTTGGCTTGCCCAGGGACCTGCCAGAATCCTGGACAGATCAAGGACACGAATTCCAGATAGGGCACCTGACTGGGTAGCGCTCGTTTGATTCGTCGGTTCTAAGAGGGGACTCATTGGAGTTCAACCTTGGGTTTGGTTGCAATTCGCACGAGGGAATCCGCCGAGGTTCAAGCATTCAGTTTGCGCAGAAATTCCTGTTCGTCCATGCGGTACTTAAAAGCTTTGCGGCCGTTGATGAACACGACGGGGACTTCGTCGTTATAGAGGCGGCGGATCTCGGCGTCGGAGTCGACGTCGATTTCACGCCAGGTGAAGCCGCCCCGCTTGTGCAGCTTGTCGAGGCTCTCCTTGACGATTTCGCAGAGATGGCATCCCTTGCGGGTATAAACGACGACTTCACCCGGCTGCGTCATTCGAAGGAGTGTAGCAGTTTCGATGCAGGGTCTCCAGGACACGGAATGCCCGGCACACAATGCCCGGCAAAGACGGGCGTAGAATTTCCTGATGATGACGACGCTCAGGATGAAGATGACGACGACTAACGTGCGGCCGCTTTCCGGCAGGATCGTGCTGGTGACGGGAGCTGCGAAGCGGCTGGGGCGCGCGATTGCCTTGGGCGCGGCCGAAAACGGCGCTGACGTCGCGATTACCTATCGCGAGTCGGCGCGCGAAGCCCGGGTGGTGGTGGGAGAGTTGGCGCGGCATGACGTCGAGGCGCTGGCCGTGCGCTGCGATGTGACCGATGAAAAAAACGTCCAGGAGATGGTGAAGGAAGTGGCGGGCGAATTGGGCGGAATCGACGTGCTGGTGAATAACGCCGCCAATTACGAGACCGTCGAGTTTGAGAAGATCACGCTAGCGCAATGGGATGCGATCTTCGCGTCGAACACGCGCGGGCCGTTTCTGGTGTCGCGTGCGGCGCTGCCGTACTTGAGAAAGCGCAGAGGGCACATCGTGAATATGGGCTCGCTCGGTGGCCTGCGTCCCTGGGCGACGCATGCGCATTATTGCTCGTCCAAGGCGGCCGTGCACATGCTGACCAAAGTGATGGCGAAGGCCCTGGCGCCGCAGATTGCAGTGAATGCCGTGGCTCCGGGGATGATTGAGTTGGGAGAGAAGGCGGCAGTGGCGTTCATGAAGAAGATGGCGAAACAAACGCCGATGCAGCGCGCGGGAGCGGCGGCGGACATTGTCGCGGCGGTCATGTTCTTCGCCGCGTCCCCGCATTTCATTACCGGGCAAGTGCTGGCGGTGGATGGCGGGCTCGGACTGTAGGAGATCACCGCCAAGACTCCAAGGAGCCAAACCTTCAATTTGCAAATGATCAACTCCGCAGATTTTCCTGGATGGATTTGGGGCGCGCTCGGCGTGTACTGGCTGGTGAGCGCGCCGGGCACGACGAAGGCGGCGACTGGAGAAGCCTCCGGGTGGCGCGTGCTTCGGCTTTCGATCATGACAATGGCGTTCCTTCTTTTGCTTCCGCCGTGGCTGCGGTTTGGAGCATTGGGCTGGCGATTCGTGCCCGGGAATTCGTTTCTGAACGGATTCGGGGTCGCCCTGACGCTGGCGGGAGCGTCGCTATGCGTTTGGGCGCGCGTCTGTTTGGGAAAGTACTGGAGCGACAAGGTAGTGTTGAAAGTGGATCATCAGTTGATCCGAAACGGGCCTTACGCGTATCTTCGGCATCCGATTTATTCGGGAGTCTTGCTGGGCATCGCCGGAACTGCTCTCGTGGTCGGAGAGTGGCGCTGCATCGTCGCGCTGCTCCTGATGGGGACGAATTACTTTGTGAAAGCGCGAAGAGAGGAGAAGATCCTGGCGGGGTGTTTTGGCGAGGCGTATGCGGAGTACAAGCGCGCGACGGGCTTCTTTCTGCCGGGGTTGTAGTTGCGCGGCGCGGCTCAATCTGCGGCTCCATCTTAAGAAAACGGATTTGTTTCTCGACGCCGGTTCGCGTATCGTTCTTTTTTTCGACCTTGGCCATACGACCTTGACCCTGCTTATGACACGATCCATTCGGAATGCGGTCTCTGTTCCCCTCACATTCTTTCTGACTCTCTTCCTGGCAGCTTCTCTCGCCGTTGCCCAGGATCGCCCCGAGGAGGGCGGTCATGAACTCCAGGTTTGGACGGGCGGCGGACGCTCAGTTCCCGGCGGAACCAAAGATACCAGCGTGTGGAACGCCGGACTCCGCTATGGATGGATTCTGACCGCTCCGCATGGCCCCGGTTTTCTCAATGGACGATTCGAGTATGCGGTGGACGCGGTTCCGGCGTTTGTTGTGTTCCAGCGAGCCAACACCGCGTACGGTGCGGGAGTGAATCCGCTGGGGTTGAAATGGATCTTCGCGACCCGCGGACGGGTTGCGCCCTACCTCGAGTTAAATGGCGGAACGCTGTTCACCACGCATGAGGTGCCAACGGGAACCTCGACGATCAATTTCACCTCGGGCGCAGCCTTCGGGCTGCATTTTCTGGGAGCGCGCGCGTGGTCGGTGGATGTCCGCTACATGCATATTTCGAATGCCGGGCTGACGACGCCGAATCCGGGGATCAATACGGTTCAAGTGCGTTTTGGATTCGGGAAGTTTTTTGGGAAAAAGTAGCCGGTGCCTTCCTGTAGAGACGCGGCTTGCCGCGTCTCCTGCGGCCGTCTGCGGGAGACAACCTGCGACCCAGCGAGCATTCGCCGCTGTTCGTCAGCGGAGCAGCGTGGAAAGAACCTGGTTGACCGTGAATGCCGCAACATACGCAACGATGGTCATGTAAACAAACTGGACGACGGGCCACTTCCAGCTATTGGTCTCCCGGCGTACCACCGCCAGCGTGGACGTGCACTGCATGGCAAACGCAAAGAAGACCAGCAACGCCATCGCCCCGGCAAAAGTGATATCGTGCCGGAGCGCGTTCTGCAGGGTCATGGCGTGCGTTGCCGGGTCGGTTCCATAAATTGTGCCCAGGGTTCCGACGATCACTTCGCGTGCGATCACGGATGTGAGCAGTCCGATCCCGATTTTCCAATTGAAGCCGAGAGGCCGGATGACCGGTTCAATTCCATGCCCGAGGTAAGCGATCGCGCTCTGCTCCAGTTGCGGAACGCGGCCCTGGTGCAACGGAAGATTGGTCAGGACCCAAACCAGCAGAGAGACCGCCAAAATGACCGTGCCCGCCTGCCGCAGGAAAACTCGCCCGCGGTCCAGCAGGCGAAGGCCAATCGACTGCCCGGTCGGCCACCGATACTCGGGAAGTTCCAGAACGAAGGGAGCGGCAGCGGACTTGAGCACCGACGACTTGAGGACCTTCGCCGTAACGATGGCGGCCAGAAATCCCAGCAGGTACAGCGAAAGCATGGCACAAGCCCGAGAGCTGAGCAGTACGCCGACGACCGGGCGATTGGGAATGAATGCCGCGATCAGCAGGGTGTAGATGGGCAACCGGGCAGAACAGGTCATGAAAGGGGCGATCAGAATCGTCGCAATCCGGTCCCGCTTGTTTTCGATGGTGCGCGTCGCCATGATGGCCGGTACCGCGCACGCATACGCGGACAAAAGAGGAATGAAGGCCTTCCCGTTCAATCCCACACCCCGCATGGTGCGGTCCGCAATCAGCGCCGCGCGCGCCAGGTAGCCGGAGTCTTCCAGCAATCCTATAAAGAAAAACAGCAGAAGGATCTGTGGCAGGAACACCAGAACCGAGCTCACGCCCTTCCAAAGGCCATCCAGCAGAAGCGATCGGACCAGACCCGCGGGAATCAAGGGCGCCGCTTGCTGCCCAAGCTTTGCGAGCAGATCCTGAAAAGCTGTGCTCAGGGGCTGGCCGAGTCCGAACACGGTTTGGAAAACAGCGCCTACGACGATCACAAAAATTAGTGGTCCCCATATCTTGTGCAGGAACACATCATCCAGCCGGCGGCTCCATACGCTCGGAACATGCTGCTGGTAATCGATTCGGTGCCCGACCTGGCTTGCCCACTTCCGGCATTGCGGAAGATCCTGGAGCACCGGGAGCACTGCCTCTGGACGCGGTTCGTGTTCCTGCCGCAGGAAACGATCCACGGTGTCCAATCCCGTCCCCAACGTCGCACTCACCATGGCAACCGGCGCACCCAGTTCCTGGGCAAGTTTGAGAACGTCCAGCGACCCACCGCCCTTGGCAAATGCATCCGCCATATTGAGGAGCACGAGTGTGGGCAAACCCAGAGCGATCACAGGTTTTGCCAATACCAGTTGCCGTGAGAGATGGGTTACATCCAGCACCAGCAAAACCGCATCGGGACGCGGCAGGCCGTCCATCTGACCGGTGAGCACGTTAACGGCAACGCGTTCATCGTCGGAATACGGCGTCAGGCTGTACACCCCGGGCAGATCGACGATCCGGATCGCGTGACCGTTCCCCGCCAGCAGGCCCACGCGTTGTTCCACCGTCACGCCCGGGTAGTTGCCGACCTTTTGGCGAAGTCGGGTCAGGCGATTGAACAGCGTCGACTTCCCGGAATTGGGTGGGCCGATCAGGGCCACCGTCCGGATTTCACGGCCCGCGACCTCCGGAACTCTTTCCCCGATGGCGAACAAGGGCTCGGTAGGAGTATCGCAACCACATCGGCCATTCAGAATCGCCGTCACGGCAAGTCACCCAACGGCGTAGCGCCCTTTCGCTTGACCTTGACGATGATGTGGCAGGCGGTCTCCGCCCGCAACGCAATCTCGGTTCCGTCCACGGAATACACGCTCGGATCGCCCAGCGGCGCGCGGCGCGAAAATCTGACCTGCACACCCGGAACCAGACCGATGCGCATCAGGAATTGCTGGTCGCCCGGAGGCAGCGAGATATGGTCGATGGTGCCTCCCTCCCCCGGTTCGAGATCGAGGAGCGCGACCCGCAGCTCGGGCATTTCTGGCCCACCCCGTTTGCGCTCTCCATGTGGACTCGTGCCCTCGATTCTGCCGGAGCGGCGCCGCCGGAGTTGCGGGGATGATCGCGGATGGTCTTTTGTCAGGTACGCCAGGGGGATGCCGACGAGAAGCGCCGCTTCGACGCCTTCGCGGAGCGTGAGGATGAATGCCTGAAACATGGCCAAGAGGTCGCTTTCTAAATGAAAATGAATTTCAATTTCAATATCAATAGAATACGGGTTGAGACGCCACCCGGTCAACGAAATGCATCACCCATGGACGTGATTTGCATCACACGGTGGAAATGGAGCATTGAACGGGGTTTGGCGCCCCGGACAACCTCGCGGATGGAGAGCCGGGCGCCCCGCCCGGCGGTCGGAGCCGACGCCCTATCCGCTAGACCGTGTGCAGAAACTTGCGCGCCTGCTCCAGTTCGGGGAAGGCTTCTTCCTCGGCCAGAAACTCCCGCGAGTGCACGCATCGCCGGCTCCCCCGCAGCTTGACCGGGTGCTTCAAATGCAGCATCTCGTGGAACAGGATGTATTCGACGGCGTAGCGCGGCACGCGCGGGTGGTCGAAGACGCGGCTGATGACGATGGCGTTGTGGGCCGGGTCGTAGTGGCCGAGGCTGCGGCGGGCGTGGTTCTGGCTCCAGGTAAGTTGCGGCCGTCCCATGAGTCCGTGGAAGAAGCGGCGGTTGAGGTCGTCAAAGATCTCTTCCAGATGGTAGTGATGGCCGCGAGCGGAACGAATGTGCTTGCGTCCGCGCATCTGGCGGACGAGACGCGCCTTGGCGGCCACGTCGTGGCCGGCAACATAGCGGCGATAACGGGCGTTCCGCACGCGATCGACCGGCTTGCGGTAAAGCTTGGCGAGCAGGATGTGTGCGATGGAATGCAGCACGGCTTCCGGAGCGCCTTCGAGCAGATCCGAAAGGCGAATATAAAGCTCACCCTGGCGCAGGCGAATGGTGTTGTTGATGGAGACAAAAGAATAAAACTGAACGTGCATGGGCGGCGCGGGCGTGCGCGGACGAAGTTCGCGGTAGGCTTCGTGAAAAATTTCTGCGAGCTTTGGAGACACGTTGAGGGAAGAGTAGCATGAGGCAGCGTAGGTTAGAGGTCAGAGGTCAGATTGCAGAGGTTAAGAACCGGTGCCTGGTAGGTTGGTGCCTCTGCAATCTGACCTCTAACCTCTGACCTCCTATTGATTCTTCTTCTTACGCTTCATGTACTCCTCAACTTCAGCGACGGTTTTGCGGTGATCGTCGGCGCTCGAGTCGACGGTATCGAGCGCGTCGGTCAGCAAAAATTCGTACTGCTTGGCTTCGTCGGCATTCGTGTTCGCGGAGTTCTTAAGCGCGCGCAGCTTGGCCTGAAATTCGGTGTCGGCTTCGATGACAACTTTCAGCGGCTTGCGAATATCGTCCTTGCGGCCAACGTACATGTCGATGTTGTCGTTCAGTTCGTCGTAGACGGCGAGGAAATCTTCGAGCATGTCATGGGTCTGGCGCGCGCGCTCGGTCGTCTTCGGATCACTGCGCATTTGTTCAAGCCTGACCATGCGATCCCGGGAGAACTTCACGTAAAGCTTTAAGCGTTGGTCCGGGTCGAGCATGGCGTCGCGCAGCTGATCGACCTCCAGCGGATTGAGCGGGTCGCGCCGGCGCTGGGCCCAAAGCGGCGAGTAAACTGGCAAGCAGGCCGCGATCGTCAGCCACAGGGCCAGCCCGAGCTTGGTGCGACCGAGCATTGTGCGACGTCGCCAGTACCTGTAAACGCCCGCCTTCATTTCTTCTCCTTCTTCTTATCCTTGGTGAACATTTCCTGCAGCAGCGTGGTGCGGACGTCTTCCAGGCGGCGGATGGCCCGCTCGACCGGAAGCTGGTCTTCGAAGGCGAGAGTGCGCTTGATGTCCCGCAGCTTCTCCGCCATTTTTCGCACGTCGATCTCGACATTTTTGAGATGCTTCTTCGTCTGCGTGGCGGCGTCGCGCGCTTTCTCGGAGTAGGAAACGACGTCGTCGACGGCGGCAGCCGCTTGCGCGACGTTGCCATCCTGGTACAACGTGTCGGCACTGCGCAGCTGATCCCGCGCGATCTGCATGCAGAGTTCGGGGCGGTCTTCGGTACGCGCGCTCTCCAGGCGCGCTTTCAGTTCCGCCACGGTGGCGTCTTTGGCGGCGCCGTAGGCGGAGCCGAGCGCGAGCAAAAGCAGATACAAGGCAAGCCGGTGCATGGCAGTTAGTGCTTCTTCGGTTCAATCGCGATCAGGCGGTGTCGAGCCTGCCACTCCTGATCCGGATACTTTCCGTTCGCAACATTCAAAAATTGATGATAATCGAGTGCGGCCTGTTTATAGTCGCGCAAGTGGTCATAGGCGGAGGCCCGAAGAAAAAAACAAATCGCAGGCATCTCTGCATTCAATAAAGCGCGCCCATTGAGCGCTCGGATCGTGAGGTCGTAATTCTTATTCTCGCTGGCGGCAAATGCCAGATCGACGTAAACCTCCGGCGAATCGCGCTTCAGCCGCAGGGCAATCAAAAATTCCTGTTCGGCTTCCGGGAATTTCTTTTGCAGCAACAGAGCCCTCCCCAGTCCGCGATGCAGTTCGGCGTCTTTCGGCTGGGCAGCGACCAGGGCGCGATACGCGGTTTCCGCGAGATCGTTTTTTCCCGCGCTCGAATACAGGTCGGCCAGTTCACGCTGCGCGTCGGAGTCCGCGGGCGCCAGTTTCGCCACCGTCTGGAACTCCGCGATTGCCTCATCCTTCTTTCCTTCCGCCTCCAGCACGCGCCCGAGTTGCAGATGAATCCCGAAATCATCGGCGCGCTCGGCAGCCAGCTTACGCAGCAAGGGTTCAGCGTCGCCGAGGCGGTTCGCCTTCATGTAGATGTTGGTGAGGCCGATGGCGGCTTCCGTAATGGCCGGATCCATGGTGTGCGGGTCATTCTTCTGCGCCGCATTGTTGTGCGGATCGGCGGCGTGCGGATCGAGCATCAGCACCTGTTTGTATTCGGCTTCGGCGTCGGAGAACTCGTTTCGCCGCTCATGCAGCAATCCCGCGGAAAGATGGGGTTCGGGGTCCTTCGGCGTAAGCTCGGAGGCCTTGCGGTAGGCCTGCAGTGCGTCCTCCGGCTTTGCGTTTTCGAGCGAATGCGCCAGCGCGATCCAGGCGCGAGCCTGGCCTTCTTCGACGTGAGCTGTGGGTTTCAGGACGGTTGCAGCGCGCAGGAATTGCTCGCCGTCGGGATTATTGACGCGCACCAGCATCAGGCCCAGGTTGAGGTTCGATTCAAAAACGTCGGGCTTGGCGGCGACAGACTGCCGGTAGGCGTGGATCGACTCCCCGGTGCGGCCCACGCGGTTCAGAACAAATCCAAGATCGAACCAAGCCTGATAGTTCTTGGGATCTTTGTCGATCGCCTTTTTCAGCAGCGTTTCCGCCGCAGCAAAATCGTTCTTCTGAATCGCATCTTCGGCCTGCGCGATTTCCGGTGGTGTTGCATCGATGCGTTCCCGGTAATGGCGGACGGTAGTATGGGTCTGCTGGGCCAGAGCGCTAACCACGAGGCAGGCCGCAAGAACCCAGGCCGTAAGAAGGACGAGGACCGCGTTGGTAAACCAGCGTTTCATGCGCGGGAGTATCCAGCCCCAGAGGGGCAACCGAACCTAGCCCAGCGCTTTAGCGTTGGGTAGAGTGAGAAAGTGATAAGTCCCGGAGGGACGGCCTAGTGCTCACATAAACTCTAACCACTTCTATTCTACCGATCGCCATTGTGCGCGTAGTTCCCGTTCAACACTTGTTTGAGATACTGTCCAGTGTAAGAGGTTTTCAACTCCGCAATCGCTTCCGGCGGCCCGAATCCAACAACCCTTCCGCCCCGATCGCCCCCTTCCGGGCCAAGGTCGATGACCCAGTCCGCCGTCTTAATGACCTCGAGATTGTGCTCGATGACGACAATCGACCCTCCCGCATCGATTAGACGGCGGAAGGCGGAAAGTAGTTTGCTGACATCATCGAAATGCAGCCCGGTAGTCGGTTCATCGAAAATGTAAAGTAAGTGCCGCTTGCGTTTAGGCCCGTCGCCGCCTTCCGCGGCGCGGCTTACCGGATGAGCTCCAGGCTGAAGATGCGCGGCCAGCTTCATGCGCTGCGCCTCGCCTCCCGAGAGCGTCGTCGCCGACTGCCCAAGACGCAGGTATCCAAGGCCCACTTCGTCGAGCACGCGCAATTTTTCCGTGAGCCGCGGAACCTCGGCAAAAAACTTGAGCGCTTCGCGAATGGTGAGGTTCAACACCTCGTGAATGCTCTTGCCTTTGTAATGGATTTCGAGCACCTGCGGCTTGTAGCGCGCGCCCTTGCACTCGTCGCAGATCAATTCCACATCGGCCAGGAATTGCATTTCGACTGTGACCGTGCCGTCGCCCTGGCAGGTATCGCAGCGGCCGCCGGGCACGTTGAAGGAAAAGTATCCGGCAGGGAAGCCGCGCTTCTGCGCTTCCGGCAGCGAAGCAAACAGTTCGCGGATGATGTCAAACGCCTTGATGTAGGTGACCGGATTCGAGCGCGGAGTGCGGCCGATGGGCGATTGATCGACCAAGACAACCTCGTCGAGAAACTCGTCGCCTTCGATGTTGTCCCACAACTTGGCTGCTGCGGCGCCGCTAATCTGCCGCTTGGCCGTGGCCAGCGCCTGATAGAGAACGTCATGCAGCAACGAGGATTTTCCCGAGCCGGAAACGCCCGTAATCGCCACCAGCATGTCCAGCGGAATTTCCAGATGGATGCGCTTCAGGTTGTGCGCGCGCGCGCCGGTGATGCGGAGTTTGTGGGATCCGGGTTGCCGCCGTCGCGCGGGAATCTGGATGCGAAGTTCGCCGGCCAGATAGCGGCCGGTGAGCGAGTGCGGCATGCTGACGATCTCGTCATAGGTGCCCGCGCCGACGACTTTTCCGCCATTCTCCCCGGCGCCCGGACCGAGGTCGAGAATCCGATCGGCGGCGCGCATGATGTCGGGATCGTGCTCGACCACAAGAATCGTATTCCCCAAGTCGCGCAGGCCGTGCAGGATTTTGATGAGCCGATGCGTATCGCGGCTGTGCAGCCCGATGGAAGGCTCGTCGAGCACATACAGCGTGCCCACCAGACGTGAACCAAGAGATGTCGCAAGCTGTATGCGCTGTGCTTCGCCGCCCGAGAGCGTCGAGGCCAGACGGTCGAGCGTCAAATACTCAAGGCCGACTTCGTTAAGGAAACGCAGCCGTTCTCGAAGTTCGACAAGCAGCCGGTCGGCAATCGCGGCTTGTTCGGTCGAGAGCCTGAGTTGACAGAAGAAGCGGGCCGCCTCTTCCACCGTCATGCTGCACACCTGGCAGATGTTCTTGCCATCGATTCTTACCTGGCGAGCTTCCGCGCGCAGGCGGGTTCCGCCACACGTCGAGCAAAGCGAGTAGCCGCGATAGCGGCTGAGAAAGACGCGAACGTGCAGCTTGTATTTCTTGCGCTCCAGATGCTGGAAGAAGCCGCGGACGCCGCCGAAACCGCGGGCACCATCGACGATCATCTTTTGCTGTTCGGAATCCAGTTCATACCACGGCACGTCCAGCGGAATCTCCGCTTGCCGCGCGAAGCGCTTCAGCTCGGTGAACAGCAGTCTGTATTTCGGCTTAGTCCAGGGCTCAATCGCACCTTCATTCAGAGTCTTGCCCTTGTCCGGGATGACGAGGTCAAGATCGATGTCGATGGTGTTGCCGAAGCCCTGGCAACGCGGGCAGGCTCCATAAGGATTGTTGAATGAAAACAGGCGCGGCTCGGGCACGTCGTAGCGGCTGCCGTCGTTCTTGCACTCGAAGCGCTGAGAAAACCGCATCGCGCTCGGGAGCTTGGCCATCGCCATCCCCATTCCCAGCGCTAGGCGCGGTTTCAAAAATAACCTCGCCCGCTTCCCGATAGCCAATCTCGATGGCATCGACGATGCGCGAGCGCTGCTCGGCGGAGACAACCAGCCGATCCACCAGCCCAAAGACAGGTTCGGAAAAGTTGACATCAAGCAGCGATTCGGGAGTCGAAAACTCGAAGACCTGCCCCTTCTGAAAGAGCCGGTTGAAGCCGCGTTTGCGCAGGTCGAAGAGCCGCGCCCTCATGCCGTCGGAAACGGCACTGGACGGCAGATTACCCTTGGCCGCCTTCTTCTTCGCACCAGACTTCTTAGCGCTTTTCTCTTCCGGCGTCGGTACATGCTCCTGAATCGGAAAGAACACATGCAAGCGGGTGCCGTCGCCCAGAGCGAGCAGGCGGTCCACCACTTCGTCCACCGTATCTTTTTTCACTTCCTGTCCGCAGAGCAGGCAGTAAGTGCGTCCGACGCGAGCAAAGAGCAGTCGCAGGTAATCGAAGATCTCGGTCGCGGTAGCGACAGTAGAGCGCGGATTGCGGGTGGAGTTCTTCTGCTTGATGGCAACGGCGGGCGCGATCCCGTCGATCAGATCGACGTCCGGCTTCTCAATCCGCTCTAGAAACTGCCGCGCGTATGCCGACAGCGATTCCACATAACGCCGCTGTCCCTCGGCATAGATCGTGTCGAAGGCAAGCGAAGACTTGCCCGAACCGGAGACGCCCGTGACGACGGTCAGACGGTTGTGCTCGATCTCAAAATCAATGTTCTTGAGGTTATGAACCCGGGCCCCGCGAACCACAATGCTTTCTGTCGACATCTTCCCCTGGCACTACAGACGGATCAAAACCCGCAACCGAATCTTTCTATTATAAATCGTTGTTACACCCCATTTCGTGTAGAGACGGGGCTTGCCCCATCTCAGACTGCCAAGGCGCTACGTTTCAACCAGGTTTGTGAGACACTTGCGCGACATGAAAAAGAGCAGTCGCATCTCATCCCAAAACAATCCCAACGCTGGACCAGGCCTAGGAACGCTCGCGGTCTGGGCAGGAGAGCAAACCATCCACTGGATGGGCTCCACCCAAGTCCCGGTGGCGCACGGCGTCTCGTTCGGCTACCAGGACGTTGACGAATGGCTGAAGGTTGCGCAAGGCAAGAAACCCGGCCACATTTACGGCCGCAATACCAATCCCACCGTAGCCGCGTTTGAGGAGAAGGTAAGAATCCTGGAAGGCGCCGAAGCCGCAACCAGCTTCGCCAGCGGCATGGCGGCGATCAGCAATACGCTGTTCACGCTGCTGTCGCCGGGCGACAGTCTGGTATCGGTGAACGACACCTACGGAGGCACCAACAAACTTTTCATCGAATTTCTGCCCCGGTTTCAGATCGGCGTGACCCTCTGCGATACCACCGATCACCAGGCAATTGAGTCCGCCATCGCCCGCGGCTGCAAGGTCCTGTATCTGGAGAGCCCGACCAACCCCACCAACAAAGTCATCGACCTTGCACGCCTGACGGCCGCCGCGCATCGTCATGGCGCGCTGGTCGTCGTCGATAACACGTTTGCCACGCCGATCAATCAGCAACCGCTGAAACTCGGCGCCGACCTTGTTGTTCACAGCGCCACCAAGTTTCTCGGCGGACACGCCGATGCTCTAGGCGGAGTGGTCTGTGGCCGCCGCGACTTGGTGAGCCGCATTTACCACTTCCGCGAAATTACCGGAGCCTGCCTCGATCCCATGGCCGCCTACCTGCTGCTGCGGGGAATGAAGACCCTGCATCTCCGCATTCGCCAGCAGAACCAGAGCGCGCTCCAGATCGCCCGTTTCCTCGAAGCGCATCCGCGGGTCGCATCCGTGTTTTATCCCGGCCTGGAGTCGCATAAAAATCATGACATCGCGCGCCGCCAGATGAGCGGGTATGGTGGCGTTCTCAGCTTCGTGCTGAAGGGCGGATTCGCGGCGGTCAAGAAACTGCTTCCGCGCCTGCGCTACGCCCATCTCGCGGCCAACCTCGGGGCGGTCGAAACCATTGCCGGCCCTCCCGCCACCACCAGCCACGTAGAGTCCACGCCCGAGGAGCGCAAGGCCAGCGGCATCCCCGAAGCGCTGATCCGTTACTCGGTTGGCATTGAAGACACTGACGACTTGATTGCCGATTTGCAAGCGGCGCTGAAACCAACACCCGCGAAGTAGGTTCCCCTCGAGGCGGAGCGAAATCCTCTGCCAGTTCCCCCCAACGCCGTTGTCATCCTGAGCGAAGCGAAGGACCTGCTGTCGCCGGCGGCGGATTAGGGGAACTGCTTTTCGCGCTGTATGTGGTTGGCGTATCTTTCACGTAATGCCAAAATTTCAAAAACGCAGCGCCCGGACGAAAGCAAACGAGCGAAAGGTTGTTGGAAAATGCGTTATCCCACCTCGTGTGCCGGACGAGGTGCTCAATCAGTTTGCGTTTAAAAGGAATGACAAGGAAGCACAGCAGATAGCTGATTATGTCGAATGGCAATCACGCAAGGATAATGAACACGTCACGTTTCTCGAGAAAATTCAGACAGAGTTCGTTTTTGGTCAGGCGCACGACTGCTGGAACGTTCACACAAACAAGTCGCAGTGGTGGGTTATTACTGGTCCAACCAACCTCTACTCACAGGCGTTGTTTCCGAGTTTGGACTACACACTCTCATTTCACATTGGGTTGATGGCACGAGTCAGTGCTGCACATAAGGGTACTGAGGATGATCGCCTCGCTGATCGCATGGCAGCAGCTTTTCGGCGTTGGGAACAGGCGGCAGAGGCATTAGACCAAAGTACAGAGTCTGAAGAAGTCCAGGCAGTTGGCATGCGCTGTCGTGAAGCTCTGCTGGCCTTCATTCGATCCGCGAGCAGTCCGAGCATGGTTCCGAATGGGGAAGAACGCCCTCAAGCATCGAACTTTATACGCTGGTCAGAACTGATCGCTGAAACAGTAGCTCAAGGCCGCGAGAACGAACGCATTCGTGGCTATCTAAAAGGATTAGCTAAGGAGTCGTGGCAACTGCTCGGTTGGCTCACACATGCTGCGAACGCCACTCGGGGTGATGGAATGATAGCCCTAAATGCTACGCACGCCACCCTGGAGGCCTTTGGTGCAGCATTGCTTCGCCATGAGCGACAAACCCCCGACCGCTGCGGACGTTGTGGCTCACTGAAGCTGATTGTGCTTTATAGGCCAGAACTCCAAGTTGACGGTGCCGTTTGTCAGAGCTGTGGATGGGAGAAGCTGCCCACTGAACAACCCGACGCCCCTGAGATAACTTAGGACAAGCACAGGGGCACAAGCGAACGACCAGCCACCGCCTCACCCCGCCGCAAACCAGAACAACACCAGGATGTAAATCCACAGGCCCGTCATGCAGTGCCAGTACCACGACGCGACGTCGACGACGATGCGGCGGGTTTCGATCGGACGATGCAGAACCGCTCCACCATGGGCGACCAAAAGCGCAAACACACCGCCGGCCAGATGAAGCCCGTGCATCGCCGTAAGAATGTAAACGAAGGAACTGCTGGTACCGCCGGCGAGGTGAAAGCCTCCCGCGGAAAGCCTGCTCCAAACAAGAAGTTGCCCGGCAAGAAATAGCAGACCGAGAACGGTGGTCACGCCAAGCCAGGGAAAATGGCGCTCCTCGCCCAGCGAGACGCCAGGAATCGATTGCACCGGGGCGAGCGCGGCTGCTCGCGTAATTTCGCGACGCGCCAAGTCGATCGTGATGCTGCTGATCATCAGCACCACCGTGTTGGCCAACAATAACGTCCAGGGCATTTCGACCGGAGCCCAGGTGCGGACATAAGCCGTGCCGCTCTGATCGAGGCTTAGGAATCCGCGGCGGACGACATAGACCGCCGTGAAGGAAATGAAGAGCATGAAGACGGGCGTCATGGCGACGGCCAGTCCCATCCGCGCACGGCGCAAGCGCTCGCCATAGTTAGGAATAGAGTCCGGCATAAAGTCCGGCATGCCGCCGCCACCGCCGCCGGTGCGGGGCGGGAGCGAGGCGCCGTTATGGTCGAAGCGTCGCGTCGAGATGGGCGTCATTCGCGGCATCTCCATCGCTCGCTTTGCCAGCCGGGATCAGAAGCACCGAGATTAGAATCAAAGGCCATGTCTTCTTCCGATTATGACGATGATGAACGCCGCCGCTGGAACCGGAAATATCGCGAAGCACCCGAAGCATGGCTGGTCCCCGATCCCTTCCTGGAGCGGGCCTTTTCCCAATATATCCTGCCGCTCTTTCCACACGGAGGAAGCGCGCTCGACCTCGCCGGAGGAGCCGGACGCCACGCCATCTGGTTGGCGAAACAGGGTTGGAAAGTCACGCTCATCGATATCTCCGAGACCGGAGTCGAACAGGCGAAGCAGAATGCCGGACCGCTCGCCCCCCACATTCACTTTGTAGTAGATGATCTCACCCGCTTCCAGGCTTCGCAAACCGCAACTTTCGAGGTGGTGATGGCGTTCTTCTATCTGGAACGAAAAATCTTCTCGGAGATAGTGCGAGCGGTGCGACCCGGCGGCCTGCTCATCTATAAGACGCATACCCTGGAGCAGGCCAAACTGCCGGGCGGCCCGAGAAGCCCGACGCACTTATTGGAACCGGGCGAACTTTTGCAGCTGGCAAGCGGGCTGCGCGTGTTGCATTACCAGGAAAGGGTGGCGAAAAAGGCGACCGCGGAGTTGATCGCGAGAAAAGAAACGGCAGGAGAAGTCTGAGCGCCACACCGCGATCCGCAAGACCGCCCGCAAGATCGAGGAAAGGTTGGTGCGGGGCACAGGACTTGAACCTGCACGGCCTTGCGGCCACTGGCTCCTAAGGCCAGCGCGTCTGCCAGTTCCGCCAGCCCCGCTCAGATTTCCATCCTACCACTGGGCGCGCAATTCTCTTCGGCTGCGCCTGATCCCCCTTTCGCGAAGAGGGTGACCCTCCACCTTTGCTCGTTTCTTTGCTCTGTGATCTGCCGCGGCGTTACACTGCGAGACATGAATACTGCGAACCAACCGAATGTGAAGTTCGTGCAAACTCCCGATTACCGCGACGCCTACTCCAACAGCGTACAGATCCGCGTGAATGTGTGGGATTTCTTCCTGGTATTCGGCACCATGCAGCAAAGCTCGGAGACGCAGGTGGAATTGCGCAACTTTCAGGGGATTTATCTCAGCCCGCAACAGGCCAAGGCGCTCATGGCGCTCTTGCAGCAGAACGTGTCAAACTACGAGGCCGCGTTCGGCGAGATCAAGCTTGATCCACGCGCTCCGGGTGGACAAATTCACTGATGTACCGTTCAACAACGGCTGCGCGGCGGGCGGCGCCTTCCGACCTGAAAGCGAAATCTCAACCAGCGCCATCCGCATGGGCGCAGCGGTTTCTTCTCTTCGCGCTGTTCTTTGCCGGACTCCTGCTCCTGCACGCGCCCCTTCTGCGCCTTCCTTATTTCTGGGATGAGGCCGGCTACTACGTTCCCGCCGCGCGCGATCTGTTTCTGACCGGCACGTTCATTCCGCAATCGACGCCGTCGAACGCGCATCCTCCACTGGTGATGACGTGGCTGGCGCTGGCCTGGCGCGTTGCCGGATACTCCACGCTGGTCACGCGCACCGCCATGCTGGCGCTGTCCGCATTCTCGCTGCTGGGATGGTTTCGACTTTCACGGATCGCCGCCAATTTGCCCGTGGCCTGGGCGACGACCGCGCTGGTCGCACTCTATCCGGTGTACTTCACGCAGAGTTCCATGGCGCAGGTTGACTTGCCGGCCGCCGGATTTACGTTCTGGGCCCTGGCCGCGTATTTGGAAGACCGTCCCTGGAAGCAAGCGCTCTGGTTCTCGCTGGCGGCCTTGGCGAAAGAGACCGCGATCCTGGCTCCCCTGGCGCTATTGGCTTGGGAACTGCTGGGCGATTTCATCCGGACGCGTCTCAACAGAAGCTCACAAGAAAGCTCGAAAGAAATCCGCTGGATAGAAATTCTTCCACCCGTGGGCAGACGAACGGGTTGGTTCTATCTCTTGCTTCCCGTCGTGCCCCTGGCCGGTTGGTACGCCTACCATTATCTCAAGACGGGTTTCCTGTTGGGCAACCCCGAATTCTTTCGCTACAACGTTGCCGCCACCCTCAATCCTCTGCGCATCCCGCTAGCGTTGGGAATGCGGCTCTGGCAACTCTTCGGATATCTCGGTCTTTATCTGCTCACGCTCGCGGCGTTGCTCGCCTTGCTTCGTCCGCCGCAAAAACCGGGCGAAGTCGCGCGTCCGCGAATTCCGCTCTGGATGCAAGCCGCATTTCTTTCCGTGTTGCTCGCCTATCTCGTGTTCATGTCGGCCGTGGGCGGCGCCGTGCTGGCTCGCTACATGTTGCCGGTTGTTCCGCTGGTGATCCTGGCGCTGGTCTCGACCGTGTGGCGGCGTGCGCGGTATTGGAAATTGATTGTGGGAGCGGTTGCAATTGCATTTGTCGCCGGCCTGTTCAGCAATCCGCCCTATGGGTTCACTCTCGAAGACAATCTTGCGTATCGCGACTACATCGTGATGCACGCGGAGGCCAGCCGTTTTCTGGCACTGCGATATCCCGGCCAACGCGTTCTAACCGCGTGGCCCGCGTCGGATGAACTCACCCGTCCCTGGCTCGGCTATGTCCATGCCAATGCCAATCAGCCTTTCCGCGTCGTGCGTGTCGAAGATTTCTCCGTCTCCCAAATTGACCTCGCGGCCCGGGCTCGCGACAGCTTCGACGTAGCCATGGTCTTCTCCACGAAGTACCAGCCGCGACATCCACTTTTAGGAATTGAGAACTGGGATGCGTGGCGGCGCATCAAGGAGAAATTTTTCGGCTACCATCGCGACCTGCTGCCAGAAGATATCGCCCAACGTCTAGGCGGGATAATTACCTATCGCAAGGAACTCAACGGCCAGTGGGTCGCGGTGATTGCGGTAGAGCGGTGAGCCTGCTTGTGTGGTGACGGGGCTTTGCCCCGTCCAAGCGGAGCAAGATGTCGGCCCGGTTCGCGGTCATTTCAGATCGCGGAATTGCTAACTCCACGCATCCTGCAAATTGCCGAGTTGACCTACTGCTTCCCTGACAATCTCCCGTGAAATGTCGAAGCGCTGTTCAATTGCGACAATCAGCTCGTCACGATTTGCCAACTCATGCACGGTCGATCGGTCTCCTTCCGATTCAACCAGGGTCAAGTTGTGAATGAGGACCGAACGACCCGGATAGAATCGCACCAGCAAGACCGAATTCAGGAACGTCGCATCGGCAGCGAACGATGCAGCGATCACCTTGCTGAAATCTTCAATCTTCCTGGGCTCCGGCTTCGCCAGGTAGCCGTGACGCAAGACTCCATCCCGATACAGTTCAAGGCGCGAACAGCCATTCGCGTCTTGCGGTTTCAGTACATAACGGTCCCGGCCCAACCGGGTTTCATAATCCACCGCGAGGTCGCGAGGCATTGGCTCCAGCAGCGGGGCGGCGTAACCCGTGTCTGCCATGTACTCTCGCTCCGCAATCCTAATCATGTTCAGCGCATGAATGTCCGGAGTCTTCATGTCCGAAGCGCATAATTTCGCTTCGTATCCCAGGCTGCGAAGCAAGAGATGGAAATGGTAGTTGTTGGAATAGCAGGTGCCGCCAAAATGGTATTGCTCGATCCCCTCGAGATAAAGCTGAATTGGCGGCAGGTTTACCAGTCCCAAACGCTTGCGGTAATAAAGCTTGGAAATATTCTCGAACGGAATGCGGGTAAGGTGGGCTGCCACTAGCCCGCGGAGGGCCGCCAGGCTGGGTTCTCGTCGCGCGACTCCCAAAATCGCCAGGTAGCGATCGACGACTTCCTCAGGCAGTGGCGCCAGTGTTCGATCGGTTTGCATTGGCAATGAAATTATCATTCTTTCCAGGCTCGCGCTTTGCAAGGGGAAACAGGTTCTCCGGCAATGATGTTCAAATCCCCATCACGTGGCAGGAGTACGACTTGACCACAACCCACACGTTCTTACCGGGGCCGAGTTGGAGCGCGTCGCGCGCCCCCAGCGTTATGTGCACCTCGAACTCCGTGCCGCCGCAATCCACCATCGCCGAGACGGTGACGTCCCTCTGCTCCAGCCGCTGAATCTTTCCCGGCACAACGTTGCGAGCGCTCAGCCCATGCGGTTTTTCCGTTGCCAGCAGCAGATCGCCGGCGCGAACGCCCACGCGCAGGCGCGAGCCAACCTCGGCCCGAACCAGCGGTGTCACTAAATCCACGGGACCACTTCCCAAACGGCAGGTCATGCTGCCGCGATCCTCGTGCAGCGCTAGCACCGTGGCGTCGAAGATGTTTTCGAATCCCGACAGGTTCGCAACGGTCTCCAGCCGCGGTGCGCGCATCACTTCATGCGGACGCCCTTGCGCCACGATCTTCCCCTCGTCCAGCACAATCACTTCATCGCCGAGGGCAAACACTTCCTCGCCATTGTGCGTCACAAAAAGAATCGGAACGCGGTGGTTTTGATTCCACCGCCGCAGATCGCCAACGAGAGACGACTTCGTCGGACGGTCGAGTGCCGCCAGCGGCTCATCGAGCAGCAGAGCGCGTGGTTCGGTCACCAGCGCGCGCGCCAGTGCGACACGCTGCCGCTCGCCTCCGGAGATTTGCGCCGGCCGCCGGTCGCGTAAACCATCGATGCGGAACGCCTCCAGGATCTCGCGGCAGCGCGACTGCCGCTCCGCCGCACTGAGCGTGCGCAGGCCATAAGCGACGTTCTCCCCGGCGGTCAGGTGGGGAAACAGCGCCAGGTCCTGATGTACATACCCGATGCGCCGTTTCCAGGCGGCGACGTTCCGCTTCTTCTCCGAGTCGTAAAGGTCTTCGCCGCCCACCGCAATGCGCCCGTCGTCGGGATCGCTCAGCCCGGCAATGCAATCCAGCAGCGTCGTTTTCCCCGCGCCCGACGCGCCGAACAGAATCGTGAATCCGGCCAGCGCGCGAAAGTGGACATTCAGGTTGAAGCTGCCCTCGGGATTCGGAAAGCGTTTGCGAATGCGGACTTCGAGTTCGGAAGAGATTGCCTGCGGCGATATCGGTAGCGCGGCTTGTGGCGCGGGAGCGGCCTTCATTTCCATGGACCCACCGCCCACGGACGCCGGTTCAATCCATACACGACCGATAGCAGGACGAAAGAGACGACAAGCAGGACCAGCGCCGTCTGGTTCGCCGCTGGAATAATTCGCCATCTGCACCTGATCGTAAATATCAATCGAGATGGTGCGCGTCACGCCCGGAATATTGCCTCCGACCATCAGCACCACGCCAAACTCGCCCAGCGTGTGCGCGAAGCTGAGCGCGAATCCCGTGACCAGCCCCGCTTTCGAGAGGGGAAGCACGATCCGGCGAAAGGTCTGCACCGGAGAATGGCCAAGCGAAGCCGAGGCGCGAAGCAGCTGGGAATCGACCGCGCCGAATGATGCCGCGAACGGTTGTACGGCGAACGGCAGACTGTATAACAAAGACCCGATCACCAGCCCTTCGAAAGTGAAGGCCAGGGTATGGCCGGTAAGCGACTCCCACCAGCGGCCGAGCGGGCTCCGGGAACCAAGCGCCACCAGCACATAAAAACCGAGCACGGTGGGCGGCAAGACGATCGGAAGCGCAACCGCCGCTTCAACCAGAAATTTCCAGCGCCAGCGCGAGTGGGTGAGCCAGTAGGCGATGGGGATTCCGATGGCCACCAGCAGCGTCGAAACGATAGCTGCCAGACGTACCGTCAACCAGAACGCCTCCCAGTTCATTTCAATGCTTCTCCATATCAGTGCGCCTCCACCGGGACGCTGAACCCGTAACTGCCGAGCAGGGAAGTGGCCTCAGGGCTGCGCAAGAACTCCAGAAATGTGCGGGCCGCATTCTGCTGCTTTGATCGCGAGAGCACGACGGCCGCCTGGTTCAGCGTGGGATAGGCATCGAGCGGAACCGTCCAATAACGGCCTTTGTCTTTCAGCGCGGGAGCGAGTGCATGAGACAGCGCGATCAACCCCGCCTGAGCATTGCCCGACTCGACGAATTGGGCCGCCTGCGAGACGTTTTCTCCCAGGACAAGGCGGCTGGAAACCTGATCGTACATTCCAAAATGCCGCAGCGCCGCCTCCGCGGCGCGCCCGTATGGCGCGTGCGCGGGGTTCGCAATCGCAATCTTCTTGACCGAAGGATCGAGCAACACCTTCATGCCCAGCTTTGATAAGTCCAGTGGCGAATCGGCGGGTATCCACAGTACCAACCGGCCGACGGCATAGCGGTACAGCGTATCTTTGGCCGCGAGTTCCTCGGCGATCAGCTGTCGGGGATAGTCTTCGTCGGCCGAGAAGAAGACGTCGAACGGGCGCGCCGTTCCGTATCTGATTGGTCAAGTTGCCGGACGAGCCGAATGAGAACTTCACCGTTTGCCCGGTCTTTTTCGTGTAGGCGGCGACGAGTTGCGGAAGCGCGGCATTCATATCGGCCGCCGCCGCCACGGTAATTTCCTGGGCGGCGGCAAATGTTCCGATGGACAGGAGTAACAGAGCCAGTAACTTGCTCATCGCGGATATATAGTGTGCCCTCTCGCAGGCTAGCGGCATGAATCCTAGCTGTCATCCTGAGCGAAGCGAAGGACCTATGCATTCCGGCGCTGCAAGCAAATGCATAGGTCCCTCCCCTTCGACAAGCTCAGGGTCAGGATGACAATCCCAAAAACGCAAGGGGCAAATTTCGGGACACGACACCGCTATCCTTACACCAGTTTCGTCTTCGATAACGGAAGCTCCCGCACCCGCTTGCCCGTGGCCGCAAACACCGCGTTGCACAGGGCAGGCGCAAACGGCGGCACGCCGGGCTCGCCCACGCCGGCCGGCGGCGCTTCGCTCTCCACGATGTGCACCTCGACGTGCCGTGGCGCGCGGTTCATGCGCGCGATCGGGTAGTTGTTGAAGTTGCTCTGGTGCACGGCGCCATCGGTTACCGTAATCTCGCCGAACAAAGCCAAACTCGCGCCAAACACCGCGGCGCCTTCGAACTGATAGCGCACATTGTCGGGGCTGACCACCGTCCCCGCATCGACCGCCGTCCACACATTCGGGATATGGACCTGTCCCCGGCTGTCAACTTCGACCTCAACCACGGTCGCAACATAGGTTAGAAAGCTCCGGTGCGCGGCGATGCCCAGCCCGCTCCCTTTGCCCAGGCTAGTCGAGCGCTTGCCCCAGCCCGATTTCTCAGCGGCAATTTCGATCACGCGCTTCAGTCGTGCCGTGTCGTATGGATATTGATCCAAAGAAGCGCCGTAGTTCTGGTACTTGGTGCCGGTGAAATCAATCTTTCGGTCGGGACCAATCAACGCAAGCTGATACTGAACCGGGTCCTTCTCGGCGGCGTGCGCCAGTTCATCGGCAAACGATTGCACGCCGAAGGCATGAAATATATTGGTTACGCTGCGAATCCATCCGATGCGGACATTAGCCCGCGCCGCCCCACTCTCGGCGCGGTGATTCGGAATGTCGAACGGAACGTCAGTCCAGCCGTTGTCGATTTCGTCCTGGCCGGGGTAGAGCGACTTCCGCATCACGTCGTGGACGCGCTTCCTTGAAATACCGAACGCTGCAGCCAGGCCAACGGCTTGCCGCCGGGGCCGACCGCGGCCTTCAGGTACATCGCCGCCGAAGGGTGGTAGTAGCAGAAGCGAATGTCATCTTCGCGGCTCCAGACGATCTTCACCGGCTTGTGCAACTTCTGCGAAAGCACCGCGGCCTCGGCCACGAAATCCTGAAACGACTTGCGCCCGAAGCCTCCGCCCAGCAAAGTGACATGGCAGATAACGTCTTCCGGCTTGATTCCGAGAAGGTCCGCGAGCGTCTTCTGAAGCTGCTGAGGATCTTGCGTCGGCGCCCAGCAGTACGCCTTTCCGTCCCGGACATCGACGACAGCGACCGGCGGCTCCATCGACGCATGCGCGAGGTGAGGAGTGTAATACTCGGCCTCAAGAATGGTTCCGCCGTTTCGAAAGGCAGCGTCCACGTCGCCGATGTTGCGGACCAACTGCCCAGGCTTTTTTGCGGTCTCGGTCGCTTCTTGCGGAACTGTTCGGAGTTGTACCCCACGTGCGAACCGTTGTCCCATTCCACCTTCAGCTTCCTGCGGCCCTGCAATGCGGCAAAGGTGTTGTCGGCGATGACCGCCACTCCGCCCATGGGCTGGTGGCCATGAGGAGGTTTGAAGGTTTCAATGACAACGGTTTGTTGGACGCCGTGAACTTTGAGCGCATCCGTATCGTCATGCGATTTGACGCTGGCGCCCAGCACCGCCGGACGCGCGACGGCGGCGTACACCATTCCTGCAACGGTCTGATCGATTCCATATCGCGCCTTGCCGTTGACCATGTCGGGCAGATCGTAGAGATGGTGATTCTCTTTGCCGATATATCGCCACGCGCTCCGCGGGTTGAGCTTTAATTCTTCCCGGCTGGGTACCGGCTGTTTGGCGGCTGCCTCGGCCAGTTCACCGAAGCCCAGCTTGCGGCCGCTGCGGTGATGCCGAACAAAGTGCGGCTCTCGAGTGTTGCACTCATCGGCCGGCACTCCCCAATGGGCTGCGGCGGCGCGGATCAGCATCAACGCGTCCCGCCGCTCCGGTTTGCCGCATCAAGTCAAAAAAATCGCGGACCGAGTGCGAGGTGTCGGTTTCCTGGTCCCCATACTTCGGATCGCCAAGCGCCTGCTCCACTTTCACCCGGCTCCAGGCGGCGCCGAGTTCATCCGCCAGCACGATCGGAAGCGAGGTCTTGATCCCGTTCCCCATCTCGGTGCGGTGCGCAACAATAGTGACCGTGCCGTCGGGCGCAATCGACATCCACAAACTGGGTTGAAGAGGCGCGGGCGCCGCTTCGCCTTCCGAAGCCCACAGCGGTTCGGGAATCAATCGGGCGCCGAGGATGAATACTCCGGTGGCGAGAGTGCCCTCAAGGAATCCGCGACGGCTGACATTTTCAATGAGCTTCATGCCGTCTCCTTCGCACCCGGATGCTTCGCAGCTTGATGCTTAGCTGCTTGATGATCGCCGCCCGAATCCGCTGATACGTTCCGCAGCGGCAGAGATTCCCCGACATGGCCGTATCAATCTCCTGGTCGCTCGGATTCTTGTTCTTCTTAAGCAGCGCGATGGCCTGCATGATCTGGCCGCTTTGGCAGTAGCCGCATTGCGGCACCCGAATCTCCATCCACGCCGCCTGCACCGGATGCATAGGCGCGATGCCTTCGATGGTAGTGATCTCGGAGCCGCCGAGCGCCTTCATGGGCGTGCTGCAGGAGCGGATGGCCGCGCCATTCTTGTGCACGGTACATGCGCCGCACAACGCCATGCCGCATCCGAACTTCGTTCCCGTGAGCCCGGCCACGTCGCGCAGATACCACAGCAGCGGCATGTCGGGATCGCCGTCAAACGTCTTTTCTTTCCCGTTCACCTTAAAACGGATCATTCGTCCCTCGGTCAACTACGGAGGCTGCAAAATTGATTTCCATATCCTAGTCGCAGTGCGCCAAATGTGGAAGAGTGGAATCGGCGATGGCAGCGGGCCTCGCGGGTTCCCCCCGCGTTCCCCAGTGTCCTCTGTGGTTAAAGGTTTTCGTCGGCTGTCGTCATATAATCGTCTGTCATTCGCGGAGGAATTTTGGCCTACGACGATCTGCGGGACTGGATCCAAGCCCTCGACCGCGCCGGAGAACTCAAGCGCATCCGCACCGAAGCGGACCCAATTCTAGAGATTGCGGAAATTGCCGACCGCGTTTCGAAGAGCAAAGATAAAGATAAAGACCAGCAGGGAACGGTCGGCGGGAAGGCTCTGCTCTTCGAGAACCTGAAGGGCTATCCCGGCTCGCAACTTCTGATCAACCAGTTCGGTTCCGCCCGCCGCATGAGACTGGCGCTGGAAGTCGATTCTCTCGACGAAATCGCCGACCGCATCCGCGGCTTCATGGACGTGAAGTCGCCGCAAGGTTTTCTCGACAAAGTGAAGATGCTGCCCATGCTCGCCGAGATGGGCAAGTTCTTTCCCAAGACCGTCGCCACCGGCCCGTGCAAAGAAGTCATCAAGCGCGACAATTTCTCGTTGCTGGATTTTCCCATCCTGCAATGCTGGCCCAAAGATGGCGGACGCTTCATCACCCTGCCCTGCGTGATCACGCGCGATCCGAAAACCGGCAAGCGCAACGTAGGCATGTACCGCATGCAGATCTACGACGAGCGCACCACCGGCATGCACTGGCAAAGGCAGAAAGTAGCCGCCGAACATTACCGCGACCACATGCGGAACGCCGCGGCCGCCAGGAACGTAGGGACGGGTGCCCCACCCTTCGCGTCTTTTGCGAAGGGTGGGAATGCCGCCGCCGTCGACATCATGGCCCGCTCATCCGGTGGCGCAATGCTAGCCGAAGGCGATCGCCCCTCCGGCAAAATGGAAGTAGCCGTAGCCATCGGCACCGAGCCCGCCCTGACCTTCTCCGCCATCGTCCCTGCCCCGCCCGACGTAGAAGAGTTCATCATCGCCGGATTCCTGCGCCAGAAGCCGGTCGAGCTAGTGAAGTGCGAAACGGTCGATCTGGAAGTCCCGGCCCACGCCGAAATCATCCTCGAAGGCTACGTCAATCTGGACGAACTCCGCACCGAAGGCCCCTTCGGCGACCACACCGGCTTCTACTCGCTCGAAGACGAATACCCGGTCTTCCACGTCACCTGCGTGACCCACCGAAAAGACCCGATCTACGCGACCACCGTAGTAGGCAAGCCGCCGCAAGAAGACGCCTGGATGGGCAAAGCCGTCGAGCGCATCTTCCTCCCGCTGATGAAGCTCACCATCCCCGAACTGGTGGACATCAATCTGCCCATCGAAGGCGTGTTCCACAACCTGATGCTCGTCTCCATCCGCAAGTCCTATCCCGGACAAGCCCGCAAAGTAATGAACGCCATCTGGTCGCTGGGCCAGGCCATGTTCACGAAATGCATCATCGTAGTCGATGAAGACGTGGACGTGCAGGACATCGCCGACGTCACCTTGAAAGTGCTGAACCACATCGATCCCGAGCGCGACATCCAGTTCACCATGGGCCCAGTCGATTCGCTCGACCACGCCGCGCGCCTGGCCAACTACGGATCGAAGATGGGCATCGACGCCACGCGCAAATGGTCGACTGAAGGCTTCGCGCGTCCCTGGCCAGACGAGATCGTGATGGACGCGAAGACCCGAGCGCTGGTGGATGGCAAGTGGAAGGCGCTGGCGAAGGAGTTGGGGATCGAGTAAGAGCTCGGTTACGGCGCGGCCGAAGCCGCGCCCCTTCAAAGCAAAGTTTTTCCGCAACCTGCTTGAGCCTCCACCCAACTTGTGTTCTCATATCCCTATCAGTCTCAGCGCGGGCCGTGGGGGTCCGCGTACGCGCCTCAACCTCAACCCTCAACCTCATCTTCGAGGAACACCATGAGCGGAACATCAGAGGAGAAAATTATGAACAAAGTCCACTACATTCCCAAGGGATTCAATACCGTTACGCCGTACCTCGTCATTAAAGGTGCCGCGAAAGCGATCGACTACTACAAGAAGGTTTTCGGAGCGACCGTAGACGTGCGCATGGATGGTCCCAACGGCCAGGTCGGCCACGCCGAGTTGCAGATCGGCGACTCCCGCATCATGCTGGCGGACGAGAATCCACAAATGGGCCATCGCAGCGCCGAAACCATCGGCGCGACTCCGGTGAGCCTGTATGTGTACTTTCCCGACTGCGACAAAGTCGTCGGAAAAGCGGTCGCCGAGGGAGCGAAACTCCAAAGACCGGTCGAGGACCAGTTCTACGGCGATCGCTCCGGCTTCATCCAGGACCCGTTCGGACATCTCTGGGGTATCGCGACGCACAAGGAAGACGTGTCGCCGCAAGAGCTGCAAGAACGAATGAAGAAAATGACGAAAGCCGCTTAACAACAAGTCAGAGGTGAGAGGTCAGATTGCAGAGGTAAGAACTGTTGGTTACGGGTTTTCACCTCTGCAATCTGACCTCTTACCTCTGACCTCCCACTCAGAGAACCAACCTAGAAAGGACGCTTCCATGCTTTCCGCTGGCAATCCCTTCCCGAATTTTTCGCTTCCCAATCAGGACGGCAAGACCATCAGCCTTTCCGACTTCGCCGGACACTGGGTGGTCGTCTATTTCTATCCGAAAGACGACACGCCGGGCTGCACCATCCAGGGCAAGTCGTTTACCGCGACCAAGGCCGATTTCGACGCCGCCGGCATCAAGGTCATCGGCGTAAGCGCCGACGACGTGGCCTCGCACAAGAACTTCTGCAACAAGTTCGCCTTTACCATCGATTTGCTTGCCGATACCGATGCCCGCCTGATGAAGGCGCTCGGCATCGGCCAGGCGGAATGGAAAGGGATGAACTTCTGGGAGCGCACCAGCTTCGTGGTTGATCCCAAAGGCGTGATCCGCAAGGTGTACGAAAAGGTGAACCCTGAAGGCCACGAGAGAGTGCTGCTTAGCGATATCGCAGGGCTGCAGGCGAAGGCTGCGTAGAGAATCAGCAAGAGGCAAATCGTCGAGTAGGAGACGCGGCCAGCCGCGTCTCTACGATGCGGGTGGTAAGTATTCCGATACCGGGTCGGTCGCGAACGCCGATCTGTCGCTGTTCCAAGGCAAGCTCAGCGTTCCAGCCAGGCCCTCGGCCATCACCGCGGGCAGTATCCGGTACAGGCGGGCGCGCAAGTCGCGGTAGCCTTGAATCCCGGCAAAAAGGTCGCTCATCAGATCGCGGAAGCTGGCGCTTCTCGTGGTTAGCGATACCATCTGTTCGAGGATGCTCTCGCCGAATACCTGCCCTCGGTAGAAGCGCTCGGAGACGCGCGCGGCCAGCATCAATTCAGGAAGCACCTCTTCTTCGAGCAGGGCCCGGTAATCTTCCGGCCGTCCGGCCAACAGCGCGCCGGCGCACAACTCCGCCGACCGCAGCGCGTAGTAGAGACCCTCTCCGGTAATCGGGTCCACCAGACCCGCGCTGTCGCCGATCATGGCCCAATCTTTCCCGCAGACTTCGAGCGTTTCGAAAGTCTGCGGACGCAACGAGGGAAGAATGTGCGAGTAAAAACGGGCGCCGTCGAGGCGGAGGCCGTGCTCTTTGAGCCATTCTGCTTCGAGCCAATGCTCCAGTGTGCGGCGCAGCTCCAACGTTGAGGTTTCGCCCATCTTGCCCGTGATTCCGGCGGAAACATGATCCACGCGAGGAAAGACCCAGAGATAGCCGGTGATCCTTTTCAGAAACTGAATCTGCATCAGCGAACTGCGTCCGGGAATGAAGTAGCCGGCGGTGACCATCAAGTCGGCCGGGGCAATCGGAGAGAAAAACTGAGAGCGGAACGGATTCCGAGCGCCCGCGGCCAGGATCACGTACGACGCTTGGTATTCATTCTGGGGAGTGACCAGTTGCCAGTCGTTTTGCCGGTCTATGCCGGTTCGCGCAATCCGGGTCACGCGCTCCTGGTGCAGTTCGACGCCGCTGTGCCGGGCCCGCTCCAGCAACAACCGATTCAACGCCAGGCGCGAGAAGATCGCGACCGGGTACCGCAGGTGGAAGCGTACCCGGCGCCCCGACGGACTGATCAGCTCGCACTGTTTGACGGGATTACTTTTGACCGGATTGCTTCCTGCCAGATTGCTTTCGCCGCCGGCATCCGCCAAGAACGGATACCGCTGCAAAGCTTTGTGCGTGAGTCCGCCGCCGCAAGGTTTCTCCCAGGCAAGCTTCTCGTCAAAGAGAAGGACCTCTCTGCCTTCCGCCGCCAACCGGGCACCGGCCAGTGCGCCAGCCGGACCGCCTCCGACAATCGCAATGGGGCGTTGCGCCCTCATATTCTGATCACGGATTTTTCCGCGCAGGAAACAGGCTCGCCAGCGAGCAGCTACACGCCGCCGCTACGCTGGCGAAGTTCTCCCCGAGCCGGGGTTAGCTAGGACTCCTGGCAAGGACTCCCGCGAATCCGCCGCAGCCTCCCCGGTTACTGCGGCGTGGTGGCGATGTTCAGACCCTGGTAGATGAACAATCCCGCGATGACCAGGATCATCGCCCCCGACAAGGCGCCGAGCACCTTGACGATGGGTGTGATCTTCTGCATCTTGGAGATCACTTCGGTTTGATCTTTGTGCATCTGGGATTCGGTTTCATGGAGGAAGATCGAATCGTCCTCGTGCATGGTGAGGGTGCTGCGATAGATCAGGAGGATGATCAGAATCCCCGTCAGAATACCCCACGCGACAAGCAGCCCGAACATTGGAGACATACGCCACCTCGGAGCTGAGATCGAGCCCATCCCGAAATTGCCGCCTTCAGCCCCAGCGAAATCCGTCATGGCATCCGTTGGCGTTCGGGAACTGGCTCCTACTCGGCACGATTATAGACCCATTGGCAAGAGGAGGCGCGACTTCTTGCCTGGCCGAAGCATCTAACGCGCAGGTTCGGGAAATGGGACCGGGTCCGGAAAAGCCTTGCCGGGCTGGTTTCGGCCTTTGTTATAATGAGCTATCACCAAGGAGATCAACCGAATGGCGACCACCACGACACCCAATGTTCAACCCAAAACTGCGCCCGTCCTGACCCCCGCCGCGATTGCCAAAGTCAAAGAGATTATGGCTGCCCAGAATCCGGTCCCGTCGGGATTGCGGTTGTCCGTGGTCGGCGGCGGTTGCTCCGGCTTCCAATACTCCATGGCCTTTGAGAACGGCGCGGGCATGATGGATAAGGTTTTCGACTTCGACGGTCTGAAGGTTTACGTCGACGCGACTTCACTGATGTATCTTGGCGGAGCGCATGTCGATTACGTCGAGACCCTGGAGGGCGCCGGTTTCAAGTTCGAAAATCCGAACGTGAAGAGCACCTGCGGCTGCGGCTCCTCGTTTAATGTGTAAGCCTTAACGATTCGGTGGCTCCGGTTTCACGTCAAGCCCCGCTTTACGCGGGGCTTTTCTGTTGCCGCTTTCAGGGTGCAATTTTTCCATCGGACGAGAATTGCCGGCGGGAAGTGAAATCTACTGTTGCGGTGGCGTTTGCGCAGGGGGTTGAGGCGCCGGGTTCGAAAGACCTTGGGACGGATTGGCGCTCCCTCCGAAGCCCCCGGTATTTGCCGCCGGATTCAGATTGCCGCCGTTCAAGTTCGGAGTGGGCATGCCGGGATTTATCGGCCCTTTCAGCAGGCCGCCTTGGTCCGCCTGCGGCACATAAATAAAGAGCCAGTCCTTATAGTGGCTCTTTCCGTAGAACACGCGAATGGGCTTCTCCTTGCTCATGCTGGCGACCCCGACGATTGGCCCGCCGCCCAACACCGGCCCGTTGAAGCCGGAAGTGGACCCGGACTTCGCAATCGAATTAGAAGGGGACGATTCAGCCGGATTCGAATTTCCCTCCGCATCCGAAGCGTCGCCAGTCGCGGGATTCGGCGTGACCGCCGGTTGCACCCCGCCGGTCTGCGCTCCCAGAGCGGCAAGTCCTCCTGGTAACGCGTTCAATCCGCCCTGAGGGCTGCCGGCGGGTCCACCCTGCGGCCCAGTTTGCCCGGGGATTTGTCCCAACACCGGCCCGTTGTTGAGCATGACGTCGGTCTGATGCAGAATTTTGAAGTCTCTTTCCTTGCCCGTTTTTGGGTCCCGGTTCATCGGATCGGTATAGCGCTTGCGGAGGAAACGGAGGTGGTTGGTATCTTCCAACTGCTCGAGGCTGGTTGGATAGCTGTTGTACTTCCTGTAGTAATGCTGAATCGCGCGCATGTACTCGGTGCCCCGGCGTCTCATCTCCTCTTCGCGATCGCGTCTGATCTGCTGGCCAATTTCGGGGAGGACGGTGAGCAGCGCAATCGCGATCATGGCCAGGGCCAACATGAGCGTGATCATCATGTAGCCGCGCTGGGAATTTTGTAATTTTGCAATCTTGTAATTTCGTAATTCCAAATCGCGCCGCATAATTCGCCTTCAATTACCAAATTACAGATTACAAAATTACAAAATCAGTTTCATCCTTGCGTCAAGGGCAGGCTCTGCCGGTTGTTGTTGATCACATCTTCCACGTCCACTGCATTCGGCGAAATGCGCAAGATGCGATAGCGCCGGTCGACAATGTCACCCTCGGCAGCGATAAAAACGTCTTCGCCCTGGGACAAGAACACTCTCTTGGTCTCTCCTGGCCGGTTGGCAAATCCAAAAAACTTTAACGTGATCGGCGGCGGCGGCGGAATTGGCGGAGGCTGGTGAAGGGCTGCCTGCGTGTCGGTCGTACCGTTTTTCTTCGGCTTTTCGATGGGCAAAGATCCAGCGACAAAAATATTTCTTCCGTTGCCCCCGTACTTGATCTCCTCGCTTTGGCTGAGCAGGTTCAGATCGAGCGTGGGATCCAGCCGCGGTTCCAACAGGGGAACCATTTTTCCCGAAGCCGTGCGCCGCATGCCGGCCCGGCCCCCAGCCGTGGTCGTCGATCCTTTAACTGGCGCCGCTTCCGGCAACGAGGGCCACAGAGCGCGGCCCAGCATCAGCAGCGCCAACCCGCCCAACACGGCCAGCCCTATGACTTGCTTCCGATTTTCGATTCCCAGTTTCACTCAGGCACCCAACCGCAGATAACTGTGCATCGTGATTTCCAGCTTGACCGGTCCCGTGCTTTCGCCCGCGAGATCCACGCTGTCCACGGCAAAAAAAAGCTTCGACCGTTCCAGCGCGTTGATGAACCGCACCAGTTGCAAGTAGTCTCCGGAAAAACTCCCCTCGATTTCAACCGGAATCACGCCGGAGATCTCCGTGTCCTCTTCCTTGTATCTCGCCTGTTGCATGTGGACGCCATTCGCCGCCGCCAGTTTCCCCAGTTCGTTGAGCAGATCGGAATCCTGCGCGGCAAAACGCTCCTGGTAAAACCCGCCAATCTGTTTCTTCGCCAGTACGATCTTCGTGTCCATGCCGCGCAGGGGTTCGACTTCGCGGGTCTTCCTGGTCAATTCGGCGCGCAACAGGTTCAATTGCAGCTTCCGCGAATCCGCCGAACCCACCAGCGGCGAGAACAGAACCGCCACCGCAACCAGATCGGCCGCCAACATCGCCCCAATCGCAATCTTCAACTTGCGCCGCGAATTCCCTAAGTCCGGCATTACTTTGCGCTCCCCTCCGCCAAGCCCGGAACGTAGATCGAGACCACCGTAGCGGTTACGGGCGCTCCCGGCTCCAGGCCTTGACCCTCCTGCACCAGTTGCGCTCCCTGAAAATGCTTGGAGCCCTCCATGCGATGGACCAGTTCAATGGCCGCGGCGCGCGTGTCGCCGGCAACTTTCATGTCCAACTGCATCTGATTCCGATCGTTCAACTCCGGCTTGAGCGAGACCACATGCAGGTTCGGCGGCATGACCCGCTCCAAATCTTCGAACACGCGCGTCCAGGAAAATGCCTTGCGTTGAATCAGTCCATTCAGGAACTGCGACTGGTCCCGCGTGCTGCGGTTGACGGCCAGGTCGAGTATGGCCTGATCCTGCGCCCGTTCCTGGTCGCGCTCCGCGATCCGTTGCTGCAGTTGCGCAATGTTTTGGCGATCTCTTCCCGCGTGGGTCCAGCCGCGCGCCGCCACGACCAGCAGAGCCAGAGTCAACACGCCCAACAGGCCCACGCCCAATCCCCAACGCTGCCAGAATTCACGGGCGTCTTCATAGGGCCGGGTCGCGAGATTGATATCCAAACGCATATTAGCCGTCAGCCTTCAGCTGTCAGCTCTCAGTTACCACTTTCAACTCTCATCGCTGCAGTTCAACTGAGAGCTGATAGCTGATAGCTGAGAGCGTCTTTACGAAATCAGCGCTCCCACCACTCCCGCCATGCGCCAGCGCGGGACCGCTCCCGTGGTCGAGCCAATCTGCGACGCCGCCACCAGTTCCTCAACCTGCGCTCCGGACTGGTTCTTCAGCGCCGGCGCGGCGCCGCCCACTTCCGCCAGCCCCGCCACATACACACGCTCGATGTTCAGGTTGTAGGTGTCCTGGAAAAACACCACCGAGGGATAGATTTCCTCCGCCAGTTGATCGCCGGTGATGGTCACACCCCGCACATTTTCGAGCGTCCGGAACAGCAGCAGTTGTTCCTGATCGAGAATCGCGATGCTGATCGTCCGCGCATCGACCTTGACCACCAGGGTTGGCCGTTCTGCGTCCGCCGCTCCCAGCGCGGCCAGCATCGACGGCATGACCATGCCCGGGTTGTAGCCCGCGTCGCGAAACGCTGACTCATATTCCTCAAGCACCGTTTTCAGCACCACGGCGGCCACCGCCCGCACGCCTTTGCCTGACGTCTGGGCGTGATACGAGACGCGGGCATCGTCGGGATCGAAAGGCAACGACTTCTTCAGCCGGAAGCGGACCACCGCTTCGGCTTCCTCCCGCTTGGTGGGGAGGGTTTCGAAATCCAGCAGCACCACCCGCACCGCAGTGTCGGGAAGAATCGCGATCACGTCGTGCGACCGCCCGCCGACGCCGCCGAGCGCGCTTTCAATCGCTTGCCGGACCGCTCTCCCGTCGAGCAGATTCGCTTCCATCAAATCGGGTACCACGGTGCCGGGGGCTAGTTCCCGCGCCGATGCGATTTCCACCATCCGCCCCGTGTCGGCGGCACGGCCCGCGAGAACACGGTCGGCCGCGATTTCGCAGGCCAGCGTTGGACGGCGAACGTGTTTGGAGTTAGTAGCCATCACTGATCGAATTGCCTCGAACGGTGGAGCGCCGGGCGTCCCCGCCCGGCCGGACGGGCGAGACGCCCGTTCCTCTCCTTCAAAACTTGATGATATCTCGTACCTTCATGGCGAGAACAGTTACCTCAGCGGATGCTCGGACCGGACTGCCGTCTATGCGGCGGTAACCAGTTCAGCGCATGGTCTCGATGAAAGTGACCTTGTTGATCTCCTTCAGAGTGGTCGATCCACTGCGCACTTTATCCAGCGCCGATTCACGCAGGAACCGCATGCCCTCTTCGCGAGCGGCTTTCCGTATCTCCGAGGTCGGCCTCCGCTCCAGAATCATCTCGCGGATGCGGTCGGTCAGATCCAGCAGTTCGTGAATCGCCGTGCGGCCCCGGAAGCCCGTGCCCGCGCACTCGATGCAGCCCTGCCCTTCGTACAAAGGAACCTGCGACCATTGCTGCGGGTCCAGGCCGCTCGCTTCCAGCACATCATTCGGATACTTCACCGCCGTCCGGCAGGAATCGCAGATGACCCTCACCAAGCGCTGCGCCAGAATGCAGTTCAGCGCCGACACAAAGTTGTAAGGTTCCACGCCCATGTTCAGGAAGCGTCCGAGCACGTCAACCACGTTATTGGCGTGGACCGTGGTGAACACAAGGTGCCCGGTCAGCGCCGACTGAATAGCGATCTGCGCCGTTTCGTTATCGCGGATTTCGCCCACCATGATCTTGTCCGGGTCATGACGCAAGATCGACCGCAGGCCGCGGGCGAAGGTTAATCCCTTCTTCTCGTTGACCGGAATCTGGGTAATGCCGCGGATTTGATACTCGACCGGGTCTTCAATGGTGATGATCTTGTCTTCGTCGGTCTTGATCTCGTTGACGGCGGCGTAGAGCGTTGTGGTTTTGCCGCTGCCCGTCGGTCCTGTCACCAGCACCATGCCGTAAGGTTCCTTGATGTAGCGGCGAAAGCGGCGCAGGTCGTCGTCCTCGAACCCGACCACGTCGAGCGTGAGCTTCTTGAACTTCTCGCTCATCGACTCCTTGTCGAGCACGCGGAGCACGGCGTCTTCGCCGTGAATGGAGGGCATGATCGATACGCGGAAGTCGATGGCGCGGCCGCTGTATTTCACCCGGAAGCGGCCGTCCTGGGGCACGCGGCGCTCGGAAATATCGAGCTCGCTCATGACCTTGATGCGCGAAATAATGGTCGAGTGGTGTTCTTTGCCGATGGGCGGCATGGCGTTGGTGAGCACGCCGTCGATGCGAAACTTGATGACCACCGAGTCGTCCCGCGTCTCGATGTGGATGTCGCTTGCCCGCCGCTGCAACGCCGTGAAAATCGTGGTGTCGACCAGGCGAATGATCGGGCTCATGTCGGTGCCCGCCGTCGCCGTCAACTTGTCGATGGAAATGGTTTCGTCGTTCCCGGCTTCGTCCTCGCGGATCACGTCAAGCGTGAACCCCTCGCTTGCGTCTTCCAGCACGCGCTTGGACTGCTCGGTCTTCTGCAGAATGTCGGAGATCTGCTTGAGGGTGGAAACCTTGGTGACGATCCGCTTGCCCAGCAGCAGGCTGATTTCGTCGATCATCATCAACTGGCTGGGATCGGCAATGGCGATCGCCAGCCGCCCGTCGTCGGTTTCGGCCAGGGGCACGAATTTATAGCGGAACATCAGGTGCACAGGGATCTTTTCGAACAGATCGTGGTGCAACTGGAAATCGCTCAGGTCGATGAATTCGCAGCGGTAACGCCGCGCGATATCCCGCGCCCGTTCCAGTTCGTCGGGAACCGCCGCCGCTTCCGGCGCCAGCTTCCCGCCATTCCCGCCGTTGACCAGCGCTGTCTTCTTATCCGCCATGCCCATTCCAGTTTACAGCCCTTTCAGTGCACGCTCGCTCCCAAGGTAAAGATCGGCATATACAAAGAAATCAGTATCCCGCCGACAAAGACCGCCATGATAACCAGGATCAACGGCTCAATGAGCGCCATGGCTGCCCCCAGAGCCGTCTGCACGTCTTCTTCGTAGAACTCCGCCACCGAGCCCAGCATCGCCGGCAGAGCGCCGGTCGCTTCGCCGACCTCCAGCATTTCCACCGCCAGATCGGGAAACAACTTCTGCGCCTCGAGGCTATGCGCCAGGCTCTGTCCTTCTTTCACCCGCTCCGCTGCGGCGGCGACCCCGTTCAACATTTGCCGGCTGCTCATCGATTCGCCGGCCGTCTCCATCGCCGGCACCAGGGGCAGGCCGCCTTGCAGCAGCGTCGCCAGAATGCGCGAAAAATTCGCCACCTGATACTTCAGCCGGATTTCCCCGATCATCGGCAGCCGCAGCAGAAACCGGTCAATCTGTTCCGCCCCCCGATCGCTTTGTTTCCACCGTAACAACAAAACCACCGCGACCGCAGCAGCCAGCAGCACGATCCACGCATACTTCTGCGCGTTCAGGCCGATCGACAGCATGACCACCGTGATCGCCGGCAGTTGTGCTCCCAGGTTGTTGAACAGGTCGGCAAACTTCGGGACCACGTAGGTGATCAAAAAAATCAGCATCACCGTCACCACCGAAATCAGCAGCGCGGGATACACCAGCGAGACCAGCAACTTCTTGCGGAAAGTCTGCACCATCCGCTGATACGCAATGTAGCGGCCGAGAACTTCTTCCATGCTGCCGCTCTTCTCCCCGGCCATCAGCGTGGTCGTGTACATTTTCGGAAACACCTGCTGGGCGGCGAAGGCATCGGAAAGCAACTCGCCCCCTTTGACCCGCTCGCGCACATTTTCGAGCAGCCGCAACAGCGACTTGTCCCGTTGCCGCTTGATCAAAAGATCCAGCGCCGTCAGGATCGGCAGTCCCGCTTTAATCAGCGTCAGAAACTGCTGGTTGAAGATCAGGAACGTGGACTGTCGCAGCTTGCCGCCCTGGCCCCCGCCCCGGCTAAGGATCGTCCGGGGCTTGACCCAGTACACGAGGTATCCCTGCTGCGTAAACCGGTCGTGCACCTCGGCTTCGGAATACCCGTTCTCCACCTGCTGCCGCAGATGGCCCTGTTCGTCGGCGACTTTGACCAGGAATTGTGGCATTCGATCTCGTTTGATGCTGAGGGATCTGGTTGCGAGCGCCCACTGCCCAGCTTGCTCAGGCTAAGTGTAACATTCTGTCCCCAAAGAAGTTACCGCAGCAGCCCAACGGCGCGGTACGCAAGTAACCGAACCGCTTTGTATCAGGCATCATCTTGTGCTTTGTATCAGGGCATCGCTTTAGCGATGCCGAAAGAGCTTCGATGAAAGTCCCCTTTAGGGGCTGGCCGTTGGCCCTCAACTACGGCCCCAAGTCTCCTTCCACCGTTTCCACCCCTGGGGGAGGGGTGAACTTAAACCGGCCATCGCTCAGTTCCGGATTCTCCCTCCAGCCCGCAAAGCGGAACTCCGTTGTCGCCCCGTCGGCCTCAACCAATACGATGCGGACGATCTGGTCTGAGGGAGTGATCTCCAGTAGCACTTCACTTGTCGCCATCGCCTGAGGAACCCCTCGCAGCAGGATGTTCCCGGCAGCCAGGGGCGATTGATCCACAACCTTCGAAAGCCCCCGTAATTCATTCTCCAGCTTGGTCTTACCGAGCAAAAACGCCAGTGGTGACCGCAGGTCGTCGAGCTTTCGGAGCGTCGTTTTTCTGAGTTGCCGTTCCCTCGGCAGGTAGAACCACACCGCCTGGCCGTCGCTGACGAACAGCTTCTCATTCGGAGAACGGTATTCCCACCGCATCTTGCGCGGCTTTTTCAACCACAGCGTCCCCGATTCGATCCGCTCCGCGCCGTCACCCCGGTAAACCTCGGTAAACTCCGCTTGCAGACTGCGCAGGTGGTTGTAGTGGTCGTCCACCGCGCGGGCGAGCTTTTGGATATCTGGGGTAAGAGGGTTCTGTGCGCGGGCCCATGGAACCAGGCAAAGAACGGCGGCCACCATGGTCACCACCCAGCAAATTGATCGATTCCTCACTTCGGATAAGTCCCCAATCTTCTAATTCTACCTTCACGGCTCATAGCTCTAAGCCTTTGGCCCTAGCCAAGAGCCAAGAGCCAAGAGAGCTAACAGCTAACAGCTAAACCTCCGATCGGAACACGGAGTACAGTTCCGTTCCGCCGGCTTTCACCAGCGCCCGCGATGCTCCGAGGATGCCGTCCATCGCGGGGTTGTGATACACGATCCAAACCGGCCTCGGCGATTGTTCCAACGACCGTTCCAGATTTCGAACCACCCGCTGCAGTCCCGCCGCGGGCAGCGGATTGAACAAGTACAAGACGAGCGGCGTGTCCGGAAGGACAAACTCGCAAGCATCCGAGCAAACCGCTTCGATCTCCGAGCATCTTTGCGCCGTGGAATGGTACAGGCGAATATTTTCTTCTGCCGCGCGATGCAGTTCGGCAATCAACTCCACTCCCACAATCCTCCGAAATGGATACTCGGAAGCCATCAGCAGCGTTCGTCCCTTGCCGGAACCGAGATCGACGAAGATGAATTTATCGAACGCGATGGGCAGACTCGCCATCATCTCGCGAAACAAGGCCGGATCGGTCGCTTGATAGGGAGAATGGAACATTCCCAGCAGCCGCGCGCGCCATCCCACCGTGCCGCTGGTCGTGTTGACACGATGCTCCCAGTCGTACTCCATGTCGCCGTAGCGCTGCCGCCGGCGCTCGGGCGTAGACTCGCGCACAAAGCTCCACAAGTTGCAAACCAGCAGAGCAGTCGCGCCGGCAGCACTTTTCGCTCGCGCCTGTTCGCGCCACCAGCGGCGTAATGTGGTCCAAAGTTGTCGGGGGAAACTGGAGGACACGCAAGGATGCTAACAAAATAGGGAATTCGCTGTTAGCTCCTAGCCTTTGGCCTTTAGCGAACAGCGAACAGCATCAGTGCAATTTTGGCGGCCCCGCCTTGTATCCGGGCGGCAGCCCCTTCTCCACGTACGGAAAGTCGTCCGGGTTGCGCAACTCGATACGGCCGTCCGCCATCAGTTTGTAGGGTTTCCCGTCCGGGTCCACCGGCACCCCGCGCAGAATGCCGGCGCTGATCAGCGCGTTGAAGCTCGACGGCGCCACCCCCGTCTGTTGCCGGTACTGAGCGACCATCTTTTCCAGTTCCGTAATGTTCTCATCCACCTGCAAGGCCCGCAGGTGCTCGACTGCGTTTTGCCGGATCTGATCGTCCGTCGTGGTGGCATAGGTAGCCTGCCACAGCATGCGCGCCGTCTGGATCTCGCCTGCATGCTGCGCCATCCGCGCTGCCATCACACGCAGGAACGGATGCGCTTTCGGCACTTTGGCGCCGCGCTCGAATGCCTCGGCGGCTCGCGCGTAATCCTTCAGGTCCATGTAGTAAAAGAATCCAAGGTCGTAATACAGTTTCCAGTCGTCGGGGTTGGTCCGGATACCGTCCTCGAGCAAAGCGATCGCCTTGTCGGGTTGGCCCGCACCCTCGGGCGGCTTCGGCCCCAGGAAGTTCGCTCCGAACTCGTAAGCCACGGTCAGCTTGGGGTCGAGCGCCGTCGTGATCTCCAACAGCGGGGCCAGCAGCTCGTAATCGGTCGCGGTTCTGGTCACGTGCCGGTTGCCAAAATATTGCACCGCCCGGGTCCAGTAGATATCGGCGAGCACCCCGTCGTAGCCCAGGCTAAGCCGCTTGACCAACTTCGGCGAGTTGAAATAGAGGACGTCTTCCACGGTCGCGGTGGCGCGTATCTGGTCGAGCCGCCGCAGCAGCAGCACGGAACTGGCCAGGGACAGCAGCAGCAGGATGCTGGCAACGGTCGTGACTCTGCGTGAACCGGTCATTTTCAGTTTTGGTTCCGACTCGTTGTCCTTGTCATTTCAGGTTCCGGCGCTCGAAAATCAGCACCGCCCCGCAGATCACCATCGCGGAATAGGCCAGCGCGTAAGCCGTATTGAAGGCAATGAGATGCGCAGCGATGGGTTGTTCGTGCGCTACTTGCCCGATCACGTTCAGCGCCGAAAAGTTCGGCACCAGGTAGGCCGCGCCGGTCGCCAGCCACCGCGTAAGCCCATGCGACATTCCGGCGAACCCGCGCAGATCTTCGGCAAAGCTGCCGATCACAAACAAAGAGAACGCGAACACTGCCGACAGCAGCGGGGAAGAGAAGGACGAGAACAGCAGCGCCAGCGAACACAGAATCAGGAATTGCAGCACGATGAAAAACAACGCGACCAGAATCCAGGCATCGGAGGACTGGAACTTGTGCGAGACATAGAGCAGCGCCGCAAACACTCCAATGGCCATACAGAACGTATTCACCACCAACGTCCCGGTAAGCCCGAAGAACTTGCCGACGATGAATTCCCAACGCCGCACCGGACGCGACAGCACGGTGTAGAGCGTGCGCTTCTCCATCTCTTTTGAGACCAGGCCGATCCCGATGAAGATGGCGATGACCACCCCGAAAAGCGACACCGCGGTCAATCCCAGGTTCACCACCACCAGCCGCTCGATATGGATGGAGACTTGCCCCACGAAAATCGCGGCCCCGGAAAGCAACACGGCAAATGCGATCAAGTTATAAAGCACGCGGTCGCGGATCGCCTCGCGGAAGGTGTTTGCGGCGATGTGCGTCACTCGATTCATCGCGCCCCCACTGCCGGCCGGGCTTCCGGGCTCACTTTTTGCAGGTAGTACTGTTCCAGCGAGGAGCGCACCGGTATCAGCGAGATGAGCCGCAGCCGCTCCCGCCGCAGGATTTCCAGGGCCGCCTCCTGCTGTGCTTCCGGCAGCACCGCGCGGACCGTCTCCCCAATTACGCGGCACTCGGCTCCCAGAGCGCTCAACCCAGCGGGAACCGCGCTTCCATTCCAGATCAACTCGACCTTGGCCGCGATCGACGAGGTCAGTTCGGCCACATGGCCCACGCCCCGCAGTTCCCCCTGATGGATCACCGCCACCCGGTCGCATAACGCCTCGGCGTCGGAAAGGATATGAGTGGAGAAGAAAACGGTTTTGCCTTGCTGTTTGAGCTCTTCCATCAGGTCGCGCACTTCGCGGCGTCCCATGGGATCGAGTCCTGACATAGGCTCATCGAGAAAAACCACTTTCGGGTCGTGCAGGACGGCTTGCGCCAGTCCCACCCGCTGCAGCATGCCTTTGGAAAACTTTCGCAGTTGCACGCGCGCGGCGTCTTTCAGGCCCACGCGTTCCAGCATGGCCTCGACCTTGCGGCCGCGCTCCTTCGATTCCATGCCGGAAAGCCGCGCGTAGTATTCGAGAAGTTCCCTGGCCGTCAGGTAATCGTAGAAATAGGGCTGCTCGGGAAGGAACCCGATCTGTGCCTTGATGGTCGGGTCGTTGATGTCCTTTCCCAGGATGCGCGCCGTGCCCCCGGTCGGGAATACCAGGCCCATCAGCAGCTTCAGAGTGGTCGTTTTGCCCGCACCGTTCGGTCCGAGAAAGCCGAAGACTTCTCCTTCCGCGACCGTCAGGTTCAGCGGACGCAGCGCCACGCGCGGCTTCTTCCGCCAGAAGCCCACGGCATAGGTCTTTTCCAGATTGGTTGTTTCAAGTGCAATCATGGCCGTTCAGGGAACCGGTAGAGGATCCAGAAGAATTATAAGCAAGCGAGAGGGCGTAGGGGCTACAGTACGAAGGTAACAGTTTTTGAGGAGCGGTGGCGCTTATGATGTCTTAATTGCGACGAGTGCATGACAGACCTGACGAAGGATTCTGGCGGCGGTCTTTCGCGGTCGGACCCGAGGGAAGGCACGGCCTGCCTCCGGGCATCTATAGACTCCTCGGACAGTCTCAGAATTATGGCGAAACGAGTCATGGAGCAAGTTCAACAACTGGTAGGGAGTGAAGTGGCAATAGAGGCTCGCAGTGCGCGATGGCGGCGCGTCGCTCTGTTACTGTTGGGGTTGGTGTTGCCGCAGATCCTGCTTTATGGTCCCTCATTGGCGGGAAGCAAGATTTTATTGCCGTTAGATATCCTTGCTCAAAAGGGAGTGTACCTGCCGCCTCCCGCAGATGGCGTAAGGCCAATTCCCTACAACTTTGTGTTGTCAGATCTGGTGCTCTTAGGAGCGCCGACCGCGGAATATGCAGCGAAGGAGATGCGGGCGCGACGGATACCGCTATGGAATCCGCTGAGCTTTGCAGGTGTCCCATTCGTAGCCTTCCCCAAGTACTCTCCGTTTTTCCTGATCTTCTGTTATTGGCCCTCGTTGGGGAAGTACTTTCAGTTAATTAAGTCGGTTCTGGCAGGGGTTGGGGCGTACCTGTTTTTCAGGCGGGCACTAGGTGTAGGGTTCTGGGCGGCGGCTATTGGGGCTTGGTGCTACCCGCTCACGGGCTTTTTCGTGCAGTGGCAAGGATACGGCCTCACGGCGGTAGTCGCGTGGCTGCCGTGGATTCTGCTGGCCGTGGATTCCACCATCCGGAAGGCAAAAGGGTTTGGTTCCATCCTGTTAGGAATCTTTACCGCAGCAGCGGCGCTGACCGGGCAACTGGACGTGGCGGCACTGATTTTGCTGAGTTCGGGCCTATACGCAATGGGTCGCCTGGTCGAAGTCTACGGAAGGGCGAACTGGAGAGACACAATTCCAACCATCGCAGCCCTAATCTTGGGCTGGGGATTGGGGCTTTGCATCGCCGCGCCGTACATCGTGCCACTCGTTGAGTATTCGCGCACAGGCGAGCGTTTCACGAGGCGCGCTGCGGGAGAGGAGGAACGGCCGCCAGTTGGGCTTGCGGCATTGCCCCAAATCGTGCTGCCCAACCTTTATGGTTCGACCCAGAAGGGATCGATGCGGATTGTGGATGGGAGCCAACTGGAGAGTTCCGCTGCGGGATATGCGGGGCTGCTGGCGACGTTGCTTCTGGCGCCTCTGGCCTTTTGCCATCGCAATCTGAAGCGCACGAGCCTCTTGTGGTTGGGATTGATGGTGCTGTCGCTGGGGTGGGTGCTCGACATCCCTGGGTTGGTTAACCTCATGCGGCTGCCAGGCTTCAACATGCTCTCCTACAACCGGTGGATAATGCTGACGGGGTTCGCGCTAACCGTGCTCGCCGTGACCGGGATCGACGCAGTTATGAGAGGAATGGTGAAGCCACGGCATTGGTTCGCAGTCCCTGCGCTGCTGGCGGCGGGACTGTGCGCGTGGTGCCTCTATCGAACGGGCCACTTGCCCGCGGAATTGAATATTGTTGATCTGCCTGCGAACGCAACGTATATGGGAATTCCCGCCCGTCGGGCCCTCGCCATGGCGCGAGAATACTTCACGTTCTACTATGCAATCGGAGCAGGGCTGGGGGCGCTGACCGTGGGGGGGTGGGTCTTGCTGTACTCTGGCGCGCGAAAGCGAGGCTGGATGGTGGCAATCGCGGGCAGCCTGATGATGGCGGAGTTGCTGATCTACGCCTACAACGTGAACCCGCAGTTCGATGCGGCGTTGTACTACCCGCGGGTCTCGGCGTTGGAGCAGTTGAAGCAGCGACCCTCCGGGCGGATTTTGGGCGTGGCGTGTTTGCCGCCAGTACTTAACTTGATGATCGGATTGCCGGATATTCGTGGCTATGACGCCATCGAGCCCAAGCGATTGCTGGACGTGCTGGAGTTCGCGCGACAGCCGGGGACATCATCACCTATCTACGCGCGGACACAAGGGTTCATCCCATGGCGGACTTGGACGAGTGACGGGGCGCTGCGCGTTTCGCCAGTGCTGAGCATGCTCAACGTGCGGTACCTGATTTTTGACCAGGATTTGTCGAGCCAAATCAAGGCAATCATCCGGGGTGATGGTTATACGGTAGTGGAAAATGAACTCGCAATGCCGCGAACGTTCGTTCCTCAGACAGTCCAAGTAGTGGACGAAGGGCAACCGTTGATGGACCAATTGCGAGCGGTGACCTTCGACCCGGCGAAGGTGTCCTATGTCACCGAGCATCTGGACTTGCCCGCGGTCTCCCGCGGCACCACGAAGATACTAGAGGATTTCCCCGAACGCGTGGTGGTCGATGCGCGCATGGACACAGCGGGCATGGTTGTCCTGGCGGATTTGTGGGACAAAGGATGGCGGGCGCAGGTCGATGGCCAGGTGACGCCTATCGTTATAGTGAATCACGCCATACGGGGCGTCGTCGTACCGGCAGGGCAACACCGGGTAGTATTCCGATATGCGCCGGATAGTGTCCGGATTGGCTGGATGATCTCGGGTGCGGCGCTTGCGGTGGGATTAGGATGGGCGGCGTGGATCATGCACTGGAGGCGAAAGTCGAGACGGATCAGCGAGGCCAGCTGAAATCTGTCAATTGCTCGCATGGAATGATTCCCCTCCCTCGTCTCCGGTCTCCGGTTCTCGTCTTGGACAGGAGTGTCGGGCCCACACTGGTGTCCGGCCTGCACAAGCAAATCCCACACCGGAAAAAAGAGCCCGGAATTTCTTCCGGGCTCTCTCTCTGTACCCTCCCCCAGGTACATTGCCGAACTTGATCAGTTGACGGACTGCAAGCCCATACAGGCACCGGCATCCGCGATGGCTGTCCCACCAGGATTGACGCGCGGGACATTATCCGCAACCTCGCAGAAGCTGCGTTCCCCGCCGGTATTCGAGACGGGTATCGCGGTGACGAGGAACGTCCCCAAGTTGCCGGTTGCGGTATAGACGTAACCACCCCGGCCAGGAGCGGAACTCGCGGTTGCCAAGGAATCGTCAATCAAACAGGCGCTCGCCGATGAAGGTACGCAAGGCGTGGCTCCAGCCGCTCCTAAATCAGATAATTGTGCCGCATACCCGACGGTTGGATAGCTGGTCAGGTAGGCTACTTCGGCGGTGGTAATGGTTCGAACTGCGCTAACGGCGGCAGCCTCATTGGCCGACAGCCGGGCCTGCAGCAGGTGCGGAATCGCTATGGCTGCGATGATCAGAATGATTGCCACCACGATCAGCAATTCAATAAGGGAAAAGCCCCTCGGTGCCCGCATTCGGGTAGCCTCCGCTCAGGTGAGATGCCCTGCGATTTGGCTCGCGCCAGGCTCTCGTCTGGCTCGCAAGCGCCTGCTCACCAAAGTTTTGGCTGCACTTATGAGGCCGCGACCTCCGAAACAACCTGCCGCTTTCAAAACTTGAGTAACCAACCTACTCCTGAAGCAACTGATTTACCGCTTGCTCGGTTGCGTCCCAATTTGAGGACATCTTCCGGGCCTGAGCGTATGCTGTTTCGGCCTGCCGGGGTCGGCCGGATTTTTCGAGGGCCTGTGCCAGCAGAAGATACTCCGCATCCGACGGTTCCGCGTTGACCGCCCGCGCATAAAAGTCCGCTGCTTGGGTCAGGTCTCCGGTCTTTTGAGCTATAAGGCCCAAGCCGATCAGGGCAAGTTTGCTGTCCGGCAGCAGGCGCAGCGCCGAGTCGTAGTTCTCCCGAGCCTGCACGTAATCTCCTGCAGCGCGATCGATTGACCCAAGGTTGCCGAAAGCCGTGGCCCTCAGGGAGGCATCCGCCGACAGACGCAGCGCCGCATCGTAGCGCTCTACCGCCCCTTTGATGTTGCCTTGCCGCTTCTCACAGACGCCGAGATCGAGCTGGCTGAATGCATCGCGCGGATTGATCGCAGCTGCAGCTTGGAATTGTGCCATCGCTTCCTGGATGTTTCCTTCATGGATCAATTCAGCGCCCAGGCTGTCATGGGCGACGAAATTGCGCTCAGTGACATCGAGCGTGTGCGACCAAAGCGCCACACTGCTTTTCCAATAGCCGATCTGCGTTCGGGTTATCGCCGAGAACCCCAAGATCGCCACGGCTGCTGCCAGCCCGAGATACAAAGCCGGGAGACGCTTGGCACGCGCCCAATCCCCAATGCCCCAAACCGCAGCGATAAACAGGCCGATCAAGGGAATGTAAGCGTATCGGTCCGCCATGCCTTGCTCGCCGACCTGCACCAGTCCGATCACCGGGACCATCGTTCCCAGGTACCAGAACCAGCCCACGGCCAGATACCGTTCCTTTCGTAGCATCAGGACCGCTGCCGTAATGGATAAGAGCAGGAGCGCCGAGGTTGCCACCTGCCACGCCGGCAGCGAATGGTCTGGGTGAGGATAAAAGGCCGCCAGCCGGGAAGGCCAGATCGCCTTCTCTACGTAGCGCGCATAGGAAACAATCGCATTCAGCAGTCGGTCCCAGAATGGATACTCATTGTGCATTGCGCCGCCGGCCTTCTGCGCAACCATGGTGATCACGGCACTTGTGGCGGAGAGCGCGAATAGCGGCAGTTTTTCAACCACCAGCCGCGTCCAGGATGTCCGTGGAGGGGCGGGCGTCCCCGCCCGCCCACCCTGGACCTCCGGGGCTACACCAGCAGGCGACGTCCGCCCGAGCGGCCAATAGTCCAGCAACAGCAGCACAAAAGGCAGAGTTATCACCATGGGCTTCGACATGAGCCCAAGCGCGAAAAGCAGCCCAACCAAACCGTATCGTTTGAAATTTGGGTTTTGCGCGTACCAGCGATATGCCAGCAACGTCAGGGCGAAGAACAACATGCAGAGCACACTCTTCCGTTCCGAAACCCAGGCCACGGACTCCACATTGAGCGGATGCACCGCGAACAAAGCGGCTACCACCGCGCTTCGCCACGCCATGCCCGTTGCCGCCTCAAGAAAAAGGAACAGCAGGATCGCACAGATCGCGTGCATTATTACGCTCATGTAATGATGCCCGGCGGGCTTGAGTTGGAAAAGTTGGTAATCAAGCGCATGCGACAACCACGTGAGCGGGTGCCAATTCGCATGTTCGGTGCTTTGGAATGCCCACGTCACCGTGTTCCAAGTCAGGCCGGCGCGAACGTGCTGATTGCGGGTGACATAGATGGGGTCGTCGAAGCTGACGAAATCGTTGTAAGCGGCCGGGTTATACGCGAGGAGCGTGAGCAGCGTCAGCACGAGCGAAAGGATGGCTCTCCGCTTTCCGGGAGAACGAAAGAACCCGTCCTCAGTTCGCGGACTGGCGGCAAGCTTGGTCGCGGCAGTGGGCATACCTGGATTTAAGCATAGACGAGCCGTAGCTAAAGGCTGGTAACTCCGAACGTGCTCACTAAAGTAATAAGGGAGCAGTGGTTGCCCACTGCTCCCCGCCTGTTGCCTCTCCCCCGAGGCCTCAGACCAAGTTGGTGTTAGTTGCCCAAGGAAGGCATGTTGGAGCAATCAGCGTAGGTATGTGCGCTGTGCCGGCGCTGTTCTTACGAACCACTGCGTCTTCAATCGAGCAGAAGCTGTTCACGCCGCTGCTGCCTGGGGCGGTCGGCGTTGCGGTCACGACATACGTGCCGAGCGCACGTTCCACCACCCGTACCCACTGCACCGGTCTCAACGAACGTGTAGCCGCTCTTACCGGCGGTGCCTCCCGTTGTGGCCAGAGTGTCATCAATCAAACACGCGTTGGCCTGTGCGGGCACGCACGGATTAGTTTCCGCCCGCACCCAGCTGCGTCAGAGTCGCCGAATAGCCAACCGATGGATACGCCGTTACGTAGCTAACTTCGGCCGTGTTCAGTGTGCGAACGATGCTGGCGGCGGACGACTCGTTGGCCGCAATACGCGCGCGCAGCAGGTTCGGGATAGCAATCGCGGCGATGATCAGGATGATCGCCACCACAATCAGCAGTTCGATCAGTGAGAAGCCTTTTTGTTTCCGCATTTAGATTGTCCTCGTCTCCGTTTGACTGTCTTGGTTGGATGACCAACGCTCGTAACTATCGCACTTCAAGGGCCAGCGGCCCAAGTGACGGAAGTCACGCGTCCCTCGGGGGCATAGTCAATGTTTTCAGCGGCGTCTGCGGGAGAGTCACCTCCTGGTCACCTCTTGCTTTTCCCAGTATGACACTTTTAGAGACCCCGATTAACAAATTTTGGCAGTTGCCGTCATTGCCATCTCCGCTTCAAACCGTCTGCCAGTTGCCGCAACTCCCATTCTGGGAACGTTGGCATCTGCTCCTCTTGCGCCCGCAGAAAGCTTAACCGCCGAGACGCCGAGTGCGCCGAGAAAAAGCAAGGAAGAACAAGAGATTGCAAAGCTCCCAATCAGGGCTTGAGGCTCAGGCATCGGAAGTGAAGGTTTGGATTTTCCTCGCTTCTTCTCGGCGTCCTCGGCGTCTCGGCGGTAGAACTACGGATGCTCGCCCTCTTCCGGAACCAGTCCCGGCGGCGGCGCCGGAATCGCAATATCCACCTTGCTCACCGCGCCCAGAGACGAAAGCGGCTTGTCGAATTCGCCGGCGTTGCCCACCACCAGCACCGCCATCTGGTCGCGGTGAAGGTACTTTGCCGCCACCCGCGCGACATCTTCTTTCGTAACTTTTTCGATGCCTCGCTGAAAGTTCTCCAGAAAATCCAGCGGATATCCGTAAAACTCATACGCCATCTTTTCCTGCAAAACCTTTGCCGGAGAATCGAAACGGAAGATAAAAGAATTCAGAATCGAGTCTTTGGCGCGCTTGATTTCCTTGTCGTCGATGGGGCGCGTGGCAAGGTCTGCAATCTCCTCATCGATCGCCTGAATGGATGCGATCGTGGTCTTGCTCTTGGTAAGCACGATCAGCCGCAACATGCCGGGATGATCCCAACTCGTACCCACTCCGCCGCCGACCGCGTAGGCCAGTCCTTTCGTGGTGCGAATGTCGTTAAACAGCCGCGACGAGAATCCTCCGCCGAAAGCCTCATTGAACACCGAGACCGCGAAATAATCCGGATTCTTGCGCGTGATGCCCACCGCCACCATTTGAATGTTGCTTTGATTCACGTCGGTTTTCTCGACCTGGTAATATCCCGGCTTCGCGGGCTCCGGCTTAATCTCCGCATCCTTCGCCGCTTCGCCTCTGGGCCACGACGCAAACGCCTGGCGCAGACGAGCCTCCATCTTCGCCGAGTCGAAGTCGCCAACCACGCCGAGAATGATGTTGTTCGGGTGCACGTACTTCGCATGCCACTCGATCAAATCCTGCCGCGTGACGGCCGCCACCGTTCGATATTCGGCGACCCGCGCATAGGGATTATTGGCGCCGTACACCAGCTTCGCCGCTTCCCGCCCCGCGATCTGCCCCGGATCGTCATTGCGCCGCGAGATGCCGTCGTACATCCCCTTCTGCGCAATTTCAATCTTGTCGGCGCGGAACTCCGGATTCTTCAGCAGGTCCTCGAACACGCGGAACACGTCGTCAAAGTCCTCTTTCAGACACGACCAACTTACCGTGGTCGAATCGACGCCTCCCCCGGTCTCAACCTTGGCGGCGCGCTGCTCCAGGTAGTCGTCCAGTTGATCGCCGGTCTGGGACTTGGTGCCGCCGGTGCGCCACACTTCACCGTAAATATCGATCAGCCCCGTCTTGTTCGAAGGAACCGAGCGTTCGCCGCCGCGAATGCGCGCGGTGCCGTCAATGGTCGGAAGCTCGTGGTCTTCCTGCAGAAAAATCACCATGCCATTGGGCAACTCGATGCGCTTCGGCTGCGCCGGATGAAACTCCGGGAGCTTCGAAATCGGTATCTGCTGCCAGGGTTGCTGAGTAGATTGCTGCGTCTGCGCGCACAATTGTGAATTGCCGCCGAAGCAGCTAACAAAAACGAATAGGACGAGAGCGAAGAGTAGCAGGGGCTTCGTATCAGGGGTTCGCTTTAGCGATACCATAAATCCGCCGAAATCCATTGCCCCTTTAGGGGCTGTCTGTGTGCGCTTCACTGTCCACCCCCCTGCGGCTGAAGCCCTGGCACAGCAACTGCATGTTCGCCAGGTGGCGGAGGCGCAAACTCGATAATCCCCACCGTTCGGTTATCGGGCACAAACGTCTTGTTCGCGACGCGCCGTATGTCCGCCTTTGTAACTTTGTCGATCCGGTCGACCGAGCGGAACAGCTCTCGCCAATCGTCATAGCGCGCCTGATACACCCCAAGCTCGGACGCCAGTCCCTCATTCGATCCCAGCGATCGGATCAGATTCGCCTTAGCTCGCGTCTTGATCATCTTCAGTTCTTCATCCGAGATATCTTCTCTCTTCAGCCGTTCAATCTCGGCGTGAATCGCGTCGGCCATCTCCTGCGGTTTGTGGCCCGGAATCGGGAACGCATAAAACGCGAACAGGTGCGGATACTTATTTCCCGGCAGTCCGGTAAACCCCGCCGAGTCCGACGCGATCTGCTTGTCGCGCACCAGCGCCCGATAGAGCCGCGAAGTGCGTCCATTCGACATCAGGTCGGCAATGGCGTCATAGACCTGATCGTCCGGGCTGCGGTAATCGGGGCGGTGATAGCCCTCGAGATAGAGTGGCTGCGACTGCTCGTGCAGCACGACCGTCCGCTCCGAATTCTGCGGCGGTTCGCTAGTCGTCGCCGTATCGGGCTTGGGACGCGCCGGAATCCGCGAAAAATACTTCTCCACAATCGGCATGGCTTCCGAAGTCTTCACATCGCCAACGACGGCGACCACCATGTTCGAAGGCACGTAATACTTATCGAAAAAATTCTGCGCGTCGGTCGCCGAAAAAGAATTCAGGTCCGAGATCCAACCAATGGTCGGCCGATGGTAAGGATGGGCCGCGAAGGCCTCTTCGGTGAATTGTTCCAGCAGCCGCCCGATAGGATTGCTGTCGGTTCTCATGCGCCGCTCTTCGATCACCACGTTGCGCTCTTTGTAAAACTGCCGCATCACGGGATGCAGAAAGCGCTCCGATTCGAGATACGCCCATAATTCCAGCCGGTTGATGGGGAACGAGTAGTGGTAGCCGGTCTCATCGAGGTTGGTGAAGGCGTTCATGCCCTCACCGCCTTCGCTTTCGACGATCTTGCCGAACTCGTTGTTGTAAGCGGCGGAGAACTTGTCGGCCGCGGCAATCGCGTCCTTCCAGCTTTGCTCAAGCTGTTTGAGCTTCGCTTCGTCGCGGTCCACCGGTTTGTCGCGCTCGGAGAGGTAAGCGGCATACGCCTCTTCGACTTTCGCCAGCGCAACTTTTTCCCCGGCATAGTCGCGCGTGCCAATCGTGTCCGTTCCCTTGAAGGCCATGTGCTCGAACATGTGCGCCAGGCCCGTCTTGCCCATAGGGTCCTGCACCGAGCCCGCATCCACGTGGGTGAAGAAGGAAAAAACCGGCGCTTCGGGCCGCTCGCAGATGACGATGGTGAGTCCATTGGCGAGCTTCTTCACCGTGGTGCGCTTCTCGAACGAAGCCAGATCCTGCCCGAGCGCGAGCGCGCTGAGCACGAAACAGACAACAATTGTTTGTAGAAGGGTTGTGCGGAATTTCATCCTGCCTCCACGACGGAACACCAAAAATTCGACCTTACGTGGAGGCAGGGAAGATTGTCAAACGAGTCGGCACAATCGCGATGGAAGAAAGTAGTATGGACTGGCGGCTCCGCCGGCGGCTTCAGGAGAACCAGTGAACGTCTTTCACATCGCAGGGGCTCGGCCAAATTTCATGAAAGTCGCGCCCGTGATGAACGCACTCAGAGCGCGCCCGCGCATCGTCCAGACACTGGTTCACACCGGCCAGCACTACGATGCCAACATGTCGGACGTGTTTCTGGAGCAGCTCGGCATCCCGGCTCCGGATGTGAATCTGGCGGTGGGCTCGGGCACCCATGCGCGGCAGACGGCCGAAATCATGACTCGTTTCGAGCCCGTATTGCTGGACCGCAGGCCGGACCTCGTGCTGGTCTATGGCGACGTCAATTCAACCGTTGCCGCCGCTCTGGTTTCGGCCAAGCTTGGAGTGCGCGTCGGCCACGTCGAAGCCGGACTGCGCTCCTTCGACCGCACCATGCCTGAGGAAATCAACCGGCTGCTGACCGATCAACTCGCCGACCTGCTGTTTACGCCTTCCGAGGACGCGGACGCGAATCTTCGCAACGAGGGAATCCCCTCCGAAAAGATTTTCCGCGTCGGCAACGTGATGATCGATTCCCTGGTGAAGCTCTTGCCCGCCGCCCAGCGCCAGAGCCAAAACGGCCTTCGTCATCCTCAACCCCATCCTCAGCCCCAGCGTTATGCGTTGGTCACCTTGCATCGTCCGGCCAATGTCGACGACGCTACGATTCTGAAGCGCATCCTACAGTCCTTGCTCGAGGTCAGCCAGGATCTTGCCGTCATATTTCCCGTGCACCCGCGCACCCGAAAACGCATCGCCGATTTCGGACTGCACGCCGGCCGTTTACAGATCCTCGACCCGCTGCCCTATCTCGAGTTTCTTGCCCTGCAGTCCCGCGCCACCGTCGTCATCACAGACTCTGGCGGCATTCAGGAAGAGACGACTTACCTCGGTGTTCCATGCCTCACCCTGCGCGAAAACACTGAGCGCCCGGTCACGGTTTCGCTCGGTACCAACGTTCTGGTCGGACGCGATCCCGGCAAACTGCGCTCCGAAGTCTCCCGGGTCCTCGCCGGCCAGGCCAAGAAGGGAACCATCCCTCCGCTATGGGACGGTCACGCCGGCGACCGAATCGCCGCCGTAATAGCCGGCCTCTAGCAGGCTGCGGAAGAGTCAGTCTTGCACTTGATTTTGGGTGGCGCAGCGGTTTACCGCTGCGGTAAGTCCTTATCTTTGAATTCGGCGTTAGCCGCTTGGGGGAACGCTTCTCGCTCAGGGGCGACTTTTTCCGCAGCCTGCTACGGTAGAGACGCGGCTTGCAGCGTCTCCCCTTGCCCCGCGAAAATGTTCCAGGAAAAGGAATCCGACGGCAATTGCAATGCGCAGAACGCAAAAGAATGTGCAGAACATTGCATATCCGCCACATCCTGCTCATCGCCGCCCCGTTGCAGCGAACCGCTGTCCTCGCTAACCCATTCACCCGCTTGCCCTGCTCGCGAGTGCTTTCCCGCCGGGGCGGGTTTAACATAGATAAAAGAGCGAGCGCTGGATGGCAGGGTGCGTGCATCTAATCCAGAAGATCAGGCAGCCGAAGTTCCGGAGCAGGGAGTAAACGCAGATGAGATTTTCTTTGGCGGTTGCGGTCGCACTGGTGGGCATGAGCCTCAGCGGCTGGGCGCAGCAAAACAACACATTCAAGGTTAAGCCCGCGCCCACTAAGGCCCCAAAAAGCGCACCCATAGGCAAGACGGCAGCGAGTCCAACCGCGTCCACCTCTGCCTCCAAGGAATTGCAGAGCGTGGAGCGTCAGAGCGCCAAGCCGCTCCCGAGCGCTCGATCCGCCGCACCAGGGACGGGAAAGGGCCCTGCCCTGAAGCCGGCAAGAAACCAACACAATCCGCCAATCAATTTCGGCGGTACGGGCGGCGGCAAGGGCGCGCAATCGACCAATCGAGGTTCGAACCCCTACAAAGGGCGGCTCAAGCAGAAAGGTAGCCAGTAAGAACTCACCGAAAAGACTCACGCCGGCTTCATCGCAAAACGCACTAAAGGGATGATCGGTCCGGGGGCGTGGCAGCCTTTGCAACGGCTCTCGCCCGGGGCTCTTTCAAGGAGTACTTCAACAGGCAATACAAGGCGCGTACGCCGTCTTTCCATCCGATCTTCTTGCCCTCCGCGTAGGTGCGCCCGGAGTAGCTGATCCCAACCTCATAGATGCGCAGGTTTCGCCGCGCAACTTTCACCGTGATCTCGGGCTCGAACCCGAAACGATTCTCCTCGATCGAAATCGCCTGAATCACTTCCCGCCGGAAAACCTTGTAGCAGGTCTCCATATCCGAAAGATTGATGTTGGTGAGGCAATTGGAAAGCAGGGTGAGGAATTGGTTGCCGACCGAATGCCAGAAGTAGAGCACGCGATGCGGCCCGCCACCCAGAAAGCGCGATCCATAAACTACGTCGGCCTTGCCCTGAATCAAGGGCTCGAGCATCTGCGGATACTCCGCCGGATCGTATTCCAGGTCGGCGTCCTGAATAATGACGAAGTCGCCCGTAGCTTCCTGAATGCCGCGCCGAAGCGCCGCTCCTTTGCCCATGTTGTGCGGCTGGAGCACGACGCGGATCTGCGGATACTCCGACTGCAGTTCCGCCAGAATCTCGCGCGAACCATCCCGCGAGCCGTCGTCCACCGTGATCAGTTCGATCTCCAGCGGAACCGAGAGAACCTTCCGCACCACCTCCCGCAGCGTGGCGCGTTCGTTATACACCGGCATCACGACCGAAAGTTTCATGGCGCGCCGCTTGACGGCGACATTCCTCCTGAATCCATCACGATTGTAACCGCGCGTACGCGGCCGGGCGTTGCCAGCTTGGCTACCCCGTAAACGCGCTTCGAAGTCAACGAACAGGCATCCCGGACAAATGTCACAGACAAGTTCAGCTGTTTTTCCGCATACTGTCTGGGCCGGCGCCGCCATTCAGTGCGGAGCGCCAGAAGATTCCAGGAGGTCGAGATGCGCGCCTACTTCGTTTGCCTGTGCGTGGTACTGTTCGGCGTCAGCGCCTTTTCCCAGTCCACTTCCCAGCCAACTCCTAAAATCTCCAAGGAAGGCCAGCAGTGCCTGGAGTGTCACAGCACCAGCACCCCCGGCGCCGTCGAGCAGTGGCGCGGAAGCGCCCACGCCAAGGCGAACGTGGATTGTTATTCCTGCCACAAGGCCAATCCCGGTGACCCCGCCACCTTCGACCATTACGGCCTGAAGATCGCCGTGATCGTGACTCCTTTTTACTGCGCCCGCTGCCACAAGGCCGAGGTCGACCAGTTCGAAAAGAGCCGGCACGCCGCCGCCACCCAGTTCATCGGCTCCCTCGATAACATGTTGGGCGAGATCGTGGAAGGTGGCCCGGCGGCGATGAATGGCTGCCGCCAGTGCCACGGCAGTGAAGTGAAATATGTAGGCGACGGCAAGTTCGACTTCTCCACCTGGCCCAACAGCGGCATCGGACGCATCAATCCCGACGGCAGCAAGGGAAGCTGTGCCGCCTGTCACGGCCGGCATTCTTTCAGTTCCGCCGTGGCCCGCCAGCCCGAAAACTGCGGCAAGTGTCATTTGGGCCCCGATCATCCCCAGGCCGAGATCTATGCCGAGTCCAAGCACGGCATCCAGTTCCGCGCGAATATCGCCAAGATGAACCTCGATTCGAAGTCCTGGGTCGTCGGCAAGGACTACTCCGCCGCCCCCACCTGCGCCACCTGCCACATGAGCGCCACCTCCACTCAGAAGGTCACGCACGACGCCGGCGACCGCATCAGCTACACTCTGCGGCCGGTGGTGAGCTTCAAACTGGAGAACTGGGAGAAACGGCGCGCCGCCATGCAGGACGTGTGCTCCAACTGTCACGCCACGGGATGGATCGAGAACTTCTACAAGCAGTACGATGGTACGGTTGAGCTTTATAACGAAAAGTTCGCCAAGCCGGCCAAGGCCATCATGGACAAGCTCTACGCCAACGGCAAACTCACTAAAACTCCCTTCGACGAAAAAATCGAGTGGACCTACTACGAACTATGGCACCACCAGGGCCGGCGCGCTCGCATGGGGACTGCCATGATGGGCCCCGACTACACCCAGTGGCACGGCTTTTACGAAGTGTCGAAGACCTTCTACAACGAGTTCATCCCCGAAGCGGAAAAACTCATGCCGGGCGTGACCGCCGATGTGATGAAGAGCGACGACCACAAGTGGACGCAGGGCCTCACACCCGAGCAGATGAAGCAGCAGATCGAGTTCTACAAGAAGCGCTATAACCAGTAGGCGCCTCCGAACTAACAGCCGGTGGTGCAAGTAAGATTTGTATCAGTAAGGTTTGTATCGCTAAGGTTTGTATCAGGGTATGCCTTTAGGCATACCGCCAGCGCCTTTTATGAATGCGCCTTTAGGCGCTGCGGAAAAACTCGATGTAGCATCTGATTTTGGGTGGCGCAGCGCTTCAGCGCTGCGATAACTGGCCCGTTTTCACCGCCGGCTTTAGCCGCCGAGGTAAGACTGCCGCGTCGAAGGCACTTTTTCCGCAGCCTCTTTAGGCGCTGCTCGTGGACGCTCGAGTGTCACCACGGGCTGCTAACCTTGTAGAACCACGAAGCGATGAAGACTCTCCGCAATCTCAAGTTCCTCGCGGTCGCGCTGGCCTTTGTGGTTGGCCTCGGCACGGCGGGCTTCCACTACATCGAGGGATGGTCCTGGTTCGATGGCTTCTACATGGTCATCAACACGCTGACCACCATCGGAGATCAAACCCATCCGCTGTCGCACGCGGGGCGCGTGTTCAACGTCATCATCATCATCATCGGAGTCGGGCTGGTGTTTCTCGCCATCGGCTCCCTCACCCAGGCTTTGCTAGAATTCGAGCTGCAGAACTTCTTTGGAAGGCGCCGCATGGAGCGCGACATAGGCCGTCTCACCGGTCACTACATCATCTGCGGCGCTGGACGCGTCGGCCGCAGTACCGCCCGCGAACTGGCGCGCCGCCCCGCTCAGTTCGTGATCATCGAACAGAACGAAGCCAAGGCGCAGAAATATGCCAGCGAGAATTGGCTCATGCTCGTCGGTGATGCCACCCAGGAACAGACTCTGCGCGACGCGCAGATTGACCGCGCCGGCGGCCTGGTCGCCGCCACCACCACCGACGCCACGAATCTTTATATTGTGCTGACCGCCCGCAGTCTGAATCCCAACCTTCGCATCATCGCCCGCGCCAGCGAAGCGATGGCGGCCAAGCACCTGCAGAGCGCGGGGGCGGATTCGGTCGTCTCTCCCTATGTCTTTGCTGGACAGCGCATCGCCCATTCCTTCCTGCGTCCGCACGTGGTCAGTTTTCTGGATGCCGCCACCACTCACCTCGGCATGGACCTGGAGATTGGCGAAATCGCGATCACCCCGCGCAGTCCGTTTGCCGGCAAGACCATCGAGAAATCGCGCATCCGCCAGGACCGCGGCGTCATCGTCCTCGCCATCAAGCGCGAGGCCGGCATGCGCTTCAACCCCGCCCCCGACGATCGCATCGAAGTCGGCGACTTTCTGATCGCCATGGGCGAGCCGCAACAACTTCGCGAACTGGAACTGACGGCCGGGGCCGAACCCTCCGGGGCGCGATCCTCCGGGTCGCAAGTATGAAGATCGTGAGCACGGCGGAAATGCGCGAGATCGATCGCGCTACCTCCGAGCGCTTCGGAGTACCGTCCCTCACCTTGATGGAGAACGCCGGCTCGGCCGTCGCCCGTTTCGTCCTCTCCGATTACCCGCATGCCGAGCGTGTCGGCATTCTCTGCGGCAAAGGCAACAACGGCGGCGATGGCTTCGTCGTGGCCCGCAAACTCGTCGAAGCGGGCAAGGCGGTTCGCGTGCTGTTGCTGTCGGATCCGGCGGAACTCCGCGGGGACGCCGCCGTCATGTTTCAGAAGTTGGTGAAATCCCTTCATCCAGTGAACGTCGCGCCGCTGATTGTGCGCGAGGCGAGCGGGCTGGATTCGTCCGATGCGGCGGAGGTCTTTGCCGCCGACGTGATTGTGGATGCAATCCTCGGCACCGGTTTTCGTCCGCCGGTCAGCCCGCTCTACGCGGCGGCGATCGCAAAGATGAATGCAGCGTCGGCTCCCATCGTCGCCGTCGACATTCCTTCGGGCGCCGATGCCGATGCCATGCAACCGCAGAACGCGTCCGGCTCTGGCGATGTCACAATCAACCAAGCCCGTGCCGATGCCATCGTCACCTTCACCGCGCCGCGTCCGGCGCACGTTTTCGCCGCGTTAACCAGCGGTCCCACTGTGATTGCGCCCATCGGTTCACCGCCCGAAGCCATCGCCTCCAAGCTTGGACTTCACCTGAGTACCCCGTCCGACTTCGCTCCCCTGCTCGCCCAACGAGTTCGCGACGCCAACAAGGGCAGCTACGGACACGTGCTGGTAATTGGTGGATCGCTCGGCAAAGCGGGTGCGGCAGCGATGGCGGGATTCGCTGCGCTCCGAGCCGGCGCCGGTCTTTCGACAGTGGCCACGCCGAAATCCGTGCTCGCCACCGTAGCGGCTTTTCATCCCGAACTCATGACCGAGCCGCTGGCAGAAACCAAACATGGCACGATCTCATTGCAAGCGGTCGGACTGGGCCTTGATGCGCTGCTGGAGCGCAAGACGCTCGCCATTGGCCCCGGCATCTCGCGCAATTCCGAGACTGCCGAATTTGTGCGCACCGTCGTCACCCGTGGCGACAAATCGATAGTGCTCGATGCGGACGGGATCAATGCCTTCGAGGGATCGGTGGACAAGTTGAATGGCCGCGGTCGAACCGTAGTCATCACTCCGCACCCCGGAGAAATGTCGCGCTTGACCGGCATGAGCATTGCCGAAATTCAAGCGAACCGCCTGGAAGTCGCGCGAAATTTCGCGCGCGAGCATGAGTTGATTGTCGTGCTCAAGGGACATCGCACCTTAATCGCAGCGCCCGACGGCGCCGTCTGGGTCAATCCCACCGGCAATCCCGGCATGGCCACCGGAGGCACGGGAGACATTCTCACCGGAATGGTAGCCGGACTGATCGCGCAACATCCGCGGCACGCGCTCGCCGCCACCGCTCTCGCCGTCTATCTGCACGGACTAGCGGGGGATTTGGCCAGTGAATCCGTCGGCGAGAGTTCTCTGGTGGCGACGGACCTTCTGCGCTTTCTGCCCCAAGCGTTCGCAGAGATGCGGAAGCAGAATTCGGAAGAGGTTCGAATCCACGGGTAGGATCGACGGGTAGGATCGATGCCGTTGGCGGAGCCCGTGTCGTGACAGAGCTTTGCCCGTCCCGGCGGAGGCCAGGGCAGAGGCCCGCTACCACACAAACACGAGCGAGACTCCAAAAGATTCGTGAGGACGAAAATATTACCGCGGAATGTAGCTGTCGAGCAGCGGAATTAACTGCGACCCCAGCTTCATAATGCGCGCCTCGGCAGCTGCGGGAGACTCGTCCGGAAGCATCGGGGTCATCAGGCGCACGAGGCCCCCATCGCTGCGATTCATACGAACCGAATCGGACACCAGATAATACTTCGCCCAATACTCGCTGGCCACCGCGCGCCCGTGCGCCTGAAACCAGTACAACACCAGTTGCCGCTCTCCCGACTTTGAAACCACGTAGCGGTTGACGGGGAACGAAGAGCCGTCGGGGCCCGTGAGCCGTACCCTCTCCCGCGAAGTCGGAACCCACCCCGCGCCCGGCAGGCAGTGGTTCGGCGAATGGATCGTATCGCCCGCCTTCTGGGTTGGAAAATATGCAATGTAAAGATTGATCCCAGGTTGCGGCCGGCTCGCGTTTTCGTATTCGCGCACCAGAAACTCGCCCGGCCCCAGGATGTCGAGCGTCTGCTGATCCAACACCTCGTCGCTTCCGGTCCAACCATCGATCTGCGAGGGCAGGGAACCGAGCGGCGCTCGCGGCGGGATTGATCTCGCTGCGCGAATGGGCCTGGAGTATCAGCGCCGTGGCCAACATCAGCGCAGCCGCAATCCCGAAGCGAAGCGATCCGCGATTCATGCGGATTTCACCTCCGGGCTGCCGCTCTCCGGGCTGCCAAACAGGAGCGTGATCGCGCGGTGCACGGCGAACAGCATGATAAGCGCCACCACGAAGATCAGCCACCCCGAAAAGGCGTGGAAAAATCCCACCGCTTTATCCGGATCCCAGTACTGCACCAGCAGTCCGGTGCCAAAAATACGAAAGCTGTTGGCCGCCACCGCGATGGGCACCGCCGCCAGCGCCAGAACCACCCGCACCCATGTCCGAGTCTCCGTCAGATACCCGTAAATGATGGCCAGTGTCACCAGGGTCAGCAGCGATCGGATTCCGCTGCAGGCTTCGGCGACGTCCAGCGGCATGGAAGCCAGCACAATCACATTCCCCTGCCGCAACACCGGAACTCCGACGAGTTCCAGCAGTCCGGTGGCCAGCCTGGCGGCCTGCAACTGCAAGGGAAAGGTGATTTGCTGCAGGATCAGGCTCGGGATCGGAATCATCAGAATTAAAATCGCCCAGGGGAACAGGACCGCGCGAAACAGCGTCCATCCCTGAAACAGAACGATCAGCCCCGCCAGCAGGATCAGCAGCGATACCCGCGAGAAAAACAACTCCGCGCCCAGGACTCCCAGAACCAGCATCAACAGGCTTAGGACCACCAGCGGGAGACCGGTCCAGGATGGGGCCGGCACGATGGGTTCGAGCTTCCTGCGGTCCTGCCAGAGAACGAACAACGCAAACAGGGGAACAAAGATCCCGTGCTCAAAGTTCGGATCGCGGTTGGGCCCGACCCACTGCAGGAAAAGGCGGGCGAGAATCGAGGCGTAAAGCCACCCGAGCAGCAGCAGCAGCACCACCGCCTGCCAACGCGGCAACCTGGACAACGAGCGACCCTCCCTCGTCGAGACGAGCGGAGCTACATCGGCTGAGCTACCCATAAATGGCGCGCGCGCTTGCATCTGAGAATATGCGAAAACTGGGCCGTCGTGCAAAGTAAAACCAACAAGCGAAACTAGACTTGCAGGCCATGGTGGAAGTCACTTTCGGGTCGGTAAGCCCTCCACTCGCGTCCCAAAACCGCGAGCTGTCCGCTTCCGTTCTGGCAAACGCAGGTTTGCTAGTGCTTGGGGGAGTTAAGACTTTATCTCCAAGAGAGGTGGCAAGTAATGCCCCATTGGTTACTGGGGATGTGGGCAAATTATTTCCCATTTGTCCGCAACGTGGTAACGTATGGTTCGCGTCACGATCCGGGGTTATAATCGCAAGTCATTGAAACATAAACTGGATATTGACTGGAAACCACCTTAGACGGGATTGGCAGCGGGTGTGCTCTAGACTGCCCAAGCACTAAGCGTTTGCCCGAGACGTCTCCCCACTGTCTTGGCTGCGGAATCGCAGAGATAAAGACAAACAAGAGTATGGACCTCGACAAAAGCGAAATCCAGGCAACCACCGGAGCCCCCCAGAACGGGGGAAGTCGTGTCTGGCTGGAGAGCGTCAGCGCCGGCATGCGCACCGTGGAAGCGGTGATCCGCGAGCTGTCGCAAAATGACGTTCCCGTGCTGGTGGTGGCGGAACACGGTTCCGGCAAAGCGGCAGCGGCCGAGCGCATCCATGTTCTATCCGGCCGGGTGGCCGAGCCTTTTCGGTCCTATCAGGCTTCGGAAGCCACCGATCAAGTTCTGGCAGCGGGCGGCGGGGAAGGTGGAACCGTCTATCTTCAGGAAGTGGCGGAACTCACCCCGGCCAGCCAGAAAGAGCTGGTTCGCCAGATCGGGTTGAGTGGCAAGGGCAATACCAATAGCAAAGACCGTGACAATGACAATAACGACCCCCAGCGGCGCGTCCCTCGCTTCATCTGCGGAACCTCCTGCGAGTTGGAACCCGAAGTCAAGGCCGGCAAGTTCCGCGAGGACCTCTATTACCGAATCAGCGGTGTTTGTTTGCGGCTGCCCCCTTTGCGCCAGCGGAAAGAGGATATTCCCGTTTTGCGCGACTGGTTTCTTTCCGCCGCCGCTCGTGATTTTTGCCGGGCTGTTCCCGCGCTCAGCCGCGAGACGCAAAGCTTCTTTCTGGAATACCACTGGCCGGGAAACATCCGCGAACTGAAGGATGCGGCGCGAGCCATTGTCGCGCTCGGCGATGAAACGCTCGCCATGGGAGGATTGCGCTCCCTTTTGCGGCGCGCCGATCGCGGCGGCCCGGGCGAGAAAATTTCTTTGAAAGATGCGGCCCGTGCCGCTTCCCGCGAAGCCGAGAGGGAACTGATCCTTCACGTCTTGACCCGAACCCGCTGGAATCGACGCCGGGCCGCGCAGGAGTTGCAGATCAGCTACAAGGCGCTTCTCTACAAGCTGAAACAGATCGGCTGTGAAGAGTACGGAGCATGAGGGCTGAGAAAAAGCGGTTGTAAAGTTTCAAGGTTTCAAACTGTGAAACCTGAGAGGAACAGGAAGATATGAAATCGACATGGAAAGTGGTGGCCGCGGCACTGGTTTTGATCGGCAGTATTGCGCTGGCGCAGGATGCGCCGGCCCCGCCCGCCGCCAGTCCCGCGTCCGGCAAAGCTGCTTCTGACACAACCGCTTCCGACAAGACCACGCCCGCGCCTTCCACCAGTCCGGCCGGACCCACGTATGTCATCGGCCCGGAGGACGTTCTTCACATCGCCGTGTGGAGAGAAGCTGACCTTACCGCCACTCTGCCCGTGCGTCCCGATGGCAAAATCTCTCTGCCCTTGCTCGACGACGTGCAGGCCGCCGGCCTGACGCCCAAGCAGTTGGCCGAATCGGTGACCGAGAAGCTGAAGAAATTTATCGCCGACCCGCGCGTCACCGTGGTCGTGACCGCGATCAACAGCAAGCGGATTTTCCTGGTCGGCGAGGTCATGCATCCCGGGGCTATGGGAATGCTGCCCAACATGACCGTTCTCCAGGCGTTGTCCAGCGCCGGATTAAGCCAGTTTGCCAACACCAAGCGCATTTACGTTCTGCGCACCGAGAACGGCAAACAGCAGAAACTGCCGGTGAATTATCGCCAGTTGGTCAAAGGGGAGCAGATCGAACACAATTATCTGCTGCAGCCCGGGGACACGATTGTTGTCCCGTAAACAATGGGTGGTTCGGTAAGAGGATCTGCGGATGAAAAGCATGACACGAACGCGAACAATCCGGTTGGCGCTGCTGGTTTTCGGCATGAGCGTCTGCGCGGCCGCCCAAGATAGTTCTCCCTCTCAGCCTGCGACCCCTCCGGCGCCAGCCTTCGGCCAGAACGCGCCGGTGCTGAGCCCCGAGAATCCTCCCGTCTCCGGTCTGGACGAACCCACGCTCGAATTGCGCACCGCCAGCCGCAGCTTCATCGCGCCCGCTTTGCAGGTGAGCGAATCGGCGGACACCAACGGGGCCAACGAGCTCGGCTCCAACGGCCTGGAGTCAGTCAGCCATGTCCTCGGAGCTTTCGACCTCCAGCAATTCTGGCCCAAAAGCGATCTCTTTCTCGAATATCTCGGGGGTGGAGCATTCTACGGCAGTCCTTATGAAGCGAGACAGATGCACGCGGCTGGCCTCGAGGCCGTTACGCGCTGGCGGACTGGCCAGGTCACGCTGCGCGACTCTTTCAGCTACCTGCCCGACGGCTCTTTCCAAATGGGCTTTGGTGGCAACCCAGGACTGGGCATCGCCAACGCCGGTATGAGCTCCGGTATGGGCGCCGGGTTGCCCGGCTTCAGCAACGGCGTGGAGGGTGCGGTCGGAAATATTCCCCGGCTTGCCAACACGGCGATTCTCGATGTGGTTCAGGCGATTAACCCCGTCTCGGCCTTCACCGTCGCGGGCGCGTTTACCAACTCTCATTTCTACGACCCCACCAATACGTTCCTCAACGGCGACCAGTACACGGTTCAGGGCGGATACAGCCATCTGTTTTCCCGCCACGATCAGATCGGCGCAATCTACGGCTTTCAGCTCTTTCAATTTCCGCAAGTTGCCGGCGGCGAGGTTTATAACCACATCTTCAATGTGCGTTGGAGCCATACCATCACCGGCAGGTTGAGCTTTATTGCCGGAATCGGTCCGCAGTATACCGACTTGGAATTCGGTGGCGCAATCACGCATTGGTCGGTGAGTGCGCGTGCTCAGCTGCGCTACAAGTTTGCCCGTTCGTCGCTGATCGCCGGCTACGAAAAATACACTTCGCCAGGATCCGGCTTCTTCGCCGGTGCCGACACCCAGGCGGCGCACGTCGTCTATATGCGCCCCTTGGGACGCACTTGGACTGCATATGCCGATGCAGGTTACTCCCATAACAAGAAGCTCCAGGATTCTGTGTTTGGGGCCCAGAATGCGACCAGTTACAACGAAGGCTCTGCCGGAGCCGTCTTCCGCAAGCACCTGGGACGTTCCTACGACTTTTTTGGCTCGTATCGCTTCAGCCAAGTGGCTTTCAATGTTCCGCCTGGCCTCACTGGTTTCCCTGGCGCTGGCAGGATTGCTCGTCGGCACATCGGCAGCATCGGGGTGGAGTGGCACCCCAGGCCGACTCGTATCGAATAATTTTTTGGCCGCCTCGAGCGGCCGGATTGGTGAACTGTATGACTGAGAATCGCGAACTGACGATGGACGATTATCTGGCGATGCTGCGGCGGCGAGTGAAAGTCATTTTGATCCCGGCCCTGCTCGCCCCACTGGCAGGCTTCCTCGTCTCCTATGTCTTCCCGCCGAAATATACCTCCCAGTCCACCGTGCTGGTGGAAGGCCAGAAGGTGCCCGATGCCTTGGTGCAGTCGGTCATTACGGCCGGGTTTACTCAGCGCATTCAAACCCTCAGCCAGCAGGTCCTGAGTCCAACCCGCCTGCGTCCGGTGATTCAGACCCTCAACCTCGGCAAGTCTGAGGATGAGACCAAGCTCATCTCCGACATTCAGCAGAATATGACGGTGGAGCCGGTGATCACTTCCATGAGCGCGGCCGCCGGGCTCTCCGGCGCCAAGAAAAAAGCCTCTGCCAGCAACGAGCCGGTGCCCGGCTTCAACGTCAACTTCACCGACAGTGACGCCGCTCGAGCGCAAAAAATCTGCAATGCCATGACCTCGCTGATCGTGGATGAGAACCTGCGCTCTCGCGCCGAGGTCTCCCAGAGCACCACCGATTTTCTCAGCCGCCAGGTCGAAGACGCCAAACGCGCCATTGACGAGCAGGATGCCAAACTCGCCGCCTTCAAAAAACAATATTTGGGTCAGCTGCCCACCGACGCCGACAACAACATGCGCATCCTGATGTCGCTGAATTCGCAACTCGATGCCACCACTCAGACTCTGAGCCGCGCCCAGCAGGATAAGGCTTACACCGAAAGCATGCTGGCGCAGCAGATCGCCGCCTGGAAGAGTTCGCAGTCCTCCACCAATCCCCAGACCCTCGAACAACAATTGAACCAACTGCAGGCGCAATTGCTCGACCTGCAGGCCCGCTATACCCCCGATCACCCCGACGTCATCAAAACCAAGGCCGACATTGCCGAAGTGCAAAAGAAGCTGAAGGAAGTCAACGCGGCCGCTGCCGTGAATGCTGCCGACAGCAGCGAAAAGGCCAGCGCCGCCGAACCTCCTGAAATTCGCCAGCTCCGGGTGCAGATTCACCAGTACCAGAACGTGATCGAGCAATCCACCCTCGACCAGAAGAAGCTGCAAAGCTCCATTGGCGTCTACCAGAGCCGCACCGCCATGAGCCCCAACGTCGAGCAGCAATACAACCAACTCACTCGCGACAGCGCGAACGCCCAGTCCTTCTACCAGGGGCTGTTGGCCAAGAAGAGCTCCGCCGCACTCGGCACCAGCATGGAGAGCCAGCAGGAGGGCGAGCAGATGCACATTCTGGTGACCGCGAGCCTGCCCGACTCTCCCAGCTTCCCCAACCGTCCGCTGTTTGCCGGCGGCGGTCTCGGCGCCGGCTTGGCGCTCGGCTTCGTCATTGCCGTCTTTTTGGAGTTTAGCGACAAGTCGATCCGCACCGAAAAAGATGCCGCCGCCATCATGGATCTGCCCCTGCTGATTTCCGTGCCCTGGCTCGGGGAGGACGAAGAGGATGCCGGCGCGTCCGGCAATGGCCACGCCCGGCGCCATTTCTGGAGCCGGGGGAATCCCGGCTCGCCCAAAGATAAAGATAAAGATCGCGAGAACGTCAAGGTCTAGCGCACGCTTATGTATAAAGAATTTTTCGGACTTCGAGCCAACCCGTTCAACGTCAATCCGGACCCGCGTTACCTGTTTCTCACGCGGCACACCGAAGAGGCGCTCGCTTGCCTTACCTACGGCATTCAAAGCCGCAAGGGCTTCGTCTTGCTGACGGGGGAGGTGGGCACCGGCAAAACCACTCTCATCAATAAGTTGATGGAATGGCTCCGGCTGCAGCAGGTCGCCACCGCCTTCATCTTTAACTCGCGCATGGACGCGCCTCAGTTCCTCGATTACATGATGGCCGATTTCGGCGTTCCCTGCGATGGCTTGTCGAAGAGCCAGCTCTTGCAGCGCCTCTACAACTGGCTGCTCGACCGCTATCGTGCCGGCGAGACCGCCGTTCTGGTCGTCGACGAGGCCCAAAACCTTTCCAACGAGGTCCTCGAAGAGATCCGCATGCTCACCAATCTCGAGACCTTCACCGAAAAGCTCCTGCAGATCGTGCTGGTCGGACAAACCGAACTCGAACAGCGCTTGAAGCAGCCCCAGTTGCGCCAGTTGCGTCAGCGCCTGACGCTGCGCGCAAAAACCCATCCTTTCAATCTTGAGGAAACCAAGTCCTATATCGTCCAGCGCCTGCGCATCGCGGGCTCCAACGGCGAGCCGATTTTCGACGACGACTCGACCGTCGCTATTTTTCGCTACTCGCAGGGCATTCCCCGCATCATCAATCTGCTCTGCGAGCACTGTCTGGTCAGCGCCTTCGTCGATCAGAAGAAGACGGTCTCGCTCGAAATCGCCGATTCGGTCGCCCGCGATTTCGATCTGTCCGATGGCAACGCCTCCGCCGCCATGATGGCGCCGGTTCCGTCCTCGGAAAAGTTCGATCTGGTCGAAGCCTTGCGCACCTTGGCAACCTTGGCCGACCGGCTGCGCCAATCCGAACCCCAAGATCTCCCCAAGGAAAGGAAACTATGAGCCGCATCCATGACGCTTTGAAACGCGCCGAGCAGGAACGAGCAACCTCCACGGGGACGCACGTCGAGCCCGCCTTCGACCAGCCCGAATTGCAAAACGAACCCCCACGCGAGGGCCTTCCTCCCCTGCCGCCCTCGGCGTCCGCCGCGATGTCCACCCTAGCCTCCGGGTTCAATTACGAATCCCTTCTCGCCCACTGCCCCCAGACCGAATGGACTCCGGATGAGCGCACCATGCTCTTCTTCCAGGAAAACGACAGCCGCCTGGGGGCCGAAGAGTTCCGCACCTTGCGCTCCCGCCTTTACCAGATCCGCGAGAAGATGCCGCTCAAACGCCTGATGGTCACCAGCGCCCTTCCCAAAGAAGGGAAGTCTTTCGTGGCTGCCAATCTGGCCCAGGTCATGGTGCGGCAACACGGGCGCCGCGCTCTGTTGATCGACGGCGATTTGCGCAACCCCGGCATGCACCGCCACCTCGGAACGACTCAGTCGCCCGGATTAGCTGATTACCTGTTGGGCGAATGCGACGAGTTCACCGCGATACAACGCGGGCCCATGGAAAACCTTTTCTTCATGCCCGCCGGCCGCAGCGTTCCGAGCGCACCCGAACTGCTCTCCAACGGCCGCCTGAAGCTGTTCCTGCAGCGCGTCGAACCCTTGTTTGATTGGATCATTATGGACACCTCGCCCGTCATCCCCGTGTCCGATGCCACCCTGGTGGCCGGTGCCTGCGACGGCATCCTCATGGTCGTGCGCTCCAACTCAACCCCTTCCGATTTGGCCCGGCGCGCCCGCGAAGAATTCCCCGACAAGCTCCTGCTCGGTGTTGTCCTGAACGGGGCTTCCTACGGGAGACACGCCCATTCGAAGTACTACTATGGCGAGGCCGTCGGCAGCCAAGCCTGAGAGCTAGCGGATTGCTGAGGGGTGCGATGTGTAGTTGATTTGGGTGGCGCAGCGCCGGGGTCCCCAGCACGCCTGGTTTTGGCGTGATGGGGTGGAGAGCTTCAGCGCTGCGAGAGCAGCGCCTGTTTCAACGAGCGGCTTTAGCCGCTGAGGTCAAGATGCAGGTCGGGAAGGATTTTTCAGCATCCTGCTAGGAAGAGGAACCGAGGCCCAGTTGATCCGGCTCTTTAACGTCTATTACCCAATCCGTACGCTGGTCCTGCTGATCGGAGAGGCCCTGATCGTCTGGACCTCGTTCCTGCTCGGGGCCGTCTTCGAATTCCGCCAGGACAGTTACCTGGAGCTCAACTTCGATGGCGGCTACTACAAGATCTTCGCCGTGACTGCGGTGGTGTTGCTGTGTTCGCACTGGCTCGACCTTTACGACACGGCGCGCTTGAACACCAAAAGCGAGCTCTATTTCCGCTTGCTCATGGTTCCCGGCGTGCTCGCCTTCCTGCTCGCGGGTGTCGCCTACATACGGCCGGAGTACCTGCTGGGGAGATATTCCGCCACCATCGGCCTGCTTATCCTCACCGTCGCGCTGATTGGATGGCGGCTGGGCTATACCTGGCTGGTCCAGTTGCCGATTTTGGTCGAGCGCGTCTACGTCCTCGGTACCGGCGAGCGTGCCCAGCGCCTGGTCCAGGGCCTTCGCCAGAATCCGGAAGTCGGCGTCGAGATTGCCAACTGGACGGGCAAAATGGAAGGTGCGGTCACCCGCGAATCCATGGCTGCCCATCTGATGGAAGCCGTCCAAAAACAAAAAGTTCATCGCGTCATCGTCGCCACTCCCGATCGCCGCGGCACCATCCCCATGCCCGAACTCCTGCAACTGCGCATGCGGGGCGTCAAGATCGAGGAAGCCACCACTTACCTGGAAAAAATGTCGGGCAAGATCGAGGTCGAGAATCTCTACCCCAGCTGGCTGGTGTTCGGCGAGGGCTTCCGCCTCGGCTCGACTCTCCTCCTCGCCCGCCGCATACTCTCCATAATCATCTCGCTGGTGGGCCTTATCTTCGCGCTGCCTTTGTTCCCCTTCATCGTGCTCGCCATCCGTTTGGATTCCAAGGGGCCCGTGCTCTATTCCCAGGCGCGAGTAGGCAAGGCCGGACGCGTCTTCAACGTCGTGAAGTTCCGCACTATGCGTCAGGACGCCGAAGCCGCGAACGGTCCGCAATGGGCGGGCGACAACGATCCCCGCATTACCCGGATCGGCAGGTTTCTCCGCTCCTCGCGCCTCGATGAGATTCCCCAGTTGTGGTGCGTGCTCAAAGGCGACATGGCCTTCGTCGGCCCGCGTCCCGAGCGTCCCGAATTCGTCGAGTGGCTCTCCAAGGAGATTCCTTTTTACGGCGTGCGCCACATGGTACGGCCCGGCCTCACCGGATGGGCCCAGGTCAAGTACAAGTACGGCAGTACCGTCGAAGATGCGCGCGAAAAACTTCAGTATGACTTGTTCTACATCAAGAACGCTTCGCTTGGTCTGGATCTGCTGATCGTGTTCCAGACGGTCAAGACCGTTTTATTGCGCCGGGGTGCCCAGTAATGAGCGCCATCATGAGCGCAATCGTCCTGAAGATGAAGATTGTCTTCTGGCTCGCGGCCGCGCTGGTCGGCTACTCCTACCTGGGCTATCCCGCGTGGTTGTGGTTGCGCTGCCAATGGTCGCCGCGTCCGGTCCGCCGCGGCGTGGTCGACGGCTCCACTGCCCCCGCAGTCACGGCGGTGATGGTCGTGCGCAATGAAGAAGCCATCGTCGCGCGCAAGCTCGATAACCTGCTCGCCCTCGACTATCCGCCGGCGAAGCTCGACGTTGTCGTCGTCTCCGACGGTTCCACCGATCGCACCCCCGCCATCCTCGCCGATTATGCCCGCGATTCTGACTTGCAAACCCGGGTGCGAACCGCAATCAAGCCCGTATCCCAGGGCAAAGCCGCCGGCCTCAACGATGCCATCAAACTGGCCACCGGAGAGGTGCTGCTGTTTACCGACGCCCGTCAGCACATCGAATCCGGCGCCCTGCGTCTGCTCCTCGAGAATTTCGCTGACCCCGAGGTTGGGGCGGCCAGTGGCGCCTTGATGCTTGGCGATCCCACCGATGGAGAGACCGGGAAGGGAATGGGAACGTACTGGCGCATCGAAAAGAAGGTCCGCGAACTGGAGTCCGCCTCCGGTTCCGTCGCCGGCGCCACCGGCGCCCTCTACTGCGCCCGCCGGAGTTTGCTCAACGCGTCGCCACTGCCGGAGGGCACCATCCTCGACGACGTCCTGTTGCCTATGCAGATCGTGCGCCAGGGCTCGCGCGTCGTTTTCGACTCCCGCGCCCGCGCCTGGGACGCGCCCGATTTGGGCAAGGGCCGTGAATTTCCCCGCAAGGTTCGCACCCTAAGCGGCAACTATCAACTCCTGCAGCTTGCTCCCTGGCTGTTGAGTTCGCAAAATGCGATTCGATTCGAATTCATCAGCCATAAACTCTCGCGCCTGGCCGTGCCGTTTGCCTTGCTCGCGCTGCTCCTCGCTTCCCTGTGTCTTCCGCAGCCGCTCTATCGCGCCGCCCTCGTGGCGCAGCTTGCCTTTTACGCCCTCAGCCTGGCCGCGGTCGCCGGTGTCAAGCTCGGCCCGCTCTCGCGCATTGCCGATCCCGCGCGCACTTTCGTCATTCTCAATTGCGCCGCCCTGGTTGCCTTCCTCAACTTTGCCACGGGCAGAAAGGCAGTGTGGGTTCGCTGAACTGGGTCCGCAGAATTGTGTGGTGACGGGGCTCCGCCCCGTCCGGCGGGGAAAATATGAAGATTCTCTGGGTCAAAGCCGATAAGCTCCTCCCCGTGCAGAACGGCGGCAACATCCGCACGTACCACGTCTTGCGATATCTTTCGGCGCGCCACCAACTTACGTTTTACTCTTACTATGCAGGGACGCCTGATCCGGACTACGAGCGCGAGTTACAGCGGCAACTGCCGGGGGCCGTGGCGGTCTCGACCGGCAAGCGCGAACTCTCCGGAGCGACGCGCGGCCTCGATTATCTGGCGCATCTCGGCGCCCGGCCGCCGTACGCGGTCAGCCGTTTCGCCGACGCCAAAGTCCAGAAGCAGATCCGGACCTGGTTCCGCGAGCAGCGCTTCGACGTCGCCGTTTGCGACTTCCTCGACGCCGCGATCAATTTTCCCGGAAGGCTCAACATCCCCAGCGTGCTCTTCCAGCACAATGTGGAAAGCGAAATCTGGCGCCGCCACGCCGCCACCGCCGGCGATCCGGCCAAGAAGATGATGTACCGCTTGGAATTCCGGAAAATGCTCCGCTATGAGCGCGCCGCGGTCTGCAAGTTCCAGCATGTGATTGCCGTCTCCGAAAACGATCGCGCCCTCATGACCCAGTGGGTGGATAGAGACCGCGTGACCGTCGTCCCCACCGGGGTCGATCTCGCCGAGTATCGCCCCGATCCGGCAAATCCGAATTCCGATCCCAATGCGCCCGCGCCCCTCATCACCTTTGTGGGCGCCATGGACTGGGAGCCGAACGTCGACGGGGTCGAGTATTTCTGTGCGGAAGTCTGGCCTGCGATCAAGGCCGAAGTGCCGCAAGCGCGATTCCGCATCGTCGGCCGCAATCCGGGCCGCCGCGTTCAGAAGTGGGCCTCCCTCGATGCCTCGATCGAAGTCACCGGCCGTGTGCCCTCGGTCGTCGAGCATCTGCGCCAGTCCACCGTGGTCATCGTGCCCCTGCGCATCGGCGGCGGTACGCGTCTGAAGATCTACGAGGCCATGGCGGCCGGAAAAGCGGTCGTCTCCACCACCGTCGGCGCGGAAGGATTGGATGTTCAACATGGCCGCGACATTATGCTGGCCGACGATGCCCGTTCGTTCGCCCACGCCGTGATCGCCCTGTTGCGCGATCCGGAGATGCGCCGCCGTTACCAAACCGCCGCCGCCGCAACCGCCGCCCGCTACGACTGGCCGGCGATCGGCGAGCGCTTTGCGGAAGTCTTGCAGTCGGTCGCGGCAAAGAGATCTTTGGCCGACCGTGCTGAAAGCGGCCTTCGTATCCGGGCGCCGCTTTAGAGTTAGAGTTTCGCCGGCGCGGTGGAGCAACGCTCCAGATGTTTAGCCGCGAAGCGGCGTAAGAATGCAGCCCACGGCGTAAGCCGTGGGTAAACTCCGATGCCCCTTTAGGGGCCGGGATGGAAAAAAGAGCTCAAGAGAAAAAGAGGAATTTGTGGTCATCGGCGATAACGGCAACCTGGTACCGGCGGAAGTCTCGGGCAGGCGCACATCCTTCCGGCTCGCGGACCCGACCAAGATGGCGTTCTTCTGGCTCAGCGCTTTCTTCGTCGTCTACTGCGCCCGCCCGGAAGACTGGGTCCCCGGTCTCAAGTATTTCCCGCTTGCCAAGATCACCGCCATCCTCGCCATGTGGGGCCTGTTCAACGCCATGGGGAGAACCAAACGCACCTTAAAGGATCTGCCCAAGGAAGCAAAAATCCTCCTGACCATGATCGGCCTTCTTTTTGTGGGGGCATTCTTCTCTCCGATCTGGATCGGCGGTGCGGTCAATCGCACCCTTGATTTTTCCAAGATCGGCATCGCCTGGACGCTGGCTTTCCTCCTGATTACCACCTTTGACCGCTTGCGGCGAATCATCTTCATCCAGGCCTTTTCGGTGGTCGCCGTTTGTGCCGCGGCCATCGTCAAGGGCCACAACTTGCCTCGCCTCGAGGGTGCGTTGGGTGGCATTTATTCCAACCCGAACGATCTCGCATTTGCCATCGTGTTGACCCTGCCGTTCGCGCTGGCCTTCATGGTCACCTCCAAGAACCCTGTCGTCAAAGTGTTTTGGCTCTCCGGAATGCTGGTGATGATGGTCGCCCTTTTTATGACCGCGTCCCGCGCCGGGTTCATCGACCTCGTCATCGCCGGCAGTGTCACTCTCTACTTCTTCGCCATCAAGGGCAGACGCTTCTACCTGCTCGTGGCCGCTTTCCTGGTTTGTGCAGTGGCGATGGGCGCCTTTGGTGGAAAACTCATTGATCGTTTCGAAGCCATGGAAGGGGGCAGCAGCGACGTGCGGTCTGCCTACGGCTCCTACGAGGATCGCAAGTACCTTATGGTCCGCGCCCTCGATGCGATCGAACATTACCCCATCTTTGGCGTTGGCGTTAAGGACTTCCCCACCTACTCGCTGATCTGGCACGACGTGCACATGACCTACCTCCAGATCTGCGCCGAAGGCGGGATCGCCGTTCTCATTCTCTTCCTCATGTTTTTCTGGCGCGGTTTTAAGAATCTGAAAATCCTGCGACAGACCAAGAATCTCGATCCCGACATCGTGTTGTACGTCTGGGCCTTGCAGAGTTCCCTGGTCGGCTTCGTCGTGGGGGCCTGCTTTGCTCCCGAGGCTTACCAGTTCTTCCCCTATTTTGCCGTGGCGTTTACGGCAACTCTGTTGCGGACGATCCAAGAACAACAACCAGAACTAACGCCCGGCACGGCGCCCCCGCCGAAAAAGCCGCGTCACTTCCTGGAGGTTTATGCCGATCACGGAACCACCGGTGCAGTCTCCCCCGTCCGCTGACCTGCAGGCAATCTTGCGTTGCCTCAGTTGCGGCTCGAAACTCGAAAGCGACCAGTCCGGAGGCTTCCTCTGCCCGGGCTGCAAGCGCGTCTATCCCAACCTGCAGGGCATTGCGCGCTTTGTGGACGCCCAGCACTACGCCGCCAGTTTCGGTTTTCAGTGGCACCGTTATCAGAAGACGCAACTTGACAGTGACAAAGATAGCGATAAAGACGAATTGCGCGAGTCCGAGCGCCATTTCCTGGCCAAGACCGCTCTCCGCCCCGAAGACCTCAAAGGCAAACTCGTCCTCGACGTCGGTTGCGGCATGGGACGCTTCGCCGAGGTCGCGACCCGCTGGGGAGCCCGCGTCGTGGGCGTCGACTTGAGCGCCGCCGCCGAAGTTGCCGCCAAGAACCTCGCCGGCCGCGACTTCACCGCCTTTCAGGCCGATGTCTTTGCGCTGCCCTTCGCTCCCGAAAGCTTTGACGTCATCTATAGCATTGGCGTGCTCCACCACACCCCCGATTGCGAAGCGGCCGTCAAAGCGCTCGACAAGTATCTGAAGCCCGGCGGCCTGCTCGTCGTCTGGCTCTACAGCGGATACAACAAGTGGTACCGCTTCAGCGATTTCTGGCGCCGCTATACCCACAAGATGAAGCCCGAGACCTTGCACGGCATTCTGAAAGTTGCCGTCCCGTTCTTCTACAACTTGAATCAGGGCTTGCAGCACGTGCCCCTGGTAGGCCGTCCCGTGGCGGGCGTCGTTCATCATGTGTTCCCGGTGAACCGCCAGAAAGATCCGGAAGCCCGTATGCTCGACACCTTCGACTGGTATTCTCCGAAGTATCAGTCCAAGCACACCTACGAGCAGGTGTTCAAATGGTATGAAGCGATGGGCATGGAAGACATGCGCGTCGGCGAGATCTCCATCGCCGTCCGTGGCCGCAAACCGGCAAAAGCACGCTAGCAGGCTGCGGAAGAACTCGGTGTTGCACTTGATTTTGGGTGGCGCAGCGCTTCAGCGCTGCGATAATCGGCTTATCTTAAGAACCGGCTTTAGCCGCTGAGGTTAGACGTCGGCGCGGAAAGATTTCGCAGTCTGCCCCGACGTGCGCCCGTCGAAGATTTCATAATGCGTCTCAAACAACAACTCGCCTACGCCAGAAAGGTCATGCCATCCGCGACCTGGCGCGCGCTGCAATCGCCCGTCCGCGGCCCCCTGCACCTGATCCTTGCCCTGGCCGATCATTTCGAACCCGCCATCGTTCCCGAGGACGGCCAGAAGCGCGCCCCGCGCTCCGAGCAGGAGCGTCGCCTCGAATCGTGGTCGCGCGAATATCCCAAAGTCGTCGACCGCTGGCGCGACCATGATGGCCGCCCGCTCGTCCACACTTACTTCTATCCCGCCGAGCAATACGACGAAGTCTTGCTCGAAATGCTCGCCGCTCACTGCCATGCCAGCTGGGGAGAAGTCGAAGTCCATCTGCACCACGGCATTCCGCATCCCGACACCGCCGAAAACACTCGCCAACTGCTCACGGAATTCCGTGACCGGCTGGCCTTCCGCCATCGCTGCCTCGCCCTCGAAGAAGGCTCAACTCGTCCCCGCTACGCGTTTGTGCACGGAAACTTCGCGCTCGCCAACTCCGCCGCCGGGCGCTTCTGCGGCGTCGATTCGGAAATGCAGATCTTAGCCGAGACGGGCTGCTATGCCGATATGACCCTGCCCGCCGCCTACTGGGACCCGGCACAAACGGAAAAGATTAATTCCCTCTACGAGTGCGCCCTTCCGCTCGATCAAGCCGCCCCGCACCGCAAAGGACGCGACTTGGCTGCGGGACGCGTGCCCAAAACCTTTCCTCTCGTCGTCCAAGGTCCGCTGGTAACCGACCTCCGGCGCACCTTGCGTTCGGCCCGGCCCGCTTTCGACAACGGCTCCATTACCGGAGCCAATCCTGCGACTCTCCACCGTTATTCCCTCTGGAAGCAGGCGCAAGTCCGCGTCGTCGGCCGTCCCGACTGGCTGTTCATCAAACTGCATTGCCATAGCATGGACCCGACCCAGAAAGACGCCGTCATCGGCGACAGCTTCCGCGCTTTTCTTGCCGCCCTGGTCGGCGGCGCCGCCGAGAGAAAGGAAACGCTGCACTTTGTAGCCGCGCGCGAGATGGCCAACATCCTGCTCGCCGCCTGCGATGGCCGCGACGGCAATCCCGGCGACTACCGCGACTATCGCTTCAAACGGTTCGCCGAAATGCCGCTACACGCGGAGAAATCCAGTTCCTCCCCTGTGCGGATTGGATAAAGCGCGGCTTTTGGGAAGGGCACGGCTTCGAAGGTCGCGGACAAGTCGGCTTCGTATCAGGGTATCGCTTTAGCGATACCGCAAGTTCTGCGAAATCAAAAGCCCCTTTAGGGGCCGCATGTCGAAAGTCGATTCTCAGCCTGAGGGCGTGATAGGTTAGAGCACCATGTGTGGAATCGCCGGAGTGGTGAGCACAACTCGCGAGAGCAACATCACCGAAGCTCTGGTCCACCACATGTGCCAACAGATCGTGTACCGCGGCCCCGACGATGAGGGACTCTACGTCGCCGACGGCGCTGGCCTCGGGATGCGCCGCCTCTCCATCATCGATCTCTCCGGAGGCCATCAGCCCGTTTTCAACGAAGACCGCAACGCCTGGATCGTTTTCAACGGCGAAATTTACAACTTTCCCGAACTCCGCCCCCAGCTTGAAAGCCGCGGCCATCGCTTCTACACCCACACCGACACCGAAGTCATCGTCCATCTCTACGAAGAAATGGGCGCCGACTGCGTCCAGAAACTGCGCGGCATGTTCGCCCTCGCCATCTACGACAAGACGAAGCGCAAATTAACCCTGGCCCGCGACCGCCTGGGCAAAAAGCCCCTGCACTACGCGCTCCACAACGGAAATCTCTATTTCGCCTCCGAAATCAAATCGATCCTGGCCGTAGCCCCCGAACTCGCCCAAGTCAACTCCCAAGCCCTGCTCGAATATCTCTATTTCGGATACGTTCCCGACCCCATTACCGCGTTCACCGGAGTTCATAAACTCCCGCCCGGACACCTGCTCGAATTCGAGAACGGCAAAATCACCGTCCGCCAGTATTGGGATCTGCCGGCCTACGATACGTATTTCCCCAAGAGCGAAGAAGAGTGTCTGGAAGAATTGGAACGCCGCTTGTTCGAAGCCACGCGCATCCGCCTGATCTCCGACGTCCCGCTAGGCGCTTTTCTCAGCGGCGGAATCGATTCTTCCACCGTAGTTGCCATGATGGCCCGCGCCAGTTCCGGCCCGGTCAAGACCTTCTCCATCGGTTTCAAACACGACGATTTCAACGAGGCCCACTACGCCCGCATCGTCGCCCAGAAATTCTCGACTGATCATCATGAGATGATCCTCGAACCCGATGTAGTCCAAACCGTCGAGCATCTCACCAGTTCGCTCGAAGAACCTTTCGGCGATTCCTCCATGCTGCCCACCTATTACGTTTCGCAGATGGCCCGCCAGCACGTGACCGTCGCCCTTTCCGGCGACGGCGGCGACGAGATGTTTGCCGGATACACCCGCTACGGCATCCACGCCGGCCAGCGCATCTTCGAGCATATTCCCGGCTGGGTAGGCCGCTTATTTCGCAATCAGATCTTTCCTCGCGTGCCTCGCACCATGCGCGGACGCGCCTTCGCCTACAACGCTTCGCTCCCCTGGCAGGAGCGTTACATCGATCAACTTTCGTTCGTCCCCGGTTTTGAACGCAACCTGCCGCTGCTCTCCGATGGCTTCCGCGACGTTCTCCGCCGCAGCCATGATCCAGGCGAAGCTCTCCGCCGCTACTTTACCCACAGCCCCGCCCACGACCCGCTCAGCCAGCTTCTCTACGTCGATGCTAAAACCTACATGGTTGGGGACATCCTCACCAAAGTCGACCGCATGAGCATGCTGAATTCGCTCGAAGTCCGCGTCCCCATCCTCGACCACGAACTCGTGGAATGGGCCGCCAGCCTCTCTGCCGCATGGAAGCTGCGCGGCCGCCAGCAGAAGTACATCCTGTTAAAGCTCGCCGAACGCGTCGGCGTGCCGCGGGAAGTTCTCTACCGCAAGAAGCAGGGCTTCGCCCTTCCGCTCGATCACTGGATGCGCCACGAGCTCAAAGATATGTTGACCATCCTGCTCGAGCCCCGAACTCTCGATCGCGGCTACTTCGCCGCCGCCGGAGTCCGCAAGTTAATGGATGATCACCTCGTCCGCCACCGCGGCAATACCGCGCGCATATGGCGTTTGCTGATGTTCGAGCTCTGGCATCGCAACTTCCTAGAAAAATACATCAAGCCCGCCGGCCTGTTTTCGCTCCCCGTGGTCGCCGACTCGCGCCGCCAGTCGCCCGATTCCGCCGCCCTGGCCTCCGCGCCGGTGGGAGGATGATCGGGTGTCCGCCACCGAACCTGCCGGGCTTTTGGGTGACAGACGATTGAGTAACACGCTTTTAGGTGACCTGCCTTTGAGTAACATGCTTTTGGGCAACATGCTTTTGGGTGGCGCAGCGCTTCAGCGCTGCGGTGACAGCGCGCTTTTGAATGCGGCTTTAGCCGCTGAGGGCGGCCCGCCGATCGCTCTGTTTCTCATGGTCAATACTTTTGAAACTGGAGGATCCGAGCGCCAGTTCACCGTGCTCGCCCAGAATCTTGCCCCTGCCGCAATTCCAAACTCATCTCGGATGCATCAGCCGCCGCGGCCCGCTAGCCCACAACTTTCCCGACGCTCCCGAATTTCCCCTCGGCGGCAGCCTCTACGGATGGCAGTCACTGCGAACTCGCCTCAACCTCACCCGCCATCTGCGCCAGCATCGTGTGCAGGTCGCCCACGCCTTCGACTTCTACACCAATCTCACGCTGATTCCCGCCGCCCGGCTTGCCCGCGTGCCTGTCGTCATCGGCAGCCATCGCCAACTGGGAGACCTGCTGACCCCGGCGCAGTTCCGCGCTCAGGCCGCCGCTTTTCGCTGGTCCGACGCCGTCGTCTGCAACTCGCAAGCCGCCGCCGATCGCCTCATCGCCGCTGGCCTCTCGCCGAACAAGATCGCAGTCATCGGAAACGCCCTGCCCGCCGAGGTTTTCACCTCCGCGCCCGCCGCTCTGCCCAAGCGCCCCGGTGCACTCCGCGTCGGCATGGTCGCGCGCATGAATCATCGTTACAAAAATCAGTCGGGATTTCTCCGCATCGCCGCGCGCATCCATCAGCACATGCCGAACGTAGAATTCGTCCTCGTAGGCGACGGCCCGCTGCGTCAGGAATTGGAGCAGCGAAGCAGCGAGCCTCGGCCTTGGTGCGTCCGCGATCTTTCTCGGCGACCGCCAGGATATGTCCGCCGTTCTCGCTTCCCTCGACCTCGCCGTCAACACGTCCGATTCCGAAAGCTTGTCCAACGTGATTCTCGAAGCCATGGCCGCTGGACTGCCCGCAGTCGCCTACGAAGTCGGCGGCAACTCTGAACTGCTCAGCCCGCAGCGCGGAACCCTGATCCCCGCCGGCAACGAGGCCGCCTTCGCCGATGCCCTCCAGAAACTTCTGGCCGACTCCGCCCTTCGCCAGCAACAGGGCGGAAACGCCCGCCAGTTCGCCCAGGAAAACTTCAGCCTCGACCACGTGCGCCAGCGTTACGCGGAACTCTATGCGTCGCTCCTAGAGAAAAAACGCCCAAGGCGGCTGCCCCACCCTTCCGCGTACGTTGCGGAAGGGTGGGAGCCCACGCCGAAAAGCCCGCCCAAGCAAAAGGCAGCGAAGCGCCTGCGAGTCGCGATCGTAGCCCCCAGCCTGCGCTACGTCGGTGGCCAATCTGCCCAGGCCGACCTGCTCCTGCGCCGCTGGCAGAACGATCCCGATATCGACATCAGCTTCGTAGCCGTCGATCCGCCCCTGCCCCGCGTCCTGGCATGGGCCGAACGCATTCCCGGCCTGCGTACGATTCTGCGCGAGCCCATCTACTTCGCGCGCCTCCGCCAAGGCCTCAAAGACGTGGATGTAGCGCACATCTTCTCCGCCTCCTACTGGTCATTCCTGCTCGCTCCCGCACCCGCGTCGTTCTTGGCAACCAGGAAGCCGCGCCGCGCCAAGACTCTGATCAACTACCACAGTGGTGAAGCCCGCGACCACCTGCAACGTTTCCGCTCAGCGAAGTTTGTTCTCTCGCGCGTCGATAAAATTGTCGTTCCCTCCGGCTACCTGGTCGACGTCTTCCGCGAATTCGGATTGCCCGCCTCCGCTGTCCCCAACATCGTCGATCTGTCGCAGTTCCGCTATCGCCAGCGCGCCCCGCTGCGCCCCCATCTGGTCTGCACCCGAGGCTTCTCCAGGTACTACAGCGTCGATGTGGTAGTCCGGGCCTTTGCCGAAATAAAAAAGCAATATCCCGAAGCCAAGCTCGATCTGGTCGGCAACGGCCCGCTCGAACGCGATATCCGCAAACTGGTTGCGGATTTGAATCTAACCGGCGTCAACTTCACCGGCGTAGCGTCGCGTCAGGAAATCGGCCGGTATTACGACCAAGCCGACATCTTCATCAACGCCTCGTGGCTCGACAACATGCCGCTCTCGGTCATCGAAGCCTTCGCGGCCGGCACTCCCGTAGTCACGACCTCGCCCGAATGCATGCCCTATCTGGTCGAGCACGAGCGCACCGGATTACTCTCGCCCGTGGGCGATGAAAAGGCCCTGGCTGCAAACGTTGATCCGTCTGTTGCGCGACCCGGCATTAGCCGCAAGCCTCGCCCAGAATGCCCACGAAGAATCGCGAAAGTACACTTGGGAAGCCGTCCGCGAACAATGGTTGAACACCTATCGCGGACTAATCTAAAGGTGGTAAGGTAGTGTGGGGACGGGCGCCCTCGCCCGTCCAAGCCGAGCGCAGCTCGGCAGCTGCTTGCGGCCATAGCGACTCTGGACTTGCTCGAGAATCCGTCTCGCTTACCCCGTTTTCTTCGCCAGCGGCCACACCGTCGTCACCACCAGCGCCACCGCAATTCCCAGTGACACTTCCAGAAACCGATGCCAACCTGTGATCCACGGAGCGCGCGCCCGCGGAATCAGCAAAATAATACTCAGCGTAATTGCGGCAAACCGGTAAGCGCCGCCCACGCGCAAGCACCACGCCAACAACCCGCACAAAAGAATCCCAACGGCATAGACCACTGCGGTCGGACGGAAGAACGTAGCGACGGCCGCACCTAGCACTGCCCCGAGCGCTGTTCCTACAAAGCGCTGCCAACCCAGCGTCAGAGGAGGGATGGTGGATTGTACGACCACAATGGTTGAGATTGGCGCCCAATAATATTCCGGCAGTTTCAACAGACGAGCGAGCAGCAAAGCAGCCACGGCCGCAACCGTGGTGCGAACCGAATCCTGAAGGGAATCGCGACAAACCCGCAATAAAATTCTCCCAATCGCCATCAGACCTCCCAGCACGCCGTCAAGAGCCGCTATTGTACCGTTGCTCGGCCGGCCGCAGCCGCTTGACTCTCCGTGCTATTCTTTCTTCCGTACCTCGCGGGACCCGCGCGCCGATTCGTCTCGGCGCCACCGACAATGAGGGTTCCTACCTACGTCCTTCCTCGCAAGGGTCGTGGATGGAGGAGATGCGAGCACACCGGAAGTGTGCGCCATCGTCCTTCATGACGCACACCGTCCGGAATCGATTCACGACCCAATTTACGAAAAAGAGGAGAAACCCATGCAAATCAAGAAACTCACGCCCAATCTCGTCGTCCGCAACGTCGAAGCCAGCCTGAAGTTTTATCGCGAGGTCCTCGGCCTCGAACCTGCTATTACCGTCCCCGAGCAGTCGCCTTACGTTTTCGCGTCAGTCTCGAACGGATCGGTCGAAATCTTCTTCAACGACCAGAAGACCGTCGCTGCCGAATATCCCAGACTAGCCGCGAATATCGGCGCCAGCCTGACTCTCTACATGGAAGTGGACAGCTTGCAAGCTGTGCTCGATCGCGTGCAAAAAGCCGGCGCGAAAATCTCCATGCCTGTTACCGACCAGTTCTACGGTATGAGGGAATTCGCCTTCGAAGACGGGGATGGTTACACGATTACCATTGCTCAAAAGCTGGGATGAGCATTGGCTGCGACTCCAGCGTTGGGCTTATGCACGAACCCACACATTCGCAAAAGACGACGCGAATGTGTGGGCATTCACCCCGAACACCGATCCCCCCTAACTCCCACATTCTTAAATACTTTACCTCTAACTCTAATCTCCTCAAAGACTTAGCGGTGAATAACCCCTAAGTCTTTGATTTCTAAAAGACCGCGGCCAAGGGGTCTCCAACCAGCCTCCCAACACAAGAAAACCTTGTCAAGAGGCCTAAATCGCCATTTTCCGCCTAACTTACTCAATCTGCCCGAGATATATTTCCCGAGAACGTGTCCGTTTACCTGTCTGGATTTGAGACAATAGATATATAGACAGAAAAAACCACGCGGCCTCCGGGCCGCGTTTTTTATTGGCTTCGGCTCAGGGGGGAACTAATGGCAAGTTATCCGGTTGAAATTCGGCGGTGCCAGCATATCAAGACCAGTGGAGCGCAGTGCGGATCGCCCGCCCTGCGCACCGAGAAGCTCTGTTACTACCATAAGCACAACCGTCTCGCGGCCGCCGAACTTTACCTCGACGGCGACCGTTACTGCGACAGCCAGATCATGATCCCGCCCTTTGAGGACGCGCACTCCATTCAGATGGTGCTGCGGCACGTCGTGCAGCTCATGCTGCAAAAGCGAATCGACCGCAAAGACGCCGGCCTCATGCTCTATGCCTTGCAGATTGCCTCCGGGAACCTGAAGCAGCTGCAGGCGGAGAAGCCGCGCCCGACGCAGGTTGTGATGGATCCGGATAAGGTCGGAGAGACGCCGATAGGGATGACTCCATGGTCGGCCACCGGCCAGGGTCACGATCCCGACGAAGAGGAGGAACGGGAAGGGGAGGGGGAGGGAGAGGAAGCGGCGAAACAAGAAACCGAAGCGGAGAAATCACCCGCTCCTCCCCCATCGGCTGAAGAGTTATACGGCGCCATGACCCCGAAAGAAAGACGCGCGATGAGAGAGAAATTTGAAAAGGAAGGGCTGATTGATCCCATCGAAGTCGATAACTATCTCAAGTTCGACCGCCCGGATCCGTTACTGCTCGCGATTACCCGGCAGTGCTCGGAACGCGACCGCAAGCAACAGTCCGAATGCGCGAATTCGCAAACTGCGGGGGCTTAGCAGCCCGTGGTCCAAGTGAGGTTCGTATCAGGGCATCGCTTTAGCGATGCCGTAAGCCGCGCTATGAATGCGCCTCTAGGCGCTGGCTCTCGACGTCTGAGTTTTGTCACAGGCTGCTAGGCAACCGGGACGATGGAATGATCCGATACAATCGGCAGCATGGCGGAATCTTTCAGCGCGAAGCTCGCGAATGTTGTGTTGCCTGAAGCAGACGGCGGAGAAGTCCGGCTTGGCTCATTGTGGGAAAGGGATACCGCCGTAATTGTCTTCCTACGGCACTACGGCTGAATCTTCTGCCGCGAGCATGTCGCGCAGTTGCGCGAGCACGAACCCGAGTTTCAGCAAGCCGGAGCCAGGCTGGCGGCGATTGGATTGGGCGACCTGAACTATGCCCGCCTGTTTCGCGAGGAAACCGGTATCACGTTCCCGTTGCTGGTCGATGCCGAGCGGACCGCCTACCGAGTTGCGGAATTAAAATCGGGGAACCTGCTTCATCTGTTCCGCCGCGACAATGCCAAGGCAAGAACGCGTGCCAAGTCGGCCGGCCACCGCCAGCATCGCTTCGGAGAAAATCCCTTCCAACTAGGGGCCAGCTTCATCTTCGCTCCCGGCAATCGCGATCTGTTCGTCCACCAGAGCCAAACCTTCGGCGACAACGCTGATCCCAGGACGCTGCTAGCCGTCCTGGCGAGATGAGCGGAATTCCACCCGTCCGACAAGTGCCGAGAATCTCATGCGGTTGAGGGCGCTCAAATCCCACCCTAACGTCGCAAAAAACGCGACGTTAGGATGGGGCAGCTCACGGCTGAACTGTGTGGGGCACCACTGTCGGTCGCGCTGCATCCGTTATACTGACTCCTTTCGGAGCCATCGCTCAACGGAGACGGCATGTCGAGTTTGAAGGAATTTCAGTGCGAGATTTGCGGGACTTCTAGCGACAATCCGGTTCGCTGGTTTGTCATTGAGTGCGGAGATGAGAAGCTCTCGGTCATCAAGTGGGATTTGGCGGCCGCCAATACTCCTACGGCGCGGCACTTCTGTGGAGAGGGTCATGCGCAGGTATATATCAGCCGGTGGTTTGAGTCGATTTGCGCGCCGCGGAAACCGCTGGCCAAGATTTCGTGAGATCTCACGGGATCGACGGTGTTGGCGCGCGTCCGATTAGGATGAGGATGATAGGAAAGCAGGTCCTTCGCTTCGCTCAGGATGACAATACTTAGAGTCTCGAAGGGTCGGGCGAGGCGCTCGTCTCTCCATAAATGAAAAAGCCCCGCTCTCGCGAGCGGGGCTTTTGATCTAACTGAAAGCTGACAACTGATAGCTGACAGCTAACTTAGTACATGCCGTCCATGCCGCCGCCGTGGCCGCCGGGCATCGGAGAACCCTTCTTCTCTTCCGGGATCTCCGCTACCAGCGCTTCGGTGGTCAGCATCAGCGCCGCGATCGAGCCGGCGTTGGTCAGTGCGGTGCGCACTACCTTCGTCGGATCGAGCACGCCCGCCTTGACCAGGTCTTCGTACTCGCTGGTCAGAGCGTTGAAGCCGAAGTTGTTGTCCTTCGAGTCGTGGACCTTGCCGATCACGATCGCACCTTCTTCGCCGGCGTTCTCGGCGATCTGGCGCAACGGTTCGATGATGGCGCGCTTCACGATGTTGACACCGATCTGCTCGTCACCTTCCAGCTTCAGCTTGTCGAGCGCCGCTACGCAACGCGCCAGAGCCACGCCGCCGCCGGGGACAATGCCTTCCTCGACTGCTGCGCGGGTCGCGTGCATCGCGTCTTCCACGCGCGCTTTCTTCTCTTTCATTTCGGTTTCGGTCGCGGCTCCAACTTTGATCACCGCGACGCCACCGACCAGCTTCGCCAACCGCTCCTGCAGCTTCTCGCGGTCGTAGTCGCTGGTGGTCTTGTCGATCTGGCTGCGAATTTCTTTCACGCGGCCTTGGACATCTCCCGGCTTGCCCTTGCCCTCGACGATGGTGGTGTTGTCCTTGTCGATGGTGATCTTCTTGGCTTGTCCGAGATCGGCAACCTGCACGTTCTCCAGCTTGATGCCCAGATCTTCCGTGATGGCCTTGCCGCCGGTCAGAATTGCGATGTCCTGCAGCATAGCCTTGCGGCGATCGCCGAAGCCTGGAGCCTTCACGGCCGAGACTTGCAGCGTGCCACGCAGCTTGTTGACGACCAGAGTCGCGAGCGCTTCGCCTTCCACGTCTTCAGCGATGATCAGGAGCGGCTTGCCGCCCTTGGCGATCTGCTCCAGCAACGGCAGCAGGTCTTTCATCGAGCTGATTTTCTTTTCGTGGATCAGGATGTACGCGTTCTCCTGCACCGACTCCATCCGCTCCGGATCGGTGACGAAGTACGGAGACAGATAGCCGCGGTCGAACTGCATGCCTTCGACCACGTCCAGCTGAGTCTCGAGCGTCTTCGACTCTTCGACGGTGATGACGCCATCCTTGCCGACTTTCTTCATCGCTTCGGCAATGATCTTGCCAATGGTCTCGTCGTTGTTCGCCGAGATCGTGCCCACCTGGGCAATCATCTCGCCGGTGACGGGCTTGCTGAATTTGTCGAGCTCGCCTTTTTCGTGGTTGCCTTCCTTGTCGAGCTTGCCGGTGATGAGCGTGACGGCCTTCTCGATGCCGCGCTTCATCGCCATCGGATTGGCGCCAGCAGCAACGGTCTTCACGCCTTCGCGATAAATGGCCTGGGCTAGAACGGTGGCGGTGGTGGTGCCGTCGCCGGCTACGTCGGAGGTCTTCGAAGCGACTTCGCGGACCATCTGCGCGCCCATGTTCTCGAGGTTGTCTTTCAATTCAATTTCTTTGGCTACCGTTACGCCGTCCTTAGTGATGGTTGGCGCACCGAATTTCTTTTCAATAACTACGTTGCGGCCCTTGGGGCCGAGAGTAACCTTCACAGCGTCAGCCAGCAGGTTGACGCCGCGGAGAATGGCCTGGCGGGACTCTTCTCCGTGAACAATTTGCTTTGCCATAGTTGTTTGCTCCTTAAGATGTGTGCAGGCTGAGCCTGCGGAAATCAGGTGTCAGGTGTTAGGTGTCAGGTCTAAGGGTTTACTGATAGCTGAGAGCTGACAGCTGAGAGCTACTTGCGCGCTCCGGCGGTTTCCTTCTTGCCTGCTCCCGAGGTCGCGCCGCTGAGGATGCCGAGCACTTCCTCTTCGCGCATGATGATGAAATCTTCACCATCGAGCTTGATCTCGGTGCCGGAATACTTGCCGAACAGAATGCGGTCGCCGGCCTTCACATCGAGCGGCCGAACCTTGCCTTCTTCGCTGATCTTGCCTTTGCCGGCGGAGATGACTTCTCCCTCCTGCGGCTTGTCTTTGGCGGAGTCGGGAATAATGATCCCGCCGCGGGTGGTATCGGCTTCTTCCACGCGACGGACCAGGATGCGGTCGTGCAGCGGGGTAAATTTCGTTGACATAGTTGCGTACTCCTTTCGAGAGTGGTTAAGTAGGTTGAATCGAACCCAGAGGTGCCCCGTGATTGGCGACTGTTAGCACTCGAACAGCATGAGTGCTAATTATAGGAACGTGAGCGGGTGGTTGTCAATTGGAGTTCGATACTATAAACAAGTCATCTAGAATCAGTATAATAGCGATAGTTATCCAAGCCTGCCATCAGGAGCGAAGCGGGAACTTCACGAAGTGACCCGCGCAGCCCAAGATCCTGCCGGTGACGATCCCGTGAGGAACTGAGTACTGCCAACTTGCCCAACCGTCGGCGGCGTTGCCAGCCCTCCGGCGAGTCTTGGCGGCCGCGTACGGAATCAAATGCCGCAAGCCGTGAGTTTAGGCCCAAAATGAAACGGGCCGACATGGCTGTCGGCGTGCTCCGATTCCCTCGTCACTTCCCGCAACGGTCTGGCCAGCCACGAGATCAGAATACCTGGTTGTCTTCAATCGTTACTCGCCAAACCGGCGCACGCGTTTCTCTGCGGGGAGATGGAGGCGCGCCCATGATGTCTGGCTTGCGGTGTGCTGAAAGCTGCCTTGATTGCCATCTGCGTTCCCGCAATTTTTTCTGCAACCTCTCCCAGGACTCGATTGCAGCCTTCAACCAAGTAAAACATGCCGCGGTTTTTCCCGAACACGCCGTGGTTCTGGTCGAGGGACAGGGTCCCTGTGGAATCTTCATACTGTGCCAGGGGCGCGCCAAACTCTCGACCACCTCGCGCGAAGGCAAAACCTTGATTGTGCGAATCGCGGAAGCCGGGGAGATTCTGGGGCTGCACGCGGTGGTTACCGGCACGCCTTACGAGTTGACGGTCGAAACCATGCAGCCCTGCCAACTGAACTTCGTGGGGCGGGAAGACATGCTGAGCTTTCTCAAAGAGCACGCGGACGCCTGTTTCCATGCCACCCAGCATCTTGCTGGCGACTGTTCCGATGCCTATGGCGTGGTGCGCACGATCGGATTGTCACACTCGGTTACCGAAAGGTTTGCCAGATTCTTGCTGGAAACCGCCGCCGACGGCAAGGTCAGCAATGGGAGCGTACGGGTCCGCCTGGCCATGACCCATGAGGAAATTTCGCAACTGGTTGGCACCAGCCGCGAAACCATCACCCGCCTGATGTCTGAGTTTCGCCGCAACGATATGGCGGAACTGAAGGGGTCGACGTTGATTATCCACAACCACCCGGCATTGAAGAACATGGTCCGGGCCTAGGACCCGGCGAATCCCGTTTTTCCCTCCTGACCGTCGGCGATGGCTGCTCAATCTGCGAAACCCTTAGAGCTGGTTTCAAAAATGGTTTTGGGAAGGGCACGGCTTCAGCCGTGCCGCCCAGAGCCAATAAACACGCGGGCTTTAGCCCCTGAGGGATGCGCCTTCCGAGTTGAAAGGCATTTATGAAACCAGTTCTAACCACAAAGGGCAACGTTCGACTGCGCTCAGGGCAGGCTCCGGTGCACGAAGGAAAATGGTTGAGACGAAACGCCTTCGTGATACTTCGTGGCCTTAGTGGTTGATGTCTTCCGCCCTACATTGTGAAACTGACCCACTACCCGTCGCCGTGCTCAGTAGCTTGTTTAGGAGATGAGTTCTAAAATGAACGGCTATGAGGAAGCGCGTTTCGATCGGGATTGCGGTGGTGATTGCGGTTGGGGTGGGCATGATTGGGTTGGCGCGGGCTCAGAAGGATGAAGGGCCGATGTCCGATTTGCGGTTTGTGGTGGTGCGCGATTACAACGGCAAGCCGGTGAGGAATGCGGCGGTGGTGCTGCATCCGGTGAATAAGAACGGAAAGCAGTCGCGCGGCGGGTTGGAGTTGAAGACGGACAACGATGGGCGGACGAACATTGACGGGATTCCGTATGGTCCGCTGCGGATCCAGGTGCTGGCGCCGGGTTTCCAGACGTTCGGGGAAGACTACCAGATCGACAAGCCGGAGATGATGATTACGGTGAAGTTGAAGCGTCCGGGGGGGCAGTACTCGGTGTATGAGCAACACGAGGACGCGAAGAAGGCGGACGACAAGAAACCGCAGTGATCAGTGGTCAGTGAGCAGTGTTAGGGAAACTCTGATTAGTTATCCAAGGAAGGGCCTAGACCACAGAGGACACAGAGGTCACAGAGGAGAACTGAAGTCTTAATCAGAGTTTCCTTAGTGGTCGGTGAGCAGTGGTTGGTGATCACGGCGCGGTGGGGGTGAGATTCCACATGAAAAGAAATTTCTCGATGGCGATCGCGGTGTTGCTCGTACTCGGCATGGCGGGGTGGGCGTGGGCTCAGGACGATGAGGGGCCGACATCGGCTTTGCGGTTTGTGGTGGTGCGCGACTCCGACGGAAAGCCGGTGAGAAATGCGGAGGTGGTACTGCATCCCGTGAAGCGCAAGGGGAAGCAGGGTAAGGGAGAGATCGAACTGAAGACGGATGCGGAGGGGCGGACTAACGTGGACGGAATTCCGTATGGTCCGCTGCGCGTGCAGGTGCTGGCGCCGCATTTCCAGACGTTTGGGGACGACTACGCGATTAACAAGGCCGAGATGGAGATTACGGTAAAGCTGAAGCGTCCGGGCGGGCAGTACTCGGTGTATGAGAATCACGAGGACGAGAAGAAGCCGCAGTGAGGTGCCGCTGGCGGGAACGAAAGTCGTGGGGCCCGGGAGAGCGACTCGAAAACTCGACAAAAATTTACATTTGCGGCCGTGACAGGGAGAGCGTTGTGGCCTACAATCCCCTCCCATGGGATTGCAGGAACTAACCGTCGAACGCTATGAAGGGGTGGCGGAAGATCAGCGGATTCTGCTGCTGAGCGGGCCCATCACGGTGGAAACCGCGCCCCAATTCGAGCGGGCGGTGGGCCACGAGAGCGCGGAGACGATGATCCTGGACTTGTCGGATGTCCCTTTCATCGATTCGGTGGGCTTGGGGTCGCTGGTGAAAGCGCACGTATCCCATCAGAAGATGGGACGATACCTGGTGCTGACAGGACTGAAGCCGCGAGTGTCCAAGGTCATGGAAATCACCAAATTGACAGATGTTTTCATGATGTTTGGCACGACGTGGGAAGCGGTGGAAGCGCTGGCGAACACTGGGACAGCTTAATGGCAAACTATTCTGAACCTTGCCGCCGGCTGTGCGGACGGGGCGGTTTCCTGAATCGAAAACGTCGGCGTGCCATCTAAACGGCATTGCTCGCGCCTTTACTTCTGACCTTGCGCGCCGACGCCTATGAACCTTCTTTACCAATATTCCAAACACTACTGGAAACTATTTGTGGCCGCACTTTTGCTGGCCGCGACCAACCAGATTTTTTCCCTTCTTGATCCGCTGATTTTTCGGCATGTGATCGACAGCTATGCCACCAAATATCACCAGTACACGCAGGGGCAGTTCATCCGCGGGGCGGGGCTTTTACTGCTGGCAATGGCGGGAGTGGCATTTGTGTCGCGTGTGGCGAAGAACTTTCAGGACTATTTCGTGAACGTGATTGTGCAGCGCCTGGGCGCGCGAATGTACTCGGACGGGATCCAGCATTCGCTCGATTTGCCCTACCAGGTATTTGAAGACCAGCGCAGCGGGGAGACGCTGGGTAAGCTGCAAAAAGTTCGCAGCGACGTGGAGCGGTTTATTACCGCTGCCGTCAATGTGCTGTTTATTTCGCTCATTGGCATCGTTTTTGTGATGGTCTACGCCTTCCGGGTGCACTGGGCGATCGCTCCGGTATTTTTCCTTACGGTTCCCCTGCTTGGAGTTATCAGCTCGGTGCTGAGCAAGCGGATCAAGAAGATGCAGAAGACGATTGTTGCGGAGACCACAGCGCTGGCGGGTTCGACCACCGAATCGCTGCGTAACATTGAATTGGTGAAGAGCCTGGGTCTGGCGCATCAGGAAGTGGGGCGTCTGAATGGCATCACGGCAAAGATCCTCAAGCTCGAACTGAAGAAGGTGAAGTATCTGCGAAGTTTGAGTTTTGTCCAGGGGACGGCCGTTAACGCCTTGCGCACCAGCATTTTGTTTTTCATGCTCTATCTGATCTTCCGTCAGCAAATCTCGATCGGGCAATTTTTCGCGCTGATGTTCTATTCGTTCTTCATCTTTGGCCCCCTGCAGGAGTTGGGAAACGTCATCAATATTTATCGCGAAACGGAAGTCTCGCTGCAGAATTTTCAGCAAATTCTCGACACACCTCGGGATCCGAAGCCAGCCGATCCGGAGCCGGTTGAGGAACTGATGACGCTGCAGTTTGAAGAGGTTAGTTTCCAGCATCAGAGTTCTTCGGCGCTGGCCCTGGATGAGATCGGTTTCAGCGCGGCGCGCGGAGACACGATTGCCTTTGTAGGGCCGTCCGGGGCAGGGAAGTCGACGCTGGTGAAACTTCTGGTGGGGTTGTACGCTCCGAAAGCGGGCGAGATTCTTTACAACGGGATTCCATCGAATCGCGTGGACCTGGATTTGCTGCGGGAGAAGATCGGCTTTGTCACCCAGGACACGCAGCTGTTCTCGGGCTCGATTCGCGAGAATCTGCTCTTTGTGAATCCGAAGGCGACGGACGAGGAATGCATGGAGGTTCTGAATCAAGCCGCCACGCACAGCCTTCTTTCGCGCGCCGATCGCGGCTTGGACACGTTGATCGGCGAAGGCGGCGTGAAGGTTTCGGGAGGCGAGAAGCAGCGGCTTTCGATTGCTCGGGCGCTGTTGCGGCATCCGCAGTTGCTGGTGTTCGACGAGGCGACGTCTTCGCTGGATTCGCTGACAGAAGAAGAAATCAGCCGGACGATTCGCGAGGTCGCGACGAATCAGGAGGCGATTACGATCTTGATTGCGCATCGCCTGTCGACGGTGATGCATGCCGACCGCATCTATGTGCTGGAGCGTGGACGCATCGTCGAATCGGGACGGCACTCGGAGTTGCTCGACCAGAAAGGTTTGTACTACGCGATGTGGCGGCAGCAGGTGGGCGAACGCGAAGCGGTGGCGGAGGCGCGGTAACCATGAACCGCATTGCTCCTGCAATGGCGATCGCTCGACTTGGACGGGCGAGGCTCCGTCTTCACACGAGCAGGGTCAGCTCGAAAGAGACTCGATTAGTTGCAGGGCCTCCGGTGGAAGGGCGACGTCGCGGCTCGCCAGATCCTGCTTCATGTGTTCGGCGTTTGACGTGCCGGTTAGCGGAAGAATTCCTATCTCACGAGCGAACTTGAACACGACCTGGGCCGGAGTTACTTTCGCTCTTGCGGCCAAATCGGCAATCCGCGGATGGTGTAACACTTCCTGATTTGCCGTGAGCAGTGAATATCCTTGATAACAGATGCGGTACTCGCGGCAGAACTGTCGGACTTCGCGATCCCATCCGAGACGGGCGTAGCAGCGGTTTTGGACGAACGCGGGCAGTTCGGTACGGCTGTCTGCCATCCGCTGCAGATGGAGGCGAGAAACATTGCTCACGCCGAGGAGACGCGTGCGTCCCGCATTGCGTTCGCCGCGCATTGCCTCCCAGACTTCAGCGTCCGCCTCCGTCCAATCGGAATTGGAGGACGGGGCGTGAAGCAGGTAGCTTTCGATGTGGTCGGTTGCGAGATGGTCCAGAGAACTGGCCAGCGACTGTGCAACCTGAGCCGTAAGAGAGGCTGCGGGATCGAAGGGAAGTCTGTGGTCCTGAAAGGACCGGTAAGTAAACTTCGTTTGCAGAAAAAGATCGTCGCGCGTTACCACTCCTGCGCGATAAGCGGCAGCCAGCCCTTGACCAACTCCAGCTTCGAAGTAGTGACGGCGCTGATTCGCGGTGTCGATGCCGCGGAAACCTGTGCGAAGCGCGAGTTCAACGAGAGCAGGGGTGCGGTCTTCCTTCCACGCGGTACCATAGAGAAAAGGGTATTCTTCCATGTTTATGGCCGGTCTAGGAGTCGTGGGTTTGACTGCTGCCCTCTGGCCGCCCACCCAGTCGCACAGGTACCCCTTCCTTTCGGTCCTGCTTCGTGGCGCGGTTGCCCTTTTAAAGAAAGCCTCCTCCGGTGATCACGTGATCACGGGCAGGTCGCTGATTCCGGCGGTGCCGAATACTCGGCGATAGCGCTCGATTTCCGCTGGTGTGCCGAGCGCCTTGGCGTAGTTATCAGAGAGCTTCACCGCAGGCTTGCCTTCAACCGTGGAAACCTTGCAGATCAGGCTGACGGGATCAAAGTCGCTGCTGCCCGCGGGATCGCAGCCGCGGAAATCGTTGGTGAGCAACGTGCCCCAACCGGCGCTGAAACGAATGCGGCGTCCCGGCGTCCATTTTTTCGGATCGTGGAAATCGGCGGCGGCTCCGAAGTCGTTGATGTTGGCTCCGCTTGCGAGCGTTCCGCCAAAATAGGCGTGCAGGCCGAGGATGTCATCCACGTCGAGCGCGTCGGAAGCGATGAGGCGCTTCTCCTGCGGATTTCGACCGCGGGCTTTGAGCCATTCGATATATTCGTCGCCGGCGATGTAGGGATTCTTGCTGTCGATGCGCTGGCCGGTCCAATCGGCCACCCAGTCGGGGGCGTGCTCGAGAAATTGCGTGGTTCCAAAAGTATCCGGCAGCAGGATGCGGAGGGCGCCATGGTAGGTCGCCTGCCACAACTCGAGAACGCGGTACTGTGAAGCCCTAATGGCATCGTCATCGGGTGCGAGCGCGGCGAGAACCATGGGGATCTCATGCGCGTTGGTTCCGATGGCTTCGAGATCGTGCTTATGGGCGAGGAAGGCATTGGAAGTCCCAGTAAAGGCCGCGCCCAGATTCGCCGCCATGGCCTCGACTACATATTCCTGCCACAGGAAGCTGTGACGGCGCCGGGTTCCGAAGTCGGCCACGGCAAGGTCGGGGACTCCGCGCAGCCGCTCGATCTTGTTCCAGAGCTTGGTTTTCGCCCGAGCATACAAGATGTCGAGGCCGAACTCGTCGCAGCCTTTTCATCCCTGCCCGCGTCTTGAGCTCGTCAAGATGGAAAGCGCATAGAGCTCCCACATCGTGGTCTCGGTCCAAAGGCCGTCGAAGGTGAGATCGAACTGTCCATCTTTGATCGTTAGTTCGTAGTCCGACAATCGAAAATCACGCTCCAGCCATTCCAGGAACGCGGGTTCAAAAATTCCGCTGCGGCCATAGAACGTGTTGCCCGCGAGCCAGACCAGTTCCGACCTGCGAAAGCGGAGGCCGCGAACGTGCTCCATCTGGTGGAGCAGTTCCTCGCGCGGGAACATCTCCGCCAGTCGCACCGAAGTCGTGCGGTTCAAGAGGGAGAACGACACGCGGGTTTTCGGGTAATGCTTCCAGATGAACTGGAGCATCAGCAGTTTGTAGAAATCGGTATCGAGCAGGGACCGGATAACGGGGTCGAGTTCCCAGTTGTGGTTGTGCGCCCGCTCGGCGAAGTTGACGATCATCGCGTACTATCCTCTGCGACAGTCTGGAGAAAATCAACCGCAGTGAACTTGTGAGGTTCGTTTTCTTGGGTTTTGGCTGACTTTGGCACGGCAAACACGGTAGTATCAGATTCTCGGATGACCCTGGGAACCGTCACTACCGCGCGTCGAAGTTGCGCATCGTTGTTTCTGGCGCTGGGTCACGTGCGCGTCTGGCCAGGATTCTCTGGCGGCGCCCTGCATGCGCTGGCGGCCGCAGTCTTGCCCGCGATGTTCCTGCTGCGATCGAGCCGCGACGAAATTTACAACATTCTCTGGGCGCTGGTGTTTGGCTTTGCCACGCTGAACATTTTGAGCCTTGGGGCGCGCCGCTTTGAGGAGCAGAAGAGCGGCCTGAACTTCGGCGAGACTCTGGCCATTCTGGTGGTGGTAGTGTCGATCGTGCTGCTGGGTTGGGAGTTGCTGTATCTGTTCCACGTTCTGCCGATTCGCCTCACGCCGCGCTGACCCCGCGCTGACCTCGATTGCGGTATGATCGCGTTGTGAAACGTGAATCCAATTTTGACGTGACGTGCCCCTGCTGCGGCGCGGTCATGAAAATCGACGCCGCAACGCGCAGCATCATCGCGCACACCGCACCGGTCAAGCCGAAAACTTTCAACGACATGGAAGAAGCGGCACGCGCCATGAAAGAGCAGGACAGCCGCCGTGATTCGATCTTCCGCCAATCGATGGAAGCGCAAAAGCATGCTTCGGAGTTGCTGGAGAAGAAATTCCAGGAGGCAGTGAAGAAGGCCAAAGAAACGCCGGATACGGGGAAGCCGATCCGGGATTTCGATCTGGACTGAAAACCCGGTTCTCAGTTCCCAGTTCTCAGTTCTCAGTCAGAGGCGAAAGAGAACCGGAACTGAGAACTGAGAACTGAGAACTGAGAACTCCCATCACACCTCTTCTTTTGGGACACCGTGGAGCGCGCGCTTGCCGGCAAATTCCTGAAAATACTTTGGCTTCGTTCGAGCTTTGCTTGCAGCATGGGTGCGACGGATTTGAGTTTGACGTGCGCCTTTCCGCCGACGAGCTGGCCGTGATCTGCCACGACGCGACTGTCGGCGGTATGAAGATTGAGGAGACGGCTTCGAAAAGCTTGGTGCTGCCTGCTCTGGAAGAGGTTCTGCGGCAATTTTCCCACCGGGCGTTTCTCGATATCGAGTTGAAAGTTGCGGGGCTTGAGCGGCTGTTGCTCGCCGGGTTGCGCGAGTATGCGCCGCAAAAGGGATACGTGGTTTCGTCTTTCCTTCCTGATGTGCTCACGGCAATCCACGATCTCGACTCGGCGATTCCGCTGGGATTTCTTTGCGATTCGCAGGATCAACTTCGAAGTTGGCGCGAAACGCCCGCGGAATGGGTGATTCCGCAGTTCACGCTGGCAAGTCCGCAACTGGTTGATCAGGTTCACGCAGCGGGGAAGAGAATCATGGTGTGGACCGTGAATCGCGCCTCGCGCATGCGCGAATTTGCCGGCTGGGGCTTGGATGCAATCATCTCGGACGAAACGGAATTGCTGATTCGGTCGTTGCGGTAGAGGTTTGACGAATGGCGGCGGCGAAGAGCGCTGACGAGCTTTGCTCGGCCTGGACGGGCGAGGCGCCCGTCCCCACACGAGCATCCACCGCCATTGCTCCCGCAATTCGCGTCATTTACATTGAACAGGATGTCCACCACCGGCGAACGATTCGAGCGAGCGGTTCAGATCATGGCGCGGCTGCGGGCTCCGGGCGGATGCCCTTGGGACCGTGAGCAGACTTTCGACACCATCAAGCCCTACACACTGGAAGAAACCTACGAAGTCCTTGAAGCCATCGACAATCGGGATTGGCCGGAGCTGACCGGCGAATTGGGCGACCTGCTGTTGCAGGTGCTGTTCTATTCGCAGATGGCCAGCGAGGAGGGACATTTTTCGGTGGATGACGTGCTCGACCGGCTTTCGAACAAGCTGGTCGACCGGCATCCGCACGTGTTTGGCGATGTGAAAGCGGACACTCCCGCCGAAGTGCTGCGCAATTGGGAGGCGCTGAAGGCGGAAGAAAAAAAGAAACGGGTGGCGGCGCGCGGAGACAATCAAGCGCAGCAGGCTGACGGCGCGCAAGTTGTGGATCCGCAAACTGGCTCCGAATCATCTGGCTCCGAACCATCTGGCTCTGAACAATCGGTGCTGGCGGGCGTGTCGTCGAAAATGCCCGCGCTGATGGAAGCTTATAAACTCAGCTCGCGCGCGGCACACGTCGGATTCGATTGGCCGGAGATGGAAGGCCTCTTTGCCAAGCTCGAAGAAGAGACCGGGGAGTTGCGTGAGGAACTGAAGGCTGTGCCGGCGCTTCATTCCAAGGGGCAATCTTCCAAAGGCAAATCGCTGGGGGAGGGAATTGCCGGGTCGGGAAAACCCCAGCTTCCGTCGGAGCTGCGCGCGCGCGTCGAAGATGAAGTGGGAGACATGTTGTTCGTCCTGGTGAACGTTGCGCGCTATTTGTCGCTCGACCCCGAGTCGGCGTTGCGGAAGACGAATCGCAAGTTTAAGCGAAGGTTTCAATGGATGGAGGAGCGTCTGCGCGCGAGCGACCGAACGCCGCAGCAGGCGTCGATGGACGAACTGGAAACCCTATGGCAAGAAGCGAAGCAGCAGGAGAAACCAGCGTGACCGGAGCCGGCACGGGAACGCCGACGGGAAACAGGCCGAGCGCGGTGACGATCCGCACATGTGAAGCGATTGCGGAGATGCAGGCCTGTTTTGCGCTGCAAAAAGAGGTATGGAAGTTTTCGGATGCGGAGTTGGTTCCCGTGCGGATCTTCGTGGTGGCGGCGAAGATTGGCGGGCAGGTCATTGGAGCTTTCGCCGGCACGCACGACAAAAAGGAACTGATCGGCTTCGCGCTCGCGCTCCCGGGAATCCGAAACGGGCACTGCTATCTGCACTCGCAGATGCTGGCTGTCCGCCAGCAATATCGCAATGAGGGCCTGGGACGGCGGATGAAGCTTTATCAGCGTGAAGATGCGCTGGCGAGAGGGATCGAGCTGATGGAGTGGACGTTCGATCCGCTGGAGATCAAGAACGCCTACTTGAATATCGAGAAGCTGGGTGCGATCGCGCGGCGCTACAGCGTGAATCAGTATGGGCTCACGTCGTCCCCGCTGCAGGGCGGGTTGCCCAGCGACCGGCTGGTGGCGGAGTGGTGGATGAGGTCCAAGCGGGTTGAGGCGGTCTTGGCGGAGGGTCCGCGCGCGAAGTTCGAATGCCGCGCTCGCATCGACGTGCCGGCGGAAATCTATGCATGGAAGGGTGCGGCGGCGACCCGCGCGCAGGCGCTCGAGGTGCAAACAAGGAATCGTGAGCGGTTCAGCCGGGCGCTTGCCGACGGACTGAGCGTGCTCGGCTATGAGCGCGACGCGAACGGGAATGGGCGGTTCCTGTTGGGGAACTGGGACGAAGGCTGGCGATATTAAGGTTGTGTCCCGTGAATCTGCAGCATATTTTGTATTGTCATCCTGAGCGAAGCGAAGGAGCTGCTTTCTCGCGCACCACAAAACAGCAGGTCCTTCGCTTCGCTCAGGATGACAATTATTCAATGGAGCAAAACGCTTGCCCTTGCTGGGACGCCCTTCTATACTTGCCAGTCCTTCAGCGATCCCTACGTCATGAAAATCGAATCTGTAACTCTGCGTGAAATTCACATGCCGCTCGTGCATTTTTTTGAAACGAGCTTTGGCCGCGTTTACAGCCGCCGCATCCTGCTGGTGAGTGTTGAGGCCGACGGAGTCCGCGGGTGGGGCGAGTGCGTCGCCGGGGAAGATCCTTATTACAGCCCGGAATGGACCGAAACCGCATGGCCCACGATCAAGAATTATCTGGCGCCTTTACTGCTTCAGAGCGAGTTGCCGGGCGGCCGCGATTGCGCCGCGCGGTTTTCGAGAATCCGCGGCCACCGCATGGCCAAGGCCGCGCTCGAAAATGCGGTGTGGGACGCGGAAGCGCGGCAGAAGCAACTGCCACTCTGGAAATTACTGGGAGGGACCCGGCGTGAGATCGGCTGCGGCGTCTCGATCGGCATTCAGGACACGCCCGAACAACTCCTGCAGAAAATCGAAACGGAGTTGGCGGCGGGATACCGGCGGATCAAGATCAAGGTGAAGCCGGGATGGGATCTGAATGTGCTGGAGAAGATCCGCGCCCGCTGGGCGGATATTGTTCTCAGTGTGGATGCGAATTCCGCCTATACGCTCGACGAGGTTGAGCATGTGCGCAAGTTCGATGCCTTCAAGCTGCTGATGATCGAGCAGCCGTTGTGGAACGACGAAATCTATCTTCATGCGCGGTTGCAGAAAGCGATCCAGACGGCAATCTGTCTGGACGAATCGATACTGAATGCTCGCGACGCCGATTTTGCCCTCGAAACTGGCGCCTGCCGGATCATCAACATCAAGGTAGGACGCGTCGGCGGCTTCGGCGAGGCGAAGAAGGTACACGATGTTGCCGTGCAACACAACGCTCCGGTGTGGTGCGGCGGGATGCTCGAGTCGGGAGTGGGGCGGGCGCACAACATCGCGTTGTCGACGCTCGAAAATTTCCGCTTGCCCGGAGACGTGTCGGCGTCGAAGCGTTATTGGAAACAGGACATCATCGAACCTGAAGTGGAAGTGCGCGCCGACGGAATGATTGCCATCAGCGACGCGCTGGGGACGGGCTACAGCGTGCGCGACGATTTGGTGCGGAAATTCACCGTGCGCGAGGAGACGTTTCGCGGGGGAAAGGCCTGAGAGCCCTCGGTGAATTGTTCATGCAGGAACGACACCACCCATGAATTGTCATCCATCCATCATTGTCGTCCTCCCATAAATTGTCATCCTGAGCGAAGCGAAGGACCTGCTTTTTGCCTGGAGCGTGAGACAGCAGGTCCTTCGCTTCGCTCAGGATGACAATTCATATCAGGATGACAATTCATGAAAGCTGTTGGCAGCACCGTTGATGCGTCACTTGTGGGCGAGTCTGCCGGCGGCGCGATTGTCGGCCGAGGTGGCCTCCTCCCGCTTCAGCAGTTCCAGGGCCTGGGCGAACGTCAGGTCTGACGGAACCTGCTTGAAGCCACTGAAAATTTCCGTCGAGATGATGGAGAGATTTCTTACCAGCAGAATTTTTCCGGTGAAGCTCAAGTTCATGCTTGAGATTTCCCAGAAGTTGCCGCCAACCACCTGCTGATGAACCACAAAGCGGCCGCCCCGGTCGAGGCGTCCGAGGATCCCCCAGCCGAAGCTGACGTCCTTGAAGAGCGTGCCCTCAATGCTGGCAATGCGGTAGCGGACGGCGTCCACCAGCACGTAGCCTTGCATTCCGGTCAGAACTTCCTCCACGCGCGAGGGCGGTTGGTAGCGGGGATTTGGTCGGAACGTCAACTTGATCAGGGGGTCGCCGACCCGGCCAATGCCTTCCGATCCGGGTTCTTCCCCCACATACTCAAACAGAAAGGCATCGGGCAGCGCACGCATGATGCGTAGAGTGCGCTCGGCGCTGTCGCGCTCCTGCTCGCGCTTCTTCCGTAATTCTTCCGGATGCTCGACGAAACGTTCTACGCGCGCCTCTTCCGCCCGGCGCTCGTCGGGAGTCAGAGGCTTGCCGTTGTTGGCGATCACCAGGCCGGCAGTGGCCTCCTTGGTCTCGACGTAGAGTTTCGTCGTGGATCCCTTAGGCGTCGTCTTGGTGCCGCGAAACAGAAAGTGAGCGCCCTCGTTATTGGCGGCCCTGATTTCGTTCTGTACCGCTTTGCGTACCAACGCCGCCGGATGCGGATAGGAAGAAACGGTCGCGGGCTGGCCTCCGAAACCGGCCCCGGCAAGCAACAGAATGCAGGCGCTGGTTTGTGCAATGCTGTGGGCGATGGGGTTGCGCGAACTAAAGTTGATGGTCGCCATGACTGGGGTGCCCACGTTGATCCCGTTACGACGATGGTAACAAACGGAAGGTTGCATCGGGATGCCGCTTTCCCCCGCTGCGGTAAGTTCCTGACGGAGAACGATTTCCCGCCAGCAATCCGCCTTCGAACTGGGCCGATGATTTACAATCAGTGAATTCGCGGCGACCAGAGCGCGAGGAAGATGGAGGCCAGGCCATGGATGCTCCGCAAACCGGAGAGTTCGCCCACATTGGCAAATCGGTGGTGATCAAGGGAGAGCTGTCCGGATCCGAAGACTTGTATGTGGATGGCAATGTCGAAGGCAAAATCGAGCTCCGCAACCACAGCCTGACGGTCGGGCCGAACGGAAACATCAAGGCCGACGTCACCGCGAAAGCCGTGGTGATTCAGGGTAAGTTGGATGGGGCGGTGAACGCCTCCGATCGCGTGGAGTTGCGAAAATCGGCGGTGGTGACTGGCGATTTGACCACGCAACGCATCGCCATTGAAGAGGGCGCGTTCCTGAAGGGGAAGGTCGATATTCAGAAAGAAGCGGGAAAGGCGGCAACGCCCGCGTCCAAGTGAAGGCGGCGAGCCGCGAGCTACGAGTAGACGTTGCAAGGATTGCTCGAAGCCCGCAGTTCGCAGCTCGACGCCTTCGGGCGCGCAGGGTCCTTGATCCTTAGGATGGCATCGGTTTCTGACAACGTAATGAAATTCTTTCGCAGCTCTTCGAACCGGACCGCGGATTCCGCAGTCCCGCAGAAGTTAACCCGCCGGTCGAGCGGCATCGGGGAAATCTCACGCCTGCTGAATACCGAGGAGGGGTTGTGCGTGCTCGACATGGGCGCAACCTCGGCCAGCAACATCCGTTTCTTTACCGGCAAGGGACACAAGATTTACAGCGAAGACCTGCTGTGGTCGTCGCTGGATCCCGCGCTTCGCATGCAGGACAGCGCCGGCAACTCGGTTCTGGACAGCAAGAAGTTTCTGGATGAGAACCTGGTGTACCCGAACGCTCACTTCGACGTGGTGCTGTGCTGGAATCTGCCGGACTACATGGAAGAGAGCTTGGTGAAGCCGACCATCGACCGTTTGTGGTCGGTGATGAAGCCGGGCGGATACCTGCTGGCGTTCTTTCACACCCGCGACGCCGGCCCAGACTCGACCTGCTATCGTTATCACGTGACTGGTACCGACCTGCTGGAGATGCAAGAAGTGAAGGTGACGCCGCCCGGCCGCCCCGCGTCCGAAAAGCAATCCCCGCGCCTGCAGCGCGTGTTCAACAACCGGCACATTGAAAACCTCTTCCGCGATTTCGCTTCGATCAAGTTTTTCCTGGCGCGCGATGCCATACGGGAAGTGCTGGTCGTGCGCTAGATCGTCCGCCGAAAAATAACGGCGCAAGTGTGGATTGTCATCCTGAGCGAAGCGAAGGACCTATGAACTTGGCCCCTGCAATACTTACAGGGTGGACATGCAGGTTGGGCATGTCTTCGCATGAGCCAGGCGCGCCTTGTGAGCTTCCTGATACGCTTCCATTTCTTCTTTCTGATGCTTCCGCTTTGCCTTCTCTGAAAGCCTCGGCTTGACTTCATTGCGGAAGAGATGGGAAGTCCATGCGGCGTGGGCGCTGGTCTCACGATCTTTCAGTTTCTTGCAGGTGGCGCATTCAGACTCAGCCATAGCGTGATTCGATGATAGTCGAAGAAGCCCGAGCGTCCATTCCTGTTTTCGGCGATCTCTTGCTAAGATAAAGAGTCAGGCATCGGTTTCGCCGACGTTTCCCGCCGACCCCGCCAGGTCCGGAAGGAAGCAACGGTAACGGGCT
>CAVQHM010000002.1:0-238904 GCA_963712295.1 uncultured Acidobacteriaceae bacterium
CCCCTGGTCCCGAAGATTGGTTTCACGAAGAATCAACACTTTAGCGGAGTTTGGAGGTATTGAGATTGGCTAGTAAATATGCGGGTTTCAGCGCTTCTCCCCAACTTGGAATTCAACGCATCCAAGCGGCCACTGGGCACAATTTTGGGCACAGTTTTTAAAAGTGGACTTTCTAGCACTGCTAGAAGAAAGCCGCTACGACTAAAAAACGCGCCGCACCGGTGTTACCAGCACCGACACGGCGCTAACCAAGAGTCGCCTATACAGGAGGCAACAATGGCTAGACAGCAACGTAGCACCACTCTCACTCACGAATCTACTCCTCCCATCGCTCGGGTTGCGCTTTACGCCCGAGTCAGCACCCTCAACAATCAGGATCCGGAAATGCAGCTCGCCGAACTGCGGGAATATGCGGGGCGCCGCGGCTGGCAGATCGTGGAGGAATTCACAGACCAAGGAGTCTCAGGCTGCAAGGAGTCCAGGCCAGCGCTCAATCGACTTATGTCAGATGCTTGCCGCAGGCGGTTTGACGCAGTCCTGGTCTGGAAAATCGACCGTTTTGGCAGGTCCCTGAAGCACCTGGTCAACGCGCTGGCCGAACTCGCAGCACTTGGCGTGGCCTTCGTCAGCCTGCGCGACAACCTGGACCTAAGCACTCCATCAGGCCGGCTGATGTTTCAGATCATCGGTGCCATGGCCGAATTCGAGCGGGCATTGATCCAGGAGCGGGTCCGTGCGGGGCTACGGAATGCACGTGCCAAAGGAAGACGACTGGGGAGACCGCGCGTGATTGTGGACGCTTCACGGATTGCCTCTCTTCGTGCTTCTGGCCGGTCGTGGTCACACATCGAGGCCGAGCTAGGAGTGAGCAAAGGTACAGCGCAGCGGGCCTTTGCAGGCTTGCCCAAAATTGCTTAGCTGAGGATCTGGGCCGAGGGACGCCCCTTCCAGGCAAAGGGGCTGAAAGCTAACGTCAATAGATGCCTTTATCGAGGCCCTGCAGCAAGCGAGCCGCGGGTACGCGAAAGACTTCGCAGATCCTAAGGAGGGTGGTCAGAGTGATGGGCCTTCCGGCTTCTATCTGTTGCCAATGCCTCGCGGAGAAGCCGAACGAGATCATGTCCTCTTGGCTGAAACCTCGGGCTTTCCGCAACTTGCGGATTCGTTCTCCCAGCCGCGCAAAGAATTTCGCTTGATCTGGCACCTCCGAGTTTGTAAAGTTCCACGAGCAGAAACACCACGAGCAGATTAGCTGGTCATAGCGTTCGTGAACCTTACAGTAGCGGCGAACGAGCGAGGAATCATGGCGGATGTCAACCAAATTGCGCTTTTTACAAACGAAGAAGCACCCAGTTTTCAAAAGGTCGTGGACGTTGTAGTTGGCGTGCTTTGCAACCATCAGCAACCTTCCGCCTGGGACCTCGTCAACATCATCGAACGCGAACTTGGGTGGAAAGCTCGTTGGTCTCTCAAAGCGGCCGTCAGCGAACTGAAGTCGGCCTCAGCCTCGAAGAAGGCATGGCGCGGCTATTTGGAATCGCTAACAGAATCGGGAGATCTCGACGCGGCCCTAAGAGGCGCCGACGCTCCCAAGAAGGAGATTGCCTCAAGTATCGATTCACTGCTACGTCACAGCAAGGTTTACCAGTATTCGGAACAGTTCCGAGAGATGGTTGTTTTCATGGCAAGGTTCAGGGATTATGCACCCTACAACAATATGCTCGTGCGTTTGCAGAACCCAACCTGCAGCTTTTATGCGACGGAACGTGATTGGTGCAACCGCTTTGCTCGCAACCTCAAAGAAGATGCTCGTCCTATGCTGATTCTTGCTCCTATGCATCCCGTGATGCTGGTCTACGGCCTGGACGAGACAGAGGGGAATGCCCTGCCGCAAGAGTTGAATAAATTCGCGCGATTTGAAGGTCTGTGGACCGCGGACTGGCTGCATCGCACTGTCCGGAATGCTGCGACCCATGATCGGATTCGTGTGGATTTCAAGACATTGTCTTCGACTAACGCTGGCTTTGCCACCATGGCTCGTGGCACTGGCGACTGGAAGATGAGAATAGCTATTCACACCGGATTGGACGAACCGAGCCAGTACGGCGTCCTATGCCATGAACTGGCACACATCTACCTTGGTCACTTGGGCACCGATCGCGACCACTGGTGGCCAAGCCGAGCCGACTTGGATGGCCGAGCGGTAGAGATCGAAGCAGAAACTACCGCGTTTATCGTGACAACGCGCCGCGGCTTAGCTGGCTCAAGCGCGGCATACGTGTCCCGCTACCTGGGCAGAGGGCCATTACCCTCATCGGTTTCCCTCGATCAAGTGGCGAAAGTGGCCAGCAGGATCGAGCAGATGAGTGACCGAAGGCTTCGGCCGCGGGAAGGATGGGGTGGATCAGTCCCCAGCGAATGATCGACAGAACACGGATCGCCCCGCCTGCCCAACGGTAGCCATCCTGGTCATCACTTCCCCCAAGCTCGTTTCTGGATAGCTTCCGGCTGGTCGACGAATCGAGAGTTGTCTCGCCACCTCCATTAGAGAAGATTACTTGCTGTTGGGGAACCAGCTGGTATGATGACCGTCGACAAAAGGCGGATGATTCTCTTCCCAAGAAGTTAATCTGCGTCCAACAACGGATGGTCACCTTTGTTCGGGCCATGGAGGAAGCATTGACTGACTCGATCTATAACGCCTTCAATCGTCGCGAGTTCATCCACGGCGCGCTTGCAGGAGCCGCCTTCGCCGCGTTGCCAATCTCTGCTTTTTCTGCAGACAATCTCGACCTCCAGTCGGTGCTGAGCCAAGTACCGAAGATGCATGACGAGAACGTGAAGCGACTGCAGGACTGGATCGCTTTACCCTCGATCGCGGCCGAGAACCGCAACTATCCGCAGGGCCCTGACTATATGGCACAACTCGCTCGCGATGCAGGATTCGCAAACCTTGAAATTGTGCCAACATCGGGCAAGCCTGGGGTCTTCGGCACTTTGGATGCAGGTGCGGCAACCACCGTCGGCATCTATTTTATGTACGACGTAAAACAGTTTGACCCTTCGGAGTGGTCTTCGCCACCGCTTGAAGGCCGGATCGTGGAGAAAGAAGGCTTGGGCAGGATCTGCGTCGGTCGCGGCGCTGTGAACCAGAAGGGGCCTGAAACGGCCTTCCTCGGTGCCCTTCGCGCCTTCAAGGCAGCGGGGAAAAAACTGCCCGTAAATCTCGTGCTCGTCTGTGAAGGTGAAGAAGAGATTGGTTCGACCCACTTTCCCGAGGTTGTCCGCCAACCCAAGGTCACCGCTGCGTTGAAGAAATGCATGGGCGTGTTCATACCAGAAGCGGGCCAGGACGCCGATGGAGGCATACAGATTTCACTAGGCGCCAAGGGCGTAGTTGAGCTCGAGCTGATTTCCAGCGGAGAGCGATGGGGACGAGGGCCCAAACATGATGTTCACTCCAGCCTTGAGGCACAGGTGGACAGCCCCACGTGGCACCTGGTGCAAGCGCTCAACACGCTCATCGAGTCCGATGGCCACACGCCTGCTGTGGCGGGCTTCTTTGATAAAGCCAAGCCGCTCAGTACCGCGCAAATGAAGATGATTCAGAATGCCGCCGCTCGCCGCAATGAAGCCACGGTCAAGAAGCAGCTAGGCGTTGAGCATTGGGTGCATGACACAAACTGGCTTGACTCGCTCGTGCTGCTAGAATCCAAGCCTACGATCAATATCGAGGGCTTGGTCGGTGGATACACGGGTCCCGGTGGCAAGACCGTTCTGCCGCATCGCGCCGTCGCGAAGATTGACATGCGACTGGTGCCTGACATGACGGCTACCGGTACGCTGGCGCTGCTTAAGGAGCATCTTGCCAAACACGGCTTTGGCGACATCGAGGTCAACATGGGTGGCGGCTACGATCCGACACAGACCTCGCAGGATGCGAAGCTCATCCAGGCGCAAATTGCGACCTACCGCAAGCTCGGCCTAGACCCTGTGCTGTGGCCCCGATCCGCCGGCTCCTGGCCGGGATACATCTTCACTTCCGAACCTCTCAATCTTCCCGCCGGACATTTTGGAGTGGGACACGGGACCGGCGCACATGCTCCGAATGAGTACTATCTGATCGACTCTAACAATGCAAAGGTCGCGGGGATTGATGGAGCGGTGCGCTCCTTCGTCGAGTATCTCTACGCGTTGGCTTAAAGCGGAGTGAGATGGTAATGATCGATGTTCGGACCTCGGACCACGGCTCCAGGCAATCGAACCAACCCCAGATTATTCTCTCGTGTCGGGCAAATCGGAATTACTCCCAAGGATGACGCTGGCTCGAAGCCTCTTCTAGAAAGTTTTATCAGATCAGTACTAGGAAACGCGCTAGCAGTGATCGACCGATTGCTGGCAAGAAGCCGCCTTGTCATTACCGGCCCGCATGTCCCCAATCTTCGATGACGACCGAATGCCGACAAACCAGAAGTTGATTCGAGCAAAGTCGACAGGCACGGGCGCGCGCAGTAGGAACGAGATCGGTCCTACCTTACTAACCTCTTGCCCACGACGATCGGTACCCTCCGTCGTTCGCCTGGCTCCAGTTCACGCATCAAGGTGCGAAAATAGTCCCGTTCCAGACATAGCCTAGTGCGGGCGCGAGCGCGCTAGCGGCAATGACGCTTGGCGGATAAAGCAAGGCTAGCTCGTCGCCATAAGACGTCGTTCCGGCAACTAGTCCGGTGACGTTCGTCAGACGCGCCCAGGCGGAGTCGGTCGGGGTTGTGGGCGCTGGAAACGGAGAGGCCGAATAGAACCCAGCATTTGCCAGCAACGGCGCCGCCATCACCAGGCTGGCACCGGTCAGCGAAATCGTGGCAATAGTGCTGCCGCTGATCTGTAGTGCATCGTAGTTCGCGGGAGCTACCGCAACGCTCCCTGCCGCCAGCACATTGGCACCGATCCCGAAAGCCCCAGTGCTTCCGGCTGGCCGCGCTAACACCAGCGGATCAGTGACCGGCGCAACCAGCGCAGCGGAGGTCGCCAGCGTCAGCACCCGACCAAGATACAGCAAGAGGTCGGAGGGCAGCGCGGAGCCTGGGCCGCCGGGCGGCGGCGCAATAGCGGCAGGCCCGGAACAGGGCAGCGTGGCCCCCTGCGCATGCAGAGTCTTCATTGCAGCGAGAAACGCGTTCAAAAAGTCGCTGCGGACCAATACCGACAACGGCAAACTCGGCTGTGCCGTTCCCGCCGGCCGGTCATTGGGCACACTGACCATCGAGAGCGGTTGCGCCGATTGGAAACCGAGCGCGGGGGTAGGGCCGGCCACGCCCAGAATGCCGGCGAGAGTCTGCTCGCGCATGGCAGTTTCTCCGAGCGTGCCCAGCAGGTTCAGATAACCGCCAATTTCCGAAATGTTCTTCGGCGGCGGAATGCGAGAGCCGACGACGTCGCCCTCGAGGGCAAGCCGCCGCATCAGGATCGACTGTGCGGCGATCGCGTCGGGCGAATTGTTCGCCTGGATCAAATTGATCAGGCTCCCCACGATCTGCGAAGTCAGCGCCGGATCGACGTAGTAGCTCGTCGCACCGCTTGACGTGCCTCCTGCATAGCCGAACTGGACGGCAGCGTTGACCGCTGACCTTCCATTGGGTGTCACCACGGTGACATTGACCGTGCCCGTCCCCGCAGGGCTGACGGCCACCATCGTGGTGTCGCTCATCACCGAGAGCGCGCTCGCATCCGTCGAGCCGAAGCCAACTGCAAGCGCGCCGGTGAAACCGGTGCCGGTAAGCGTAACAATCGTTCCACCGGCCGCCGGGCCCGAAATCGGTGCTATGGAGGTGATGACTGGAAGGGCCATGATCCGTCTCCGTTCACATCAGCGCTGCAATGACTATGGGCAGCACCGCAGACAGAAGGTCGCCGGTGGATGATCCACCCGAACTCCCGGAGCCGCCTGAATTCCCCGAACTGCTACTTCCGCCTTTGCCCGAACTGCCGCCTTGGCCCCCGGAGCTGGGGCCGGTCACGATCTTCCCCAAGGTTGTGATGGCCTGCGAGGTGAGGTCCGTTGTGGCCTTCACCTGATCTGCTCGCGCCGATGCCGCGGCACTCTGTGTGCTCCCGAGAAGAGTCGCAAGCTGGCTAGCCCCCGTGATCGTCGAGGGATCAATCCCTTTTTGGGCCATTGCAGCCGTAATCAAGGACTGCAAGAGGCTGGTATTAGGCTGCTGCGGAGCGGCCTGCAAAGTGTTGTTGATCAGATTCGGCAACATCCCACTTAGTTGATTGGGAGCTTGCGCCGTTGCCAGAGTGGACACCTGACTGCTCGGGACCGTCACCGGCGTGATCGCCGGCGCGCTGTCGGCAGGCGAGTCCTGCCAGTTCCAGAACCTGGTCAAGTCGATCTTTTCGCCGGAAGCGCAGTGGCCCAGCATTGCCTCGCCCAGCACGCCACGGGTAGGAAGCATCATGCGGCTCACCTGGTGCGGAGCGCTCTGGCGATGGAATCGCAACAGCGAGTCCTCCAGCTGCCCGGAGGTCAATGGCCATCCTTGCTGGTCCCCTAACGCTTGCGGAATCGAGAACGGCATCATCATGGAATTTCCATGGAATCCAAGCACAACATTCGCGATGCAATCCAAGAGCGGGATGGTGCTCGACAGTCCTGGAAACGACACCAGGTAAGGTTCGAGCAGCATGACTCTCTCTTCCGGCGTTAACCACATCCACACTGCCTTCGAGTAGCGCACCATATTTCGCAAAACGTGCTGCAGCGTGTTCTCGATGAGAATCAAGTCCGAATACTTGAGCAGCGGCGAAACCTCCACGGCGGGGATGGGGTAAGTCCCGGCCGGCAGCTCGATGAAGCTCGAGTCAGGCTGTACATAGCTTTCCGGATTGCCTCTCACGCTGGCCGTGAGATCGGCGCGGAAGTTCCAGAAATAGGGTGGGCCCAGTTCCTTGGCAAGCTGTGCCGCCGAGTACGTTTGTGCCTGAGGCGTCACCGGCGGCGCGATCAGTCCCCCGATGCCCCCGAGCACTCCGGCCGGCCACGCAGCTCCGTTGGTCCCAAAGAACGATGTGAACAGATCGAGCGGCGTCGCCAGCTGATAGGTAAAGCTATCCAGGTTGTGCGTGATCTCGAATCCCACGACATCCGATGGAGAGAGCGATCGCGGAAGCGCAATGGAGGCTTGCAGTACCGATGTGGTGGCACTGCTGGGGTTGCGCTGCCCTTGCAGGTATTGCATGAGGTCATCGGACGTCTTATAGGCCTTGCTGAGATCGAATTGGCCGGGGACGGTGACGGGAGGATTCGGAATCATCTCCACGGGCCCGAGCCGCGAGCCCCAACGGGTCACGGCGGCCACGTAGATATGATCGAACGGAAGCACTGATGCGTTGGCGGAGAATTGGATGACGTCTTCGGCCAGGCTATCGAGCACCAGCGATGCCCTGGGGTCGGAAGCAAATTTTTCCAGCCGCGACAGACCCGAGGCAAATTCGGAGGGTAACCAGGCCTTAAGCACATCCGAGTGAGCAAGCAGCCCCGAGTAGCGATCCAATACCTGTTCCCGGGTCATGCCACCGCTGACAGATGGGTTTGAGAGCTGCTGATACAACGCTGTCGCCAGTCCGAAGCCGGACGTGAAGGATGCCAGAGCGTTCTGAAGATCGGTTACCTGACTGGATCCGAGGAACAGTCCGATTGAGGTCTGGCCCTGCGTGACCTGAGCGAGCAATTGCGACGCTTCGCTCGCCTGCATGGCAAATGTGGCATCGAGACCGCTCAAAATTCCATTGAGGGCTGTCGCTTCGTTGATGACCGCACCGAGCTGCGCATTCACGTTGGTGACCGTGCTCTGGGCGAACCCGCTCAGAAACGGGAGGGATGCGAAAGCGATGGCCATCTGGACCTGCGCGGCCATGCTATGCAGAGCGCTATTCAACTGGCTCGCGTACTGGATGGCGTTCGATAGATCGCTGTCCGTGATGACGTCGTCGAGGTGTTCCTTTTGGCCGGGCGGCAGGAACCACACGATGTCCAGAGGCACGAGACAGACCAGCGTCACTCCGTCGTACGTCGTGCGTACATCGAAGAGTCGAAGAACTTCGAAATACTGCATCGTGAGCGCGTGCAGCTTGTTGTGATTCGTAATGGTCTTGGTTGTGACCGCCGTGGACTCGGAAGAGGAAGCCATCCGCATGGCAGTCCGTTGGGCGCGTCGTTGCGTCAATGACTGCTGTTCGGAGTAGGTCTGGACCGATTGCGAGGCATTGCTCGCGTAATTCTGCAGCCCGTCCATCCAGTTATTGGTGGATCCGCCGGAGACGGTCTCCCCCAAGCTGCCGCTGGGCCCGCCGAGAATCCCGAGTAGACCGCCGCCCACGCTCATCGATCCTGTTTCGGAGGCGCTGGTGTAGCTGCTCCCGCCCTGGGCCGCTTGTCGAAACGCGGACTGGAAATTGGCCTGCGTCGATTCGTCGCTGGCGGACGAAGCCTGGCTCGACGCCGCGCCGAATACGGCTTCCGTTTCGGTTACCCTGAGAGTTGTGGTCTGTTCCTCCACAACGATCTGTTGCTGCTCACCTGGCGCAAGGGGAAGAGAGTAGACCAGGTCTCCCAGCGCAAGGCCCTGGAACTTCCAGTTCTGGCTGCAGCGCAGCACGTAACCGAGCCCCAGAGAACCCACAATGGCGGGGCCAGTCAGCAGACCCTGGCGAAATTCGTCGATACTGATCGGGCCTGCTAATGTGGCGCGGCTCGCTGCCGTGTCCGTGCGCGTGACATCCTGATACACGCCGGCCTGGTCCTGGTTGACCGTCTCGGTCTCCGTGTAGAGAGCCGGTGCGATCAACTGGAAGAAGATTCCATAAGGATACTGTTCGAACGATACTTGGTTTTCGAGGACGCGGATGCAATCTGCGTCGTCACCCAGCGTCAGCTTAGGCACCGCCGGCGGCGAAGTATCGTCGCCAGTGGAACCATCTCCTGAGAATTCTTGCTGCAACTGTTGGTAGATATCAGGGGGGATAGGGGCAAGTTGTTTCGGCAAGGTCATCGTGCCGAGATAGCCCGTGGGCCCAAGAAGGCTGGGATCGGCCGACATCGGGACGACCGTGGTCGGTGACGAACCGCGTACACGAAACGTAAGCGCCGCCCCGGGAGGCAGCACCACACCAGCGGGTAGAACCATCGAAAAGTTGCCAACGGAATCCGTGAGTCCGGTCGCGATCACCTGGGATCCGGACGTACTTGTGCCGAATACCGAGGGGCGCGCGGCAGTCGCCGCGGAGGCCGGCGGAGGCAGAACCTCGATCTGCAGGTCACTGCCTGCCTTGCTATCGGGCTGCTGCAAGGTCCCCAGAATTTTTGGTGGCAGGGGAACCGACGGTTGGTTAGCCTGGATGATGTTCTTGATAAGGCCTGCCAGATTCGTCAGGACAGTCTTGATCGCGATCCCCGAAAGGTTGATCTTAGCGGAATGGTTTGCTGCTGCCGCAACCTTTGCCGCAGCGACTCTAGCCGCCATCTTTGCCGCCTGGACTCTTGCTGCTGTCCCCTTGGCCGCCGAACCCTTCACACCAGCGGCCGCAGCCGGAGCAATTCCTGGCGCTCCCACCCCAGCCTTTTTGGCGGCCGGCCCCATCGCTGCAGCGGCAGGAGGCGGGACTTTCTTGGAAGCCTGGGCTTTACTTCGGGTGGAAGCCATATCAATTACTCCAGAAGGGACCACTCCCTGAGGGGAAATGTCATCTCGCCGTAACTGGAACCAACCGGGGAAGCGTCAAAAACACCTAGGGAAAAAGCCCTTCAAAGTCACCAGGGAAGATAAAGTTCGCGTATCGTCGTCCAGATTGCGGACAATGTCAAGAGAAAAATGGCTCCTTGTCATACCACATTAGAAATGTCCCCGTCTTGTCCACAATAGAAATGTCCCCTGGGTTGTGGTTTCATGCTGCCCCGGAAAAGAGGGCGCGTGCCTTGGCGGAAAAGCCTTTTCTCCAAGGATGATTCGAAGCTGGAGGAAGGCTCCGCCTTAGGATCGGGGAAGGGGGCGCGGGGGAAGGGGCAGCGCCCCTTCCCTCGCCCAGCGCTATCGAGGCCTTCAACTCGTGGAAGCCCAGACGCTGATTGCGGTAGTGAATGGCAACTTCCCCGGCTTCGTTTTCCCGCACCAGCACGCGACTCTTGGCCGGCGCCCAATGCTGACTCTGCCGTGCCAGTTGCAGCAGTCGATTGTTGTAGCGCACCACCCAGTCCTCACTCACCACTCGTTCCTCCTCCAGCCAGAACACTGCGTCCAGTTGCCGCGCCGTCGGCCGTCGCCGGTGGTAATCGGCTTTGGCCAATGCCGCATGCGCATAACGGCGATTGTGCTCGGCGAGATAGTGCTCGTCCAGATAGGCATTCGCCTGGCCGTAGTTCGCGATCCCGGCCAGCCGCAGTTTCTTCACCAGCCGATCCTGATGCGTGCCATGCGCCCGTTCCACGCGTCCTTTCGCTTGCGGCGAACTGGCCGCGATGATCCGGATGCCCAGCTTCGCGCACATCCGCCCAAACTGCGTTACCGCCGGTTCTCCACGCTCCCGCTCTTCGGCATTCGGCGGCCGCACGTACACGTTCTTCCAGTCTGTGTACAACGCCTGCGGCACTCCGTAGCGCTCGATCCAGCGCCGCAATACTCCTGCCGCCGCCCAGATCGTTTCCTCCTCCGAGAAACACCCCAGCGCCTTCGTCGTCGCGTCATCGACCATGTGCATCAGACAGCCGCGGGGCCCGCGCTCTTCCAGCCACTCATGAAAGCTGCCGTCCAACTGCACTAACTCGCCAAAGTGCGCCTTCGCTTCTCGCCGCTGCCGATACGGTTTCCGCCGCCGCTGTCTCGGCCACAGCCCCGCCTCTTTCCGCCACCGCCGCAGCGTCTCGGCCTGCACTTCGAGTCCGTCATCGCTGGCCAAGTGCTCGGCCGCCAACGTCGGCCCGAAATCCTCGTAGCGGGCTTGCACCTGTTGCAGCACCGCCGCTCGGAACTTCGCTGGGTAGGCCCGGTTCGACACTCGCCCGCAGTTCCCATGCTGCAACGCTTTCGCTCCTCCCGCCCGATACCGCGCCCAGATCCGCTTGCTCTGCCGATAACTCAACTCCAACAACTCCGCCGCTTCGCGCAAGCGCAAACTCCGCGCCTTCACCCGGCTCATCACCTCGACCCGACTCAACTCTCTCCTGCTCAATCCCGTTCTCCCCAATCTTCGTTCCTCCTCGCCGAAGGAACTCTAAAAGGGGACACTTCTAATGTGGTCGCAGGGGGACACTTTTAATGTGGTTCAACAGAGAAAAATGGCTCCTTGTCATACCACATTAGAAATGTCCCCTGGGTTGTGGTTTCATCTCACCTCGGAATGGGAAGCGCCCGCCAGTACGCCCGGCCCGCGGGTCTCACGCGTCTGTTATTTCTGGCGAATGACTGGCTAACCGGACGTCATTCCGGACCAGAAGTCAGGTTTTGGGTCTTGATTGTGCCACTCATTCTCGCTCTTTTCCTTTACTGGTACTGGCCGCTGGTTTTGGTTCAATGAGGAACCATCGTGGGAGTACCGCAACTGGATGTTCGTATTTCTCGTTCCATGGTTTCTCGCCGGGGCCATCTCGGCGGCAGCTGTTTGGATTCTCGAAAAGCGTCGTCCCGGGTAGTGCCGCGACGAGCCCGTATATGCCGAAGGTACCTCCTCCACACCCCTCCTTTTTTTGCTTTGGGTGAGCAGCAATGTGTCTCAAACAAAGGAAGTTATAGCCGACAACAAGCGCGAGAAGCTATAATCGCCCCTGAGTTCTCTATGGAACGTTCCGAGTCGAGGGTACGGTTTGGTCCTTTTACTCTCGACGTTCATGCAAAGGAGTTGCGGAAGTTCGATCACCGCATCCGACTTCGCCCACAAGCGCTCACTCTGCTCATCCATTTGGTCACGCGGGCCGGCGAACTGGTAACGAGAGAGGAACTTCGAAATCATCTCTGGGGCGAGGATACGTTCGTTGACTTCGAGCATGGCCTCAATTTCTGTATCCGGCAGATTCGCCGTGCCCTTGGAGAAAGCGCCGCATCCCCCCGATTCATCGAAACCGTGCCCCGCCGAGGTTATCGTTTTTTGAAGCCCTCAAGTGGCATTCGTTCGCTGGCGGTTCTCCCGTTCGATAACGCTTCTCGCGATTCGGAGCTCCAGTACCTTTCGGATGGAATACCCGAAGGACTCATACGAAGGCTCGCTCTTTTTGCAGATTTGCGCGTGATGGCCTGGAGTTCCGTAGGTCGATTGAAGTCTGGCTCCGCTGCGTCCCTTGCCTTCGGAAAGAAATTCGGCGTTGGAGCTGTTTTGACTGGAGCAGTACGGAGTCTCAACGGCATCCTCGAAGTTGGAGTTGATCTCATCGACACGAGCAACGGCTCCGAGATTTGGGGAAGCCATTATCAACTTGGTCAGGGGGAGATTGTCGATCTTCAGCAAACGCTCGTAGCCGAGGTTTCCCGCGCCCTGCATTTGCTTTCAGCGAATAAGCCCGTTCCCTCGCCGGAGAGCAGGTCGCCCAACGTAGGTGCCTTTCACTGCTATCTGAAAGGCCGACATCACCTCAATAAGGCTTCAGAAGAGGGCCTGCAACGATCGATTCTCCATTTCAATGAGGCCATCAATCTCGATCCCCTGCACGCGCTCGCTTTCACCGGGCTCGCGGAAAGTTACGGCCTCTTAGGCTTCTTCGGTTTCATGCATCCGCGAAACAGTTGGCCAAAAGCCAAGGCGGCGGCTTTTCAGGCCATCCAGATCGATGACCAGATTGCCGAGGCGCATGCCTCCTTGGGGATGGCAACCCTCTTCTACGATTGGCAACCCGTCGCGGCTCAAACCTACTGTCGCCGTGCGATTAAGCTGGGCCCGTCGAGTTCGGCCGGACGTCGCTGGCAGGCTTGTTGTTTCATGGCGCTCGGCCGTCACGACGAATCCGTTGCGGCTGCCACAGAAGCACTGGAACTCGATCCGTTGTCTCCCCTCGCCCACATCCTCACATCCACGGCTTACTATTTCGGGCGGCGATACGATCTTGCTCTCGCAGAGGCCAATAAGGCGTTGGAGTTTGATCCCCATCACGCCGAATCCCACCGATTCAAAGGCATCACTCTTTTGCAACTGGGCGAGCTTGAGAAGGCGATCCCTGAACTGGAAATGGCGCTGCGCCTGATGGGGGAAGGCCCGGCGACTCTCGGCTCTCTCGGTCGTGCCTATGCGCGAGCAGGGCGTTTGCAAGAAACGGAGTCGATCATTGCTCGACTGAAAACGCTGGCGGAAAGAAAAGGTGTGGCATCCAGTTCGCTGGCCGCCGTTCACGTCGGCCAGGGTGACCTCGAGCAGGCCGTGTGCTGTCTGGAAAAGGCGGTCGAAAATCGCTCGAGCTGGATGGTCCTCCTCAACGTCGAGCCTTGGTGGGATCCGCTAAGAAAACACCCGAAGTTCGAGCGCCTCGTGAGAGAGCTTCAGGTTGGTTCCCGCATTGAAGGTATCTCGTAAGAATAGGCGGAGTTCCCGTCTCGAACCATCCGGCGAATCGGCCCAAAACCGAGTCAATTCCTCCGTTGATTGCGTACTCGCCCGTCGGAGCAACGCCGGACACTCCCCTCTGGATTGACAAACACTGCGATGTCAATCGTTTGTCTGCTCACCAATTGCTCATCTTACGGCCCTTGCGGCCTTCGCGGCACTGAGGCACTATCGGTTCCGCGTTCGCGGGTTTTTTCTTTCAGAGACCCGTAGAAGAACGACTGTTGGATAGCGCCGGAATTCTCCGGTCGCCGTGGGGAGGAAAAGTGACAAATCTATCGAAATGCTCGGGAGTGTCTACACCCCAAGAGCGCGAATGTAAGCGCGAACGATTCACGCACGTCGCATCTACCTGCGGAACAAGACTCGCATGCCTTCTCATTCTGCTGTGGCTCGGCGCCGCCAGCTTGAGCGCGCAGACCTACCAGGACCTTTACGAATTCAACGGAACCGGTGGTGGATGCTGTCCGCAATACCCGGCCGTTATGGCCCAGGGGCGCGATGGCAACATCTATGGCACGACGGCCACTGGAGGCGCGAACAATGTCGGCATCGTGTTCAAGATCACGCCCACAGGCAGCTTTACTGTGCTCCACAATTTCGACACGACTCACGGTAGCACGCCGGTTGGCGGGCTAGTGCTTGGCACCGACGGCAATCTCTATGGAACCACCGAGTTTGGCGGCGCTCACAGTTACGGCAACATTTTCAAGATTACACCCGCCGGGGTTTTAACCGTCCTCTACGACTTTACTGGAAATGCGGATGGTGGTCTCACCGTGGCACCTTTGATCGTGGGTACGGACGGAAATTTCTACGGCACATCGTACCCGGGTGTTGCCTTCAAAATATCGATCCAAGGAGTGTTCAAAGTTATAGGCAAGATTCCGACGGTGTCATACGCGCCGCTACTGCAGGCAGATGACGGCGCGTTTTATGGGGTAACGCAATTCGCTGGGACGTATTCCGCGGGTACGATCTACAAGATCGTAGGGACGAAGGTCACGACCCTCTATAGTTTCGACGGGCCGCACGGCGCTTACCCGATTGGCGGCTTGGTGCAGGGAGCCGACGGCAACCTCTACGGGACAACCACATCTGGAGGAAGCAGCAATGCCGGCGTCGTCTTCAGGATCACGAAGACGGGAACTTTGACCGTTCTCGTGAACTTCGACTCCAAGGACCCGATTGGCGGTTATCAGGCGGACGCCGGACTGGTGGCCGGCAGCGATGGAAACCTATACGGCGCCACGGTATGGGGCGGCACGACCGTTTACGGCACGATTTTTCAGATGTCTACTAGCGGCAGCTATTCCGTCCTGCACAACTTTGACGCCCCTTCTGGAGCGGGCGCCTATTCAACGCCTTTGCAGCACACCAGCGGCAGAATTTTTGGCATGACCGCTCGAGGCGGTACCCCCGGAAAGGGGGTCGTCTACAGTCTCGACAACGGCGTAGCGCCTTTCGTATTGCTGACCAGCAGCATCGGTACGGTGGGCAAGTCGGTGGGGATCCTTGGTGGTGGGTTTTCCGGTGCAACCAGTGTGAGGTTCAATGGAACGCCCGCGACCTTTACGGTGCTTAATGACACCTACCTGACGGCCAAGGTGCCGGCAGGAGAAACGGGATTCGTTAGCGTAACCACAGCGTCCGGCACACTTTTGAGCAGCAAGATATTCAAGGTCACACCCAAGATCACAGGTTTTACTCCGAGCAGCGGTCGGGTCGGAACAACGGTAACGGTAACCGGCTCAGGATTGATCCAGACCGAGAAGATCACGGTTGGCGGAGTGCAAGTGACCTTCTTTGCCGTCAGCTCCGACACGCAAGTGACCTTTCGCGTTCCGAGCGGAGCGAAGACCGGCAAAATCGTGATCACAACTCCGGGCGGCAAAGCCACGAGCAGCCAAGCGTTCACCGTGACTTCGTGATGCAGTAAGGCCGTTGCCATCCGTGTTGGTCGTGCATTCGACGATCGACTCCCGCCGAGATGCAATCAATTAGCGAGAACGACTTCGAGTGCTTCGCGAGCGCCGGAGTGAAGATGCCGCCAATGCCAAGATGACGGATGACGGGCAAACCTGAAATGATCCGAAGGCGGACACTGGATCGCATCGGTGGTTTTCGGCCAGCAAGACGTGAAGTTGCCCATAAGTCGGCTTCGAGGACATCGGATGGATCTCCGCGAAGCCCGTTTCTGGATAACTTCCGGTTTGCCGACGATACGTCCAGAATCGTCGCATCTGCGTGCAATATGCGCAGGCTATAGTTATGCCCGCGCATGGCCCTCACCTCCGGTACCAAACTTGGTCCATACGAAATCATCGCCCCGCTGGGCGCGCGGGCGGCATGGGAGGGGTGTATCGGCCCCGCGACACCCGTCTTGACCGCACCGCCGCCATGAAAGCTCTGCCGGCCAATCGACTGACAGCGGGTGGACTTTACTGTTTTGCTCTTATCGAGCGGGCCAGTTCTTGCAGTTCGACTACCTTTGTCTGCTGTTGCATATCTCGCAACAAAGATATGTAGTCGTCAAGCACGTCCAGCACAGGGGGCTTATAGGTCCCGTCCGGTGCGCGGCACTGGGCTAAAGCCCGTTCAAAAGTGGCTTGTGCCTGTTTGTAATGTCCTTCTTTACGATCACAGTTCGCCAGTCCTATCAGGCTTTCGGCGTTTCCAGGGTGGTCCTTACCTAATGCTTTCTCGCGGATGAATAGCGAGCGTTGATACGTTTGACGGGCAATTGACACGCTTCCCTCTGACAAGCGAGCCTTGGCCACGCCATCAAGAAACCGAGCCAACTCCGGATTCTGTGGACCGGCGGCTTCCTGCATGTCCACGGCCCGCTGGTACAAGCCTCGGGCTCCAGCGTAGTCACCTGTTTCTTGCAGCACGCGGCCCAGATTGGACAGGCCCGAAGCCAAGTCAGGGTGTTTCGGCCCGAGTACCTTTTCCTGGATCTGCACTACGCGTTCGAGAAGCGCTCGCGCCCGTGTGAGATCTCCCGAGTCGATATAGGCCAACGCAAGATTGTTCAGAGTCTGCGCCAGGTAAGGGTGTTCTGGCCCAAGCGCTTTCTCTCGGATAGCGAGGGTTTGTTCCCATAGTCGCTGTGCTTTTGCCACATCTCTTTTCTTATAGGCAATAGCCCCTAGACTGTTAAGCGTGGTCGCCACATCCGGGTGGTCGGCTCCCAGCATTCTCTCCCGGATGGCAAGGGCACGTTCGAGCAGGGCCTCTGCTTGGTCGTATTCTCCCTTGCTCCAGCGGAGGTTGCCCAAGTTGTGCAGGCTGGATGCGACAGTAGGATCGTTCGGCCCAAGCAGCCGCTCACGGATAGACAAGGCGCGCTGCATTAAGGGTTCTGCTTTGTCGTACTCACCTCTGTGCCACCAGACGCCTCCGAGATTAACCATCGTAGTGGCCACTTCCAGGTTCTCCTCGCCCAGCCGTTGGCGTCGAGTTGTGAGCGCTGCCTCCAGCAGCGGCAACGCCTGGTCGTACAAGCCAAGGTTGGAGTAAACCTGTCCCAAAGTGTCCATCAGTCGCGCCTGGACCAATGGCTCCCCCTCCAGTTCGCGGTTGACCTTAGCCGTGCCGCGATCAAGAATCTCCCGGACCGTCAGCGGGTTACTGCTGGTTCGGGTGGGATCTGAAACCTTGAAGAGGTCCACCAGAAAGGTAGAAACCTTGGTAGCGGTTTTCTCCGCCATAATTGCCTTGTCGCGCTCATGCGCAATCCGCGCCGATAGGATCGTCATGGTCATCGCAAAACCGGCCAGTACAACGAGTAGCGCCGTGCTGAAGCCGAAGGTAGCTGGGTGCCGCGCCACCAGTTTGCGCATCTGGTAGACCGTGCTGGCTGGACGCGCCAGGATCGGCTGTTTGCTGAGATAGCGCTCGATATCCTCTGCCAGCGCCAGAGCACTCTGATAGCGCCGACGCGGCTCCTTTTCCAGTGCCTTAAGCACGATGGTTTCTAGGTCCGTATCGAGTCTGCCCTTTCTGCCTACGCCAGTTGTGGATGAAAGACGGCTTGGCACCCGCGGTGGTTCCTCGCATATGACCCGCACTGCCTCGTGCGGAGCGCCTTTGTGCAACTGATAGGGCAGCTCGCCGGTCAGGAGTTCATACAGCACCACTCCCAGTGAGTACACGTCGCTTCGAAGATCAATCTCATCCGGATTACCACGGGCTTGCTCCGGACTCATGTAGGTCAACGTGCCTTGAATCCGCCCAATTTCCGTCACGATAGTGGTGACGGCCACGTCAGCATCGGTGATGCGGGCCAAACCAAAATCAAGAATCTTGATCTCCGGTAACATCTCTGAATCGCTGCCACTGCCTCGGCTCCCCGTGTCACTGCTGACGAGGATGTTGGAGGGCTTCAAGTCGCGGTGGATCACACCGCGCTGGTGCGCGTAGTTGACCGCCTCGCAGATTTTGCAGAACAGGCGCAGGCGTTTGTCTATCTCAGGCCCAGTCTTCGGTTCGCGATCTTGACCTTGCACGGACTGTAACAATGGCACCCCACGTACCAGTTCCATCGCAAAGAAATGCTCTCCCTGATCGGTGCGACCGGTCTCGTAGATGGCAGCTATGCTAGGGTGCTTCAGCCGTGCCAGAGCCTGAGCCTCGCGCTGAAAAAGCCTTACGGCATGTTCGTCGACATAGGCTCCGCCTCGAATGACTTTGAGCGCCACTGGCCGGCGGGGATGCTGCTGTTCGGCTTCATAGACTACCCCCATGCCGCCTTCCCCGAGTTTCCGGATGACACGAAAGTCGCCGATGTACCCAGCGGCCACTGGTTGCGAAAAGGAACTTCTAGTGGGTTCATCGATCGATGGGCTTTGCGGAAACGGTGCAGTTTTTTCGGAGCGCATGGTAGACCCTCACGCGGAGAGAGTTGAGGCCGGTCATCGAGAAAACCGTCTCCAGTTCTTGCTTGCGATGCAAGAATACGCCTTGGGTAGGGTGGCTTAGATATATGCAGTCTCCCGCCCTCGCAGCGTTCCCATCGCATCCCGGATCGCGGCGTACTCCTCGGACTTGAGCTTCATACCGGGAGTCACGCCCGGCGCTGGATCACTAGCCCGTCGTCGCGCACTACGAACAGGCGCCCCGTGCGCCCGATCTGCTGCCCCGTTCAGTTGTGCCAACAGCGGTGATAGGTCCACCGGCGCCCTGATCGCACCAATGAACCGACCCGTGCCTTCCTCCGCAACTGATTGCGATTGTAGGCTAGCTGCCGCCGGTCCTCCTTGTCTGTGATTCACCGCACAACACGCAGCCCGCTAAAGCGCGGGAAAGACTGGCGGACTTACTTGGCCTCGCGGCCTTCGGAGGGCGTTGCCGCGGTTGCGATCCGATGACCGGCCCAACATTAAGCTAGGCCGAACCCGCTCCAGAAATCCGGATCTGGACTGGTCCCGGTTGGATCACGGGCAACCCTGAAATAATCCCAAGGTAAGGTTTGCCGACCATCCGCCCATTCAAACCAGCCATGGGCGGATCGGGTGTCATGCACCGTGTGACCGGCGTTTGCAATGGACGGGAGTCGACTTCGCGGTACCCGACAGCGCCGCCTCACCATGCTGAAATCTCGTATTACTTCAAAGCAGCCATGTGCTGCCGAAGTAGCATGGCTCGTATGAACCTAGCGGCTAACGTGTGGGTTCGCAGAACCGGTTGGTTGACAAGCATTCAGCGATTGCGCGCCTCGTCCAAATAGAACTCCGGGTATCCGAGTTGCCGGGTAAGGCGCACAGAAGGACACTTGTCAGCGAGGTGTTTCCTAGTTTGCCTTGGGTGACCGTGCTACCACCACATTATCCCGACGAAGTGAGCGAGGAACGCGATCCAGACGCGTAATCGTCTCCAGTTCGGGTTTGTTGAGGACGAGGGTTCCTTCAATAACCAAATCCGTTAACGCGGGGCTCTTCACACTGTCCCCAACTGGTTGCGTACTGTCGTGCAGCCAGGCAAGCAGAATGGATGGATCTTGCACTGCCACGACTAGATCCGGGTCCTTCACGCCTTCTTTCCGCACCTGCAATTTCCCCTTGTTTACTACTAATGCGAACGTCCCGCCGCCTGTGCGGACAGTGACCGTGCGGCGCCAGTTGGCAAGATTGGCCGTCGCCCGTGGGCTGTGGGGGATCATTTCGGCAAGTTTCTGGAAATGCACTCTCACTTCCTGCAAGGTCTTCTGCAATTGAGCAGTGGGTTTGCCAAATCCCATCTCCGAGAGTCGCCCCCACTTTATTTCACTCTCGAGAAGCGGACTCTTGGCGAGTTGCCGCCGCGTCAGTTCATTCTGCGGCACCGCAAAAATGTCCAGCATCTCGCCATGTCGTGAATCACAGAAGGCGATCTTGACCGGTGTGCCTTTCTTATAAATCCCCGGCCGTATGGTTCCCCGCGTGGTGCGGACGCGAACCAACATCGCAGTCTCACTGAGCTTGCCGTTCGCGGTTTCAAGAAACACCCGGCCCGTGCCGAAGGGTTCCTGGCCCTTAAAACGGCTGGGCGCAAAAACGGTGATTACCGGCGTCGCGGCCATGACGCCAGTGTCGTGTACGTACTCCTTCTTCATCTCCACGAAATTACATGCCGGGCAGCGCCGCATGAACGGCGGGATAATCAGGTGGCGGCACTCGGGACAACGATGGCCGAACACTTTGCCCTCGTCGCGCAGCGCCCGGAAGAAATCCGAGAATTCGCCCTGCGTGTGCTTCATGGCCGTGAACATCACGTCGTTCCGCTGGAGGTATACGCCGTCCGCTCCTTGGACATCGGTGATGCCTTCCATAGGGAGCATCGCGGTTGAGATCACCGGCTTGGTTTTGCTTTTCGCGGAAGCCACTGCTTTCCCTATCCGTACCATGATCAAGCTCTCCTCTCGAGTACTATGGCCACCCCATACATCGAAAGCGATGCACCCGTGCCATGAATCAGGCCGTGTTCCAGGTTCCTGGCTCTCATTTCGCGCATGGCGCTCCAGGTTGACATCATGTTGGACCCGCCGACGAAATGTCCGCCGAACACGAGCCCGCCCGAGGGATTCACCAACAATCTTCCGCCGGGCAGGATGATGCCTTCCTCCACTAGATCATTGGCCCGCCCCAGCGGCACCACGCCCATCTCGGCCAGTGTGATCATCAACTGCGGAATGAAAGCGTCATGCAATTCGATCACCTGTACGTCTTCTATGCTGATGCCCGCCATCTGCAACGCCTTCTTGGTCGCTACGTGGTCGGAATAGATGCGATGGAGGACCTTGTAACGGGTGATGTCGTTGCCCACGAAGTAGGGCTCGTTGGCAGCGCCGACTCCGGTCAGCCAGATAGGTTCGCGGCCGGTGCGCTCTTTGATCTTCTGCGCCATTTCCGGAGAGGCAAAAATCAACGCGCACGCCCCCTCCGTGTAGACGCAGGTTTCCAGCACGCGAACCGGATAAACCACGTAGCGTGAGTGGAGAACCTGGTCCGCGGTAACCTTCTCGCCGAGGCGCTGTGCGTAGGGATTGTTTTGCGCCTGTTCGCAGAGCAGTTCCACGATCTTGGCGCGCGCCATGGGCGCGAGGTCCCCCGGATGCTCGTCCATGTAGGCCTGGATGACCTCGGCATAACTCTCCGAGGCATGCGCCCCCAGCGGCCGTTCAAACCACGGATCCCATGAATACCCAATGGTCTGAACGACAGCCGGGGTGCTGCTCTCGGCCTCATAGTCGTAGCAATCGAGCGCCTTTTCCACGCCCAAGACAAGCACGAGATCGTGCTGTCCGCTCGCGACCATGTTGCGGGCCGCCAGCATGGCATAGGCGCCGGTCGCGCCGCCATTGGTAACCCTCATCAACGGCTTGTTTTGAAGGCCAATAATCCCCTGGAATCCACTTTCGGGAATTGCCTGGAACTCAAAGATGTCGTTGTAGATTCCCGCCACGCCGGCGTCGACTTCCTGGATGTGGATGCTCGCGTCGTGAACCGCCTCACTAACCGCCATTTGAGCCAATTCCCAAAAAGTCTTTTCAACCCATCGGGAACGACATGGGGTCATGCCCGCGCCTACTATGGCTACGTCCTTCACTGTGTGGCTCCTGATTTATTTTCTCATTCCCCTGAACGCCCGGATGGTTGCGAATCCGCCCAGTGCTTGCCAAAGATATTGCAGAGGCCTGTCTGGTAAAGACACATGTCACAAAGACCTGACACACACGCCTCGGTCAACGGCATTTGCGCCAACTCTCTCAACGCCTGGTCAACCGACGGGGAACGACATGGAGGCGTGCTCGCATTTACGACGGCTACGGTATTCACTGTAAGGCTCCTCGTCTGGTTGTGCACTGTTCCGAGAACCCTTGCTGTCCGTGCGACCGCTCTAAAAGCTAGCAGTTTCGAGCTTGCCGACGCAGTGACGAAGATCACCTGGGAGGGGTTGATAGCCGGACGGCAATTTCGCCATGACCCGTTCACAAAGCGCTGGTCAAGATTGGTCGGCTGGTTTAAGACGTGACTCCGTCACAGCCGATGTCGATGTTCTCTCACGATTGCTCCCGAGTGACGGGCCAACCGGAAGCTTATTCCGGGCCAGAGGTCCTCTTCTGGGAAGTTTGCGGTTGGCGATCGAGGGGCTTCTGCCCGACTCACAGCGCGGTGAATCTGCCCAAAATCCACTACGCCGCTAGGTTTGCAAATACCTGAATCTACTAGGTCACAGGACCGGCGTCTCGACTGCCCACAAACAGGTGTATGTGGGCAGCGAATGGCAGGATAAACTCGCTGGTCCCTACTCGCACGCCGAACGGCCGACTCACTCAGCTCGCGCAATCGCCGTGTCGTTAGCCACCACACGGACGGATAGGAGCAAAAAAACGCTCGCCGCTGAACCGCTGCTATCTGCCTCAAATGATTAAAGAAAGTTGGTCGGGGAGAGAGGATTTGAACCTCCGACCCCCTGGTCCCGAACCAGGTGCTCTACCAGGCTGAGCCACTCCCCGACGGAGCCGCCACGGGAACGGCGTGGCGTCTCGAACCTAGACAGTATAGCATTCTGCGGCTGGTGATTTTGTCCGGTGGGCGGCCCGGTGCGGTCTCGAGACGGCGCTGATTCCGCGCCCCCCGAGTCCTGCTACAATCTTGGTCATAGCCGCGAATTGCCGCTATTAAAACGTTTCTATGCTGGCTTTTACTGCTGGAAAGCTGTTGACTCCGACCGGCGCCATCGAGCGTCCTCTCGTGCTCATCGACGAAGGACGCGTCCTCGAAATTTCTTCCCGCACCAGCCGCCAGCTTCCCGCCGGAGTTTCTGTGTCCGACTTCGGCGATGGCGTGATGGCGCCGGGCTATCTCGATCTTCACATTCACGGCAGCGCGGGGTATCGATGTCATGGACGACGACGCTCGGGCGCTGCCGGCCATCGAACAACTGCTGGCGCGGCACGGGGTCACGAGTTATTTCCCCACTACCGTCACCGCTCCGATGGATACGATTTTGCGCGCCCTCGAACGGCTGGCAAGTGCGATCGAAGAACGCGAACGCGATTTCGAACGAAAAGACGGGAACGCGGATGGCACGGATCGCGCCCGCCCGCTCGGGATCCACCTTGAAGGGCCGTTCATCAGCCATGTGCGCCGCGGGGTACATCCGCCGGAAAACTTGCTGGCTCCGGCGCTCGCGACTTTCGAGCGGTTCTGGCAAGCGGCGCGCGGACGAATTCGCATGATGACGATTGCTCCCGAATTGGAGGGCGCGCCCGAGGTCATTGCCGAAGCCGCGCGGCGCGGCGTTGCGGTGAGCCTGGGACATTCCGACGCCGATTTCGAGGCGGCCGAGCGCGGAATCGCCGCGGGAGCGCGACACGCGACGCATACCTTTAATGCCATGCGTCCGCTCGACCATCGCAGCCCGGGCATTTTGGGCGCCGTGCTCACGGATCGCGCGCTTGAGCGCGGACATCATTGCCGACGGCGTTCATCTGGATCCGGCCATCGTGAAACTTTTTGCCAGCGCCAAAGGCCCGGAGCAAACCGTGCTCATCACCGATGCCATTTCGGCGACCGGCATGCCCGACGGCCGCTATCGCCTGGGATCGTTCGAAGTGGATGTTCGCGACGGCAAGTGCATGGCAAACGGCAAGCTGGCGGGAAGCGTTTTGACCATGGACCGTGCCGTGCGCAATCTGGCGCGTTTCGCGGAATGGGATTTGTCCCAGGCCGTAGCAGCGGCCAGCCGAAATCCGGCGCGGGTGGCGCGAATCGCGAACAAAGGCGTTCTCGCGGCGGGAGCCGACGCGGACTTCGTGGTCCTGAGCCCCGCCGGCGAAGTGTTGCGAACTTTTATCGGCGGCGTGGAATGCTCGAAGTGTTAGTTCTCAGTTCCCGGTTCTCAGTTCTCAGTTGACCATGAAAATGCGGATGGACAACCCCCGACTGGTTCCTCTGAGAACTGAGAACCGGGAACTGGGAACTGCGGTTGAAAAAAATACGGTCAAGGTGGACCAAGCGTAATGGCTGAGACGCGCAAATTTCCGCATCATCTGATTCGAGAGATTTTTGAGCAGCCTGACGCGCTGCGGCGAACCATCATGCCTCGCGTTTCGCTCGCGGACGGAGTGGTTCGCCTGGATGAAATCCATATCGCGCGCGAGGAACTGCGCGCGCTGCGGCGGATCAACATCGTCGCTTCGGGAACCAGTCGTCACGCGGGCATGACCGGGCAGTACATGATGCAGGAACTGGCCGGTGTGCCGGTCGACGTCGACTACGCCAGCGAGTTCGAATACCGCAATCCGATGATCGGGCGGGGCGAACTCAGCATCTTTATTACTCAGTCGGGAGAAACCGCCGACACCACCGCCTCGCAGCGCGAAGCCCGCCAGAAAGGCTCGCGCACCATTGCCATTTCGAATGTCGCAGGCTCGACGATTGCCCGCGAGGCCGATGGTTTCATCTACACTGACGCGGGTCCGGAGATCAGCATTGCCTCGACCAAGGCATTCACCGCGCAGATGGCGTGTCTGTTTCTGTTCGCGTTATACCTTGGCGAAATCAAAGAGAAGGTTCCGAAGGCCTTGGCCCAGCACTACATCCGCGAACTTCTCGCTCTTCCCGAGAAGACCGAGACGATTCTGGCGGCGTCCGACAAGGTGGAAAAACTGGCCGAGCTTTACTATCGCGTCGACGACTTCATGTTCCTCGGCCGCGCCATCCACTATCCCGTGGCAATGGATGGGGCTCTCAAGCTGAAAGAAGTTTCCTACATTCACGCCGAAGGCTATCCCACCGGAGAAGCCAAGCACGGGCCGAACGCGCTGATTGATTTCCGCCTGCCGCTGGTGATCATCGCCACCTGCGACCGCAATAATAATGACGCGGGCTCCGTCGCTCGCTACGAGCAGAACGTCAGCAACATGGAAGGCTTCAAGAAACAAGGTGCGACGTTGATCGCGCTGGCGACCGAAGGAGACACAATCGTACCGAAGATCGCGAATCACACCATTTTTATTCCCGCAGTGCCGGAACTGCTGTCGCCGATTCTGGAGATTGTTCCTCTGCAGTTGTTTGCCTATTATGTCGCCGCCAAGCGCGGCCTCGATGTGGACCATCCGCGAAATCTGGTGAAGGCGGTGACGCTGGAGTGAGGCAGCTGTCAGCTCTCAGCTGTCAGCTCTCAGTTAAGACGGGGGTACCTACCTACCCCCCTCCCCCGGTCTAATGAAGTCAAAGACTTAGAGGGAAGCCGGCGCCAGGTCTTTGAGGAATAAGGACTTAGAGGTAAAGTCTTTATAAACCAAAGACTTACCGACAAACCTGTGGGGGAAACCACCTTGAACCACAAGACGGTCTTGCGTTTTCCGGTTCCGGGTTGCTTTAAGTTGTCAAAGAGCGAATGCAGATTTGACTGCTACTTCTATTTTATCGTGAGGTGTCAAGAAAAAATGCGAATCGTCCCAATACCCGCCGGCAAGCCTGGTCGCAGCCTCATAAGGGCTAACTTAAGGCTGGGGTCGCGCCCTCAGTCTTCCTCCGGACCCGTTTCTGGATAGGTTCCGGATTGCCGACAACTCGCCCGGGACTGTGAGAATGCTTTTCCCGGGCCGAGCGTTAACCGAGCATTAACCGTAAGTCAGGTCGGTGCTCTGTCCGACTTCGATGATATAGCCGTCTGGATCGCGGATATAGCAGCGTATCTCGCCGTACTTGGGTATCGGCTCGGTGATGAACTCGGCTCCTCGACTTTTCCATAATTCATAGCACGCTCGAATATCCGCAACCCGGAAATTCATAAAGCTGTTGATGTGATTCGGGTCGGGGACGCTGAGCGTTACCGTCGGCTTATCCGGAGTCGGCCCGCCCCCAACGTTCAGAATCATCCAGATATTCGCCAGCAGAAGGTACGCAGGCGCGTTACCGCCACCCAGGGTCAGAATGCGAGCGCCGAAGACCTTTTCGTAGTAGCGAGCCGATCGCTCGATGTCGGCGACGGTGAGAAATTGCGCAATGCTGATCCCCTCTCGCGGGGGCATGTCATAGCTCTTTTGTTCGATTTGTACGCTGTTCATTGGTGACTCCAATCCCTATATAGAGTGCTCATCCGCTGATTATAGAAGGAGAAAAAAGAAAGTATGCGCGATATTTTGGCATCGTTTGCGACGAGTTGTCCAATGTAGCGAAGGCACGGCAGGACAGCTGAGGCTCGGGCGCCTTATGAGAGGCGCTGCCCTGACCCAACAGGAAACGGAGCGGCAATTCCTGGAAGAGAGGATTCGGCAGTTAAGACTCCGGGACTGGATCGAAGGGGATTGGTTTGTCTGGCTGGTGATAACGCAAATGACCCCGGGTATCCGGGGTCATTAAGAACGTGGTGCAGCTCTCTGTCAACTTCAGTATTCGCGGTGGTGGACACAATGTCAAGTTACTTGGGGAGATTATCTCTGCGTTCTCTCCCCCGGATAGATCTTCTCCACAGAACGGAGAATGGACCCGGCGGGATTCGAACCCGCATCCGCGCTTTGACAGAGAGCTGTGCTGCCGTTGCACCACGGGCCCTGTCGGGAGTTTCGCGAGCCGCGGGGATCGTTGCAAGGATGCGAGTCACAATAGTGTTGGTCGGTTTCAAATCGGGAAGGCTGGACAACACGCCGAAAATGACGTGAACGTCCCGTCTGTCCCCGAGTTTTCCCGAGTTTTAGAGTTTTAAGATTCGCTGAACTCTAATTCATGTTTGACATTGAGTGTGACATAGTGTCTACTACTCTCGTGACAAACAAGTACAAAGCCGATCTGACGATAGCCCTGAACGAATTGCTGGTGATGGAATCTGACCGTTTCGAGCTGGAAACGCGGATCGCAAAACAGAAAAAGAAGATCGCCGCGCTCTCTGAATTGGCGCACGCAGATGATGAAAGATCGGCTCCAACCGACCTTGTGCAGGGAATAACCGATGCGTGTCGGACTGTGTTTCGTGCCACTGAAAAGCCGCTCCTTCCAATCGAAGTCAAGAATGGGGTCGAGGCACTTGGGTTGCCACCGCAGCAAAATTTATTGGCGTCAGTTCACACTGTGATCCGGCGATTACTCGCTGCACGGGAGGTGGAAGAAGTTCCTCCCAGTAGCGGTAGTGGCCCCATTGCTTATCGCTCTACCGCCTTTAGCCGCTTCAAGCTGGCACATGACGCGAAAATGGCGCGAGAAAAGGCTCGGACTGGTGGCAGGACATGACTGAGATGGTTGCTCTGATTGCAAAATTCGGTTGGCCTGTCGTATTAGTAGCCGTGCTGGTGGTGATCCTTCTTCGTGGGGAAATCCATTTCCGTTATCCTCGCAAGTAGGCAAGGTGAGGATCATGTCCAAACGCCATTACTTCTTTCTCCTCGACCACATGGTAGTAGGTCTCAAGCCTGACTTTCGGGAGAGCGTCACTGAAACGACTCTGGAGTGTGGGCTCAAACCTCATGCTGATGATATGGAAGTCATCGACCTTGCGCTTCGGCGACACGCGATTTTGGTAACCGTGGATGTCAAGATTATTCAGAAGTGCAAGGATTATCAGGATCGTTCTGCCAGAGACTGTCTGTACGGACTGTTGATGCTTCCAGACGGCATCTTGATCCAGAGAAGAATCAGAACCAGGGACAAAGAACCAGGGACAGACGGGACGTTCACCAATTTCCATTCGTCGAAAATTGGGGGAACGTTCCGTCTGTCTGTCCCCCCGGTTTCGTCCCCCCCCGGTTTCGTCCCCGGTTTCGTCTGTCCCCGGTTTCGTCCTCCCGGTTTCGTCTGGAGATTGTTCCTCTGCAGTTGTTTGCCTACTATGTAGCCGCCAAACGCGGCCTCGATGTGGACCATCCGCGCAACCTAGTGAAGGCAGTGACGCTGGAGTAGTGGACATAGCGGCTGCCGAGCTGCGCTCGGCTTGGACGGCCGAGGGCGGCCGTCCCCACACGAACAACCCGACTCCCAGCAAAATTCTCACCGATTGCTTATGATGGAACATTGCATTTTTGCTCGGTGGGGGAAGTGTGGCTGAGACGCAACCGACCAACGGAATGGAAGTTTTGGAAACGCGGGAGTGGCTGGACTCGCTCGACTATGTGCTGTCGCACGGTGGTCCGAACCGCGCCGGGCGGCTCCTGCAGCAACTGGCGCTGCATGCGCGGCGTGAGGCCGGGATCAACCTGCCATTCTCGGCGACGACTCCTTACCAGAATACGATTCCTTCGCGACAGCAGGCGCCGTTTCCCGGCAGTCAGGAAATGGAGCGCCGCATCAAGAGCCTGGTGCGCTGGAACGCCATGGCCATGGTCGTCCGCGCCAACAAACTCCAAGAAGGCATCGGCGGACACATTTCCACATTCGCGTCGGCGGCTACGCTTTACGAAGTGGCGTTCAATCACTTCTTTCAGGCCTCCACGGAATCCGGCGACCGCGATATCGTCTATTTCCAGGGCCACGCCGCGCCCGGAATTTACGCCCGTGCCTACCTCGAAGGCCGCATTCCTAAAGAAAAGTTGGAAAACTTCCGGCGGGAACTGAAACCAGGCGGCGGGCTCTCGTCGTATCCGCATCCCTGGCTGATGCCCGACTTCTGGGAATTTCCGACCGTGTCGATGGGACTGGGCCCGATTCAGGCGATCTATCACGCGCGCTTCATCAAGTATCTGGAAAATCGCGGTCTGAAAACTTCGACCGGCGGCAAAGTCTGGGCGTTCCTGGGCGATGGCGAAATGGACGAACCGGAATCGCTCGGCTCGATCACGCTGGCGTCGCGCGAGCGGCTCGACAACCTGATTTTCGTGGTCAACTGCAACCTGCAGCGCCTCGACGGCCCGGTGCGCGGCAACGGCAAGATCATCCAGGAACTGGAAGCGATTTTCCGCGGCGCGGGATGGAACGTAATCAAACTGATCTGGGGCAGCGATTGGGATCCGATCATTCAGTCCGATCGCGACGGCCTGCTCGTCCGGCGCATGGGCGAGATCACCGACGGCCAGTATCAGAAATATTTCGTCGAGAGCGGCGCCTATTTCCGGCAGAATTTTTTCGGCACCGATCCCCGGCTGCTGAAGATGGTCGAGCATCTTTCGGACGAGCAACTCGCCCGCATGCGCCTCGGAGGCCACGACCCGATCAAAGTGCACGCCGCCTACAAGGCGGCGGTGAACCACAAGGGATCGCCGACCATCATTCTCGCCAAGACCATCAAGGGCTATGGACTCGGCGAAGCGGGCGAAGGCAAAAACATCACCCACCAGCAGAAGAAGCTGAATGACGATGAGCTGCAAATCTTCCGCTCGCGCTTCGGCATTCCGATTCCCGACGGCGAACTGCACGACGCGCCCTTCTATCGCCCCGCCGACGACAGCGCGGAAATCAAGTACATGCAGGAGCGCCGCAAACAACTGGGCGGCTACCTGCCGGTGCGGAAAGTGCGCGCCACGCCGCTGAAGCCGGTGTCGGAAGCGCTCTTTGAGGAGTTCCACAAAGGCACGGAAGGCCGCGAAGTTTCGACCACCATGGTCTTCGTGCGCCTGCTCTCGAAGCTGCTGCGCGACCCTGAAGTCGGAAAGTTCATCGTGCCCGTGGTTCCCGACGAAGCCCGCACCTTCGGCATGGAAGCGCTTTTCCGCCAGGTCGGTATCTATTCGAACGTCGGCCAGCTCTATGAGCCGGTCGATATGGCGACGCTCCTTTATTACAAGGAAGCGAAGAACGGGCAGATTCTGGAAGAGGGCATCACCGAGGCGGGATCGATGTGCTCGTTCATCGCCGCCGGTACCGCCTATGCCAATCACGGCATCAACACGATTCCCTTCTTCATTTATTACTCGATGTTCGGACTGCAGCGCATCGGCGACCTGATCTGGGCCGCGGGCGACATGCGCTGCCGCGGGTTCCTCATCGGAGGCACGGCGGGAAGAACGACGCTGGCCGGCGAAGGCCTGCAGCATCAGGATGGACACAGCCATGTACTGGCCCTCTCCGTGCCGAATCTGATGGCGTATGATCCGGCGTTCGCCTATGAGATCGCCATCATCATTCAGGACGGCATCAAGCGCATGTACGTCGATGGCGAATCCATCTTCTATTATTTGACAGTCACGAACGAACCGCTGCCCATGCCCGAGATGCCCAGCCAGCCGGGCGTCCGCGAGGGCATCCTGAAAGGCTTGTACCGCTACCGGGCATCGGAAAAAAAGAATGCGAAACTGCGGGCGCAGTTACTGGGCAGCGGCACCATCATGTTCGAGGTGCTCAAGGCGCAGGCGATTCTGGAAAAAGACTACGGTGTCGCGGTGGACGTGTGGAGCGTGACCAGCTACAAGGAGCTTTATCGCGAAGCGAACGACTGTGAGCGCTGGAACATGCTGCATCCCACCCAGAAAGCAAAGGTGCCGTACGTCACGCAGGCCCTGAAGGGCGCATCCGGCCCGTTCATCGCCGCATCGGATTACATGAAGGTTCTGCCGGAGTGCATTGCGCAGTGGATTCCGGGCAAGCTGCTGTCCCTCGGCACCGACGGCTTCGGGCGCAGCGAGAATCGCGCATCCCTGCGAGACTTTTTCGAAGTGGACGCGAAGCACATCGTGCTCGCCACGCTGCATGCGCTGGCCGGCGACAAGTCGGGCGAGAAGAAGGACAGCGCCGAAGGCGTCAGCGCAAAGCTGCTGGAGAAAGCAGTCCGCGATCTGGGCATCGATCCGGAAAAACGCAACCCGGCCCGCAGCTAGAGCGCTGGTCCGTATCTGTGCCAGATAGATTTGAATTGTTGATTTGTCATCCTGAGCGAAGCGAAGGACCTGCTGTCTCGTGCAGCCAAGAAAGCAGGTCCTTCGCTTCGCTCAGGATGACAATACCGATTTGGGATTAGCGAGCCAGAGGAACAAGGAGAGAATGGCGACGGAATTTAAGCTGCCCGAGCTGGGCGAAAATATCGACAGTGGCGAACTGGTCCGGTTGATGATCAAGCCCGGCGTCAGCATCACCGACGGCGAACCGGTGATGGAACTCGAGACCGACAAAGCGGTTGTGGAGGTGCCCTCGTCGGTGACCGGCACCATCGGAGAAATCCGCGTACGAGAAGGCGACACGCTGCGCGTGGGCCAGGTCATCTTCACCGTAGAAAACGGCACTGGAGCCGGAGCGACGTCCGCGAGAACGGCCCCGCAACCCGCTGTAGTACCCGCAGTCCAAGCCTCCGCTGATCCAGTCCCCGCAACCCCGGCGACGCCCGTGCCGATCACGGCGTCGCAGCCAAAGCGTCAACCGGCTTCAGCCGCGACGGCCAGCGAGTTCAGGCTGCCCGAACTGGGAGAGAACATCGACTCCGGCGATCTGGTGCGGCTGATGATCTCGCCAGGCCAGAGCGTTTCCGAAGGCCAGCCGGTGATGGAACTCGAAACCGACAAAGCCGTGGTCGAAGTTCCGTCCACGGTCAGCGGCGTAGTGCGCGAGATCAAGGTCAAAGAGGGTCAGAAGGTCAAAGTTGGTGAGGTCATCTTCACGCTGGAAGGCGGCGTCGCGGCTCAAGCGGAACCGGTTCGCAGGCACGAACCGGTCGAACACATCTCCGGACAGCAGGCGGCGCGGCTTTCGTTCCAGTTGGCCATGCGGGCCGAGGGCAAGACGGAAGAACAAGCGCTGCCGCCCGATCAACCGCCCGCCCCGATCCCCGAGTTCACCATGCCCGTGCAACTGGGAAAGGTTGCCGGCACCGACCGCCATCCCGTGCCGGCGGCGCCGCACGTGCGTCGTCTGGCGCGCGAAGTGGGCGTGGACATTCACAGCGTGCCGGGCAGCGGTCCGGGCGGACGCATCAGCGAAGACGACGTAAAGCTGTTCGCCAAGAACGCGCTGCTGGCAGCAGTGGCAGCAGCACAAACTCCACGCGGAGCCTTCGTCGAGCCCGAACTGCCCGACTTCGCCAAGTGGGGCAAGACGGAACGGGTTTCGATTCGCGGCGTGCGGCGCAAGACCGCCGAACACCTGCGCGAGGCATGGAACACAATTCCGCATGTCACCCAGCAGGATCGCGCCGACATCACCGAACTCGAGCAGTTGCGCGCCCGTTTCGCGCCGCGAGCCATTGAAGCGGGCGGCAAGATGACGGTCACGGCGATCGCGTTGAAAGTCTCCTCGGCGGCCCTGAAGGTCTTTCCCCAATTCAATGCCTCGATCGACATCGCGAAAGAAGAAATCATTTACAAGCAGTACATCAACATCGGCGTCGCGGTAGACACTGACCGCGGACTGCTGGTGCCGGTCATTCGCGACGTAGACAAGAAGAACATCGTCGAACTGGCGGCGGAACTGGCGCAGCTATCGAAGAAAGCGCGCGACCGCAAGCTGACTCCCGAGGAGATGGAAGGCGGGACCTTCACCATCACGAATCTTGGAGGAATCGGCGGCACGGGATTTTCTCCCATCGTGAATCATCCCGAGGTTGCGATTCTGGGCCTGTCGCGTTCGCGCATGGAGCCGGAGTGGGTGCACGACAAGTTCGAGCCGCGCTTGATTCTTCCCCTCTCTCTCTCGTACGATCACCGGTTGATCGATGGCGCCGACGCCGCGCGCTTTCTGCGCTGGATCGCGGAAGCCTTCGAGCAGCCGTTCCTGCTTTCGGTGCAGGGATAGAGCCCTAGGGCGAACGCATGAGCGCAAACGATACGCTCGCATGAATTGTCATCCTGAGCGAAGCGATGGACTCTGCTGTTCGCTGCAAGTATGCAGATCCTTCGCTCCGCTCGGGATGACAAACATTTGGCGAATTAAAAGGACACCCAACGAAATGGCGAACACTTCGAATCTCCGTGTGGCTGTGATCGGCGGCGGGCCCGGCGGTTATGCCGCCGCATTTCTGGCTGCCGACCTGGGCATGAAAGTTACGCTGATCGATCCGGAAGTGAACCCCGGCGGCGTCTGCCTCTATCGCGGCTGCATCCCGTCCAAAGCCTTGCTGCACGTGGCCAAGCTGCTCGAAGAAGCCGAGCAGGCCAAGAACTGGGGCATCGAATTCGGCGAGCCCAAAGTCGACCTCAACAAGCTCCGTGGATGGAAAGAGGGCGTCGTCAAGAAGCTGACCGGCGGCCTCGGCCAGTTATCCAAACAGCGCGCGGTGCAGTTCGTCCAGGGCAAAGCGGCGTTCGTGAATTCCACCACACTGAAGGTCACGAAGACGGCGGCCGGCGGCGAAGAGAACCTGACGTTCGACCGCATCATCATCGCCACCGGATCGCGTCCGACCGTCGTGCCCAGCCTCAAACTCGACAGCCCGCGCCTCATGGATTCGACCGGCGCTCTCGATCTCCCCGACATTCCGAAAACGCTGCTAGTCATAGGCGGCGGCTACATCGGATTGGAATTGGGCTCGGTCTACGCCACGCTCGGCACCAAGGTGACCTGCGTCGAAATGATGCCCGGCCTGCTGCCCGGCGCCGACCGCGACCTGGTGCTGCCTCTGCACAAGCGCCTGGAAAAACTCTTCTCTGCCATCCTGCTGAATACCACCGTCAAATCGCTCAAGGACGAAAAGACGGGCATTCGCGTAACCCTCGACGGTCCAAACGTAAAGGAAAAAGAGCAGGTATTCGATCGCGTGCTGATGTCGGTCGGACGCCGGCCGAATTCCGAGATTCCCGGCCTCGACAAAACGAAAGTTAAAGTCAACCAGAAGGGATTCATCGAAATCAACGAGCAGCGCCAGACCGCCGATCCCACTATCTACGCCATTGGCGACGTCGCCGGCGAGCCCATGCTGGCGCACAAGGCGATGCACGAGGGACGCTGTGCCGCGGAAGCCATCGCCGGACACAAGGTTGCCTTCGAGCCGAATGCGATTCCCGCGGTCGTGTTCACCGATCCTGAAATTGCGTGGGCGGGACTGACGGAAACGCAGGCCAAGGAACAAGGGCGCGAGATCACCGTCGCCAAATTCCCCTGGGCCGCGTCCGGGCGCGCCATCACACTCGACCGGCCCGAAGGCCTGACCAAGCTGCTTATCGATCCGAAGACGGAACGCGTGCTGGGTGTCGGCATCGTGGGCGCGGGCGCGGGCGAGTTGATCGCCGAAGGCGTGCTGGCCATCGAAATGTGCGCCCTGGCGGCCGATGTTGGCATGACCATCCATCCGCACCCAACGCTCTCGGAGACGATGATGGAATCGGCGGAAATTTTCTACGGGCAGGCCACCGACATTTATCGTCCGAAGAGGTAGTGGCGTGCTTGTGGGATCTTTCCAGAACTGTGGCAAATCTAGAGTCGCTGTGTCCGCCGGCAACTGCCGAGCTGTGCTCGGCTTGGACGGGCGAGGGCGCCCGTCCCCACACTGTACCTACGATGAAAAAATTGGCGCTGTTGGTTTTTGTCGTTTCCATTTCTCTGCAGGGGCTGCGGGCCCAGTCGTCCGTGGCTCAATCCGTCACCAGTCTGCTGCAGGGTGGGGCGCAGGCCCAAGCGCCGGCTCCAGCCTCCGCCGACCCGCTGGGACGGGAGACGCCTTCGGGAGCGGTAGTCGGATTCCTGCAGGCGGCGCAGGCCGGAAATTACAAGACCGCGGCCGATTACCTGCAAATGAGCGCGATGCATCGCCAGTCGCAAGGTCCGGAGTTGGCGGAAAAGCTGAAAGCATTGCTGGACGGAGCCTTCGTTGGCACTCTGAGACGGCTGAGCACGAATCCGGAAGGCAGTCCGGAGTACGGTACACCTGAACGGCAAACCATCGGCACTTTTTCCTATGGCGATGTGGACGTTCCCGTCTTGCTCGTCCGGACCGGCGATCCACGCTCCGGAAAGGTCTGGCTCTTTTCCGCTGAGACGCTCGGCAAAGTTCCCGATTTGTATGACGACCTTGAGGCTCACCAGGTCGAAACGAAACTCCCGCCGAGCTTGGTACGGCACGCATTTCTCGGCATGCCGCTCTGGCAATGGCTGGCGCTTCTCGCCGCGATTCCCGTGGCGCTCGCGATCGGCTGGGCGGTGGTTCTGCTGCTGGCGATTCCACGCCGGCTTTGGCTCAAGTTCAGAAATCGCCCGAACTTGCATTCGTACAGCCGGATGTCCAAGCCGCTGCTGGTCTCCTTCAGCGCGCTCGCTCACCGCGCGATGGCCGCCTATCTCGGTCTGCCGCTACTGCCGCGTCTTTATTATTCCCGGGTCATCGGCGTTCTCGTCAGCATCGGCTTCTTCTGGTTTCTGCTGCGCGCCACCAGTCTGACCATGCAGCGGTTTCGGACCCACGCCATCAGCGCCGGCCATACCGGTACCGGAACCTTGATGGTACTGGGCGAGCGGCTCATCACAGCGCTGGTGGCGATCGTCGCTGTTCTGGCGACGCTCGGCATCCTAGGCTTCAACCTCACCACGGTCCTCGCAGGCCTGGGCATCGGCGGCATTGCGATCGCTTTCGCGGCCCAGAAGACACTCGAGAATCTCTTCGGCGGAGTCTCTGTTCTTGCCGATGAAGTCATTCGGGTCGGCGATTTCTGCACCTTCGGCAACAAGTCCGGAACCGTCGAAGACATCAGCCTGCGCTCCACTCGCATTCGCACCCTGGACCGCTCTGTGCTTTCGATTCCGAACGGCGCACTCGCGACGATGAACATCGAGAACTTTGCGAGCCGCGACAAGATCCAGTTCAGTCCGACCTTCGGAGTGAGCCGCGAAACCTCCGCCGACCAGCTACGCTACCTGCTGGCGGAAGTGCGGCGCATGCTGTATGAGCATCCGAAAGTGGAATCCGAGTCCGGGCGCATCCGCCTGGCCAGCTTCGACAATAACGCATTGAATCTTGAGATGTTCAGCTACATCCTGACCCGCGATTACTCGGAATTTACTGCGATCCGCGAAGACCTGTGGTTGCGCATCATGGATATCGTCGAAAAATCGGGCAGCACTCTTGCCTCCCCGGCGCAGACCGTATATTTCTCGCGCGACTCCGGCCTCGACCCGGACAAAACCGCCGCCGCCGAGCAGCAGGTCGAGCAATGGCGAGACCAGCACAAGCTCCCCTTTCCCGATTTTGCGCCTGCCGACAAGTCAGCTCTTCGCGGGTCGATTGTCTATCCGGCGCCGGAGTCGGCCGTCGGGAAAAACCGGCAGCTTCCCTGAAACTATAGGGAGCGCCCCACTTACCCACGTAACTTGCGGCTTTCCACAGCGGTTCCTAGCATGGAAGAGCTATGCCTCGAGCTCTGCTGTTGTCGCCCGACGACCAAGCGGTCAGCGCAATTACGGGTGTTCTGGAAGAGATGTCGGTAACTTGCGAGCGTCCCCTCGACGGAGCGTCCGCTGCCCAAAAACTCAATTCGCACAGCTTCGACCTGGTGTTGGTCGATTGCGAAAATCTGCCCGCCGCCAAGCTGATTTTTGACGTTTGCCGTCGCGGCAACAATGGCAACAACCCCGTCCCGATCGCCATCGTCGATGGCCGCGCCGGACTGCCCACTGCTTTTCGCCTGGGTGCGGAGTTGATTCTGACCAAGCCGGTCGCGAAAGACCAGGCCCGCACCACCATCCGCACCGCGGTCAGCCGTGTGCGCAAGGACGTTCCGGCAAACGAGACTGCGCCTGAGCAGTCTGCGAGCTCGGCCACGACCAGCGCCGTCACGACCAGCGTTGCCGCGCTCGGCACTGTCATGCCCAGCACCGTCAAGACTGAAGAACACGCGCTGGCAGCCGCCGCAGCTTCTTCGCAACTGACGAGCTTTGCCGATCCAGCTCCAGTCGCGGCTCCAACCGCCGTTCCAGTCGTTGCTCCAACCTCTGCCCCGACCGCGACTCTTTCCGCGCCGCCGCTCACCACGAAGATGCGTTCCGCCGTGGACGAAGACGAAACTGTTGCCCAACCAACTGCTCCCAAGTTGGATCCGCCGTCCACGCCTTCTTTGGCGCCACCGCCCTCTCTGCCAAAGTCTCCGTCGGCTCCAGCGGTTGCGGCAGATTCAAAACCCGCGCGCCCGGCAAAACCTTTCGAAGACCCAGTGCTTGCGGAACTGGAAGAATCGGAACTGAAAAGTTCGAGACCCGACAAATCGGTACCGCATCAAAACACGGCTGAATCTGCGGCCCCGGTCTTTTCGTCGTACCAGCAACCCCAGCCGCATAGACGCGGTCCGCTGGCCGCGTTGCTGGTACTCGTTCTCGCCGGCGCCGCCTTCTATGCTGCGTGGACATATCAGCCCGGGTTTCGAGCCGTCGTCCAGCCGCAGCTCGCTCGACTGCAGATTAACCGCGCGCTGGCTCTCGTTGGAATCGCGAGCCCACGGCAGAGCCCGCCCCCGGCGCCGCATCCCGCGAAGACTTCGGTTCAGCCGGTTGCAACCGCAAGCCCTGCGCCAGCCCCGGAATCCGCCGCCGATCCGACCCTCGGACAATCATCGGGCCCAGCTTCGGCAGCAGCTTCAACCGCAACGTCAGCCGCTGCAACTCCCGTCCAGCCCGTAGCCGCCTCACACACGGAAGTTGCGACTCCCACTTCTGCGGCCACCACCAAACCTGCACCTGTCATCGCCAAGCCTGAGGCCGCCGAGCCCGCCGACAGCAAGAAAGACGCCGCCGCTGCCCCCGTATCCGCCGCCCAACTGCCCGGCGAAAACAGCGCGATCATTCTCTCCTCTAAGGGCGCGGAAAGGCGGCTGGCTCATAGCGTTCAGCCCAATTTTCCCGTCGAAGCGCGGGGGCAAGCGCAAGGAACGGTAGTCCTCAAGGAGGTCGTCGATCAGAACGGCAAAGTTGAAGCCGTGCGACTGGTCGAAGGCAATGCCGCCCTGGCAACCGCCGCCATCGAAGCCGTAAAGCAGTGGCGCTATCGCCCCTACGTCCGCGACGGCAAAGCTCAGCCCTTCCAGACGATTGTAATCGTCGATTTTCAGCGGCCGTAGCAGAACGTCGTTGGTCGTTGGTCGCTAGTCGTTAGTCGCTCGCAGGCCGGAGCGCTAACGACCAACGACCATCGACTAACGACTAACGACCCTCGACCCCACCTCAATTACCCCGGTAACTTGCTGGTACCCAAAACATTACCTAGGATGGCCTCATTATGGGTTACCAAGCTTTGCTCTTCTGTCCCGACGAAAAATTGGCCCGGGTTGTAAGCCAGGTGTTCGGGGAACTGGACTTCGCCGTGGAAGCGGTGCAAGAGCCCTTTGCCGCGGTCAAGAAATTGATGGCGCAGCGTTACGACGCCGTGGTCGTGGACTGCGAGAACGAAGCGAACGCTTCCCTGCTCTTCAAGAGCGCAAGAAATTCCGGCTCCAATCAAAGCTCGCTGGCGATCGCCGTGGTTGAAGGACAGGCGGGCGTGGCCAAGGCCTACCGTATTGGCGCCAACCTTGTGCTCACCAAGCCGATCAACGTCGAACAGGCGAAGGGAACACTACGGGTCGCTCGCGGACTCCTGCGGAAGAACGCCGATGCTGCCGGTGCGGCCTCTCCGTCAAAAACAGCGGCTTCGGTATTTGCCGCCAGTTCATTCCAACCCCCGCATCGAAGCGCGGAGACGATCGCTCCACCGCCAAGCCATTCCGGCCTTCCTCAATTTGAAGCTCCGTTGCCGGCGATGAAGCCGCTCGCGTTTTCGGCGGCAAGCTCGGAGGAATTCCCCGCAATGACAGCGTCAGCATCGGCGGAAGTTGAGGACGACCTTGCGGATGTTTCTGTACCCGTACCGCCGGTCGAGACGCAAACCAAGATTACGATCGCAGCCGAGCCGGCAGTGGAGGCGCGGCAACCGGCTTCCGCGGGTGTGGCGGCCACCGACCTGGCCGGCGACAGCGCCAGAAAAAGCGAAGCAATCAAAAATGAAGCAGCCAAGATCTCCGCTGCGCGCCTAGCGCCAAAGAGCCTGAGTTCCGCTTTCGCGTCGGCCACTGGATCGGCCGCGGCGACGGCTCCGGCAAGAGAAGTGACGGCTCCGCCCGCGCCGGCAAAAGCAAGAGAGAACGAGTTCGTTCAATTCGAGGCTGCCAATCCTTCGCCCACCGCCGCTTCACCGTTCCCCTCGGCGAGTGCCGCCGGTGCCCCATCGTTTGCCGCATTGGGGGAAGAAGGTTCCAGGGGATCAGGCGGCAGTAAGAAATTCCTGATCGCAGCCGTGGTTCTCGTGGCTCTGGCCGCGCTCGGCTGGAAGCTCGGCAGGTTCGCCACCAACCTCGCACCGCAGCACGTCAGCGCGCCCCAGTCCCTGGCACAACCCGTCCCGGCTCCGGCGCCATCGTCTGCCCCAGTGGCGGCGCCTTCGCCGAGCGCGCCTGACCGGCCAACCTCCACAACTCAAACCGTAACTCCAAAAACGGCGGCTGCGACACTGCCCGGCAAACCGCCGGCCGAAGCGGCCAATCCTCCGGTGATTCGTATCGCCGCGAACCCGGTGCCAGAAGTGAAGAAACCCGATGCGCCGCCGCTGCGAGTAAAGTCGAACGCCGGGACCACCCAGGGCGAGGAGCCCGCCCCTCAGCTTCCTGGCCCGCTCGCCGTTGCCTCCGCGAACGACAGCAGCTTGAACGGCCTGATGGCGGCATCGCCCAGCCTCCCCAAGCCCGCGCTGGCAAGCCTGCGGATTTCGCAAGGCGTTTCCCAAGGCCTTCTGATCAAGCGGGTACAGCCAAAGTATCCGCAAGCGGCCCTCGCGGCCCATACCCAGGGCGCAGTGCAAATTCAAGCCTTCATCAACAAAGAGGGCAGCGTGGTCAATCTGAAAGTGCTCAGCGGAGACCCGGTCCTTGCGCGCGCCGCATTGGAAGCCGTCCGCCAGTGGAGATATAAACCCTACTACCTCGATGGCCAGCCCGTAGAAATCGAGACGCAAATCACGGTCAACTTCAAAGCGAACTAGCTGTCAGCTCTCAGCTGTCAGCTCTCAGTTTTCGGACTCTTGGAGGCCTTTGCAAGAACCACGTCCGCGAGGGACGAGTGTTTTGTTTAAATGATGCCGGCAGCCAGAGTGTACTAACTGAAAGCTGACAGCTGAGAGCTGACAGCTAGTTCAGCTGTTCGTCCAGCGGACGGTGCCGCGGGCGCCCCGGATGAGCCGTGATACTGCGGAACTTATGGTAAAGGCTGTGCAAGTCCTCGCTCAACAGCCGCACCACCTGCATGCAATACTCGGCGTGCTCCCGTAGAAACTCCAGAAACTCCGCGCGCGGGATGAATGCCGCCGCTGTGTGCTCGCCCGCTTCCGCCGTGACCCGATACTTTTCCCCGCTCATGCTCTCGCTCAGCCCGAGCACGGTTCCAGGGCCGACGACCTCGAGAAGCTGCCTTTGACTCGAACCGGTAGACAGCAGGACCCGCACTTCGCCGCTCTCCACCAGGTATAGGCCCGTGACCGCCGATCCCTGCTGAAACAGCGTAGCGCCTTTCGGGAACATCCGAACCGACTTGATCCCCTGAAGAGCCCGCAACATTTCGAGGCTCAACTTCCCCGGCGTGGGCTGCGACGACACAATGTCACTCCCTTTTTGCCCCAGCCCATTCTGCATAAACCCGGAACCGGGGGCGGTGATCTGGAGGACGGCTCGAAGTGACAAGCGACTGGGAGCCGCTCGGTCCAGACTACACCTATCGAGACCCAACTGGCAGCGTAAGAAACCGGGTGTCAGGTGTCAGGTCTTAGGTCTTAGGAAAACCAGACCCTAACCATGTGCAGCGGCGCAATCCCTTATCTGATTTTCCTGAGACCTAAGACCTGAGACCTAAGACCTGCTTCTCTCACTGCCGCTCAAGGATTACGTCGATGGCGACTTTGCCGCCTTTGTCGACGCTGACGACTTTGTGGATCGTCTTGAAATCCGTCAGCGTAACATCCACGACGTAGTTCCCCGGCCCCAACATGAGGTCGACGGGCGATAACTTATCCAGGACACGCTGGTTAATGGCAATCTGCGCGCCTTTTGGCTGGGTATGAATGCTGATGACACCCATGCCGGCGGCGTTCTCACCGCCCCGTCCAAACAACTTGAACTTGCCCACTGTCCGGATATTCTCGGCATTGCCCAGCGCTCTCAGCGCAGGCGAGTACTGGAAATTCTGGCCCGCACCGAGATCGGCGGTGACCGTCTCGTCCAAGTATCCTGGCTTGCGCAAGAGAACGGTATGGCTTCCTTTCTCCACCGCGAACTGTGCCGGAGTCACTCGTCCCGTAGGCTTGCCATCCAGCACGACTTGGGCTCCGGGCGGAGTGCTCCCGACCACCACCAGCGCATTGACCGGCGCTAATTGAAGCGTCACTGATGATGTGCCGCCAGCCGTAACGTCGACCGATCGTATCTCCGACAAATACCCCAATTTGCTCACGGAGATGATGTGCTTGCCGGGACTTAAATTCGCCACCGTAAGCGGCGTAACCCACGACGGATCGCTTTTTCCATCGACCTGAAATTGCGCGCCCTGCGGGCTGGAGTCAATCAGCGCATTGCCCAGAGTCACGACTGGGGCCGGCGCGGGAGCCCGTCGACTGTTCTTCGCGGCGCGCTTTTCGACTTGCCGCACCGTCACGCTCGGTTGATCTTCCACAAGGGGCGCAACCGCTGGGGCTGGCGTCTCCGCTTGCGGCGCAACCGGAGTCGGAGCCGCCGGCTGAGCCGGAGTCGATGCCGCCGCTTTCGCTGGCCGCGGAGCCGCCGTCGAACCGTCGTCCTCCGAGCGGACATGCATCCAGATCGCAATCGCCACTACGAGAATCAATCCCACCGCGCCCAGGATCGAATAGATCATCAGCCGCGGCGGAACCGTCGAGATTTCCTTGATTGCCTTTTGCGCGACTTCCCGCGGCTGGATTTTTGGCTTCTCTTCTTTCTCTTTCCGCGGAGAAATCTGCATCACCGGGAGCAACGATTCGGCCGGCTCGGGCACTGGCGGCGTGAAAACAGGTTCCTTGAGCGGAGGCAACTCGTCCAGGTCGGAAAAGCTCTTGCCGGATGAACCTGCCGCCGGTTCGGACATCATCGGATCAACCGCGATCCGCGGCGATTGCCGCTCGGTTTCTTGCTCCACCGCCGCCGCCGATTGAACCGGAGTGAAAGCAGCTTGGGATTCAGGAGCGCCGATTTCAAACTCGCCAATCGGTCGCCCTCCAGAGTTCGAATCCGTGTTCGAAGCAAAGCCCGAACAAAAGCTCGAATCAAAGTTCGCGTTGGGTGACGATGAAGATGAAGACGAGCCCCGGAATCCTCCCCCGCTCGCCGCCGCAGCAGCAGCTTTGGTTTCCGCCGCCGGCGGATCGATCGTGCTGGAGGCTGCCGAAACAAACTTGCTGGCCGCCGCCCGGCGATTCGCCGAACTCACGGCAATATTCGGCGCCGAAGCCGTCTTCTTGGCATCAGGAGCGGCCTTCTTGCCGTTTTCCTTGCACTTCTCCAGGTCGTCCAAAAGTTCGCGCGCGCTTTGATAACGATCCGCCGGATCTTTCGCCAGCGCTTTCATAATCAGCGCGTTTACCGCCGGATGAATCTTGGGATTGATCGCCGAAGGGCTGGCGGGTATCTCATTCTCAATCTGGTTGACCAGCGCAGCCGGATCCGCGGCATCGAAAGCCTTCTGCCCAGCCACCATCTCGTACAGGATTGCGCCCAGGGTAAACAAGTTCGAACGCAGGTCGATGGCTTCGCCGCGAATCTGTTCGGGAGAACAGTAGGGCATGAGCCGGCCCAAGCCTTTTCCCGATTCCGCTCCGATAAAGCCCATGTTCGAGATGCCATAGCCCAGGATTTTCACCATCCCGTCCCACTGCACCATGATCTTGGCGGGCTCCAGCGAGCAATGGGTTACGCCCTTCGCGGCAGCCTGCTCCAAACCCGCGCAGACCTGCCGCGTGATGTCGAGCAGATCCCAGATGGAGAAGCCTTCCTTGCGCGCCAGCATCGTAGCTACGCTGTTGCCCTGGATGTACTCCATGGCCGCGCAAAACTGGCCGTCGATCTCACCGGCGCCGTAGAGCAGGACAATGTTCTGGCCAACGAGCTCGCGCGTGCTCTCGCCTTCGGCGATCAGCGTTTCGACAAACGCTTCCGCGCCGTCGCCCAGCGGCTCCAGACTCTGCGTCTTGAGCGCCACCACCTGGTTCGCTTCCGTGTCCATCGCCTTGTAAATCAAGGCAGTGTCGGACTTCGAAAGCTCACTCTGAATTTCGAAACGGCCAAACATCGTCGCCATTACAATCGCCTCGCGGTGACCAGTCGCACCGCACCCTGAATATGGATCTGGCTAAGTACAGGGGGAGAATCAAACCTAGAATACCGCCCTCACCTGTCCAATTGAGAGTTACGAAGGTCACTCTTTCCCCCAGAAGAATCTTGCAGCCTACAAAAGTGAATCAACTTTACAGGTTGCGGAAAAACTCAAGTTTCGTATCAGGGCATCGCTTTAGCGATGCCGCAAACTTTCGAAATCAAACGCCACTTTAGGGGCTGAGCGGCGAAGGTCGACTCAGGGCGCGCCAAAGGGTTGGCCCGAAATCGCCGCAGCGAGAACTTTTGTCGTTTCAGGCGGTCGAAGTTTCGTGCCTGCGATCCGAAGGAGTCATGTATCGGCAGGAAAACAAAGGGCGTTGGTAAAGTGGAACCGTTCTTGCAGCCCACCAGGGGTTCGCCGCTTCGTATTTGGCAAGATCGTAAGGAAGCGAGGTGCATATGGAAGGTGCAACAAAGAATGAATACGATCTGTATTCCGCGGTCACTTTTTTCCTGGTTGGCTTGGGGGTCGGATCAGTTTTGGCTCTGGTCTTCACTCCAAGACAAAGGGTGGCACTAGAGGCCCTCAATACTTGGCAAAGACGAAGAGCAGCGTAGAGGCACTGTTCGGTCCCATGACTGGTGAATGGAGGTCACTATGAAGAAAGCACTCCGACAAGTGAACCCGTTGCTGTGGGTATTGCTCTTGGTTTCTGGATTCCTTCTCCCCGCCCCGATGCACGCGGCCAACGATGTGATGGGAGAGATTCAATTGGAAGGACAATCCCGCATCGAAGAAACGTCCGGGGTCTGGGTTGACGGAGGGTATGTCGGGTATCTGAAGGAACTCAAGGGATCGAAAAAGGTTCTTCTCCTACCCGGCGAACACGTAATTACGGTGCGTCAGGACGGCTACCAGGATTTCACACAACGGATTCTTGTCCAACCGGGACAGACGGAGGTCATTCGCGTGGCCATGCAGAGGGCCCTTACCGGACCAATCCCTGATGCGATGGCCACAGTTAAGATCGCGGTCAATCCATCGCGAGCGGCAGTCTTCTTGGACGATCTCTTCGTGGGACACGTAGGGGAGTTTGAGGGCGTGGGACGAGGGATGTTAGTAGCTCCGGGAACCCATCAGATCAGAATCGCCCTTCCCGGCTACGAAACTTTTGCAACGAAGATCAATCCGCTAGCGAATCAGAAGGTTGAAATCAAGACTGATTTGGTCAAGGATGGTGCTCCTCTAGCGGCGCCCCTGATCAAGACAGAAACAGGAAATGCAACCGCAGCGAAAAGTAATTAGGAGAGCGGGTGGAACTGTCGCGCGGGCGGATGGGCACGTGACCCACCTGCCGTCGGACTCTGCGAACTAGTCTCTAACCGCCCGATCCGTAATCTCCAACCCTTTGTCGATGATGGCAAACGCCTCCCGTAACTGTGGCTCGTTAATGCACAGCGGCGGGTTCGTGTAGAACGTATTCCAACGCACCAGGGTGTAAAGTCCGTTCTCACGAAAGAACTTCCCCAGCGCAGCCATTTCGTCGGACGTACCGTTAAACGGGGCCATCGGCTGCCGGGTCTTGCGGCTGCGGATGAGTTCGAAGATGCCAAACAGTCCGATCGAACGCACGGCTCCCACCGATGGATGCTTCTTCTGTAACCCGGCGCCGAGGTCTTTCATGATCGCGCCCATCTTCCGGGAATTCTCAATCAAGTGATCTTCTTCGTAGACGCGAATGGTCGCCAGCGCCGTAGCGCATCCCATCGGATGGCTGTTGTAAGTAAGCCCGCCATAAAATACCTTGTCGTCGAAGTGTCTGGCGATATGCTGCCGCATGCCGACAGCGCCCAAAGGAATATAACTGGAAGTAAGTCCCTTCGCCATGCAAAGTAAGTCGGGAACAACCTTCCAGTGATCGATGGCAAACCACGCGCCAGTCCGGCCAAAGCCGGCCATAACTTCATCGGCGATCATCAGGATCCCATACTTATCGCACAGCTTCCGCACGCCCTCAATGTATCCATCCGGCGGAATGAGAATGCCGTTGGTTCCCGTCACCGTCTCCAGAATGAACCCGGCAATGGTGTGCGGGCCTTCCAGTTGAATCGTTTCGTCGATCATGGCCAGCGATGTTTCCGCCGACTCCCATCCGCGTTCGATGCCGTGATAAGGATCGAGCACGTGCACCACGCCCGGCAATCCCGGCTCGGCCGCCCATCGTCGAGGATCGCCCGTGAGGCTGATCGCGCCCGCCGTGGCCCCGTGATACGAGCGATAACGCGCCAGAATCTTGTGGCGTCCAGTGAAGAAGCGCGCAATCTTGATGGCGTTCTCGGTGGCCTCGGCGCCGCCGTTCGTAAAAAAGAATGTGTCAATATCGCCCGGAGTGATCTCCGCCAGCTTCGCCCCCAACCGGGCCCGCGGCTCCGTAGCCATGAAGGGATTGGCATAGCACAGCGTCGATGCCTGCTCGCGAATCGCCTGAATGACGCGCTCATCGCCGTGTCCAATGTTCACCGACATCAACTGGCTGTTGAAGTCGATAAAGCGCTTCCCTTCCGGCGTCCAGAAATAAATGCCCTTGGCGCGCGCCACCGGGATGGGATCGACCTTCGATTGCGCCGACCACTCAAACAGCGTGTGTTTCTTGGTAAGCTCGACCATTTCCTGGCCGGTCATGGTTGGATTGGCGGTCGCGGTAGTCATCTATAAGAACTCCTTATGCCTTCCTTCGTAAAACCTACCTAGAACTTGCGCGAGTGCTCCTTGGCCCAGCGCTCGACTACAACTTTCTTCTCGGTATAGAACTCGATCGCGTCGCGTCCCTGGGCATGCAGAATGCCAAAGAAACTGTCCTTCCACCCGCTGAACGGGAAGTACGCCATCGGCGCGGCAACGCCAATGTTAATTCCAATATTCCCCGCCGGAGTTTCATAGCGGAAGCGCCGAGCCGCCGACCCGCTCGCCGTGAACAGCGACGCCTGGTTGCCAAACGGGCTGCGGGCTACCATGTCCATGGCTTCGTCCATTCCACTGGCATGAACGAGGCTAAGCACCGGACCAAAGATCTCGGTGTTCGTCAACTCGCTGCTCGCCGGGACGCCGTCAAGCACAGTAGGCTTCACAAAATTTCCGGCGTCATACTTCGCGATTTTGGGATTGCGCCCGTCGATCACGACCTTCGCTCCGTCCCGCGCGCCGACGCCAATCAAATTCTGCACCCGTTCTTTGCTCTGGCGCGTGATCACGGGCCCCATCTGCACGCCCTCGTCGAGTCCATTGCCAACCCGCAAGTTCGCCGCCGCTTCCGTAATCGAGTCGCGGAAAGTCTTCTGCGCGTCTCCCACCGTCACCGCGACTGAGACCGCGAGGCAGCGCTGGCCCGCGCATCCAAAAGCGCTGTCGGAAACAATCTGCGTCGCCATCTGCATGTCGGCGTCCGGCAGTACGATCACGTAGTTCTTCGCGCCTCCCTGGCATTGCGCGCGCTTGCCATTCGCCCCCGCGCGCGCGTAAATGTACCGTGCAACCGGAGTCGAACCGACGAAGCTGATGGCCCGCACCGCCGGATGATCGAGCAGCGTATCGACAGCAACCTTGCCGCCATTCACCAGGTTGACGACCCCCTTCGGAAGCCCAATCTTTTCCAGCAACTCAAAAGCGATCTTCATGGTCAGCGGCACGCGTTCCGAGGGCTTGATGATCAGCGTGTTCCCGCAGGCAATCGCGTACGGTAGAAACCAGAACGGAATCATGCCCGGAAAATTAAAGGGCGCGATCGCCGCCACCACGCCCAGCGGTTGGCGAATCATCGTCTCGTCAATCCCGCGCGCCACATCTTCCAGATGATGGCCCTGCATCATCATGGGAATGCCGCAAGCCACTTCGACGTTTTCGATGGCCCGCCGCATCTCCCCTTTCGCTTCGCCGAACGTCTTGCCATTTTCCCGCGTGATAACGCGAGCAATATCGTCGAGGTGCTCTTCGAGCAGCACCTTCAGCTTGAACAACGGCTGGATGCGGTCTTCGGCGGGAGTGCGCCGCCATTCGGGATAGGCGGCTTGCGCTGCGTTAATGGCGCGCGCAACCTCAGCGGCATCGGAAATCGGAACGCGGCCAAGAATCTCAGCCGTCGCCGGATTGACGACGTCTTGCCATTCGGTGGCCTGCGATTCGATCCACTGGCCGTTAATGAATTGAGGGATTTTGCTGGCAGGAGGTGCAGCTACGGTTGACATGGGAAACTGCCTTTCGCAATCGCGAAGATTAAAGAACCACGTAGGGACAGCCGCCCTCGCCGGGGCCCCCAGACCGCGCGCTTTTCGCGGGCTGGGGTGGTCTGCTGTCCAGCCGGGCAAAGCCCGGCTTCGGTCATTGAGCACAGATCAAGGCTTTCCGCCGAGTTATTCTCGGCCTGGGCGGGCGAGGGCGCCCGCCCCCACACAACCCTCGGCAACATGAGCCAACGCGGCTTCGAGCACGTCCATAGCTTCATCCATCTGCGCATCAGTGATGACCAACGGCATCAGCAGGCGAATGACATTGCTGTACGACCCCGCGGTGATCGTCACCAGGCCATGCTCGTAACAGTATTGTGCCACTTGTTTGGTCTCTTCGTCAGCGGGCTGGCGCGTGGTCTTCGCGCGCACCAGTTCCAGCGCCTGCATCGCGCCCAGTCCCCGAACATCGCCAACCAGGTCCCACTGCGCCTGCCACTTCGCCGCGCGCTTGCGAAAACGCTCGCCCAATACGTTGGCGCGCGCGCAGAGATCTTCTTTCTCGATGATATCGAGCACCGCCAGCGCCGCTTCGCAAGCCACGGGATTTCCAGCAAACGTGCCGCCAAGCTGGCCGGCGCCAGGAGCGTCCATAATGTCGGCGCGTCCCGTGACCGCCGCCATGGGCAAGCCGCCCGTCAGTGATTTGGCCATCGTGACCAGATCGGGTTCGAGTCCCAGACGCTCGCTGGCAAACATCGCGCCGGTGCGCGCGAACCCAGTCTGCACTTCGTCGGCAATCAGCAAAATACCGTGTTTGCGGCAGATCGCTCCCAGCGTTGGATAGAACTCCGCCGGCGGCGTAACAAATCCGCCTTCGCCGAGAATCGGCTCGACGATCACCGCCGCCACTGATTCCGCCGCCACCACTCGCTTGAACGTGTCTTCAAGGTGCCGCGCACAGTGCACGTCGCATGATGGATACTTCATCGAGTAAGCGCAGCGGAAACAATACGCATACGGAATGCGGTACACGTCGCTCGGAAACGGCTCGAATCCCGCTTTGTAAGGATGCGTCTTACTCGTCGCGGCCATCGCCATATAAGTGCGGCCGTGGAATGCATCTTCAAAGCAAATGATCGCCTGCCGCTTCGTGTAATAGCGCGCGATCTTGATGGCGTTCTCAACTGCTTCCGCGCCGGTGTTCAGCAGCACGGTCTTTTTCGGTCCCTTGCCCGGCACGAGCGCGTTCAGCTTCTCGCAGACAGCGATGTAGCTTTCGTAAGGCAGCACGTTGATGCTGGTGTGGAGAAAGCGATCAAGCTGGCGGCGCACGGCGTCGACCACCGCGGGTGCGCGGTGCCCGGTGTTGAGACAGCCGATGCCGCCCGCGAAATCAATCAGGCGGTTGCCGTCAACATCTTCGACCACCGCCCCATCAGCCTTGGCAACGAAAACTGGCGTGGCGTGATACACGGCCTGCACAACGGCGGCGTTGCGCCGCTTCATCAGGGCTTGCGAACGCGGGCCAGGAATTGGCGTGCGTAGTTGAATGGTAGGCATAATTCAGTTCTCAGTTCTCAGTTCTCAGTTCTCGGTTTTTGGCGGACATCCGTTTAACCATGGTCGGTTCTACTGAGAACCGAGAACTGAGAACTGCTTTTTCAGTACCACCCGATCGGCTGCTCGTTAAGGTTGATGTGCACCTGCTTACTTTCCAGATACTCTTCGATTCCCCACGGCCCTAATTCGCGGCCGTAGCCGGACTGCTTGTAGCCGCCCCACGGAGCTTCCACATAAGTCGGCTGCATGTGGTTGATCCAGATGATGCCCGCGCGCATCGCCTTGATGGTGCGGAAGGCCTTGAAGATATCACGCGTCCAGACCGCTCCCGCCAAGCCGAAGGGCGTATCGTTGGCGATCCGGATCGCGTCCTTCTCGTCATCAAACGGAATCACAGTCGCCACCGGCCCAAAGATCTCCTCTTGCGCAATGCGGGCGCTGTTATCCACGTCATAGAAAATGGTAGGCTCGATGTAATAGCCCTTGGCGAACTTAGCCGCCCGCCCGCCACCAATCGACATCTTGGCTTCTTTCTTTCCAAGTTCTTGGTAAGACCGGACCGTGTCGTACTGATCCTGGCTCACCATCGGACCCATCTTGGTTTCGCGTTCGAGCGGCGGTCCCAGCCGGATGGTCCTCGCCTTCTCCGTCATAGCCTCGACAAACTTCTTATAGATGGAGCGCTCCACCAGAATGCGGCTGCCCGCCGAACATACTTCTCCTTGATTGATGAAGACGCCAAAGAGCGCCCCGTCAATGGCATTTTCGAAGTCCGCGTCGGCGAAAAAGATGTTGGGAGACTTGCCGCCCAACTCCATCGTGACGCGCTTCAAGGTATCCGCCGCTTCTTTGATGATGGTTTTGCCGACGGAATTGCTCCCGGTGAAGGCAATCTTGTTCACATCGGGATGCCGCACCAGCGCGGTGCCGCAAACCGATCCCGACCCCGTAACCACGTTCAGCACGCCCGGCGGCAGCCCTACTTCCGGCAGCCATTTCGTCAGCTCCAGCGCCGTCAGCGGCGTGACTCCCGGTGGTTTCAGGATGCAGGTGCAACCTGCAGCCAGCGCCGGCGCCATCTTCCACGTCGCCATCAGCAGCGGATAATTCCACGGCGTGATCATGGCGGCCACGCCCATCGGTTCCTTCATGGTCAGACTGACGGCGTTGTCCGGAACCGGATTGACCGTCCCCAAAATCTTCGTGGCCATCCCGCCGTAATATTCAAAGCAGGTAGCGGCGTCGCCGATATCGTATTCCGCCTCCACGATCGGCTTGCCGCAGTTGCGTGCTTCAATTTCCGCCAGCTTGGGCAAGTTCTCGCGAATTTTTTCCGTCAGCCGGAACAAGATCCGCCCGCGTTCCTGCGGAGTGGTCGTAGCCCACGGGCCAGTTTCAAAAGCGGCCTTCGCCGCCGCCACCGCGCGGTTTACGTCCTCCACGTTTCCCGCCGGCACCTGCGCGATCACTTCCTCGGTGGAAGGATCGAGGATGGCAGAAGTCTTTCCCGACGCGCTGTCCACCCACTCGCCATTGATGTACATCTGATAAGTACGAACCTCCGACGTAACTCCGCTTGGCATAGCAAGCCTCCTCTCAATTTCAATATCTCTGTCGTCGCCAAACTTCGCCCGCGCGGTGAACGAGGCGTCCTGCCCTACAGCACGGCCGCGGCTGCTTTCGGCGCCTTCAGCCGCCCGTAAACGAAAAAGAAAAACGCGGCCAGCGCCAGGAAAAACAACGTGAAGCCGAACATCTTCGCTTCGTACCTCCACACCGAGGTAATCTGCTTCGCCGGAAAAAACGCCAATGCGATTCCCAGCGCCGTAGTCACGAAGCCGCAAAATCCCGAAATAATCAGCGTGCCGCGGCTGTAGCGCGCCCCGGCCATGTCGCCACCAACAGCAAACTTCAGCAGCGCCGCAAACACATACAGGAACGGCACCAGTTGCAGAACCACCGCCAGCGAAAGCATGGTCTGGAACGCTTCCTGCACGCCACCCGAGGCATAAAAGTTGATGACGATCAATACCAGCGATACCACCGCCTGTACGATCAGCGCTGCATGAGGCGTCCTATATTTAGGGTGAACTTTGCCGAGCCACGAGGGCATGTAGGAATCGAGGCCGGCGACAAACGGAATGCGCGCCGACCCGCCCATCCACGCAGACCCAATCCCCGCGATCGACAGACTCAGCATCACCGCAAATGGAGTGATAATCCACGCCACGCCAACTCTGCCGGCCATATGGCTCACCGCCTGCACAATGCCCTGCAACACGCTGATGTCGTTCTTGCCGATCGCCACCAGCAGCGTCAGCGTCGCTCCGATATAAAGCAGCCCGGAAACCACGCCGCCCCACGCCACCGCACCCGGCAACGTTTTCCGCGGATCCCGGATTTCGTCGCCCATCACCGAAGCCAGTTCAAGCCCGACTAGGCCAAAGCAAATGACACCGAATGAATTCAGAACAAACCGGGGGTCCGCCGGAATCCGAAAATCAGCCGCCGTCACCGTAGTGCCAAAGCGCGACAAAACCGTAAATCCCAACCCGATCAGAACCGCTGCGGCGACAAACGTTCCAATGGCGCCCGCATTGTTGAGCCACTTCCCGACGCCCAGCCCCACAATGTTGAACACCGTCAGTACCAGCAGCAGCAACACGGATGTGACCATCGCAAAATTCTTGTTGTCGGCCAGCGCCGCGTGGCCCGGACCCATCGCAAACACAGTAACTCCGACGAAATACAACATCACCGTCGGCACATACAGCATGTTATTCGTCCAGTAACACCAGCCCGAGAGGAAGCCGTGCGCGTCGCCGAATACTTCCTTCGCCCACAAGTACACACCGCCTTCGCCGGGATAGCGATGCGCAAGTTCGATCACCGCGATCCCCTGCGGCCAGAAAAACAGCAGCAGCGAAATAAGCCACAGCCAGACGGTCACGCCCCCGTTGGCAGCGATGCTGGGGACAACGTTCAGGTTGAATACGGCAACGACGAACAGCAACACCAGGTCAAAGCGTCCCAGGACGCGCTTCAAGTGCGGCTGATTGTCTTCGGTCGTGGACATAATAAGGATCGGGTGATCGGGCCATCGGTTGATCGGGTGATCGGTTTCAGATGGCCCGATGACCCGGTGGTGAGATAGCCCGATTTTTGACTTAGTGCGTTGCCACCGCCCCCAGTCGCTCGTGCTGCGCGGCGGCGAGCGACTCGGCGATGTCCTCAAATGCCGCCAGGTGCTTGTCGATATCCGCCTCGGTATGCTGCACCGAAATCGTCCACTGCTCGTCCCACCAGTAGGGCTGGCACAGGACACCGCGATTCACCATGCCGAACCAGTAGTGCCGCCACAGGTCCACGTCAATCGGCAGCCAGTCGCGGTAGTTAAGAACTTCCTTCGGATACAACATCAGCACGCCGTTCGCGCCCGCGCTCGCAATGTAGCCTTGCAAGCCGGCCTTCGCGATGGTCTTCTTATAACCGGCAACTAACTTGTTGCTGAGCTTATCGATGTGCGCGTAGTTAGCACGAGTTAACACTTCGCGGAAGGTTGCGATGCCGGCCGCCATCGAAATCGGGTTCGTGTTGTAAGTGCCACCGTGAAAAACCTTATGGTCCGAGATCAACTTCATGACCCGCTTGTGCGTACCGAAGGCCGCCAGCGGGAATCCGCCGCCGATCGACTTTGCCAGGCAGATCATGTCGGGCATCACGCCGAAGTATTCCGAAGCGCCGCTCCAGCAGAGCTTCGCGCCGGTCTTCACTTCGTCGAAGATCAGCAGCGCGCCGTACTTGTCGCAGAGCGTCCGCAGGCCCTCCAGAAATCCCTTCTGCGGAAAGCACATGCCCACGTTCATCATGATCGGTTCGAGGATGATAGCCGCAACCTCATTGGGATTCTCCTTGAACCGCCGCTCCACCGTCTCCAGGTCATTGAACGTAGCCACCAGCACGTTCGCAATGCTCGCCTTGGGCACGCCTGCCCCGCCCGAAACCGCTTTCGGATTCTTGATATCGCCGAAATCGTCCGCCGGCGGATGCGGCTTCACGCTCACCAGCGCCGCATCATGCAGCCCGTGGTAGCCGCCTTCGAACTTGATGACCTTGTCGCGTCCGGTAGCCGCGCGGGCCAGGCGAATCACATGCATGGTAGCTTCCGTGCCGCTGTTGCCGAAGCGGCACATCTCGACGGGAAAGCGCGTACAGATCTCTTCCGCCAGTTCCCACTCCATGTTGTGCGACATACCGTAAATGGTTCCCTTGTGCAGGCGCGCTTCCACCGCCTTGATCACCGCCGGATGCGAGTGGCCCGCCATGAGCGCGCCGAAACATAGATTGTGGTCGATGTATTCGTTGCCGTCGAGATCGCGGATCTTGCTGCCCGACGCCTCCGCCACGAAGATCGGATACGGTTCATAGGCGCGATAGTTGCTGGCCACGCCGAGGGGCAGGCGCTTCAGGTTTTTCTTATGCGCTTCGGCGGATTTCGGCGTGCGGCGCTGGTAGGTTTCCAGCTCTTTTTGCAATGCGGGGTACATCGTGATCTCCAGTAAGACTCAGGCCGGAATAGGCCATTAGATTAGACCCGGGCGGGTGAAACCGCCCGGGGATTGAACTAGAAGTAGAACTTCAAAGCAACTTGCACCAGACGCGGTTCGCGCGCCGACAGGACTTGCCCGAACGTCGAACTAGCGAAGTTGCCGTCCGGATTTACGAACTGAGTTTTGTTGAACAAATTGAAAATGTCCGTACGGAACTGGAAGTAACGGGCCTCGGTAAGCGAAACTTTCTTCGAGAACGTGAGGTCCCACTGGTTCTCTCCGGGGCCGCAACAAATTGATCGCGGCGTGGTAGCGAACTGGCCCAGGGTGGGATCGTTGAACTGGGTGGGATCGAGATAATAATGACCGGGGGCCTTGGGATCCAGCAGGTGCGGCACGTTTCCCGTCATCTGCGGCGCACCGGTGCCCAAGAAAAACAGGCTGCCAATCAACTCGTTGTCGTTCTGCGTCTGCAGGCGGATTGGAAATCCGCTCTGGAACTGCGTGATGCCGGAGATTTGCCAGTCATCGAGAATTTTGCCCTTGATACCCTGATACTTGGGCACCGGAATATCCCAAACATAGTTAATGACAAACCGTTGCGCGGAGTTAAACAAGGAGAGCGCACGGCTCTTCCTAAAGTCAAATGGGTTGAGGGTCTCTTCAAAACTCGATGCCCAATCGAGCGACTTACTAAACGTATATGCCGCCTGGAACTGCACGCCGTGCGAGAAACGCTTTTCAAGCATGGTCTGCAGCGAGTTGTAAGCCGAATTTGCAATCGTGTCTTCGGCGAAGATGTCAGTGAAGACAGGGTTGCCATTCGCCGGGCAGTTCGTACCTGCGGTCGGACCATTTGTAACGCAGTTCGGGGCCGAATAAGGTCGCGTTCCCGCCAGAAAAATTGGGGTTCCTCCGGCCGCGCCGGTGATGACTTGGTTATTGGGCATGGTGAGAGTCTGCCCCGGCCCCAACGTGAATTGATAGGTATTATCTTCTAAAGTCGGCCCGCAGCCTTGTCCCAGGTTCGCGAGGTCCAGGCAGGTTTGCGGGTTACCGGGGTTGATATCGTGCGACGCCAACAGACGATGGCCCTGGGATCCCACATAATTGATCTGCAACAAAAGATCCTTAGCAATTTCACGCTGGATGCTGAAGTTGTACTGCGCCGTGTACTGTGTGCGCAGATGAGGTTGGAAGTCGCCATACATGAGGATGGGAGAGTAATTCGCCCAACCCGGATCCTGTCCCTTCGGGGGTGTCAGAACGCCGGTGAAGCCGTTCGCGGCAACGCTTCCGTCCTGGCCCACAAATGGGGTATTGAAGAAAGTGCTGTAGAAACTGGGGCTGCTGCCGAAGGGCGGCTCAGCGCCAAACTGCTCCAGCACCAGTTGCTCCATCGGGTTGTAGAAAAGTCCCCATCCCGTGCGGATGCTGGTCTTGCCGTTGCTGCCAAACACTTTGCCCAGGAACCCGCTACTGAAGTTGGGGCTGTAGGACAGTCCCACGCGAGGAGCCCACGCCTTGTAGTAGGTTGAGGTCATGCCTGCGGGAACCCCCGGATCGCCGGGAACTACCAGCCCGGTAGGACAGTAGGCCAGCGAGGAATCATTGCCCAACGCATCTGTATTTGTAACGGTGCAGGGGTACATCTTGCTGCTCTCGCCGGGACGGAAAGTCTGCACATGCCCGAGGGCATCGGTCAGCGGAGTGTTCAGTTCCCAACGCAATCCGTAGTTGAAAGTCAGGTTCGACTTGATCTTCCAGCTGTCCTGCGCAAACAGGTAGAGACCGGTGTTGCGGACGTTCTCCCGTTGTGCTGAACCTTGAGAATAAACGTCCGCCAGCCCCAGGAAGTAACCAGGGTAATTGTCGCCAGAAGATATGGCGTTGTTGCCGCTACTGTCAAAGGTAAAGTTGCCGCTGACGTTGTAATACAAAGTTTGGTCAAAGCGGGATCGCCGGGCATCCACTCCAAACTTCATCGTGTGATTGCCCTTCACCCAGCTAAGATTGTCGGAAAATTGAAACGAATTGCCGACCTGCGGGAGTTCTCCCTCCCAGCCGTTGCCAATGTTGAAGCCGCCGGACACACCCACGAACGGCAGCCCGGTGTGATTCGGCGGCAAGCCGGTCGTGATGCCGTACTTGGGATCTGTGCCGAGTTGTCCCTGGATTGAGTTCGCCCCAACGCTGGAATCGGACGTGCCGTTAAAACAGTACGCGGCAGCCGTGCCGGTACAGAAGCTCGTCACCGCCCCCGTATTCTGCGGGTGCTGGAAGGTCAACTGCCCTTCGCGCAAGTAGGTGGCGTGGAATTCATTGACCAGCGCATTGCTGAGGGTCCAGGTGTGGCTCGGATTCCATTGCTGATAGCGCGACTTTACGCTCGTACCGTAACCGGGGACGTTCGCGCCCGAAGCCTGAAAGTCATAGAACGGGGAATGAGTGGTTTGATCGGTGTAGTAGTAGTAAATACTCAGATTCTGACGATCGTTAATTTTGTGATCCACGCGAACCGTGAACTGGTCCTGATTGTCGGCCTCGGTCGGAACCCCTTGGTATACGCTGCCCGGCAGGTTTGCCGGGGGCAAATACTGAAGGAGGTTCAGCGCCACCGGATCCATGCACTGAGTTGGAATTACACCCGTGGGGAAGACGCTTCCCGGGCCTCCCCAGGCCGCTCCAGCAACAGGAGTTGTGCCGCCGAGTGCGTTGATGGCCGCCGTGCACCCGGGCCTGCCATTTAGGGCGTCGGCCACAAACTGGTCATTGATGCCTCCGCCAAACGAGCCGTTGGCACTAAAATCTCCTGAGACTTCCGCTGGCGTGGGCAAAAATACGATATCACTGGGCTTGCCTTGCCGAATGCGACGCCCTTCATAGGACCCAAAGAAGAACGTCCGGTCCTTCTTGATCGGACCGCCGAACGTGCCGCCAAACTGATTCTGGTTGAACTGCGGATTGACCGTATTGAAATAGCCCTGGGCGTTCAAAACCTTGTTGCGGAAATACTCGTAAACATCGCCGTGAACCGCGTTGGTTCCGGATTGGGTTACAACATTGACCACAGCCCCCGAGTTCCGCCCATATTCGGCGTCAAACGTGTTGCTAATGACGCGGAATTCCGCAATTGCGTCGGGCGACGGCTGCACTGCCGCCGCATTCACAAACTGGTCGTTGGCATCGCCGCCGTTGACGCTGAAATTGTTGGAGCGGCCCCGGCCACCATTCACCGACACGGAGCCAGCGTCGTCACTGCCGTAAAACGTGCCGCCGCTCGAGCCCAACTGCGATTGCACGCCCGGCTGCAACTGCAGGAACTGGTAAGTGTCGCGGGCGTTCAAGGGCAATTCGTTCACCGACTTGTTGTTCACGATCGCGCCCAACTGAGTGGTTGTGGTATCCACCAAGGGCGCTTCCGAGGTCACTTCGACCAGTTCTTTGGCCTCTCCGATTTGCATGCTGGAGTTCAGGGTCACGACCTGGTTGATGTCTACCGTGATGCCTTTGCGGATGTTCGTCTTGAATCCCGCCATATCAAACGTGAGCGTGTAGGTGCCGACCGGAACCGCGGGGAAGGAGTAGTCGCCGGTGGAGTTCGTTTGCGTTTGGTGGGTGGCGCCCGTGGCCTCGTTGGTGGCAGTGACTTTCAATCCTGACAGCAGGGCGCCACTCTGGTCGCTAACGCGGCCGAGGATGCGTCCGCCGCTGCCTTGGGCAAACAAGAGCGTGGCGCAGATCAGGCAAAGGCTCAGAACGACAAGCCCACGATACATCCGGGACAGTCTCGACGACGGCATGGGAAGGCTCCTCCAGTTCTCCGGGGCAATCTTTACTTGGATTCCGAATTCAACTTGCGCACGACCGAAACCTTGCTATAATCGCGCAAGGTTATTGGTTCCGCTGGCTGCTGTCAAGCGGAAAGTGCTGCCCCGGGCTTCTACCAAAATTCATAGAGGAACTCATGCCGCCCGACCCTCAGGTCTACCTCAAAATCGGCGACGTAGCGCGACGGGTGGGGATCTCGCCCTCGGCCATTCGCGCCTGGGAGAAGCTCGGCCTCACCCATCCGCAACGCACGGAAAGCAAGTATCGCCTCTATACCAGCGACGATGTGCGCCTGCTGAAAAAAGCCCGCTACCTGCGCAAAGTGCGCGGACTGAACGCGGTCGCCATCGCGCAGATGCTGAAGCGCGAAGGCGCGATCCAACATGCCGCCCACAGCGGCACGCCTGCGATTGGCCCGCAATTGCGCCGCTTGCGGACCCAGCGCGGCCGCAGCCTCGCCGAAGTCGCCGCCGCGGCGGGAATTTCGGTCGGCTTTCTCAGCGCAATCGAACGTTCGCAGATGAGCGCCTCCGTCGGCACCCTGCGCAGGCTAGCACGTTACTACCGCACCAACATCCTCGATTTTTTCGATGCCACCGAAATGAATACCCGCTTGGTGCGCCCCATCAAGCGCAAGGTGCTCGACGCCGGCCCCGGAGTGCGCATGGAGTTGCTCGCCTGGGGCAACAAGGTCATGGAGCCGCACCTGTTCCGCATCGCCCCCCAGGCCGGCAGTGGCGAGTCCTACTCCCACGAAGGCGAGGAGTTCCTCTTCGTGCTCCGCGGAGAGCTGCAGATCGCGCTCGACGGCGAGGAGTACCACCTGAAACGCGGCGACAGCTTTTACTTTGAGAGCGCCACGCCGCATCACTGGAAGAATCCCGGCCGCAGCGAGGCCTGGCTGCTGTGGGTCAACACTCCGCCTACCTTCTGAGCACCCACCTAAAGAGGAGCCGCGGTCTCTTCCTTATTGTTACTCGTGCAGCACAACGCTAAGCAGCGAACTGTGCACCTGCAGTCCACCGTTATAGTCGATGAAGCCGAGCTTTCTGAATTTGTTCATGAAGAAATTCACCCGGGAGCGGGTGGTGCCCACCATCTCCGCCAGAGTCTCCTGACTCACGTCCGGGTGCACGGTCTCCGGCACGGTCTCTTTTCCAAACCGGGACAGTATCAAAAGCGCTCGGGCCAGCCGTTTTTCGCTGGAATTGAACAGTTGATCGACCAAGTCCGCTTGCGTGCGGTTGTGGCGTTCCACCACGTACGCCACAAACATGTCGGATAGCTCGTGTTCCTCGTGGAGCGTGCGCAGCATCCGCTTCTTCTCAATCTTCAAGATGAAGCAGTCCGTAATGGCGGTAGCGGTTGCCAGCCGGACGGGTTGATCCGAGGCCAGGCATCCTTCGCCCAGGAAATCGCCCGGCGCCGAGTAGCGCGATGGTTGCTTCCTTGCCTTGTTTGGAGAGCACGCTGAGCCGCACCCTCCCCTCCTGAAGATAGAACACAGCGTCCGCGCGCTCGCCCTGCGAAAAAACGGCTTGTTTCGGTTTATAGCTGTGGACCGTCCTGCCAATGCCCGCATTCGTCAAAAAGGCTTGAGGATCAAAGACCTCGGTTTGCTTCTTGGCACGACGCTGTGTGGGCAACCGGCGACGCGATGGCATAGCAACCTCCTGCACCCCATGCAGCGGTGGTTTTGTCGGTTATTTTGCCACGGCACGCTCCTTCTTTCCAGCCAAAATTCTGCCTTGAACAGGGGTCGACCTGGGCACACAAGTATGTGTGCAATTTTGAACAGACAAAGCTGCGGCAATCCATCAAACTGGCGGCAATTGCGTGGGGAAATTACGCGTCGAACGTTAGGGTCTGGGTTCCTTGTCCGTAATTGAAGGGCAGGTCCGCTTCATGAACGCCTCTAGATCATTCCTCCCCAGAGGCGGATCTGCCCATTTTTTGGAGGTCGCAATGAGCCGAGCCTATGAAGGACAACGGAAGACGCTCCTTTGTATCGACGACAGCCAGGCCATTTTGGACTACGAGAGACGGATCCTCGAAAGGTCGGGCTACATTGTGGTTACGGAAGCGTCCGCGCGACGAGGGCTGAGACTTGCGACTATGTTTAGTTTTGACGCGGTGCTTCTCGATTACCAAATGCCCGAAATGAATGGGCACCAGGTCGCGTATGAGATGCGGCGTCTCCGGCCGGACACTCCTGTAGTCATGTTCTCCGGCAGCGAGATTCCAGAGGAGACTCGCCGACTGGTCGATGCCGTGGTGCCCAAAGCCGAAGCCCCCAATACCTTATTGCCGACCGTCACTCGCCTCTGTCAGCGCTCATCGCCAGATTGAACCGCCTACAAATTCAGCGCCGGATGCCCCATCCTAACGTCGCGTTCTTTGCGACATTAGGGTGGGATTTGAACGCTCTCAACGGCATGAGACTTTCGGCACTTGTCACCATCAGAGCGCCGCGTCTCTCGCGCTTTTTCCGAAAGCTGCTCTAACCTCTGCACTCAAGGCGAATTTTTGTCCGCTACCCCACAATCTCCGCCGGCACCATCTTCAAAATCTCCCGCCCAATCGGCAACGAAGCCGTAGCCGCCGGAGACGGCACATTCAGCACATGCAAAAATCGTTCCCGCGCAACAAAGCGGAAATCATCGACCAGCGCGCCATCCGGCTCGACCGCCTGCGCCCGCACTCCCGATCCGCCCGGAGTCATATCTTCCATTCGCACGTCGGGCACCAAGCGCTGGCACGACTTTACAAACTCCCGCTTCCGCAGCGACCGCCGAAACTCCGACAGCCCATTTTTCCAATGCCGCCGCGCCATCGCTCGAAATCCCGCATCCATGAACACTTCCATGGCCTCGCCCAGATCGAAATCCCGCCAGCGGTATCCCTCGCGCCGGAACGCCAGCACCGCGTTCGGCCCCGCATCCACATTCCCCTGAATCCGCCGCGTGAAATGCACTCCCAGAAATGGATACTGCGGATCGGGCACCGGATAAATCAGCCCCCGCACCAACTCCCGCCGCGACGCTGCCAAGTCGTAGTACTCCCCGCGAAACGGAACCAGCATCATGCCCGGGTCGTCCCCAGCCATCCGTGCCACTCGATCGCTATATAGCCCCGCGCAGTTCACCACAGAGCGCGCCGAAAAATCTCCCGCCCGCGTATGGACCACCACCGTGCCCCGCGCCCCGTCCGACGGCCGATCAAATCCGACGACGCCCGCGCTGGTCTTCACCTCCGCCCCGTGTCCCACGGCGATCTCCGCATACTTCGCCGTAACCGCCGAATAATCCGTGATCCCGGTCGACGGCACCAGCAGCGCGCGCACTCCGCCCACGTGCGGCTCGATCTCGCGCATCGCGGCTGGCTCCAGCAGGCGCAAGCCCTCCAGTCCATTAGCCGCGCCGCGCGCGAGCAAGTCATCCAGCCGCGCCGCTTCCTCGGAGTCTGTGGCCACGATCAGTTTCCCGCACACCTCATGCGGAATCCCATGTCGCGAGCAGAACTCCACCATCTCCCGCGCCCCCGCGACGCACAACCGCGCCTTCAGCGAGCCTGCCTTGTAGTAGACCCCGCTGTGGATCACTCCACTGTTATGGCCAGTCTGGTGCCGAGACACTTCTGCTTCTTTCTCCAGCACCACAATCCGCAGCCCAGGAAACCGCTCCGTCGCCTGCATGGCAAACGAAAGCCCCACAATCCCCCCGCCAATCACCGCAATGTCATAAGTCATAAGTTCACGTAGGGACGGGCGCATTCGTCCGTCCAAGCCGTGCAAAGCACGGCAGCCCACTGAAGGACGATCCTATCGCACCCGGCCCCCGCATCACTGTGACGCAAGAACAGGAAGATGTGACGCAAGAGAAATGGCGCGGACAGGACGTTCGCGCCCCTCAAGACCAACAAGAATGTTCCTGGCGTTCTCCGCGTCTCGGCGGTAGATTGCCCTACTGCACCGTCAGCGTCACCACGTCCCCGTGCCCCGTCCCGCCCACCGCCGTAGCCGTAACCGTAATCTGCGCTGGCCCCAAGTCCGCCGGAGCCTGCACGGTTACTGCGGCTGATCCGGACTTTGTCGAGTCGGCTGCCGCTGTGGCCGTCACCGTCACCATCGCCGGGTTCGGAACCGCCGCCGGAGCCGTATACAGCCCCGTTGCGTTCACCGTCCCATTCCCGCTTCCGGGAGCAACGGACCAGGTTACCGTCTGATTCGTCGAGTTATTCACGGTCGCGGTGAATTGTTTCTGGGTAGCCGCCGCCGGCCAGGAGTTGCCCGCTTCATTCGCAAATAAATTCGCCGATCCCGGACTGATCGTAACCGTCACCGGTGGTGGAGGCCCGCCACCCCCACCCACGGCCCCACCGCATGAAATCTCTGCCATCACACCAAGCCCCAGGCAAATTCCGACGATCCCGGCGTAGAGACGCGGATCGCCTCGGCTCTTTCCCGCCAGCCCCACCATCCCCACCATCGCCAGCAACAGGAATGCGTAGGGACAGCCGCCCCCGGCTGTCCATGGTTTGCCCTTGTGGGGACGGGCGACCTCGCCCGTCCAAGCCGTGCGCAGCACGGCCCCCACCTGCGGCCTCGACTCCTTCGCCGCATTCGGCCCCGTAGTCGTAATCGTCAGCGTAACCGCCGTCGTCCCCGATCCCGCCGCAATCGACGCCGGATTGAATCCACAACTAGTCAACGCCGGTAACCCCGAGCATGCAAAACTCACTGCCGAGCTAAACGCCGCACCGCCCGCCGGAACCGCCGAAAACGTATAGCTGGCGCTCTGTCCCGCCAGCACCGTCACCGACGAGTTCCCCGTGTCCGTCCACGTTACATCCGTCCCCGCCGTCAGCGATTCGGTCGGCGTGGCATGGGTCAGCGTTCCGTCCGTTCCTTGGATGGTGAAGGTAAATGTCCCCGTCGTTGCGCTGCCCAACGTCACCGCAAACGGGGCGCCGCCGGCCGTTGGCGTAACCGGTGCCGGCGTAATGCACGTCGTCGGAGCTCCCGCCGTGCACGTCAGCGTCACGCTCCCGGCGTATCCGTTAACCGCCGTCAGCGTTCCGTTCCACGTCACGTTCTGACCGGCCACCGTCGCGTTCGGAGTCGCCGTCACCGCAATCGCAAAGTCCGGCGTCAGCGCCGTTATCGTCAGCCCAAACGTCTGCGTCTTGGCCGAAGGCGCCCCCGCCACCGCCGCCGCCAGAGTCACAATCTTCGGACCACCCAGCGGAGTCCCAGTCCCCGCCGTCACCGTCAGCGTAACCGTCACCGGCGAGGAAGATGTCGGACTCACCGAACTCGATGGTGAGAACAAGCAAGCCGCTCCCGAGGGTAGCCCTGCCGAGCAACTTAGCGTCACCGTTCCCAAAAAACTTCCCGACGCGCTTACCTGGAACGTGCTTGTCGCCGACGTTCCGCCCTGCGCCACGCTTAGCGAATTCGGACTCGGCGCCGTCAAATCAAAGTCCACCACATGCAGCGTCACGGTCGCATTGTGGGTGATTGTGAATGGGTCCGTCCCGACCGCGTGCACGTTGAAACTGTAGTCGCCCACAGTGCCGCCTGCCGTCAAGGTGTAGGCCGCGGTAGGCGTCAGCGGGGTTGGCTGCAGCGTGCACGTCGACGGCGCCGTGCCCGTGCAACTCAAATTTACTGGGTTCGAGTATCCGACCTCTGCCGTCAGCTTGCCATCGAACGTGGCCGTTTGCGACGGAAACACCGTCTGCGGCGAATTCGAAATCACGTTCGAGTAGTTTGGCGACAGTGCGTAGCTCCAAATGCCCCGCCCGTACGTCGATGCCACCAGCGCCTTCGTCCCTGTGTTAGGTGGATTAAAAAGTTGCAACGCCGTTACCGGCGCGTCCGGTAGAAATCCTGACACGCCCGGCCCAGGTGCCGGACCCGCTTCCGTCCAACTCGCCGTCGTCGTCGAGCTCACAAAGACGCCAACGTCGGTTCCCGCATAAACCAACCCCGCCTGCGAATCCACCAGCAATGCGTTCACCGGAGCATCTGGCAGTCCTATCCCAGTCCAGTCTGTCCAATTTGCTCCGGCATTCGTGGTCTTCCAGATATGCGGCGTGGGGAACCCCGGTGTGCTGAATCCCATGATCCCGGCATACGCCGTTGTGCCCGTGGCGTCGGACTTATCCATCGCCACCGACGAAATCGCATAGCCGTTCGGATTCACATTTTGCGTAACATTCGTCATCTGCGTGACGCCGGCGTTGGTCGTGACCCAAACCTCGCCGCCCGACAGCCCGCTAAGCGGCCCATATCCGTTCGTCACCGCATATACCACCGTTGAATAGTTGTTCGTGTCCTTGGGGCCTCCCGCGGCCAGCCCATCCACCAGGTTGATTTCATCCCCCGTGCACACGCCCGTCCCCAACGTGTCAAAGTCATCGCTGAGTTCGAGGGGCGCGGTTCCGCTGGTGCTGACCCGCCACACCCGGCAGGTTCCAACCAGCATTTCGCTCGTATTTTGCGGATCGAGAATGTAAGGAGTATAGAAAGCTCCCTGATCTCCGCCAAGATTCGCCGAACTGACTACTTCGGAAAATCCGCCATCGTTGCAGCTCGTGCCCAGTTCGCACTTCAAGATCGTGACGTAAGGATTCGCCGCAAACCACTCGCTGGGGTTGGCGGGATTGATGGCGTTGAATCCGCCATCCCCACCGAGCGCATTCTGCCAGGTGCTGCTGCTGGTTGCGCTGCTGGTTTTAGGCGACCCGTTATCTTGCGTTCCACCGAGCAGAATGTCCGCGTTAGTAGGGTGCACCGAAACGGAAACGAATTCCGTCATCGATCCCAGGCTCTGGCTCAAGCTGTCAAACTGATTCGTCCCCGCGCAACTGCCTGTCGTGAGCCCGGCATAGCCGTCGAGGGTTCGGCTGATTCCGCCATCGTGCGCGAAGTAGCTCACCGCTTTGCCGCTCGCCACCATGAATGCGATTCCGTGCTGGTCGGGATGCACATGCGCCGGCGCCCCCAGCGGGCTGCACCCATACACATGAGTTAGATTGATCCAGTCGCCTTGCGTGCAGGTCGTTCCCCCCGTTAAGGTGCACTTGTAAAGATTGATCGCACCCGCGTAGAGATCCGTGATCCCCGCTCCATTCGGAACTGCCGCCAACTCCAGGTTGTAATATCCCTGCTCTACGCCACAACCGCTGTAGTCGGGACCAAATGCGCTATCTCCGCAGTTCGTGATGCCGTTGTCTGGAATGTGCGTCCAACTCGTTCCGCCCGTCGTCGATCGCCAAATCCCCTCGTCAACCGGCGCCGGATTTCCATTGTTGTCCGTCTGCACGTCGACCACCCACACATACATCTCGTTGCGCCCCGGCACCACCGCAAACTCGCCGCGATAGATCGGGCAAGTGCCGGCATTCGATCCGGAAGGGCAATTCGCGGATGTAAGGCCCGCGGCAGGTTGCGTAGTCAGCCGCGTAAAGTGCTGCCCGTCGGTCGAGGAGTACAGCCCATGCCGGCGGATAAACGCGTAAAACGCCCCCTGGCTCGCGTTGTAAACCACCGCCGTAGCCGAAGCGGGAACTGCGCCGTCCGAAAGAGTGACACGGTTCCAAGTCGCTCCGCCGTCCTGCGAGTAGTAAAGTCCTCGTGCGGTCGAATTGCCGTCCTCTTCCAGGCCGAGGTCCAGGCCGTTGTCACCCGCCGCCGCCGCGACCACTAAGTTAGGATTCGCCGTACTGAACGCGATCTTGCTGAAACCGATTCCAAGAAAAGACTGTCCCGTCCCCGCGCTCTGGATCTCAGACCACGTGGAACCTCCATCCGCGGAACGCAGAATTCCCAGGCCGTAATAAGAATCACCCGAGCTGTTCGTCTCGCCGGTGCCAACCAGAATGACGTTGCTGTTACCCGGCTGCAAAGCCAGCGCGCCCACCGCCAACGTAGGCTGATCGTCAATCAGAGCCTGCCAAGTGACTGCGGCAGAATTGGAACTAATACTCCCAGCGTTGGTCGATTTCCAAAGCCCGCCGTACGCGCCGCCCAGCAGCACCGTGTTTCCAGTACTGTCGGCGGGATCGATCAGCACGGAAGTGGCTCGCCCCGAAACCCAGTTGTAATCCTGCGCGCCATCACCAGTCGCATCGGAAGCCAGCGGAGCCGGCCCCAAGGGAGTCCACACGGTCGACCCCGAATTGGCCGAGTCGAAACTAGACGAAGCGGGTGCACCACTCATCGCGTCTTTTGCGACGAGTGGGTTGGCAGACGCAGCCGCTGCGGCGCGTTGTGCCCGGAAAGCCATCTTCTGCCGGTAGGCCCGAAACCGCAGCCACGCCGCCGATTCTCCCGGAGGCACACTCCGCCCCCGCTGGTTCCAATTCCAGCTCAAATCATCGCGCAGATAAGGACCATCGCCGTCGCGCTCACCCCGCGCTCGAGAAGGCGAGCCAACCGTCTTGCGATCCGATTCCTGACCCAAGGCAAGGCCCGAAAAGAAAATGAAGAAGAAGACGCAGAAAAGAAGAAAAAGAGAGGAACGCAGACCACGGCAGGTCATAAATTGAAACGCCACATTGAGATAGCGCTACTCGGCGCAACTCCAGTGTGGGCGCTCCGGCAGAGATTTCCACGTCCTCGAAAGTCCCCCCGTCCTTAGTAGCCATTTCCTGAAAAGCGTCAACCGAGAACTGACGACTGAGAACTGACAACTGAAAGCTGATAGCTGACGGCTGACAGCCGCCCACAATCTCCACATCCGCTATAATGACAAAGCATGTCCGTGATCAAGAACATCGGAGCCGTCGCCCAGGGCATGACCATCACCCTGAAGGAGATGTTTCAGCCCTCCATCGTCGAAAATTATCCCGACGGGCCCGGCCCGCTGAAAGGGGCAAAGTTTCAGGAACGTTTTCGCGGCATGCACGTGCTGCAGCGCGACGAAAGCGGCCTGGAAAAATGTGTAGCCTGTTTCCTCTGCGCCGCCGCCTGTCCCTCGAATTGCATCTATATCGAAGCCGCGGAAAACACCGCCGAGACACGAGTCTCGGGAGCCGAGCGCTACGCCCGCGTCTACAACATCGACTACAATCGATGCATATTTTGCGGCTATTGCGTGGAGGCTTGCCCGACCGATGCGATCACGCATGGGCATGGATTCGAGCTGGCGAGTTTCAATGCCAGCAATCTGATTTACCGCAAGGAACAGTTGCTGTCGATCGCTCCTGCGCATATGGGTGCCAATGCCGTCTTTAACGGCGCCGAAACTGAGGTTGGCGCGCCCACGCAGATGATCCCGGGGAGTTAGCGAACTTCGAGATTTTTGCCAAGCGCCGGTCCCAGCAGGGACCGGCGTTGTTGTATGGAAAGCAGCTTCAGTCGCTAGCCGTTCGCGCTCTTATGAATGATCGGCAAAACAATCGCCAGTTTGATGAAGTACCAACTATTGAACGGCAACCGCGCATGGCGGCCAGAGACTTTTAGTCGACATGACCATTGACTCTAAATCGTTGAGCGTTTTCTTCCGCAGTCAGGGCATTTACCTGTGCCTTGCTCTCGTGGTCTGCGCGATTTTCTGGGCCATCGGCCAGCCCATCAATCCTTTCACCGTGATCTTGTACTCGCTGTGCATCGGCAATTTTCTTACGCCTCCGGTGCAATGGCTGCACGCCCTGTACGAGAAGCCGTCTCCCTATGACTGGCTGATCTTCCTGGCCGTGCTATGCGTCGTGATGTTTCCCGTTTACGCCCTGAGCAGCGTAATCGTCTGGTGGTTCGCCCCGCCCTATCCGCAATCGCTTGGGCACTACCTCGCTACCGGCTGGAAGATGCCCTTCCTGATCACCTTCGTCTACGGGGTGTTGAATTTTCTTTATGGCAAGACGAGGGCGCGCCTGGAGCGCCGCAACGTCGAACTGCAGGGCATGGTTCAGGCCGGTGCAGCCCGCCTGGAAGTCCAGGAGCAGGATTTGCAACGCGCCCGCGAAATCCAGCAGTCGCTTTTGCCCAAGGAAATCCCCCAGCTTCCGGGAATCGCCGTAGCCACCGCCTGGCGCCCGGCGCGCGCGGTCGGTGGCGATTACTTCGATGTGCTGCGGCTCGACGGCAACCGGCTGGCTATCTGCATTGCCGATGTCTCCGGCAAGGGAGTTTCCGCCGCTTTGCTTATGGCGAATGTCCAGGCCAGCCTGCGTGCATCGGTGCGCGACTTGGATAGTCCGGCGCGCGTGTGCGGGATCATGAACGGCATGCTCTGCGAAAACATCGCTGCGAACAAGTTCGTGACGTTTTTCTGCGGCGTTTTCGACGGCAATTCGCGTGCGTTTCGCTACTGCAATGCCGGCCACTCCTACCCTATTCTGGTTTCGGCCGGCGCGGCGCACACTCTGGATCAAGGCGGCGCGGTGCTCGGCGTTTTCCCCTCGTGGAATTACCAGGACTGCAGTGTCGATCTGAAATCCGGAGACAGGCTGCTTCTATTCACCGACGGCATCACCGAAGCCGAGGACACGCAAGGCAAAGAGTTTGGAGTGGAAAGGGTCGCCGCATTCGGCAAGGCGCACGCGGCCAATTCTGCTGCTGAGTTGAACGAGCAACTGCTCGCGCAAGTTTCGGATTTTTGCGGCGCGCAATTTCAGGACGACGCCACCTTGGTGGTTCTCGCCGTAAATCAGCCCTTGGACAAACAACGTTTAGACGAACCGGGAATCGCAACCGGCGAACTGCAAACGGCCAACTGATCAACGAATGACAAACTTTCTCCAAACCGTAAAAGACCGCGTCGTCATCTATGACGGTGCCATGGGCACCAACATCCAGAAGCGCAACCCCACCCTGGACGATTACTGGGGCAAGGAGAACTGCAGCGAAGTTCTGGTCCTGAGCCGTCCCGATATCATCCGCGAGATTCATGCGGATTTTTTCACCGTGGGCTGCGACGTCGTCGAGACGAACACCTTCGGCGGGACGAGCCTGGTTCTAGGCGAGTTCGATCTGCGCGACAAAGTCCGCGAGATCAACTTGAAGGCGGCGCAACTCGCCAGAGAAGTGGCCCAGCAATTTTCGACCAAAGACAAGCCGCGCTTCGTTGCCGGATCGATGGGCCCGACGACAAAATTGCCCTCGCTCGGGCACATCGGTTGGGACGCGATGGTCGCATCCTATGAAGAGCAGGCCGCCGCGCTGATCGAGGGCGGCGTCGATGTGCTGCTCATCGAAACTTGCCAGGATTTGTTGCAGGCGAAGATTGCCACCGTCGGCGTGCTGGAGGCGCTGCGCAAAGCCGGCAAGCGCCTGCCCGTGACGGTGCAGGTCACGCTGCAGGAATCCGGAACCATGCTGCTCGGTACCGAGATTGGCGCGGCGCTCACGGCGCTTGAGCCTTACGACGTGGACATCATCGGCCTGAACTGCGCCACCGGTCCGGCGGAGATGAATGAGGCGGTCCGCTATCTCAGCCTGAACTCCACCAAGCTGATTTCGGTTTTGCCGAATGCGGGACTCCCGCAGAACGTGGGCGGCCACGCGGTGTACAAGCTCGCGCCGAAAGATCTCGCCGAGTATCACAAACATTTTGTAAAAGATTACGGCGTGCGCATCGTCGGCGGATGTTGCGGCACGGGTCCTGATCATCTGAAAGCCGTGGTGGACGCGGTTTCCGGCGTGGAGCCGGCGGTGCGCGATGTGAAGCCGATCAGCGCAGCCTCCAGCGCCTACACCTCGGTGCCGCTCGATCTGGAGCCGAAGCCCCTGATCGTCGCCGAGGAAATGAACACGACAACGCGGGTCGATCATTTCCGCAAGCTCGTCCAGGCGAAAAAGTACGGCGACATTCTTTCCCTGGCCAAGAAGCTGGCCAACGACGGCTCGCACATGCTCGACTTGTGCTGCGCCATCGTTGGCGAGGATGAGAAGGGTTACATTTCCGCCATCCTGGAAAAAATCGCAACCCGCGTGCCGGCGCCGATTTTGATCGACAGCACCGAAGCCGACGTCGTGGAAGAAGCGCTGAAGCGCATCCCCGGCAAAGCCATCATCAACTCCATCAATCTCGAAGACGGTGAGAAGCGGACGTCGAAAGTGTTGCCGATGGCGAAGCGCTACGGCGCCGGAGTCATCGCATTGACCATCGATGAAGAGGGCATGGCGCTGACCGCCGACAAGAAAGTTGCGATCGCGCATCGCATCTTCGATCTGGCGACACAGAAATACGGCATTCGTCCCGTGGACTTGCTCTTCGACGCGCTGACGCTCCCGATCTCGACCGGCCAGGAAGAATACCGGACGGCGGGCATCGAAACCTTGAAAGCGGTGAAGCGCATCCGCGAGGAATTGCCGGAAGTGAAGACCGTGCTCGGCGTAAGCAACATCAGTTTCGGGCTCGACGCGTATCCCCGCCGCGTCTTGAACTCGGTGTTTCTGCACGAGGCGGTCGAAAACGGACTTGACGTCGCCATCGTCAATTACACAAAGATCTATCCGCTGTACAAGATTCCGGCCGAAGAAGTGGAACTGGCGCGCAAGCTGATTTACCAGGACCGCTCGAATGGCGATCCGCTGCAGGTCTACATGCAGCATTTCGCCGGCAAGAAAGGCAAGCCGCAGGCGCAGACCACGGCGCACGTCGAAACTCTCTCCATCGAAGACAAACTCAAGTACGCCATCATCAACGGCGAAAGATCGGTAGGCGAAGGCAATACCAAGCGCACTCTGGAAGAGTTGCTGGAAGAAGCGCTAGGCGGATACACGCCACTAGACCTGATCAACACGGTTTTGCTCGATGGCATGAAAACAGTAGGCGACCTCTTCGGAGCCCGCAAGATGCAGTTGCCATCGGTACTCGATTCCGCCGGAGTAATGAAGGCAGCCGTCGCCTATCTCGAACCAAAGATGGAGAAGAAAACCGGCTCGCAACAAAAAGGCACGATTGTCCTGGCCACGGTAAAAGGCGATGTGCACGACATCGGAAAGAATCTGGTCGACATCATCCTGTCGAACAACGGCTACAAAGTAGTGAATCTTGGAATCAAGCAGCCCGGCGATACCATCATTCACTCGGCGCAGGAGCACCAGGCCGACGCCATCGGGCTGAGCGGTTTGCTGGTGAAATCGACGCTCGAGATGAAGTACGTGATCCAGGAACTGGAGCGCCAGAAGCTGGCCTACCCGGTGATCTGCGGCGGCGCGGCCCTGACCCGCAAGTACGTCGAAGACGATCTGCGGCGCGAGTATTCGAATGCCGTGTTCTACGGAGAAGATGCGTTCGCGGGGTTGCACGTGATGGAGGATCTGGCCTCGGAAGACGGCAAGCGCGAGGCGCGGCTGCAGGATGGCCGGACGGTGAAGGATTACACCAAAGCGGTGGCGGTTGATGCGGATGAAGAGATCGGCCCGGTGTTTTCCGAACGCAGCCCGGTGGTAACCGATGCGCCGAATATTCCCGAGCCTCCGTTCTGGGGCGTGCGGGTGGTGAAGGATTACGATCTGCGCGAGCTTTTCCAGTATGTCAACGACACGGCGCTGTTCAAGAACCAGTGGCAGTTAAAGACGGCGTCGCAGGAAGATTACGCAAGGCTGGTGGAGGAGAAGTATCGCCCGATCAAAAAGAAGCTGGAAGAAGATGTAATCGCAGCCGGATGGTTCGAGCCCAAAGTAGTCTACGGATATTTTCCCGCCCAAGGCGACGGCAACGACATAGTAGTCTACGACCCAAGCTCGTGTGGGGCTGGGCGGACGAATGCGTCCGCCCCTACGCAAGTTCGGGAACTCCTGCGCTTCACCTTCCCCCGTCAGAAAGAAGGCCGCCGCCTCTGCATCTCCGACTTCTTCGCCGCCCCGTCTTCCGGCAAAATGGATGTGTTGGGCCTGTCCCTGGTGACGATCGGTCCCAAGGCCTCCGCGGAAACGCAGCGCTTGTTCGAGGGCGGAGAATACACGCGCTATCTCTATCTCCACGGCCTAAGCGTGGAGACCGCCGAAGCCCTGGCCGAGTTCCACCATAAGAAGATGCGGGAAGAGTTGGGCATCGCCGCCGACGACTCTCCGCACATTCGCGATCTCTTCCATCAGAAGTATCGCGGCTCGCGCTATTCGTTCGGCTATCCCGCCTGTCCGCACCTGGAGGATCAGACGAAGCTGTTCGCGCTGCTCAAGCCGGAAGAGAACGTGGGCGTGCGCCTGACGTCAGCCTTCCTGCTGGAGCCGGAACAGAGTACGTCGGCGATTGTGGTGCACCATCCGGGAGCTAAGTATTTTGTGGTGTGAGTTGTCGACTCTGGCAACCTCTTAGTCCCCGAACCGGACTTGGACCGCCTCCACCGTTTCATGGGAGCCAGGCGCAAACCTCCACTTGCCGACGGCATCGGTGGCCGCGTTGATCAGCACCGGGTTTCCCCCCAGCACCTTCGTGGACTTAACGCTCCCATCTTCCCGGACGACAACCTCCAGCTTCACCAGACCTCGAATGTGGTAGCGCTTGGCAACTTCCGGATAAACGGCAGGAACTTTGGCGACCGCTTTTCGTTCCGCGCGCTCCCCCGCCTGAGCCCTGCCGGTCCACGCGAACAGACCGGCACACAGCGCCATCGCAACTATCAAACTGCCTGCTCGACGCATAGGGGGACCTTACTCTTTCCAATTTATCGGCAGGCGGTACTCGTAGAATAGTGTCGAAAGTAATCGCCCTCAGGTGACTCTTCTCCGTCTGGGCTGCCTTGACCGCCAGACCCGGCATCTCCTGCTACCATATTCTTAGCGCCCGAGGGGGATGCGACTCTAATCGGCTCCAGCAGCCGTGAGTGCCTGTGGAGATTCTGTTTGTTCAAACGTGCCTTTCCGCCAATCTTCTTTCCGACAGTCTTTCTGTTCACATCCATCGTGCTCGCGAGCGCACAAGCGCCTGGCGCCCCCGGCAAGCCGCTTCCGCCCGGACCCATGCGGGCCAAGATCAAGGCCGCCTGCACCCAGTGTCACAACACAAGTCGCATCACCGAGCAACACCTCACCCGCCAGCAATGGTCGCGCGAACTGGAAAAAATGGAAGGTTTGGGCGCCGTCATTCCCGACGCCGATCGGAACGCCTTTCTGGATTATCTGACAGCGAACTTCGGCGCCCAAAAAGGCGCAGTCAAGGACGCACCCAAGGCTACAATCAAGAACTAGCTCGTGTGGGGACGGGCGCCCCGCGAGCCTGCCCTGAGCGAAGTCGAAGGGTCCAGCCGAGCGAAGCTCGCCATCCGCACCGACCCTCGCCTCCCCACACCCAGCCAAAACAAAGCGCTGCCCGACCCAACCCCCTAACGGGTGCTACGGGCAGCGCCGTCGTGCTCGAACTGGCTTCAGCATGATGGCCGCGCCCGGAAACTTCAAGTGATTGGTTAGGTACTCGTAACCCCGCCCTATCCCTTCTCCGCGCCCTCCGCGTCCTCCGCCGTCGAATGTTTTTCCGGCCGCAGCTGCGGAAACAGAATCACATCCCGAATCGTATGCGAATCGGTGATCAGCATGGCCAGCCGGTCCACTCCCACTCCCACTCCGCCCGCCGGAGGCATGCCATAACTGAGCGCGTTGATGTAGTTCTCATCCATCTGGTGGGCTTCTTCGTCGCCGCGCTCGCGCTCCTTTAACTGTGCCTCGAAGCGCGCCCGCTGATCTTCGGGATCGTTCAGTTCACTGAAGCCGTTCGAGAGTTCCATCTGCCCGGCGAAGATTTCGAAGCGCTCGGTCCAGTCGGGCTCGTCCGGCTTCTGCTTGGAGAGCGGCGACACCGCGGTTGGGAATTCGTAGATGACCGTCGGCTGCATCAAGTGTTCTTCCGCGACCGCCTCAAAGATGGCGGCGATCGTCTTGCCCGCCGGCTCCGCCAGATAGACAGCGTGACATGCGCACTGAGGCCGTGCCGCGTTCAATCGCATGACCAGAGCCGCGAACGCATCGGCGCGGCGCAAAGTCGCTCGCGCTGAGGTTCGGCTCCCGAGCCTTTTCCGGCCAGAACTTCACAATCGCCTCCCGCATCGTCATCCGCCGCCAGTTCGCGTGCGACCAGTCGATCTCGTGCTCGCCCCACTTCGTCTTCATCCCGCCGGTTACATCTTTCACCGCCTGCTCGATCGCTCCCTGTGTAGTGTCCAGAATGCCGAGATAATCCGTGTAAGCCTGGTACGCCTCGAGCATCGTGAACTCAGGATTCCATCTCCACCCCAGCCCCTCGTTGCGGAAGTTGCGGTTGATTTCATACACGCGATCGAATCCGCCCACCGTCAGCCGCTTCAAATAAAGTTCCGGAGCGATGCGCAGAAACAGATCCATATCGAGCGTGTTGTGGTGCGTCTTAAACGGACGAGCCACCGCCCCACCCGCAATCGGATGCATCATAGGAGTCTCGACTTCCATGAACCCCTGCCCATCGAAATACCGCCGCAGCGACTGAGTCAGCTTGCTGCGCTTGAGAAATATTTCACGCACCTCTGGATTCACGATCAGATCGACATACCGCTGCCGGTAGCGCAACTCTACGTCGCTAAGCTCATACGATTGTTTTGTTTCGCCGCCGGATTCGAACTCCTTGCCAATTGGCAAAGGCAGCAGGTCTTTAGAAAGAAAAGTCAATTCCTCGGCGTGAATGCTGAGTTCGCCCGTGCGCGTGCGAAACAGATATCCGCGGACCCCAATGTGATCGCCCAAATCGAGCAGCTTCCAAAGTTCAAATCCGGCCTCGCCCACCGCGTCTTTCTTGACGTAGATCTGCAGCCGTTGCCCAGCCTGCTGCAAGTGCGCGAACCCGGCCTTGCCCATCAGCCGGATCGCCATGATGCGTCCCGCCACCCGCACCGTCACCCGCGACGGAGCTTCCAGCTCCTCCGCCGTCTGCCCGCCATACTCGGCCAGAATCTGCGCCACCGTGTGGCTGTAGTTGTACTTTCGCGGATACGCCGGATGCCCGAGAGCCTCAATCTTCTTCAGCTTCTCGCGCCGGATTTCATAAATATTTTCGTCGAGTGCCAAGCAGTGTCCTTGCCCAGTGAAAAGTAAACTGGAAGCAGCGATTATAAATAACCATGACCCCCGTAGGGGCGGACGCATTCGTCCGCCCAGCTTCTCACGGCGGATTTCGTTCGTAAGAGTGTCATCCGGTACAACTATCCCACGCGCAGTTCAGCAATCAGCGGGTTTAAACTCAAACCATGGCGGAGATGGGACGGCTGCTGGTAATCCTCGGCGTGGCCCTGGTGGTGATCGGGGGCATCGTCATGCTCCTGGGGCGGACGGGGTTGCCGTTGGGGCGGCTCCCGGGCGACATTCTCTATCGCGGAAAGAACACCACGTTCTACTTCCCCTTGGCGACCTCGATTGTCGTGAGCGTGGTGCTCTCGGCGATTCTGTTTCTCATCAGCCGCCTCAAGCGCTAGGGTGTAGGAAGGTACTCAAGTGCCGAATCTCTCCGCGGCGCGAGCTCTGGCCTTGGCAGCTTCTTCTTCCCGATTCTTCGGCGGGGCGTTCGTATCGAGCGCATGCAGCAGGCGAGCCGACGCACGGGTGATGTCATCGATGGCGCCCAGGAAAGCGGCTTCATTGGCCTTCGACGGCTTGTTGAAGCCCGTGATCTTTCTTACGAACTGAAGCGATGCCGCTCGAATCTCTTCGTCCGTAACAGGCGGATCGAAGTTGAAAAGGGTTTTGATGTTCCGGCACATTCAGCATGACCTCCCGGCGTGAGCTCGGCTTTTGGAAGCCACAAACGAAGTGAGACAAGAGTTTCCTTCGAGGACAGCCCTTGATGTCAGGCCAACATGATGTCAGTCCAACTCTTGATATTTTCTCACGGCTAGGCGCACCTGATCGGGCGGGAACACAACAGGAGGCAGCGGCCTGACTTCGAGTCCCTGCGGACGACTCAGTTCTTCCGGGCTCCCTGGATGGACGTGATCATGGATTTCCCAGACGGCGATTTCCCGGAGGTGGATGACGCAGTGCCTGCAACCGGTGCACTAGCGGCGCCCGCAGGTCGACTCTTCGCCGCCTGGACGTGCTGAACCTTGCCGCTAACGGACGTCGCCTTGGGGACCGTCTGGATCTGCCCGGCAATGTGGTTGCCGGCATTGTTCAAGGCATCGCCCAGAACCGACCCTGCTTTGGTCGTGGCCGCCGCGGAGTGTGCGTTCAGCATGACGGACTCGGCCGCCGCCTGTGGAAATGCGGCACGGACGCCAAGAAGAACCGTGAACATGACCCCGAGCAGAATGCGAGTTCGCATAAACTGCCTCCCCGGCGATGCTTGCGCAAAGCTTAGCCCGGAGAGTCAATCGACCTTTCGTGCGGCGGACCCTTCGTGCCTTACCAAAGGCGCATTCCGGCCTACCCCGCACGACCGTCGTGGACGATAGTGGATGCAGGGCCTGCCAAAGATGTCCGCCGAACCCCAACCCGAAGCGAAAAAAGTTGAAGCCGTCATCTATCTTGCCACCAACCGGCCCCTCCACCTGCCCGAATTTTTCGCCGAATTCCGCCGCAACTGGCCGAGCCTGTTACTGGAGAAGACGGGCAAGGAACCGCATCGCGCCCTGTTCCGCGTGGGCAAGTCGAACTTCGCCCTCGAACTTCACCACACGCCTGTCCCGCAGGACATTTCCGAGCCCGTCATCCACTCCACCCTGCACTGGCCCGTGGCGGGCGACGCGCTTGCCCATCACCAGGCGTATTTATCGGTCATGGAATCGGGCGAGCACAGGGGCGTTCTCAACCTGGCCTGCGATCTTACCAAGGCCATTGCCGCCCTGCTCCCGGTCACCGATTCGCTGGCGGTCTGCTGGCTCAACGGTCCGGCATTGAACGCCTCGAAAAGCTTCGTCGCCACTGCGCGCGAAACGTTTGGCACCGGCCTTTACCCGCTCAAGTTGTGGATCGGCGTTGGGTGGGAGGCTCAAGCCGGCGCTCTCCACACCCGCGGTATGGCCCAGTTCGACGCACCGGAAATTTGGCTTGCCCAACAATCCGAGCCCTCCCCGCGCATGGTCGAGTACCTGTTCCATGTGGGGCAGTTGCTTCTCACCTACCATCGCTCCATCGCCGACGGCAAAACCATGGACAGTCCCCACGGCAAGCTGAAAATCGAGCAGAGCGGCGCCGCCGGGAAAACAATTCTGACCCTGAGACCGGCCCGCTGACCCAAGAAAAGGGCGCTCCAATCCACCCGTGCCGATGGGTGCCCCACCCTTGCGCGTCTTTTGCGCAAGGGTGGGATTTGAACGCCCTTAGCCGATAACCCGCCCCTCGCTCGGCTTGCTGCAAATCTACGTACCATGGTACATTCGTACCATGACCAATGAATCGCACCTCCTCATCGAACGCGTCCAGACCGGCGTCCGCATCGAAAAGCGCATTCTTAAAGTGCTCAAGGGGTTCGCCGAGTATCACGACATGTCCCTGGGCGACGTGCTGGAAGGCATCGTGCTCCACGCCTTCGACGGCAAGACTCCCTTCAGCGCCGAATCGCTCAAACGCATTCGCGATCTGAAGAAGTTCTACGCCCTCGATCTCGACTCCAGCGCCAGCCACCGCCTCACCGAAATCAAGGCGAAGCCCGCCGGAAAAAAGGTTGCAGCGAAAAGGCGGGCATGAATCGCCTCGCTAAAGCCTAGGACCTGACACCTAAGACCTGCCCCGTCACAACCCGCATGTTCATCTGTCCTTGAAGCCAGACCACTTCGGCGTTACTATTTCGTTTTCGCTTTGATCGCGATTTTTCGAGGACTCATGCCGCAAAATTACGTTCCCATCTTCCTCTTCCTCGCCGTCGTCGGCATCCTGATCCCGGTCACGCTGCTGGTTGCCAAGATTATCCGCACGCAAAGTCCGAACCGCGTCAAGCTGATGCCCTATGAGTGCGGCATCGATCCTTACGACAGCGCCCGTGGGCGCTACACGGTGCGTTTCTACATCATCGCCATCCTGTTCGTGGTCTTCGACGTGGAGACCATTTTCCTGTTTCCCTGGGCGGTGAAGTTCAAGGCGCTCGGCGTCTTCGGGCTGATCGAGATGCTGGTCTTCCTCGGCATCCTGATTGTCGGGTATATATGGATCTGGAAGAAGGGCGCGCTCGAATGGGTGTAACCCCGGCCAGTCCAAATCCGGCGGGCTCGAATCCGGCCGCTGCCGAAGAGACCTTTACCGCGAGCCGCTGGACCCGCGGGAACCTGTTTTTCCCCACGCGCATCGTGGTCAGCCCGCTGCGCGTGAGCCGGGTGAAGCGCCGTCTGTTTGGCAGCAGTGAGGAAAACATTTCGATTTCCCAGGTCGCTTCGGTGAAGGATTTCGACGGGAATGGTTTGGTCCGACATTGTGATTGAGTCGACCGGAGGCACGGATCCAATCACCAGTCACGGCCATCGCAAAGCGGACGCGGTGCGCATCCGCGATTTGGTGGAAAGCTTTCAGGCGGCCCGGCGCTAGCGACTGGCGGCCGCGGATGAATCATGCAGTGGAGGGACGGGCGTCTCGCCCGTCCAGCCGGGCGAGGACGCCCGGCGCTCCACCAGCAAAATGGGCATTGTGACAGCGGTCATTGACGGTGACCGCGATCAACTGTTAGAAGTGAAAGTTTGCTAATCGATGGCTGAGGAAATCAAATCGCCCGCTCCACCGCCGCCGCCGGAAGGCGAAAAGAAGCCGGCGGCGGAAAAGCCCGCTGCAGCGGCGCCGGCGGCGCCTGCGAAGCCCGCGGCTGCCGCGGCGAAGCCGGCCGCTCCGGCCAAGCCCGCGGGGCCCGTTCCGATGCCGTGGACCTCGCCCCTGGTGGAAAAATACAAGAGCCAGTACGGCTCGGGCCTGGACGCGCAGACTTATCTTGGACAGAACTACTTCAACGTCGACCGCTCGCTGATCCCCGACATCCTGCGCCTGCTGCGCGACGAAGAGCAGTTTGACTACTGCGTCGATATCACGGCAGTGCACTATCCCAAGCGCGAAAAACAATTCGACGTGGTGTGGATCCTTTATTCGTTCCCGCGCAACCAGCGCATGCGCGTGAAGACGCAGATTGCCGACGGCGCAACGCTCCCCTCCAGCGTGTCGATCTGGCCGACGGCGAACTGGCTGGAGCGCGAAGTCTACGACATGTTCGGTATCCAGTTCGACGGACATCCCGACCTGAAGCGCATTCTTCTTCCCGACGGCTGGAAAGGCTTCCCCCTGCGCAAGGATTACGGCATTCTGCAACAGGACAAAGAGTGGGTGCAGATCAACCTCGGAATCGAGAGCGGACAATGAGCTCTCCTACGAACGACCACACGAACGAGGTCACGAAGCGCTCGCTCTCCAACCTCGATCTCGAGACTCCCGACAAGACGTATCTGGATTCGAACGAACTCATCATCAATATGGGACCGCAGCATCCGGCGACGCACGGCGTGCTGCGCGTCATCCTGAAGCTCGACGGCGAAAGAGTTCTCGGCACCGAGTGCGTCATCGGATACCTGCATCGCGGCGTGGAAAAGATCGCTGAGAATCGCACCTACGCGATGTTCAATCCCTACGTCGACCGGATGGACTATTGCGCTGCCGTGTCGAATGGGCTTGGGTACTGCGAAGCGGTCGAGAAACTGTTAAATGTGGAGGCGCCGCCGCGGGCGCAATACATTCGCGTGATCCTGACCGAACTGAACCGCATCGCCAGCCACCAGCTTTGGCTGGGCACGCACGCGCTCGATATCGGAGCCATGACGCCGCTGTTTTACACCTTCCGCGACCGGGAAGAGGTCTTGAAAATCTTCGAAAGATACTGCGGCGCGCGCCTGACCACGCATGCTTTCCGCATCGGCGGCTGCCAGTATGAGACGTACGCCGGCTTCGAGAAAGACGTAAAGACCTTCCTGACTTTTTTCGCGCCGAAGATCGACGAATATGAAGCGCTGCTCACCACCAACCGCATCTGGCTCGAGCGCACGAAGAATGTCGGCGTAATCTCGGCCGCCGATTGCATTGCGCTTGGCGTAACCGGTCCGCTGCTGCGCGCCAGCGGCGTGAAATGGGACCTGCGCAAAGCCCAGCCCTACGCGGCCTACTCCAAGTTCGATTTCGAAATCCCAACCGGCGAAAACGGCGACACGTACGACCGGTACATGGTCCGCATGATGGAAATGCGCCAGGCGATGCGCATTATCGAGCAAGCCGTCAACAGCATTCCGGAAGGCCCGATCATGGGCAAAGTCCCCAAGGTGATCAAGCCGCCGGTCGGCGAAATCTATCATTCGATTGAAGCGCCGAAAGGCGAACTGGGATACTTCATTGTCAGCGACGGCTCGACGCAGCCCTACCGCCTGCGCGTGCGGCCCCCGTCGTTCGTCAATTTGCAGGCGCTCGACCTCATGGTGCGCGGGCTGCTGGTCGCCGACGTGATCGCCGTCATTGGCACGCTCGATATCGTGCTCGGCGAGGTGGACCGCTGATGCCGAATTTCATCATGTCGTATCTCGGCATCAAGGAAGCGGTGACGCCTGGCTCTGCGGGCAGCCAGTTCTGGGCGCTGATGTATGTGCTCATCATTTTCGCGGGCGTGTCTGCGGCCGTAATCTGCATGAACTGGATCGAGCGCAAGGCGCTGGCGCACTTCCAGGTTCGCCTGGGCCCCATGCGCGTAGGCCCGCACGGCTTGCTGCAGCCCTTCGCCGACGCGCTCAAGCTGATGCTGAAAGAAGACATCATCCCCGCCGAAGCCGACCAGTTCGTTTTCTGGGTCGCGCCGCTGATCGGCCTGCTCGCCGCGTTCACGGTTTATACGGTGATCCCGTTTGGCCCGTCGCAGGCAGTGAGCGACATGAACATCGGCATCCTCTTTATGCTCGGCGTCTCGTCGCTAGGAGTGCTCGGCATCGTGGTCGCCGGATGGGCTTCAAACTCGCACTATCCGCTGATCGGCGCGCTGCGGTCGAGCGCGCAGATGGTGTCGTATGAAGTCGCCATGGGACTGGCTGTCGTTTCGGCGATCCTGATGACCAGCCTGAACGCGGATGGCACCGGCACGCTGAGCATGATCGGGATCGTCGAGGCGCAGCAACAGCAGGGCATCTGGTTCATCTTTAAGTTTTTCCCGCTGGGCTTTATCGCATTGGTGATTTTCGCCATTGCCATGGTCGCCGAGGTCAACCGGGCGCCCTTTGACTTGGCCGAAGCAGAATCGGAACTGACTGCTGGATTCCACACCGAGTACAGCGGCCTGCGCTGGTCGCTGTTCATGCTCGCCGAATACGCGGCCATGATCGCCGTGTCGTCGATCGCGGTAACCCTCTGGCTCGGCGGATGGATGCGTCCGTTCCCGAACTTGCTGCACGCCCCGGCGTGGGACTTTATCTTCTCGCTGTTCCCCGGCCTCACATTCGGCGGCCTGGCGGCGATTGCGTTTATCGGCACGGTGCGCATGCCGTCGCATTCCTTCTTCAGGATTCAGCGCATCGGGCTCGCGGTATTCGCGGCGGCACTCGCCTTCATCGCACTGCTGCTGCTGGTGATCGCGGTCGCGGGCCGTTCCGCGGACACGAGCGTGGCGGCCAGGTTCAACCAAGGCATCGGCTACGTATATTGGTTCGTGCTGAAAATCGCCGTCTTCATGTATTTATTCATCTGGTATCGCGCCACCTGGCCGCGCTACCGCTTCGATCAGTTGATGCGGGTCGGATGGAAAGTGCTGCTGCCGATTTCACTCGGCGTGCTGATTCTGACCGCGGCCGTGGGGGTGATCGTTAAATGAACCCCGCAATGAACCCAGTTCTGAATTCAGGCATGGCTCCGGTCGCGACGCCGTGGTTCTTCTACGTGCTGGCGGGGTTGGCCGTTGCCAGCGGCCTGGCGGTTATCACGCGGCGAAACGCCGTGCATTCCGCGCTGGCGCTGATCGTGACCCTGCTCTCGGTGGCCGGCCTCTACCTGATGTTGTATGCCCCGTTTGTCGCTGGCGTGCAGATCATCGTCTACGCGGGCGGAATCATGGTGCTGTTCCTGTTCGTGATCATGCTGGTGAATATCGAACGTGCCACCAAAGACCGCCAGTTTAATCGCATCTGGCCGGTGGGATTGGCGGCGGCGTGCGCCTTGCTGGCGCTGTTTGTGTCCGTGATCGTGAAGGGCAAGGCGCTGTTGAACGACCCGGTGACGGGCAAAGCGCTGTGGCCGGATCCGGTGAATCAGTCTGGCCGAATCGTCCAACACGCAGCAGGTTGCCGCATTGCTCTACGGAGAAGGCGGCAGGATGGGCCAATATACGTTCGCCTTCGAGATCGCCTCGCTGCTGTTGCTGGTGGCGATTTTGGGCGCGGTGATTATGACGAAGAAGAAGATCTAGCTGTTCGCTATTCGTCGTTCGCTATTCGCAAGAACTATTGGAATCGCGATTAGCGAACAGCGGATAGCGAACGACGAACGACGGTTTTTTATGGTTGCAATAACCACGCTCCACTATCTCGTCGTTGCCGCAGCACTGTTCGTGCTGGGCGTGATTGGTGTGCTCACGCGCCGCAACGTGGTGATCGTGCTGATGTCGATCGAACTGATCCTGAACGCGGTGAATCTGAACCTGGTGGCATTCTCCCGCATGTGGGGGAACCTGCATGGGCAGTTGTTCGCGATCTTCATCGTAGTAGACGCCGCCGCCGAAGCAGCAGTCGGCCTCGGTATTTTGATCGCCTTCTTCAAAAATAAGGAGACGGTCAATGTGGACGAGATTGATTTGTTGAAATGGTAAGAGCAGCCGTCAGCCATCAGCTCTCAGCTTTCAGTTAGAACCTTGAACTGCGGACTGAGTAGCAATCACTGATAGCTGATAGCTGAAAGCTGAGAGCTAATGCTTTTCTTAAACCACATCTGGCTGATTCCGCTCTTCCCGGCCTTCGGGGCCGCGACGATGTTCTTTTTCGGACGGCGATTGCAGAAAGCCACGGTCAACGCTGTTTGCGTTGGTGCGGTCGTGGTTGCGTTTCTGTTCGCCTGCTTCACCGTCGTCGACTACACGCACTTCGCGCACGGCACGGGCCAGCCTTTCGAGAAGATTGTTTATACCTGGCTCGGCAGCGGCGATGGCCATTTGAACTTCGTTAAGCGCGACGGCACATCTGCCTCATTCAACGCCGACGCCGGGTTCCTGCTCGATCCGCTCTCTTCCATCTGGCTGCTCTTCGTAACCGGCGTGGGCATGTTGATCCACATTTACTCCGTCGGATACATGGCGCACGAAGGCGGTTACTACCGCTTCTTCGGATACCTGAACCTGTTCATGTTTTCGATGCTTACGCTCGTCCTGGCGAATAACTACATGCTTTTGTTCGTGGGATGGGAAGGCGTGGGCTTGTGCTCGTATCTGCTGATTGGTTTTTACTTTCATCGCAAGTCGGCTAGCGATGCTGCCAACAAGGCATTCATCGTGAACCGCATCGGCGATGCCGGATTCATTCTCGGCGCGCTGACGCTGGCCTGGTATCTGGGATCGTTCCGCTTCATCGACATCAACGCGGCCGCGCGCAGCGGGGCATTCCATATTGGCGATCCCGTTCTCACCATCGCCGCGCTGCTGCTGTTCGTCGGAGCTTGCGGTAAGTCGGCGCAGCTTCCTCTATATGTCTGGCTACCCGATGCGATGGAAGGTCCGACGCCGGTCTCGGCGCTGATCCACGCCGCGACCATGGTGACGGCGGGCGTGTATATGGTGGCGCGTTCGAATGCCGTGTTTGTGCTGGCGCCGACGGCGATGAAAACCGTGGCCATCGTCGGCGCGCTCACGGCAGTGTTTGCCGCGTCGATTGGATTGGTGCAGAACGACATCAAGCGCGTGCTGGCCTACTCCACCGTCTCGCAACTCGGATACATGTTCCTGGCGCTAGGCGTCGGCGCGTTTGCGGCAGGCGTCTTCCACGTGTTCACGCACGCGTTCTTCAAGGCGCTGCTCTTCCTCGGCTCCGGCTCGGTAATTCACGCCATGAGCGGCGAGCAGGACATGCGCAACATGGGCGATTTGCGCGGGCGCATCCCGACTACATTCAAAACGATGTTCGTGGCGACGCTGGCGATCGCGGGCATTCCGCCGCTGGCAGGCTTCTTTTCGAAAGACGAAATCCTGTGGCAGGCGTGGCGTTCCGCCGATGGCGGCTTCCCGTATCTCTGGCTGATCGGATTTGGCACGGCGCTGATGACCGCGTTTTACATGGCAAGGCTCATCTTCCTGACGTTCTACGGAAAGCCGCGGATGGGCCATGAGGTCGAGCACCACATTCATGAGTCGCCGAAGTCGATGACGGGCCCGCTGGTGGTATTGGCCATCGGCTCGGTGTGCGCTGGGTGGCTAGGCGTGCCCGCGAGTTTGGGTGGGACCAACGCCTTCGGGAAATTCTTGGAGCCGGTATTCGCGCGCGAGGTTGTCGCTTCCGCCACGCCGGTCGAGCCGCAGGAGCCCGCGGGCGAAGAACATCGCAGCCTGGAATGGGGGCTGATGATCCTCTCGGTCGGCGCTGCAGTAGTCGGCGGAGGATGGGCCTATCGCCACTACGCGAACGCCGGCAAAGATTATCCGGAGCCGATCGCCGTCACAGCCCCGCCGCTCTATACCCTGCTCTACAACAAGTGGTTTGTGGATGAGGCCTACGACTACGCGTTCACCGGACGCCGCAAGCTGGGCAAGATTCGCCTCGGCGCGATGGGCGCGGGCGAAGCGTCGTCGTGGTTCGATGCCAAAATCATCGACGGAACCGTCAACGGCGCGGGCTGGAGCACGCGTGCCGTCGCGACCCTTTCGACCTGGTGGGATAAGTGGATCATCGACGGCGTCGGAGTCAATGGCCCAGCGATTCTTGCGCGGATGATTTCCTATCCGACGCGCCTGTTCGAATGGGGACTGGTGCAGTGGTACGCCCTGGTCATGGTCGCGGGACTGCTTGGATTTGGCGTGTATTACGTGTGGAAATGAAATGCCGGCTCTTAGCTGTTGGCTCTTAGCTGTTACGCTGGAAGCCAAGGGCTAAGAGCTAACAGCTAAGAGCTCTTATGCAGAGTCACATACTTTCGATCATTCTCTTCACGCCGCTGGTGGGCGCGTTTGTTCTCCTGTTCGTTCCCAAGGAGAACAAGGATGCGATCCGCTGGATTGCGAACCTCTTCGCCCTTGGCGGCTTCCTGATTTCGATCCCACTGGTGCCGATGTTCTGGGCGCAGCGTTTCGAGGTGACCCCTTCGCACTTCAAGTTCCTTGAGGGCACGGCGAACAACTGGATTCCCTCGATTGGCGCGGGTTACAACCTGGGCATTGACGGCATCTCGTTTCTGCTGATCATGCTGACCACGCTGCTGGGATGGATCTCGATTCTCTCTTCGTGGACCGCAATCGAGATTCGGGTGAAGGAATATTACGTCTGGTTCCTGGTACTGCAGACAGGAATGCTCGGCGTATTCATGGCGCTCGATTTCTTCCTCTTCTTTGTTTTCTGGGAAGCGATGCTGGTGCCGATGTATCTGCTGATCGGCATCTGGGGCGGTCCGCGCAAACTTTATGCCGCCATCAAGTTCTTTCTGTACACCCTGCTAGGCTCCGTGCTGATGCTGCTTGGCATCCTGTTCCTGTACTTCCATCACCATACGGTTACTGGCGTATTCACGTTCAGCATTCCCGAGCTTTATAAGACGGCGCCGCTGATTCCGTTCGACACGGCTATCTGGCTGTTCGTCGCCTTCTTTATCGGATTCGCCATCAAGGTTCCAATGTTTCCGTTCCACACCTGGCTGCCGGATGCGCACGTGGAAGCGCCGACCGCCGGCTCCGTCATTCTGGCGGGCGTTTTGCTGAAGATGGGAACGTACGGATTCGTGCGCTTCTCACTGCCGTTCTTTCCCGGCGTCGTGTCCGCACCCCAAGGTGCAAGGCTGGGTGATCGGGCTCTCGCTCGTCGGCATCGTCTATGGAGCGCTGGTTTCGCTGATGCAGAAGGATATGAAAAAGCTGGTGGCATACTCTTCCGTCAGCCACCTGGGCTTCTGCACGCTCGGAATCTTTGCGCTGAATTCGATGGGCCTGAGCGGTTCCGTGCTGCAGCAAGTCAATCACGGCATCTCGACCGGCGCGCTCTTCTTGATCGTCGGCATTTTGTATGAACGGCGGCACACCCGCGAGATCGCGGAGTATGGCGGCATCTCGAACGTAATGCCGGTCTACGCGACCATCACCATGATCATGTTCCTCTCGTCGATGGGGTTGCCGCTGCTGAATGGGTTTGTCGGCGAGTTCACGATTCTGCAGGGAGCCTTCACCGCGAACTGGCGGTGGGCAGCATGGGCGGCGCCGGGCGTGGTTCTGGCGGCGGCTTATCTGCTCTGGCTCTATCAGCGCGTCTTCTTCGGGACGGTGACGAATCCGAAGAACGAAAAGCTGCACGATCTGACGCCGCGCGAAATTCTTACGTTTGCGCCGCTCATCATTATGGCGTTATGGATCGGCGTTTATCCCAAGCCGTTCTTCCAGATCCTCGAACAGCCAGTGAATCAGATTGTGCAGACGATTCATGACGCCAACGCCAATGCGCCGGTGAATGCGCAGGTTGCGCCCGCGCCGGCCGCGCAAGCGCCCGTCGTAGTTGGGGCGAAACACGGTTAGAACGAACGTTGCCGTCCCGAAAGCGAGTAACTAAGTGCTAGGCCTCTCACCCACTGAATACCGGTTGATGTTGCCGATGGTGGAACTTACCATCTTCGCGCTCGGCATTCTGCTGATTGACCTGATGGTTCCGCGGGAATGGAAGTGGATCAACGCCGCCGGCGCCTTTGTCGGCGTGGTGTTTGCGGCGGTGTGCGTATGGCAAATTCAGTCGAAGCTGCCCAGGGGCGCGGCCGGATTCTATAACTCGCTATTAGTCGATCGCTTCGCCATCTATTTCTGGTATCTATTTCTGGCGGGAGCGGCCATCGCCATCCTGATGTCGGTGCACTATCTCGAACTGGAAGATGAGCACCACGGCGAATACTATTCCTTGCTGCTGCTTTCGGTCGTGGGCATGATGTGCATGGCAGCGGGAGATCGACATCGTGCTGCTCTTCATCGGCCTCGAGCTGATGGCGATTTCCACTTACGTGCTGGTTGGTTTCTTGCGCCGCGACCGGCGCTCGAACGAAGCGGCCTTGAAGTATCTGTTGCTCGGAGCGTTTTCGTCGGGCATCTTTGCTTACGGCCTCTCGTTGTTCTACGGAATTTCCGGCAGCACCAATCTGGTGGTCATTGCGCGCGCGGTCTCGGCGCAGAATCCGCACAATCCGGTGGTGGTGATCGCGCTGCTCACGACCATGGTCGGGATTGCTGTTCAAGATCGCCGCCGTTCCATTTCACCAGTGGGCGCCGGACGCTTACGAAGGCGCGCCCACCTGCATTACCGGCTTCATGTCGGTCGCGGTGAAAGCGGCGGCTTGGGCGCTGCTGCTGCGGATTCTGCTGTGGGGATTGTGGCCGCTGCGCTCGGTTTACACTCCCGTGATTGTGTTCGTCTCGATCGCCACCATGACTGGCGCTAACTTCGCGGCGCTCACGCAGACGAACACGAAACGGCTGCTGGCCTACTCCTCGATCGCGCACGTTGGCTACATGCTGCTGGCGTTTGTGGCCATGGGTACGTCGCAGCCCGGCAGCCCGGGCTTCTACGACGGCTTCAAGGGAATCCTGATCTACCTGCTCGTCTACACGTTCATGAACCTGGGAGCGTTCGCGGTGATCACGTCGCTGCGGCAGCGCAACGTGATTGGCGACGAACTCGACGACATGGCCGGACTCTACCAGCGCTCGCCGGTCGAAGCCGTGCTGATGCTGCTGTTCCTGCTTTCACTCGCCGGCATTCCTCCGGCGGCCGGGTTCCTGGGCAAGTACTACATCTTCCTCAGCCTGATCGAAAGCCAACATTACTGGCTGGCCTCGCTCGGCGTGCTCTATTCGCTCTTCGGACTTTATTACTACCTGAAGATTGCGAACTCGATGCTGATGCGCGCGCCGATGGAAACCGAACGGCTGCCCCTCAGCCTCGGAATGCGTTGCACACTGGGAGTGACGGCGCTGGCGACGATCGTGATCGGCGTGTTTCCGGAGCCCTTCATTCGCGGCGTCAACTGGTCGCTGGGGATCGTGCAGTCGCCCCATGTGGCGGCGATGGTGCGGTAGCGCGAGTCCTTAAGAAGAATTCTCTCTGGTAATTTTGAGAGCCTGGGCTGAGCCTCGCGTACTCGGCACTGCCATGAGCGCAAGCGCATCGTTACAAGAGTCATCCCGTCTCGGTTTTTGCGGACTGCACACCCGATTCTGGCCCGATCTAGCTCCACGACGGCGCGGTAGTGCGATATGGTCTAGCCGATCATTATGCAAACAGAGCTTTATTGCGTCGTGTCAAACTCTTTCTTGTATTCCTGCCACCGTTGTTTCACTCCGGCCATGATGGCCTGGTACTCGGCGTCCCCACGCAAGCTGTCGTAATTCTTGTTGCGCTGGAACCACTCATAATTCACATCGCCCAGTTCGACCGTCCGCTTCAGCCAGACCAGCGCCTGTTCCCGGTTTCCCAGCAGTGCATGGATCCCGCCCAGGTAGTACGCATAGTCCGCATCCGTGATCTGCTCCGGCCGATACCGCAAAAGCCTGGGATTGATTTTCTGCGGTTCCCGGCGTGCCGCGTGCACAACTCCTGCTTCAAAGAGCGCGCCCTCATCGGAAGATCCGGCTTGCAGTTGCACCGCCCGATCCAGCGTCTGGGCCGCCTCATCCAGTTTGCCTTCGTAATACAGGAACTCGCCCAGTTGCGTCAGCACCTTGAAGTGATCCGGGTGACTTTCCAATAGTTGGCGCATTTCCTGTTCCGCTTCTCGCGTCCGGCCCTGATAGTTCAGCATGCGGGCATGCATCCAATGGGGCTGCAGCGCAGCCGGATTCATCTGAATCAAATGTTCATACGCGCGCTCCGCCAGCTGGTTCAGTCCCGCGTAATAGTAGCTGTATCCCGATACACCCCACGCAAGTTCGGAGTTCGGCGCCAGAACCAGCACCCGGCGCAATGTCCGGATGGCGTCCGCCTCGCGTCCCGACTCGCCGTAAATCGACGCCAGCGCAATCAGTCCCTCCGTGCTCTGCGGATTGATCTTGAGGGCTTGCTGCGCGGCCCCCTCCGCCTTCTTCATCAGCTCCGCCCCTTTCTCCACCGAATTCGCGCTTTCGAAAGCATAGAGTTGAGCCAGAACCGCGAACGCATCGGCAAAATTCGGATCGAGCTCGGTTGCGCGCAACGCCGCCTGCTGCCCCTTGTGCAGAAGATCGAACCGCGACTCCACTAGATATTGGTTGAACAAAGACCGCGCCTGCAGATACTGGTTGTAGGCTTCCACGTTGGTCGTGGGCATCTTCTCGATCGCCTTCTGCTCGGCGGGTGAAATCTCTACCTTCAGCCCTTCGACCACCTTGGTCGCTACCTGATCTTCAAAAGTCAAAATGTCCGCGTTGCGCAGATCGTAGCGCTCCGACCACTTCGTAGATCCCGTCTGCCCGTCGATCAGCTGTACCGTAACCCGTATCACGTCGGCAGACCGCTGGTATGTTCCCTCGAGAATGCTCTGCACTCCTAGCGCCTTCGCGGCCTCGGCCGGTTCCGGCGTTTCCTTCGCATATTTCAGAACTGATGTAGTCGGGCGCACCGCCAGATTCTGCAATGACGCCAGCCGGCTGATGATCGCGTCCGTCATCCCGATCGCCCAGCTGTCGCTGGTCGCCGCCGAAAGGTCACGAAACGGGAGCACCGCCATCGTTTGCACCTGCGGCTTGGGAAGAACTTCTGGCGACTTTCCCGGCTGCGCTGTTGACGAGCGCGTGCGCGAATCGTAAACGCGGTATCCAACCACCGCGAGCCCTGCCAGCAGCACCACGGCCATCGGCAGGAAAAAAGCGGCCATGGGTTTCCGGTCATTCGATTTCCAGCCCTTTGTTGGCGCTGCCACCGCCTCGGGTCGAGCAAGCAACCGCTGCGACTCCGTATCTCGCTTCACCCGCTTCAGATCGGAGCGCAGCTCTGTCGCGGACTGGTACCTCACCTCCCGGTCCTTCTCCAATGCCTTGGCGACCACATCCGCGAGTTTGGGCGGAATGTCAGAGTTCAAGCGGACCGGATCCGGCTGCATTTTGTGCAGAATCGAATCGAAGATCGCCCCCGAGCTGTCCCCGTGAAACGGCAACGCACCCGTGGCCATCTCGTACAGCAGGACGCCAAAGGAGAACAGATCGCTGCGCGCGTCCACGTCCTTGCCCAGGACCTGCTCCGGCGACATGTACGCGACCGTCCCCAACGCCGAGCCCGGGCTGGTCAGGTGTTCCTCACTCAGAGCAGTTGCGGTCAGACCATCGGACTCTCGGCGCGCACTGACCTTCGCCAATCCAAAGTCGAGAACCTTGGCATGACCGCGCTTAGTGACAAAGATATTCGCAGGCTTGATATCACGGTGCACGATGCCAGCCGCGTGCGCAGCGTCAAGCGCATCGGCAATTTCAATCGCCAGGGAAAGCAACTCCTCGCTTTCCACCGGACGCCCCGCAATCTTGTGCTTCAGGGTCAGGCCTTCGAGAAACTCCATGGCAATGAAAGCCTGCCGGTCCTGATCTCCGATGTCGTAAATGGTGCAGATGTTCGGGTGATTCAAGGCCGACGCCGCCTGCGCCTCGCGCTGAAAGCGGCTGAGCGACTGCGGGTCGCGGGCCACGTCATCGGGCAGGAACTTGAGCGCCACAAAGCGGTGCAGACGCGTATCCTCTGCCTTGTAGACCACGCCCATGCCCCCGCCACCCAGTTTCTCGACGATACGGTAGTGCGATATGGTCTGGCCGATCATTGGAGCAGAATCCTACGTTGGTGAAATCGGCAAGTCAATGATGCCCATGGAGTTGGCGGTTGATCAAAGGTTAGTTGGCGATGAATCCCCCATTTACACACAACACGGCCTTCCGAACTCTTCGCCTCGATTCTGGTTGATTCTGGCTAAGTCATTCATTTACAAATACTTTACATGTAAGTCCTTATTCCTCAAAGACCTGGCGGAAGCAGGCCGCCAAGTCTTTGATTCCAAACGACCCAGTTCAGGGGGCTTTGAGGTCCACATCCTGCGGGTTCGCCGAACTTCCACTCACAACTGGATTACAATTCCCGCATGACGAAGCCTCCCGCAAAGGACCCTCTCGTTTCCCTCGCGCGCTATTCCGAGATGGGGTTCATAATTCCAGCGGCGGTTTTGCTGGGGTTCTTTCTCGGCAAGCTGGCGGATTACTGGCTGCATACCAAGTGGCTCTATTTGGTGGGGCTATTGTTTGGCGCCGTGGTTGGATTTTGGCAGGTGATCGTCATGGCGATGGCCGCTTTCAAGAAAGATGAATGAGCGAGAGCATCACGAAGGGAGCGCGGAAGATCCGTTGGCAGAGACTCTCGATCAGCACGCGATCCGTGATCCCTTAACCTACGAGCGCATCATTCCGCGCGTACTGCGCAACATGCTGGTGGCGAGCGTTTTGCTGCTGGCGACCGGCATTCTGGTTTTACCGCTGGGCGGGAGCAATTGGATTTGCCTTCGGGGCGGCGGTTTCCTACGTCAATTTCCGCTCTCTGAAGCTCGGCGTCGAGGGGCTCGCTGATCGCATCGTGAACCGCAGCAGCCGGGAAAAAGGCGGCAGAATTGTCCTGCGTTTCGTCGTGCGTTATGGGTTGGTGGGAGCAGTTGCGTATGCTATATTTAAAAGTTCTTCGTTGGCCTTTCGCGGCTTTCTATGGGGCTTGTGCGTGCCGGTGGCAGCCCTGATGGCGGAAGCTGCATGGGCGGGATACACGGCCTTCCGGCGCGAGACGTAAGCCTGTACGCTGCTGCGGAATTCTTACAATTCATAAATCTGAGTATTGCGAAGTCTTAAAATGGAACAACTGGCTTTTACCGCACTCCTCAATCGTCTGTTTGGCGCGCCGGTGCTGGCGTTGCTGTTGAAGTTGAACATTCATCCGAAGTATCCAGCGACTCCAATCACAAATGCGGTTGCCATGGAAATTCTGGTGGTGCTGCTGCTGACGATATTCTTTATTGCCGTGCGCTCGCAGCTTTCGGTGGAGCGTCCGGGAGCGCTGCAGCACACCATGGAAGGCATTGACGGGTTCATTCAATGGCCTGGCCAACGAGACGATTTCGCATCATCCGGAGAAATTCGTCCCGTATTTGACCGTGCTGGGTTTGTTCATTCTGAGCTGCAATCTAATTGGACTGGTCCCGGGACTGGAATCGCCTACGGCGGTGCCGATGGTGCCGCTGGGTTGCGCGCTGTTCACCTGGTTTTACTATCACTACCATGGTGTGCGGGCGAATGGGCCGGTCGGATACCTGAAGCATTTCATCGGGCCGCAAGAGGGCATGCCGATGGCGGTCCGGTTATTCTTGCCGATCCTGTTATTTCCGATTGAGTTGTTCAGTCACGCTGGCCCGCGTCCTGTCATTGACCGTCCGTCTTTTCGCGAACATGTTCGCGGGCGAGATGGTGACCCTGGTATTTTTCTCGCTGGTGCCGCTCGGCCTTCCGATCGTGTTCGAGGGCCTGCATGTCGGCGTTTCGTTTATTCAGACGTACATTTTCGTGCTGCTCGCCTGCGTGTATCTGGGAGAGGCGACGGCGCACGAGCACTAAGTCAGTACCCAGTACCCAGTAGCCAGTACCCAGTGAGCGCTTCTTTTCTGGGTACTGGGTACTGGAACTGGCAACTGCTCTTCAGCGTGAGGGCGCTGGCTTACACAAGCACGGCGTCAACCACCTCCTGGGGGCAATTCATATAAAGGAGAAACAAAAATGCGGAAAGTCTTGATGTTGTTGTTCGTGATGATGATGTTCTCGATCCTGGCGGTTCCGGCGTTCGCGCAGACAGGCGCAGGCGCGGCTGGTTCGACCAACTGGGTGGCAATCACTTCTGGTTTCGCAATCGCCATCGCATCCGGGTTGGCGGCGCAGGGCCAGGGCAAAGCCGCGTCGTCGGCCTGCGAAGCGCTCGGACGCAATCCGGCCGCCCGCGCCGGCATTCAGGTGGCGCTGATTCTCGGTCTCGCGTTTATCGAGTCGCTGGTGCTGTTCGCGCTGGTGATTATTTTCGTGAAGGTGGCCTAAGGCGGTTTGCGGTTGGTTGGGTTGGAAAAGCCCCCTCATTCGCTAAAGAAAGCGATGATGGCAACATAAAAGCGATGAGTGGGGCACTCGTTCCCCGCTGTGCCCATTTTCTTCTGTAAGGGAATCGCTCTTCCTAAGACCTAACACCTGAGACCTTGCTTCTAGCCTTTCCGTTCGCCGTACCATTCGCCGGTGCGATTGTCGGAACCTTTGTGCAGGGCCTCGACCAGGATGCGGCGGAGGCGGTAGCGGCTGTCGAGGTCCATGCTGACAAACTCGAAACCAATTTCATTGACGCGGGCGCGGCGGAGGAGAACCTCGCCGCGGATTTTTTTCACGCCCACGGAGATTTCGACGTGGGCTTCGGAACCCACACGGAGATTGTCGCTGCGCGTGCCCATGCCGCCGCCGAGACTCATTTCCCGCATGATGATGTTCGACTTCCCCCAGGAACTGGAAAGCGTGGCGGAGAGAGTGCGGGGCAGGATGATGCGTTCGTAGCGGCGCTGGCGGACCCACGGACATCCCGGACCAGGATCGAGAGGCGCGATGGCGAGTTCCGCCGCCTCCAGGCCGCTCTCGGCCAGGGCCTGAGGCCCGTAGCGCGGATCGATTTTGGAAAGCGCCTGCAGGGCGGCAATCCGCAATTCGCGGTGCTGGTTGTAGCCAAACAGTTTCTTGTCGCCGACGATGTTGCGCAGAGCGGGAACGGCCTCGGCCTCGCGCAGACGGCCGAGCGACTCGATGGCTTTCAGTTGCACGAACGGGGGGCGGTTCTGAGCTTCCCCGGCGCTGGCGAGCGCGATCAGACTGGAACTGGCGCTGCGGTCCTGGCTCATGCCGATCTCGTCGATCGCCTCGGGCAAGATAAGGGAATCGAGCAGTTCGAGCAGTTCGAGCAGGGTGCGGCCGCGGTCGGACGCGGCGCCGTAGGCAATCTGGCGAACGATGATGTCCTGATAGAAGCGATTGAACTCGCCCATGCGCGAGGGCAGCAACTCGATCAGCGTGGGGACCGAGAGGCGGCTCAGCAGACCGACGGTGGAGGCAGCCTGGCGGGCCTGGCCGATGCGCAGAAGGTTGCGCAGATCGTCGACGCCGGGTTGTCCGAGTTCGCTGACCAGCTCGACAATGCGGTCGCATTCCACGCGTTTCTGCGAGCGGAAGAAACGGTCGGCCAGGTGTTCGACGGAATGTTTGGGAAGCTGCTGCAGGACGGTGACCAGATCCTCGGGCACATTCTCGGCGTTGATGGCCTCTTCGATCATTTCGGGCAGGCGATTTTCGATGCCGACGCGGTTGCGGAGATCCTGTACCAGAGCAGGCCGTTGCTGAGCCACTTTTTCAAGCGAGTAGCAGAGTTCGGCGACAGCCCGGTAGTTTTTGCGAGCGCAGGCCTCCTGTCCGAAGCGCGCGAAGGCGGCGCTTAGCAGGCTCTGGATCTCGGGATCGCGTTCATGGGCCAGATTGTGGCCGACGGTGGCCAGGGTTTCGGGCATGAGTTCATCCGGCGCCTGGGCATAGAGGTCGGCGAGTTGAGCCAGGCCAATGGCGGTCTTGCGGCGCGGCGCGGCATCTTTGGCGTCAAGGCCCTTGCCGTAACTGGAGAGAATCTTGGAGGCCATCTCGTTGTCGCCGCGCTCGAAAAGGACTTCGAGGAACTGGCGAATATTACGGGGCGGCACGCAGGCGGCTTCGCTGGAGAGCAGAACGCTTTTCTTGCCGGCATCGGGAATCTCAGCCCAGAACATGCGGTCGAGGATGTCGGCGTGGGACTCGACCAGGATGCCGGCCTTGGACATCTTGTCTTCCTGGACGCGCAGAATCTGGCGGAGCGTGTCCATCTGCCGGCTCATGTGCTCCATCATGTCGTGGACGGCGTTGACCTTGACGTCGCCGCGCTGGTAGCGGTCGAGAGCGAAACGAATGGCCATGCCCTCGGCGGCCTTCATCAGCAGCGGAGTGTCGTTGCTTTCAGGGTCGTTGTTGACCGACGCTTTGGCGGCCAGACTTTCGAGCAACTGGGCGAGATTGACCTTGGCGGCTTCGGGAGCCTTGGCGACCTCGGCCTGGATATCTTCCGGGGAAGAGTTGGGATCATGCAACGACTGGCCAAAATGGGTGAGCAGGCGAATCGTCTGGATGACTTCCTCTTCCTGCAAAGGAATGATGCCACCCGACCATGCTGCGCCGGGCTGGGTTCCGGAAGATGTTCCGACGCCCGGGCCCGTGGCGCCGGGAATGGGGACGCTGGGAACGCTGCCGAGGGGCGCGCCGCCGGACGCGCCGGAACCGCCGGCGCTCGCTCCCTGGGCGGCGGCGATCAACTGCAAGAGCTTCTGCGGATCGCGGAGCCACTCTTTGGCTTCAGGGCCCAGAGCCTGAGCGGCGAGTTGGGCGGCCATGGAAATCTCGCCGGTGGCGGGATCGGCGGCGACGAACTTGACTTCATTGATGCGAATGGAAGAATTCTTGTTATCGCCGAGGGTGTCCTTGATCTGCTTGGCGAAGTCCTGGGCTTTGGAGCCCCCCATGGCAAAGGCGCGGACCAGCCGGGTAAAGTCGTCGAGCGTGACCTTGTTGGAGAACAGGATGCTGGAGAGCCCGGCGGCGGTCAGCAACTGTGCGAAGCTGCGCTCGGCCTGTCCGGCTTCGAGCGGGATGCCGTCGAGCAGAAGCTTGTTGTCGGAAACGCCCAGCAGAAAACCAGTGTCACCGCTCTTGGGCAGCGCTTGCTGCAGTTCGTTCCATGCGGTTTGGAACTGGTCCACGGTGCGCTTGTGTTTCACGCCATACAACCGCGTGTACTTGATCAAAATATTAAGGCTGTGGAGAAACGATCGAGCGGACGCGCTGCGACCGGCATCGGTTTGGGCGACGTTGGCGATGACAGGCTCCTCTCGGTAAGGGAGTATTCGCAATAAGCTTAGGCGCGAAAGTGACTCGATGCACGATTACGGAGGTAATTGACCGGCCGGGAGGGCGAGGGCAAGGCAAATCCCGAAGGGACAGGTCCTTTGGGATGCTGGCGCGCTACACTGGAGAGCCAGTACTCAGTACCCAGTACCCGGAATCCAGATGAAGATTCGCGTGCTTTTGTTTGGGGTTCTGAAAGACATGCTCGCGCGGTCGGTCGACACGATCGATCTCCCGGAAGGAGCGCGGGTGCGGGAAGTCATCCTTTATTATTCGAAAGTATCTCCGCGGTTCGAAGCGATGGTGCCGTCATTGGCGATTTCGGTGAATCAGGAATACTCCAGACCGGATCGCGCTCTGCGTGAGGGCGACGAAGTCGGGCTGTTGCCGCCAGTGAGCGGCGGGTCGGCGGAGGACGGCTGTGAGGTTCGGCTTGTCCGCGAGCGGATTGATACCGAGGCCGTGGTCGCGCGGTTGAAGCGGCCGGCGGATGGCGCGGCGGTGATTTTCGACGGCGTGGTGCGCGACAACACACGGGGACGGCGCACGCTCTATCTGGACTATGAAGCCTACGAAGCGATGGCGCTGAAGCAGATGGAAACTCTGGCGGTGGAGGCGCGGGCGCGTTTTGGAGTGCGGGGAGCGTCGATCGTCCACCGGCTGGGGCGATTACAGATTGGGGAGACGAGCGTGTTGATCGTGGTAGCAGCGGCCCACCGGGGCGCGGCGTTTGAGGCTTGCCGCTGGATCATCGACACCCTGAAGAAGACGGTGCCGATCTGGAAGAAAGAATACTTTGAAGATGGCGCAGTGTGGGCGGATGGGGAGGCGTTTCCCGAAGAAATTCGACGGCCGGAAGGCACGGCTGGGGAAAGTCCGCATCATAACGATTGAAGCATTGAGTCATTGAGGCATTGAATCATTGAAACCTTGGCATCTTGTGACTAAGCGCATCCTGCGGTTCGCATTCCTCTTCGTCTTGATCATTGGTTCCGGCGCCTCATTGCTGGCCGAGGAGCCGGAAACTACGATCAAAGTCGACGTGAAGCTGGTGAACGTGTTCGTCACGGTGACGGATGCACACGGGGCTCCGCTGTCGAACCTGCAGAAAGAGAATTTTCTGCTGAAGGAAGACGGCAAAGTACAGAAGATCGCGATCTTCAGCCGGGAATCGGCGCTGCCGTTGTCGATTGTGCTGGCGGTGGATACGAGCCTGAGCACGCGCAAAGATCTGCCGCTCGAGTTGATCTCGGCGCGCAAGTTTGCGCACACGATTGTGCGGACGCAGGACGGGCTGGCCGTGTACAAGTTCAGCGAGGTAGTGAACCAGATGGTGCCCTTCACCTCCGACTTGAAAAAGATCGACGCCGGAATCGACCGAGTGCACAACGGCGCGGCGACGGCGCTCTACGACGCGATCTTTCTGGGGTCGCAAGCGCTGACCCGGCGGCAGGGAAGAAAAGTGATGGTGGTGATCACCGACGGCGGCGACACCGTGAGCCAGGTGGATTACAAAGAAGCACTGCGCGCCGCGCAGGAGGCGGAGGCGATCATCTACAGCATCATCATCGTGCCCATTGAAGCCGACGCGGGCCGGGACACGGGCGGCGAGCACGCGCTGGTGCAGATCTCCAACGACACGGGCGGGAAGTACTTCTACGCCACTTCCCTGCCGCAACTGGACAGCGCGTTTCAGAAGATCAGCGACGAACTGCGGACGCAGTATCTGCTCGCGTACTATCCGTCGGAGCGCTATTCGGATTCGGAATTCCGGCAGCTGCACGTGGACCTGACGAACCCGCCCGCGGGCGGCCCGTATCAGTCGCACTACCGGGCCGGGTACTACACGCGGAAGGGGACGTTCTGAAGATTGTCTGTAGAGACGCGGCTTGCCGCGTCTCGCGGCCGCGGCAATCTGGACGGTGTAGGCGGAGACGGGGCAAGCCCCGTCTCTACAGAAAACCGTTTTCCTCCCGGCGTCAAAAACCCATACATCGCCCCGGGGAAGTGGGCGCATCTAGTAAACTGTTCTATTCGATTTCAGTCGAAAATCATGGCAGTGGAAAACTAGACCCTTAGACGCGGAATCGCTTCCGGTTCTACTTGAGGTTCTGCCCCCAGGAGAGTGGCACTTTGTTGGATCGCTCTGGCTTGCGTTTTCGTCGTTCCCTGTTCATTCGCATTGGCCTCTTGCTCTTCGTAGTTGCCGCATTCACCGTTTTGCCTGTGGTTTCGTTGTGGGCGCAGGAAGAGGCCCCGGAAAATCCGACAACCGGCACCATTCAAGGCACGGTGCGGGATGACGTTGGCAGTCCCGTGGAAGGGGCGCGAGTTTTGTACACCTCGGCGGCCACCGATACCAAGGGGGTGACGCGCTCCGGCAAGGACGGGGCGTACGTTTCCGAGCCAGTGCCGCCTGGCGCCTATGTGGTGCGCGTAGAAGGCCGGGACATGCTGCCAGTCGAGACCAACGTCACGGTGACGCTGGGAGCGGCGGCAACGGCGGATTTCAAGCTGGAATGGATCAATCCCGGGCCCGTGCGGCTGGAGAGCAAGTTCGATGGCCAGGTTGGCGACAGGCTGCCGATTAACGGACGGAACTATCTGAATGCGGGACAGTTTGAGCCGGGCGTGCAGGCGGTGGATGCCAGGATTTTCGACCCGGGCAAGAGCGGGTTCCAATCGCTCTCAATCAACAGCCAACTGGGACGCACGACGCACTACGACGTGGATGAGGTCGAGTCGATGGATGAGACCCGCGGCGCGTCCACGCTGAACCTGCCGGCGGATACGGTGCGGGAAGTGATCGTCTCGCGGGCCAACCCGGAGCTGTTTCAATCGCTGAACGCCAGTGGCGCGGTGCGGGTGACGACGCGCTCGGGCGAAGACGAATGGCACGGCGATCTGTTCGGAAATCTGCGCGACCGGGTGGCTGGGTTGGCGGGGTTCCCGTCGGGGAGTCCGAAATACAGCCGGCAGCAGTATGGATTTGGCGCGGGCGGCGCAGTGATTAAGGATAAGGCGTTCTTGTTTCTTGGCGGGGAACGAACGAAACAGGATGGAGTGTTGCCGATTGCGTCGCAGGATTTGATTTTTCCAACGGCGTCCGAGGCTTCTTCAGGGGTTTTCAACCAAACCGCCCTGCGGAGCGCTTATTTCCGCGAGAACATGCTGACGGCGCGGCTCGATTACAACCTGAGCGAGAACATGAAGTGGTTCGCGCGGCTCAGCTATGACAACGCGAACGAGATTGGGCCTCCCGACAGCCAGTCGAATTTCCGCAATCAGTTGAACGTTCCGGCGGCGGTGGTCGGACTGGATTGGAATCGGGGACGGTTTGTGCACAGCGCGCGCTTCGGCTACCAGAAGATGGTCGACGCGATCAATCCGGCCCTGAGCGATTCGACGATTGTGCCGGGCGCATCGCCGCTCCACCTGCAGATTGGCTCGGCGGCATTCGGGCCGAGCGTGGCGGGTCCGCGGCAGACGATTCAGCGCGACCTTTTCGGGCGTTACGACAGCAGCACGGTTTACAAGGCGAATCACACGATACGGTTCGGAGGAGCGGTTCATCGCATCGCGCAGGGAGATTTTTATGCGCCGGCAAATTATGCGTCGGTGACCAGTTCGAACGGGATCGACGTGATTAATGCCATCAACAGCAACCCGAGCCTAGCGCCGCTTTACCCGGGCGATCCGCGCGGCGCGGCGGACAATCCGCTGAACTATCCGGTGGGCACGGTCACGATTTTCAACGGCCTCGGAAACTTCAGCGAGAACTCGGCCTTCAACCGCTCGGCGGGCGGGCACTTCGACACCCGCATCGAAGGCTATCTGGGCGACACGTTCAGTTTGTTTCCGAACCTGAACCTCAGCTTTGGCGTGAACTATGTTCGGGACACCGGGCGCACGAACAGCGACTTGGCGGCGGTGCCGTGTTCAGCTTTGGCCAACAGCACTGTCGCGAACCTTCCACCTTGCCCGAGCGGCTTGATTCTCGATCAATTCGGCTTGATTCCGAACGCCGTCGCGCCGCGCCCCACGCATCAAGCGCTCGGCCAGAAGGTGAACCAGCCGGACTGGAATTTTGCTCCGCAGTTCGGTTTGGCGTGGGATCCGGGGCACAATGGGCGGATGGTGGTGCGGGCAAGCGCCGGAATGTTCTACGACAATTTCCTGCTGCAGAACGCGTATCAGGATCGCATCAATCGGTTGTCAAACGGGCAATACAACCGCAATTTGACGCTGTGTCCGGCGGGGGCGGTGCTGATGCCGGACGGATCGGTGGTGAGTACAGTAAATGGAGTGGATATTGCCACCGGTATTTGCGGGGCGACAATCGGCAACGCTGCGCCGTTGATCGAGACGCTGCAATCGGATTACCTGTCAGCGCAGTCAGGGGTGACAGGCGGGCCGAATGTGTATTCGCTCGCGAACAGCGTGGCGAATTTTGGCGGACTGCTGGCGCCCGGATTCAAGACGCCTCGCGTGGTGCACATGGACTTCGGAATTCAGAAACAGATTGGCGAGCGCGGCGTGTTCTCCATCGACTATGTGCGCGAACTGGGCACGCAGTTTCCGCTGGGCATTGACACCAACCATGTGGGAGGCGCGAACTACCTCACCGACGGCGACAATCTGAACCCCACCCAAAATACCTATCAGGCAGAACTGGACGCGATCAATGCGACGCTGGCGGCGAATCCGGCGACGGCGACGTGTCCGACGGCAAAGTTCGCCGGCAATAGTTCGCTGGCTGCGGTGCAATGCTATATCAATAACGTGCCGGGAGCGACCATCACTGATTTCGCGCGCCACGGACTGGATTCATCGAATGCCTTCTGCGGGCCTTTTCCCTGCTCGGTCCTGGGAAAGCAGCAAGCAGCGTTCGGCGGGATCAATCCGGCGGTGGGCTCGAACATCATGTACTTTCCGAGCGGGCGGTCGCAGTACCAGGGTCTGCATCTGGCTTACAAGACGAGCGTGGCGAATCCGGCGAAGCGTGTGCAACGGCTGGACATCGCGATGGCGTACGCGTGGTCGCGCTATCGCAGCAATATCGCCGAGCCCAACGGGAGCGGCGGAGATTATTCACTGATGAACGTCGCGCAAGATTACAACCAGCCGCACCGGAGCCATTTCGGGTCTTCGGGGCTGGACCGTACGCACCAGTTCACGTTCACTCCGACGGCGGAGTTGCCGCGCGGACTGCGGCTTTCGATGATCGCGCATTTGGCGTCGCCGCTTCCACTGAGCCTGTATATTCCGCAACAGGACGGAGGCGGAGTGGCGGGGGAAATCTTCCGCAGTGATATTTCCGGCGACGGAACCGTGGGCGATCTCGTGGGATTGATCGGAAGCACGGGAAAATACTCGACCACCCAGTTGACCCCGTTGCTCACGTATTACAACTCATCGTTCGCCGGGAAGTTGACGCCGGCGGGTCAGGCGCTGACAAATGCCCAGTTGTTCACCGGGTCGCAACTGGTGGCGTTGGGCGCTTATTCACCGGTGATTCAAGGCCTGCCGCCGCATTTTGCCGAAGCGACCTGGCTGAAGACAATCGACTTGCGCTTGAGTTGGCCCTTGCGGATTGGGGAGCGCGTGAAGCTGGAGCCGAACGCGTCCTTGTTTAACGTTTTCAACTTTGCCAACTTTGGAGGCGCGGGCAACCAACTGAGCGGCCTGCTGAACGGCGCCCCGGGCAGTTCGCTGAACAACGCAAGTTCGGCGGGTTTCTGCGGCAACTCAACCACGTTCTGCACTTCGCGGCTGGACCGGGTTCTGGCCGGTTCGGGCACGTACGCGAACGGGGCTCCGCGGCAAATGGAGTTTGGAGTACGCATCACGTTCTAGAGCTTGGTTTCACAAATGGATTTGCGGTAGCGCAAGATAATGGGTTTTGGGCAGGGCGCAGCTTTAACAGGCTGCGGAGAAACTCAGGTGCGTATCTCAACTTCGTATCTCAGCTTCGTATCAGGGTATCGCTTTAGCGATACCGCAAGTTCTTCAAAATCAGACGCCCCTTTAGGGGCTGGGCGGCGATGGCTGTTATATTCAGGTAATTGTGCCAGGTTGTATTCTCTGGAGGAGTAATCGGGAACATGAAAAATCTTGTCCACTTCGCTCTGTCAGTCCTCTTTCTTCTGGGCATTGCTTCCGCGCAGAATATTCCGGCGGTCGATGTATTCGGCGGCTACTCCTACATGAACTTTGACGTGCCGGCGAGCGGGTACCCGACCATCCAGCAGCGGCTGACGCTCAATGGCTGGGAGATTTCCGCCTCGGTGGGCCTGTTACATCATCTCTCCCTGGAGGGGGATTTCAGCGGCCACTGGCTTAACAATTGCGGTGGTACGACTCTGAAATGCGACGATTTCTCCTGGGGGCTTGGACCGCGTTTCACGCTTGGAGATCGCTCCAAGAAACTCACGGGCTTTGTGCACGGCCTGGTGGGTCAAGACCGGGCGGATATTCTGGCCGCCGGGACTACCGCATCCGATACGTCGGTGGCGCTCGCGGCGGGCGGCGGCGTCGATTATTGGTTCTTTCGTCATGTGGGACTTCAGTTTGGGCCGGTCGATTATGTCTTCGCCCGCCACCTGAACAACTTCGGCGCGGCGAACCAAAGCGACTTCCGCGCCGCGGGCGGAATCGCTTTTCGCTTTGGCGGTAATTTCCCTCCGCCTGAACCCAAGGCCCCGAAGGAGCCGAAAGCTCCGAAGGAATCCAAGACTAAGTCCGGGTCCCATCGTTCTTGGATTCGGCCCTGGCATAAAACCAAGTCTGCGCCTTCCGAGGGGGAACCGTCTGAGACGCCTGGGGAGAGCCAATCTCCGACTCCGGTGACGTCCGCGCCTCAGCCGCCTCGGACACGGGCGAGTGTGCCGGCGACGGCGCCGAGTCGCGGGATGCAGGTCCATCCGCTGGGCATTGTAGCTGCGCCCCAGGAATTCGACGGAGCGAAAATTCTGTCGATCGAGCCGGGAAGCGTCGCGGAGATGGCATCGCTGAAACCTGGCGACCTCATCAAGTCTGTGGATGGCAAAGCTGTCCGGACGCCAATGGAACTGGCCGCGGAACTGGCGGACAAAACCGGGAAAGTTCGCATCGGCATTCTGCGGGGCACCTATGCGACCGAGACGGTAGTTCTGTTGGGCGGCCACTGAGAGACGTTACTGCACGACCACTTCGTTCCAGACCGGTCTCTAACGATACGGGCGCGATTTCGGAAACCAGACCGTCGTCCTGCGAAGGCCCGTGCAATCCGCACTCGGTTTTCTGGAAGCCTGCCCATCGTCCTGATCTGGGATCTTCTCCGGGCAGGACACTGCGCGTGCAATGGGTGCATCCGACGCTCGGATAGTTCTGGTCGTGGAGAGGATTGTAGGGAACGTTGTGTTCCCGAACGTAGCGCCAGACCCTCTCGGAGGTCCAGTCGGCCAGGGGATTGACCTTCACCAGGTGAAACTTGGAATCCCATTCGACTTTGCGCGCCGTCGCGCGGGCCGACGTTTGATCGCGGCGGATGCTCGTGACCCAAGCCTGCAGCCGGGACAGTTTGTTGCGCAGCGGCTCGACTTTTCGGAGGTTGCAGCAAGCATCCGGGGCGCGGCTCCAGAGCTTCGCGCCGTGACGCAGTTCCTGTTCTTCGGGCGTGAGCGCCGGCTTCAGCCGCTCGACGGCGATTCCGTATCGTTTCTCCACCTGCTCGATCAGGGAGTAGGTTTCGGAGAACAGGAAATCGGTATCCAGCGTGAACACGCGCAGCGCCGGCTGCAGACGCGCGGCAATATCAATCAGTACCATTCCTTCGACGCCAAACCCCGAGGCAATTTCGACGTGGTTCTGAAATGTGGTGAATGCCCAACGCAACACATCCTGAGCGCTCCACTGCTCTGCCAGCAGATGGATTCTTTCTACTTCTGACTTCATACTGTCCGCCCTTCATCGAGGAGTGAATGAATCGACCCAACCGGGAAGTTCCGCTGCAAGAATTCGGGATCCAGTGAAATCGACTGTTTGAGCAACCGGTCGTGACTCGCATGCCGGACTACTTCGCCGATCACAAGCAGAGTCGGAGCCGGGAACTGCGGCGCTCCGGGTAGGTTTTCCAGGTCGGTCGCAAAGACCTGTTCTTCCGCAGTTGTGGCGCGCGAAACTATGGCGCAGGGTGTTTCGCTTGCCAACCCCGCCGCGCGCAGCTTTTTCGAGATCTTTCCGTATTGGTAACCGGGCATGTAGATCACCAGCGTGGCTCCGGAGGAAACCAGTGCCTGCCAGTTGGTCGGATCGCTTTCCACCGCATGATGTCCGGCGAGAAGGATGAGAGCGTGCGAGGAACGGCGGTCCGTCAATGGAATCTCCGCCGACGCACAGGCTCCGAGAGCGGCCGTAATGCCGGGCACGACTTCAAATTCGATGCCGGCTTCGCGCAGAGCCGCAATTTCCTCCGCGGCACGCCCAAACACCAGAGGGTCTCCGCCTTTCAGCCGCACCACTCGAAGGCCCAGAGAGGCCAGGCGCACCATGAGGAAATTGATTTCCGCTTGGGTGATGGTCGCTTTTCCGCAGCGTTTACCGACGTTGTACCGCTGGGCTTGCGGCGGAGCGAAGTCAAGAATCTGCGGCCCAACCAGATCATCGTGCAGCACCGCGTCCGCGTCTTTCAGCACGCGCGCCGCTTTCAGCGTGAGCAACTCCGGATCTCCGGGTCCGGCGCCAACCAGATAGACTTTGCCTTTCATACGATCCCAACCTCCTGAATTCAACCTTCAATACCGTGTGGCGCCAGTCCGGCGGGAATATCCCGGACGGCTGCCTCCACCGCTTCTCCTGCCAGAAATGTGCGCAGTTCGTCGTCGCTGTGACGCGCAAAGAACTGGCGCAGATTTTCGCCCGGCAATTGCCGCTCGAGATAGCGGCGCAGCAGACGCTCAATCGCATCGGGAACCTCGCTCGCCAGGCACCGATACCCAACCGGACGCGCCAGCGATTGGTGCAGGCCGACCCCGCCACCGAGGCAGAAGTAGTACGCATCGAGCATCTGGTCTCGAACCTTGATCTTCTTGCCCTCGATTCCAATGTCGGCAATCCAGTGCTGACCGCAACTATTCGGGCAGCCCGTAACGTGCAGCCTGAGGTGCTGCGCGAATCCGGGCAGGCGCTCATCGAGTTCGTCGACCAGCCATCGGGAGAAGCCCTTGGTTTCGGTGATGGCGAGCTTGCAGAATTCGGTCCCAGTGCAGGCGACCACGCCGCGCCCGAACGGCGAACCGCCGACTTGAAGTCCGATTCCAGCCAGTTCTTTGGCCAGCGATTCCGCCTGCAGTTGGGGCACGTTCACGATGAGAAGGTTTTGCATGTTAGTGGTCCGCAGTTCGCCATTTGCAAACCGCTCGGCGAGATCCGCAGCAGCGTCCATCTGGTCGGCGGTGATGCGGCCACGTAGCACCGACGCGCCCACGTAGCAGTACCCAGGCTGTTTTTGCGGATGGATTCCAATGTGGTCGCGGTAAACATCGTCGGGAATTTTCTCCTCGACCCCCGGTTCCAGGGTGTAGCCCAGGCGCCGCTCGAGTTCCTTCTGGAAACCCTCGGCAGTCCAGCCGTTGCGCAGAAAGAGGAATTTCAAGCGGGCTCGCTCGCGATGCTCGCGAAGCACGTCAGATTCCCGGAACAGCTCCGCAATCGCTCGGAGCACGGATTGGACGTCGTGCCAGCGCACAAAGGCATCCAGGCGGGTGGCGAAGTGGGGATCGGTGGAAAGTCCGCCGCCAACCCGCAGCGAGAATCCCACTTCCGGGTTGCCGCGGACCGTCCGCTCGGCCGCAGTCAGACTGATGTCGTTGATCTCCGGATACGCGCACCACACGCGGCATCCGGTGATCGAGATCTTGAATTTGCGCGGCAGGTTGTAGAACTCGGGGTTGCCCGTGAAGACGCGCGTGGCCCCGAGCGCCAGCGGCGAAGCATCGCAGAGTTCGTCCCGGTCAACCCCTGCGACCGGGCAGCCTGTGATGTTGCGGGTGACATCGCCGCAGGCGGCCAGAGTATTCAGGCCGCATCCCCAGAGGGCTCCCAGGATTTCGGGCAGGCTTTCGATGGTTACCCAATGCAGCTGGATGTTTTGCCGAACCGTGATGTCGGCAATTCCGCGCGCAAAACGGCGGGTCAGGCCCGCGATGGTTCGGAGCTGGTGAGAGGTCAGCAGGCCATTCGCGATCCGGATACGAACCATGAAGCGCGGCACCGCCTTCCCTTCCCCGCCTTTGCCTCCGACTACGCCGGCTCCGTCGCCCTGCGTGTAGATGCCCCACCAGCGGAAGTACGTGCCCAGCCATTCCGGCGGGATGGAATCAAACCCGTCGCGCGCGAAACGGCGAATTTCCTCGAGGCCTTCCCAGGGATTCTTCTCCCGCTTCAGACGCTCGACTCTTTGCGTTTTCGTTTCTTGGTCAGCTTTAGCCATAAAAAAGAAAAACCCATCGCCAGCTTTCTCTGGCGATGGGTTTGAAATATGCCGATTACTTAAGAAATTTCTAAATCAGCAACCTCCCAGTGCCAGAAGACACGGATGCGCACATGCAACAACACATGCAACAACAAGTCCGGTTCTTCTGGTTCTGAGTCAATGACATTCGCGTGATCCTAACCATTTCGATTGACATTGTCGATTTTAGATTCAATCTTTCGTTTTGCGGGCGTTTTGCGGGTAAGATGCGCACGCAAAGAATTGATCGAGCCCATTCAAATTTGTGATGCGGATTTCCGCGGAGCGAATCGCTGAGGAGCTAAGTCATTTCCTGAACAGGATTTATCCGCTCCGCTCGGCAACGGTCGAGATGGCCGTCACGGGACGAATTGCAGCGCTCTTGATTTCTACCACGGCCACGGCGTGGAATTCCATTGACGGAGAGAAGCAGAGTGTCCTAAGGTCGATTCGTTATGATCTCGTCGAACTCCCACCGTCACCATCATCATCACCATGGGATGAGCGTGTCGGCGGAGAACGACGGATGATAGCCTGAAGCAGTCATAGGAACTCCGAGCCCGCTGATGCGAACTTCGCAACAGCGGGTCTTTTTTTGTTGCGGGCATTCGAAGCACCGGGAACGAATGGAAAGAGGAGATTGCAATGGAGATCGATTTCGACAAAATGCAAGGCTTGGCGCCCGCCGTGATTCAAGATGCAGCCACCGGCGAGTTGCTGATGGTTGGCTTCATGAATCGCGAAGCGCTCAAGGCAACCTTGCGAACGAGCTTTGTCACGTTCTACAGCCGTACCCGGCAGACACTGTGGACCAAAGGAGAAACCTCCGGCAATCGCCTGGAGGTCGTGGCGGCATGGACGGACTGCGACCGCGACACGGTGCTGCTGCGGGTCCGCGTGTTGGGCGCAGGCAAGGTTTGCCATACGGGGTCCCGATCCTGCTTCACGCGGGAACTGCCGCTGGGCGCGGCTGTCGAAGAAGAGGCGCGGCGATGAAACTTCGTCTGGGCATTCCCAAAGGAAGTTTGCAGGAAGCGACGCTCAGCCTGTTCACGCGCGCCGGGCTGCGAGTTTACACCAACCCGCGCTCCTACTTCGCCGCAACCGACGATCCGGAAATTGAATGCCTGCTCATCCGTGCGCAGGAAATGGCGCGCTATGTCGAGCACGGTGCGCTGGACGCGGGCCTGACCGGCCTGGACTGGGTGCTGGAAAGCGGCCTCGAAGTAGTCAGCGTGACCGACCTCATCTATGCGAAACAGAGCATGGGCAAAGTGAAATGGGTGCTGGCCGTGCCCGAGGATTCCGCTTTCCAGAAGCCCGATGACCTTGCGGGCCGCACCGTCGCCACCGAACTCGTGAGTTTCACGCAGAATTACTTTTCCAGTCGGAACGTGCCGGTGCGGGTCGAGTTCTCCTGGGGTGCGACCGAGGTAAAGCCGCCGTTGCTGGCCGATGCCATTGTCGAAGTCACTGAGACGGGCAGCTCGCTGCGCGCGAATCATCTGAGAATCATTGAAACGGTACTGGAGTCGAACACGCAACTGGTCGCAAACAAGGCAGCGTGGGCCGATCCCGCGCGGCGGCAAAAGATCGAAAACCTGGCCGTGATGCTCTGCGGGGCCATGGCCGCTCAGGGCCGGGTCGGGCTGATGCTCAACGTGCGCAAGCCGGATTTGGCCGCGGTTCTGGGCTTGCTGCCGGCGTTGAAGAATCCTACCGTCGCGCCCTTGGCCGATGGCGAATGGGTTGCGATCAATACCGTCATCGAAGAGCAAACCGCCTGGACATTGATTCCGCAGCTCAAACTCGCGAATGCGCAAGGGATCGTCGAGTATCCGCTGAATAAGGTGGTGATGTGATGAAGATGACGATGCGCATTCTCGAAGGGCTTAAGCGGGACCGGTTCGTGCGTGCGCTGGAGGAGCGCGGGGCGCACGATCTGGCCGAGGTTGAGCCGGCGGTGCGGCGCATCGTGAGCCATGTCCGGCGGAAAGGCGATTCTGCCTTACGCCGATACGCGGAGCGGTGGGACGGGTTGGGCAGCAGCGAACCTCTGCGCGTGCCCGAGGCTGACCTGCAGGAAGCATGGCAGAGAACTCCCTCGAAACTGCAGGACGCGATCGCGCAAGCGGCGGGCAACATTCGCACTTACTGCGAGTGGCAGAAACCGGAGGAGTGGCGGCGCGAAATTCAGCCCGGAGTTTGCGTGGGACAGTTGGTCCGCCCCATCGACGCGGTGGGGTGCTACGTTCCCGGTGGCCGCTATCCATTGCCTTCGACGTTGCTGATGACAGTGATTCCGGCGCAGGTCGCAGGCGTGCCGCAGATTCGTGTGGCGTCGCCGCGCCCCGCCCAGGCCACATTGGCGGCGGCCGCATTTCTCGGCGTGCGCGAGTTCTACCGCGTTGGCGGAGCGCAGGCAATCGCCGCGTTGGCCTATGGGACCAAGAGCATTCCCCACGTGAACAAGATCGTGGGTCCCGGCAACCGGTACGTGACCGCAGCCAAGAAACTGGTTGCGTTCGATTGCGCCATTGAGTTTCTCGCCGGTCCTACGGAGGCCGTGTTCATTAGCAATAGCAATGAGGGCGACGGCGACCCGGTTTTCATTGCTTGCGATCTGGTGGCGCAAGCCGAGCATGATCCCGACGCGCTCTGCATCTTAGTTACGACGTCGCGGCGACTCGCGAAGGCTGTACAAACGCAAGTCGAGCGGCGCAGGCGCGCTAATCCGATTGCTGCTGAGTCACTTTCCCGTCGCGGGGCCATCCTTCTGGTCGCCTCGCTCGATCACGCAGTCGAGACCGCGAACCGCATCGCGCCCGAGCATCTCACGCTGACGTCGGCACTCGTACCTGCAGTACAGAACGCAGGATCGATTTTCGTAAACGAATTCACGCCTCAGTCCGCAGGCGACTACATCTCGGGTCCAAATCACGTTTTGCCTACTGGAGCGATGGCCCGCGTGCGCGGCGGCCTGAGCGTGCTGGACTATGTCCGCATCATCTCGTGCCAGGAAGTTTCCCGCTCAGGGATTAGGCGAATCGCGGCTCCGGCGATGGTGCTTGCCGAAGCTGAGGGCTTGCGCGGACACGCGGAATCGTTGCGACTGAGGTCCTCTTATGCTTGAGGCCCGCACCGCAGTGAAGAGTTTGCATGCCTATCGGCCGCCCCTGGCCGGGCGTCAAGGACTGCGTCTTGACTTCAATGAAAGCACGATCGGTTGCTCGCCGCGCGTGTTGGCACGGCTGCGTTCGCTGGATGCCGAAGCACTGGCGCGCTATCCCGAGCGCGAACGGGTGGAACGCGAGGCCGCCGATTTTCTCGGACTCGATCCGGCGCAGGTTCTGCTCACGAACGGCGTGGATGAGGCCATTCATCTGCTTTGCTCGACCTATCTCGAACCCGGAGACGAAGCGATCATCGTCGTGCCCACGTTTGCGCTGTATGCCATCTTCGTTCAGGCGGAAGGCGCTCGCGCGGTCGAGGTGCTCTCCGGTGAGAACTTTGCCTTTCCTTTGGAAGGTCTATTGTCGCGGCTCAGCCAACGCACACGGCTCATCGCGGTAGCGAATCCGAACAATCCAACCGGAGCGGCGGTGGCATCCGAGGTCTTATTCCAGATTGCCCAAGCGGCGCCCCAGGCAGCGGTTTTGGTGGACGAAGCTTATTTTGAGTTTCATGGAGAGACAATCCTTCACCGTGCCGCTCGGCCAGAGAATGTTTTCGTGGCGCGCACCTTTTCCAAGGCCTACGGGCTGGCAGGTCTCCGCATCGGCATTCTCGCCGGAGATGCGGGACAGATGGCGATGGTGCGCCGCGTCGCTTCCCCCTACAACGTGAATGCGGTCGCGCTGGCGGCGTTGCCGGAGGCGCTTAACGATCAGGAATACGTAGAACGTTACGTCGCCGAGGTGCGGCGCGGCCGCGGAATCTTGGAGCGGGAACTCAGAAGTCTCGGTCTGCACTACTGGCCGAGCCGCGCCAACTTTGTGCTGGTGCGCATCGGCGACGCCCACGCGGAATTCGTGCAAGCTTTGCGCACGCGGGGAATCCTGGTGCGCGACCGGAGTTCCGATGCACGATGTGAAGGCTGTGTGCGCCTGACCGTGGGATCGGACGAACACACGCGGACTCTGATTGGCGCGCTGCGCGATGTGATCGAAGAACTCAAAGAGCGCCGCGAGGTGAGGGCGTGAGGAAAGCCAAGCTGCATCGCAAGACCGCGGAAACGGAAATCCAAATCGCGCTCACGATTGAGGGTCGGGGGAAGTACGAGGTCTCAACGGGAATCCGTTTTCTCGACCACATGCTCGAGCTCTTTGCGCGGCACGGCGGATTCGATCTGAAACTCCGGGCGGTGGGCGACCTGGACGTGGATCAGCACCACACCGTGGAGGACGTCGGCATTGCGCTGGGCGAGGTTTTCGACCGCGCCTTGGGAGATCGCCGCGGCATTCTGCGCGCCGGTTACTTTGTCATGCCCATGGATGAAACGCTCGGCTTGGCATCGGTGGATTTCGGTGGACGCGCAGTCGCGGTGGTCGATACGAAAGTTCGCGCGTCGCGAGTGGGAGATCTGCAAGTGGAACTGGTCAACGATTTCTTCGAAGGCTTTGCGCGCGGCGCGCGGGCCAATGTTCATGTGCGCGTGCTTTATGGCCGCTCCAGCCACCATAAGATCGAAGCGCTCTTCAAAGCGTTCGCGCGGGCCCTGCGCGTCGCGGGCTCCCGCGATCGCCGCCTGGGCCGCATGCTCCCCAGCACCAAGGGACTCCTATGATCGCCATCGTCGATTACGGCGCCGGCAACCTGAATTCGGTGAAGAAGGCGTTCGACTATCTCGGCGCCGAGGTCGTCGTGACCGACCAGCCTGAGACGGTGGCAGCGGCGGACAAGATCGTATTCCCAGGGGTAGGGCATTTTTCCTCTTTGCAAGCTCTGAACCGCACGGGCTTGCGCGAGGCCTTGTTGCAAGCCGCCGGCTCCGGCAAGCCGTTTCTCGGAGTCTGCCTGGGAATGCAGTGGCTCTTCGAAGGCAGTGAGGAGTGCGCCGAACTCGCAGGAGCGGGATTCTTTCCCGGCAGATGCCGGCAGTTTCCGCGTTCCGTGAAGTCGCCGCACGTCGGTTGGAATTCTTTGCGAGTTCAGCAAGGCTCGCGGTTACTGCGCGGCATCGCACAGGACTCATTTGTGTACTTCACCCACTCGTTCCATGCGCCGGTGGTGACCGGAATGACGGCGGCCAGCGAATACGGGTTACAGTTTGTCGCTGCCGTCGAGCGCGGCAACATTTTCGGAGTGCAGTTCCATCCCGAGAAATCGGGCGAAGTGGGGCTTTCGATTCTGAAGAATTTCTGTGAGGTCTGATTTGCGAGGCCCGATTTGCGAGGTCTAACGTGTTGACCAAACGTATCATCGCCTGCCTCGACATGGACGGCGGCCGAGTCGTGAAGGGCGTGCGTTTCAAGAATCTGCGCGATGCCGGCGATCCAGCGGAGTGTGCCACGGCCCACGCCCGCAACGGCGCCGATGAAATCGTGCTGCTCGACATTACCGCAACCAGCGCGAACCGGCGCACCCTGCTGGACGCGGTCCGCAGCACCGCGCGCTCGCTGTTTGTTCCCTTCACGGTGGGAGGCGGAATACGCCAACTCGAAGATGCAGCGGCGGTTTTCGATGCGGGCGCAGACAAGATCGCCATCAACTCGGCCGCCGTGCACGACCCCGCGTTGATCGGCAGAATCGCAGGCCGCTTTGGTTCGCAGGCGGTGGTGGTGGCGATCGACGCCAGAAGAAAAGTCGACGGAAGTTCTGACAAAAGTTTTGAAGTGTTCGTCGCTGGCGGACGCACGCCCACCGGCCGGGACGCGATTCAATGGGCGCGGGAAGCGGCGGCTTGCGGAGCCGGCGAGATTCTGCTGACCTCGATGGATCGGGACGGAACTCAATCCGGATTTGACTGCCAGTTAGTAGGCGAGGTGGCAGAGGCGGTTTCGATTCCCGTCATCGCCTCCGGAGGCGCGGGGTCGGCGCGCGATTTCATCGAGGTGTTCCGCGACGGACGCGCGGACGCGGCTCTGGCCGCCTCCATTTTTCACTTCGGCATTGAGGACATCGCACAACTGAAGCACGAACTACACGGCGCCGGCGTCGCGGTGAGGTGGCCATGCTGATTCCGTCGATCGACCTGATGGGCGGCAAGATCGTGCAGTTGGTGCAGGGCGAGAAGAAAGCTCTGGAGTTCGACAACTTCGACTATTGGGTCGAGCGCTTCTCCACGTATCCGCTGGTGCAGGTGATCGACCTCGACGCGGCTCGAGGCGCTGGGAATAACCGGCTCCTGGTGAATCAGATCGTACGGCGGCTCAATTGCCAGGTAGGCGGCGGAGTTCACAGCCTGGAAACAGCGCAGCAAGTTTTAGCAGCGGGTGCCCGCAAGGTCATCCTCGGCTCCGCACTGCTGAAAGACGGCAAGATCAACAAACAGTTCGCTACTACGCTGGCAAGTAATCTGGGTACCGCCGCATTGGTGTTCGCCCTCGATTCCCGAGGAGGCCGGGTTGCAATCGACGGCTGGCGCCACGAGACTGCCCTTACCGCGTTCGACATGATTCGCGCACTCGAACCGTTCTGCGAGACTTTTCTTTACACGCACATCGACACCGAGGGGTTGATGGGAGGAATCCCGATGGAGACGGTCAGGGCAATCCGGCAATCCACCTCGCGGCGACTGGTGGCGGCGGGCGGCATCCGAACGCAAGCAGAAATCGACATGCTCGACGCGCTGGGGATCGACGCCGTGGTAGGGATGGCTTTGTATTCAGGCAGAATTTCCGCGTGAAGCCAGTTCCAGCCCGCGGACTTCAGTTGACCGAGATGATCAGGCCTCCCGCGACAATGAGCGCTCCGCCGATCAGAATGGGGAGCGTGGGCGGTTGGCCAAACTTTACTCGGGCCACGATCTGTGCCAGCAGGAAGAAAAGGACAACGTAGACGCCCAGCAGCTTGCCGAACTCCCAGCGGGGGGCGTTGACCACCAGTCCGTAAGCGGCGAGCGACAATGCCCCGCCGGCAAAAGCAAGGGCGCGGCTCATCCCGGAAGCGCGATAGAGCGCCGACTGAAAGCACGAGTCGCCGTAGACTTCCAGGAACGCGGCGATGGTCAGAAGGAAGAGCGCCCCACTGCGGTGCGCGACGAGGTGATTGAGCAGGTTTCTCATAGATCGTGGCGTCCCGCTATGCTATCAGGAACGCCGGCTTCGCCTCGTCCTTTCCTTTCTAGGTTTCTTTTATAGGTACAATGAAAAAATTCGATTGGACCCTGCGTCGCCGCCGCATTAGCTTTAGCGGTTGGGCCATTGAGCGTTAGAGGTCTTCGAAATAGAGGCGTATGAAGCTCGCGGGTCTGTTCTTGCTGGTTGCGGGATGGGCGATTGTGGTGGGCGCCGTCGCGCTGCTGCCATCGGCCGGCGGGCGCGTTGGATTCGTGCTGGCCGGCATGGTGGTAGAGTTGTTCGGGCTCGCGCTGACCGTGCGCGCTCATCTCGTTCTGCAGACGGAAGGAGAGTGACGCCTTTCGTGGCTTCTTCTCTTGTTGCCCTCTCGGAAGTATCCGCGGTGTTCTGCTTGCTCCTCATTCTTCTGGTTCCATTTGCCGGCGCGGGCCTGGCGCTGATCAATTCAGGGTTGGGGAGGTCGCGGAGCGCGGCCCACGCCATGGTAGGGGCGCTTTCGGTGACGGCCGTGGCCGCGTTGGTATACGTCATCGTCGGTTTCGCGTGGCAAGGCGCCGCAGGCCGGCCGGATCATGCGCTGGTGATCTCCGGAAGATCCTGGGGGTGGATTGCGGCCGAGCCCTTCTTCCTGCGCGGGCTGCGACTGGATCTTTCTCCGGCGGCGCTGGTGGCCCTGCTGCAGATGTTCAGTGTCGGATTGGCAGGGATGATTCCGCTGAGTTCAGGAGCGGACCGTTGGCGGCTGGGCGCGATTTGCGCATCGACGGCGCTGCTGGCCGGATGGACGTATCCGCTCTTTGCGCACTGGGCCTGGGGCGGAGGATGGCTCGCGCAACTCGGCGTGAACTGCGGCTTGGGCCGGGGCTTCGTGGACGGCGGAGGGTCAAGCACAATTCAGGTCGTGGGCGGACTGACAGCGTTGTCGATCACCTGGATTCTGGGACCGCGCCGCGGGAAGTTTTCCGCCGAGGGAATGCCGGCCGCGCTTCCCGGACACAACGTCGTGGTGGTTCTTCTCGGATGCGTGTTCGCGTGGATCGGATGGATGGCGCTGAATTCTGCCGGGGCGATGCTGTTTCTGGGCGTGGAACCGGGGCGCGTGGTGCTGATTGCGATCAATACTACCGTCTGCGCGGCAGCGTCTGGATTGACAGCGGCGCTGGTGACGCGAGCGAGGTTCGGGCGCCCTGACGCGTCGCTCATCGCCAACGGATGGATTGCGGGCCTGGTCGCGAGCAGCGCGGCCGCCGCATTGCTGAAGCCGGCGGCGGCCATGATTGTCGGCGGCGTGGCAGGAATTCTGGTGGTCTGGGTCGCGGATTTTTTGGAGTTCCGACTCGCGATTGACGACCCGGGCGGCGCGGTTTCCGTGCATGCGGCGGGCGGCCTTTGGGGGGTGCTGGCGGTCGCGCTGCTGGCGAATGCGTTGCCGCGTGGACAGTGGATGGCGCAGGTCGTGGGAATCGCGACCCTGCTCGGGTTCGTGCTTCCGCTTTCCTTTGGATTGAACTGGTTATTGAATCGCGTCTACCGCCAGCGGGTGGGACGTGAAGGCGAGTTGCAGGGAATGGATCTGTTCGAGTTAGGCGCCGGCGCGTATCCGGAGCTGGACATTCACGGCGACGAATTCCTGCAAAGATGAGTCGCTGTAACGCGAGAACCGGGCGGGCGAGGTCGCCCGCCCCCGCACTCCCGCCTTTTAACTGTGGCGCGCTACGTACAGTAACAAGCCAAAGATCACAATCGGAATCAGCGCTATCAGGATATAAAAGAGGACGCTCTTAGCCCACGGGGTCCGGCGATCTTTCCAGTTGCAGAATTCCGGGCGGTCGGTGACTCCCACCTGCTCGGGATGCTCGAGATCGCGGGCAAAATCGCGGGCGCTCGCATAGCGATTCTTGGGGTCGCGCTCCAGGGCGCGATAGATGATCTCCTGTAATTGCGGGGTGACGGCGGGATCGACTTCCCGCGGCGGAACGGGATTGTTCAGCAGGCGGTCGTTCATGATGAGGAGGGGATTCGCGCCGGAAAAGGGCACTTTACCCGTCAGCATCTCGTAGAACATCACGCCCAGCGCATACAGATCACTGCGGGCATCGCCGCGTTGGCCTTTGACCTGTTCGGGAGAAATGTAGTCGGGCGTGCCCATGGTCGGAGAGAATTTGGCGAAGGTGATGCGGCGGGCTCCGGCGTTACCGGCGATGCCAAAGTCGATGAGCTTGATGTTGTCGTGCTCGTCGACCATCACGTTTTCGGGCTTCAGGTCGCGATGCACTACGCCGTGCGAGTGAATGTAGTCGAGCGCGTCGAGGATGCGCAACGTGATCCGTATGGCGCGCTCCGGCGCGAGCTTCGGCTGTTCGCCGAGAATCTTCCGCAGCAGCCGTCCCTCGACCCACTCCATCACCATGTAGACCTGGCTGCGGTCGTTGTCGGAGAAAACCTTCATCACTCCGGGATGGTCCATCAACTTGCCGATCTCTTCCTCACGGCGGAAACGGTCGAACAGAGCGGGATCGCCCTCGACTTCAGGATGGGGAATTTTGATGGCAACCGGCCGGCCGTTATTAAGATCGGTGGCGCGGAAGATGGAGGCCATGCCGCTGCGGGCAGCCAGGCTATCAATGCGGTAATGATCGAGTTGGTCGCCGGCGTGAAGAACAGTCATCGTAGGTAAATCTGTGAGTGAATCCGCGTCAAATGCGCTCGGCAAGCGGCGAAGCTCCAATCTAATCCATCTGCCGCCATCATGTCAGAACTTTCGTAAAAAAGGCGTAAGGATAGAGTGCGACGCACAAGTCGCCTCATTATCCCGCGTAGCACATGAGATTCGTATCAGGGTATCGCTTTAGCGATACCGCCAGTCGGTAGAAATCAGACGCCCCTTTAGGGGCTGGATTTTCGAAACTCGACTTGCACCAGGGGCTCTCAGCGCAGCTTATAAGGACGCCCCCGGTACATCCCCATGCGTTCGACGCTGCGGACACGAATGAGCTGCAAGCTGATGTTATCGCTTCCATCCTGTTCGTTGGCGCGGTCGACGAGTTCCTGGGCAGCGGCCACGAGATTGCGGTGTCGGCGCGCGGCCTCGGCCATTTCGGCGGCGGTGACCGCGCCGTGCAGGCCATCGGAGCAGAGCAGCAGCGTATCGCCAGCCAACAACTGGACTTCATCGATATCGACGTTTACGAAAAGGTTCATGCCGAGAGAGCGGCTGAGAACGTGGCGGGCGGAAGACTCGGCCGCCTCTTCGGCCGTAACCAGACCGAGGCGTTCCTGGTCGGCAGCGACGGTGTGATCGCGGGTGATGGCCCGGGCGTCGCCGCTCCGGATCAAATAGCAACGGGAATCGCCAACGTGAGCGACGGTGGCGCGATCGAAGCGCAGCGCGCAGACGACAATGGTGGAAGCCATGCCAGTGCCGGAGCGGCCGGAAAGAGCTTCGGATTCGCAGACGCGCGCGTTGGCCGCTCGCACCAGTTCGGTGACCACATCCTTATGCGAGGCCCCGTCTTTCGCGCGGCGGAATCCGGCAAGCGCTTCCTGCACCGCCGCCCGCGAAGCCACTTCGCCCTGACGCTGCCCGCCGACGCCATCGGCCAGAGCGAAAAGCCATCCGTGAGAGCGCGTTTGCGCGGGAGAGCCCGGCGCTACGTGACCCACATAGTCCTCATTGTGCGTACGCACGCGGCCTGTATCGGAGAGCTCGGAGAATTCAATATCCAGCATGTAAAGTACGGCGAACAGCCAATGCCCTGCCCTTCGACGCTGCTCGGTTTCGGGATGGGAATATCTTACCGAAAGACTGGGTCATACAAGTAATCCGAAAATCGGGTAGTGGCTGAATTTGCGAAAAACCTTGAACCACAAAGGACACGAAAGCACACGAAGGAAATTCTCGAGACGAAAAAATCTTCGTGATACTTCGTGTCCTTTAGTGGTTCATGTCTTTCTCCGCGGCTTAGATCTATGCGGCCGTCGTCGCCCGGTCTTGAATCAGGGTAGTGCGGCCGGAGGTCTTGCTGATGCGGAAGAAATAAATTCCGCCGTAGATGCCCCAGACCAGCGCGACGCCTAGCGCCAGCAGCGGCTCCATCTTGGTGCCATAGCCCATGAAGGGGCCAATCAAATAGAACGCCATACAAGCCAGATTGGCGAGCAGCCCGAACAACGGAACCGCCAGATGACGCACCACCTTGAACTGCGGGTGCTTGTGATAGCAGACGATGCAAGTCAGGCAACTCAGCATGTAGAGCAAGAACGTGCCGAAGTTCGAAGCCAGCGTCATCGTCAGGAAAGTATTCGGCAACGCCGCCATCTTGTCATGGGTGGTGTATCCGAAACTGGACCAGAAGCCGTGCGGCAAGGCTTGGATGGCCGAGTCCGTGGGAGCGGCGCCGTTGCCAAAAAACACCAGCACCGTGATGCACCCGACCACGGCGGAAATGGCCGCCAGCGTCCAGATGGCTTTATGTGGCGTCAGGTTCTTCGAATGCAGCAGGCCAAAGTGTTCCGGCACCTCCTGGTCTTTGCCCATGGCGTAGGTCACGCGCGCCCCGGTGTTGATACAAGAGAGCGTGGTGCCAATCAGCGCCAGAAATACGGTGGCCGCCTCGGCCAGCATGAAGATGCGTCCGTGGCCGGCGCCGAATAGCGCATCGCCGACCATGGTCATCATGTCTCCGATGGGCGCCGCCGAAGCTCCGGCAAAACTCATCGGGTAGCCGCTGTTGAGAAAGTAATTGGCGGCAAAATATTCGAACAGATAGCAGAAACAGCCTTGCACCAGCAGCGAGACGACGACCGCGATCGGGACATCGCGTTTGGCGTTCTTGGCCTCGCCTCCCATCGAGGTCACCGATTCAAATCCGACAAGAATGAGGATGGCAATGGTGGCCTGCACAAACATCCAGCCAAAACTGTGCATACTGACGACCGAGCGTGCCGTGGGATGAGCGACAAAAGCGCCGCTCGCATCCTTTTCCGGATAACTGATGTGATAGGGCACCGGTTTCCCGGCCGCATCGAGCTTAGGCTGCGGGGTACCGTTCGCGTCCCGTGTGATGACATCGGTGGCTTGGCCATTCACCATCTGGGACGTGGTCGCAAACTCGTACTTGTACGCGGCACTGGTTTGCGCGTCAAACTGGAAAGCCTCGCTGCCCGGAGGATGGTTTATGCGGTAGCCAAGCGCGACCACCGCGAACACAATCAGGGCGCTGATCTGAATCACGTTGATGGCAATGTTGACCGAGGTCGAGCCGGTGATGCCGCGGTGCGCGATGTAGGACACGCCAAACGAGAACGCGACAGCAACCGCCATCATGAACATGGGGCCGGGATTGGAGGCGCTCATGAAATTCGGCCAAAGCGTCCCGACCAAATAGCCGGAGATCACTCCGATGACGCCCACCATCACGCCGGGGTAGATCCAGTAGTAAAGATGCGAACCCCAGCCGACGATGAATTTGGCCAGCCGGGCGTATGGCCAAGCCTTATCGTGGTTGAGAAACGATTGCTCCGCAAAGTAATACGAACTGCCGGTTCCGGGATAGAGCTTCGCCATTTCCGCGTAACAGACGGCGGTGGCCAGGCACAACACGGTGGCAAACAAGATGCCAGCCCACATCGAAGGTGCGGTCGCGCCCGCCGCCGCCTGCCCGGCAAAAGTGAGCCATAGAAACGCTCCGGGCGCGATCAGCGCCATCGCGTTCATCGTCAGGCCGGTCAGGCCCACCGTCGGTTTCATTTCTGCTGAGTTCTCTGCCATTCCTGTTCTCCTTGTGCCCCGAATCTACTTCTTCTCAACAACATTGTTTCCAAACATGAACCCGAATTCCGCCATCGCCCGCGGCTGGTTCTGGTTCATGCCGTCGCGACTGAAGGCGTCTCCCGGGGTGATATCGCTGGCATGAACATAAGCGAGGTCTCCGCGAACGAAGAAGCCGCCTCGTTGAAAGGTAGGCGTTACCGTGATCGATGTGGCGGCGCTGCCCGGGCCGTACAGCAGATTAACCGATCCGTCCGTGGCGCTCCCCGAACTCGAGATGTACTCCCAGCGCACCGGAAGCGAGAAACCGTGTTTAAAGGTGTAACTCGCCAGCACGGCGCCGCCCGTTGTGGATGCGCCTTTCACGATGCCGATCTTCTGGTTGGTGGGTACATTGGTGTACTGAAAGTAGGGCTGCAGAATCCAGGGACCCTTGGTGTAGGTGTAGATCACGTTGTAGATACTGCTGTTGTTTTGCACTGGTGTGGCGTAAGTCTGAAACGCGGTCTGCCCGTAGTTTCCACCTCCCACGAATGCCAGGCTATGCGGCCCTTTGGTGTAGGTTAAGGAACCGGTCAGCCACGTGTAGCGGTTGGAGTAGAAGCCGTCGTTCCAACTCAGCGAGGCGGTGAACTTGCCCATGACCTGATTCACCTGGATTCCGCGATTGACGGCGTTTTCCTGGTTCCACAACAGGCCACGATGGATGTTCATGTTCTCGAAGGTGAAGGTGTACTCGGCGCCGATCAACGTTGGCAGTTCACCGATCAGGAACGAAGTGTTCTTAAAGGGGCTGGTTTTCCCCGGTTGGAACTTCGCAAAAGCAACCGGAACCGGGCCGTAAAGTTTGGTCATGGTTTTGTCGGTTGCGACGAACGGCGCCCCGAGAGCCGCGATGTTGTACGCGCCCGCTTGCAGGTAGAACTGAAACCAGCCGTCGGCCTTTTGAATAAAGACCTGGCCGTTACTCAGCGCCGCCTGATGGCTGTCGTCGCCCGCTACGTAATTGCCCGTCCACATACCCAAGCCGTCGAGAATGCCGTTCACAGCGACCTTGCCGAAAGGCCCGGCATCGAAGACAGCCGGCGGAAGTGCAGCGAGCGGACCCGTGATGGAAGGGGTCGGGAGCGCTGTCGGCGCCGGGTCCGGAGCCGCAACTGGCGCAGTCGCCGGCTGAGCGGCAGCATCCTGCGGCGCAGCGGCGACTGTGCCTGCCGGTTCCTGTGCACGGCTGAACGACGTCAACAGAATACTTACTAGTACGATTGCAGCTCCGAGATGGGAGCGGTTCTTCATTTAGTGGCTCACTTTCTCCCCTGGTGCGTGCAGCGGATGACCATGCGTTTCCGAGGCCAGCAACTTGACCTTAGCGATGGAACTAGATCGCGTCCAACGCATATTTCTTCTGCTCCGCATACGTCTTTCTGCTAATAGCAGTAATTTATGGGGAATATAAATCTGACTTATTCAGTGTGAGCCTTTGGCCGCGTCAAGCCAAGTCACTTTTGGCCGTCTCTCGCCAAATAGAACTGGTTTCATAAATGCCTTTCAACTCGAAGGTACATCCCTCAGGGGCTAAAGCCCGCGTGTTTGTTGGCTCTGGGCGGCACGGCTGAAGCCGTGCCCTTCCCAAAGACCATTTATGAAACCAGCTCTCATCTCGAAGGGTAGGACAGATGGCGCGGCGGAGGCACAGCCTGCGAGATGCGGATGCGCGCTAATCCAGATTCAACGGATTCATATTTTGCTTGGCTGCCTGTCGGCGTTGGTAGGTTGGGTTTCCGTTTGCGCCCGCGCCAACGAATCATGAAGCAATCGGCTCTTTTTCGGCGTTGGCAGTCTGGGGTGTGAACAAAGGCATCGCCATCGCTTTCGTTTGCAGATAACGGTCGACGCTCGCCGCCGTTTTCCGCCCCTCGGCGATCGCCCACACCACCAGCGACTGGCCGCGCCGCATGTCGCCGGCCGCGAACACTCCGGGCACCGACGACATATGGCTCGGGTCCGTGGCCACGTTGCCGCGCGGATCGAGTTTCACTCCCAACTGATCGATCATTCCGTTCCGAACCGGCCCAACAAATCCCATCGCAATTAATACGAGATCCGCATCCATCCGAAATTCGGTGCCTGGGATCGGTTCGAACGTCGGCGCCGGGCCAACGCGCACGGCATGCAGTTGGTGGACCTGCCCGGAACTGGAGCCGGTGAACTTGGTGGTGGCGATGCCCCAGTCGCGAACGCCACCTTCTTCGTGTGCGCCTTCGGTGCGCAGTTGCATCGGCCACTGTGGCCAGGGCGTTCGCGGCGAGCGCTCGTCGGGAGGCTTCGGCATAATTTCGAACTGATGCACCGATCGAGGCTTTTGGCGGTGGCAAGTGCCGAGGCAATCGGCGCCAGTGTCGCCGCCTCCGATGATGACCACGCGCTTGCCGGTTGCCAGAATTTCCGATTCCGGTGCGATGGTATCGCCCAGATTGCGGCGGTTCTGCTGGGGCAGGAACTCCATCGCGAAATGAATGCCTTTCAGATCGCGTCCGGGCACGTTCAGATCGCGTGGGTGCTCGGCCCCTCCGGCGAGCACCATCGCGTCGAACTCGCTGCGCAAATCTTCGACCGCAATGTTCTTGCCCACCTCGGCGCCGGTAACAAATTTCACGCCCTCGGCCGACATCTGTTCCAGGCGGCGATCGATGATGTGTTTCTCTAACTTGAATTGCGGGATGCCATAGCGCAGCAAGCCGCCGATGCGATCCGCTTTTTCGTAGACCACCACGGAGTGTCCAGCGCGGCACAACTGCTGGGCGGCAGCCAATCCCGCGGGACCCGAGCCCTACGATCGCTACTTTTTTCCCGCTGCGAATTTTCGGCGGCTCGGGCCGGATCCAGCCTTCATGAAAGGCGCGCTCCACGATGTTCTTTTCGATCTGCTTGATCGTGACTGCCGGCTGATTGATCCCCAGCACACAAGACGCTTCGCACGGCGCTGGACAAACGCGGCCGGTAAATTCCGGAAAATTGTTGGTCGCGTGCAGTTGGCGAACCGCCTCTTTCCAGCGGCCGTGATAGACGAGATCGTTCCAGTCGGGGATCAGGTTGTTGACGGGACATCCCGTCTGGCAGAAGGGCACGCCACAGTCCATGCAGCGCGCGCCCTGGGTGCGAAGCTTCGGTTCGGGAAAATCGAGATAGATCTCGAACCAGTCATTGACGCGCTGCGTAACCGGACGCCGTGGGGCAAGCTCGCGCGCGTATTCCAAAAAGCCCGTGTCCTTACCCATGTTGCACCTGCTCGACCGGCGCCGAAGCAGCCAGCGGCGGACTCGGGATATAGGGCTGGCGCCTGCGGCTCACTCCCAGAACTCGCTTGTGTTCATGAGGAAACACTTTGATAAACCGGGACAGCGCTTCCGGCCAGTTGTCCAAAATCCAGGCGGCCCGCGGGCTTCCGGTCAGCCGGAGATGCCGTGCCACCAGATCTTTGACTAGCTTTACTTCGCCGAAATGTCCTTCGCCGAGCCGGCCTTCGACCAGCCGGACATCCTGAGTTTCGAGAACCGGCTCCAGGTCAACCGACTCCAGATTGCAGCGCTTTTCGGTAAAGTCGCCGCGCTCGTCGAAAACGTAGGCGACGCCGCCACTCATGCCGGCGGCGAAATTTCTGCCGCAGGCTCCGAGCACCAGCACCAAGCCGTTGGTCATGTATTCGCAGCAGTGGTCGCCGACGCCCTCGACCACCGCGGTGGCTCCCGAGTTGCGAACGGCAAAGCGCTCGCCCGCGACTCCATTGAAGAACGCCTCGCCGCTAGTCGCGCCGTAGAGAGCGACATTGCCGATGACAATATTGTTCTCGGGGGCGAAACTCGACCGTCGCGGCGGATAGACGATCAGGCGTCCGCCCGAAAGACCCTTGCCCACGTAATCGTTGGCCTCGCCTTCGAGCGTGAGCGTGACTCCCTTGGCCAGGAACGCGCCCAGGCTTTGCCCCGCCGATCCGTCAAGGTGAATGCGAATCGTATCGTCGGGAAGGCCCGCGGACCCGTGGCGGCGGGCAATGGCTCCGCTCAGCATAGTTCCCACGGAGCGATGAATGTTGCGCACGGGCAGCTTGATCTCGACCGGCGCCAGAGTCTCAATCGCGGCCCGCGACTCGGCGAGAAGTTCATGATCGAGCGCCTGCCCCAGGCCATGATCCTGCGCCCGAATGCGGCGGCGCGCCACTCGCGACGGTACCGGAGGGCTATAAAGAATGGCCGACAAATCCAGGCCTCTTCCCTTCCAGTGATCGACGGCGGGCTGCACGTCCAGCATGTCAACGCGGCCGATCATCTCATCCATGCGGCGGAAGCCGAGTTCGGACATGTATTGCCGCACCTGTTCCGCCAGAAAGAAAAAGAAATTGATGACATGCTCGGGCTGCCCTTGAAATTGCTTGCGCAGCACGGGATCTTGCGTGGCGATGCCCACCGAGCAGGTGTTGAGATGGCACTTGCGCATCATGACGCAGCCCATCGCAATCAGCGGCGTGGTGGCAAAGCCGAATTCTTCGGCGCCGAGCAGCGCCGCGATCACGACATCGCGGCCGGTTTGCAGCTTGCCGTCGGTTTGCACGCGGATGCGGCTGCGCAGGTCGTTCAAGAGAAGAACCTGTTGCGTTTCAGCTAAGCCAAGCTCCCACGGAATGCCAGCATGTTTGATGGAACTCAGCGGTGAAGCTCCCGTGCCTCCGCTGTCTCCGCTGATCAGCACGACGTCCGCGTGCGCCTTGGCCACGCCCGCCGCGACCGTCCCTACTCCAACTTCGGCCACCAGCTTCACCGCTATACGTGCTTGCGGATTCACATTCTTCAGGTCATAGATCAGTTGCGCCAGATCTTCTATCGAATAGATATCGTGGTGAGGCGGCGGCGAGATCAAACCCACGCCGGGGATGGAATGCCGCAGCCGCGCAATGACTTCATCGACTTTGTGCCCAGGAAGTTGCCCGCCTTCGCCGGGTTTTGCGCCTTGCGCCATCTTGATCTGTAACTCGTCCGCGTTGACGAGATAGCTGGCAGTAACTCCAAAGCGCGCCGAGGCGACTTGCTTTACCGCGCTGCGCCGCAAGTCTCCGTTCGCATCCGGGCTGGAAACGCTCTTCATCTTCGCCACCTTCGCCCGTATTGGACTTCCCTCCGATGCGGTTCATGGCGATGGCCAGAGTCTCGTGCGCTTCTTTGCTGATGGAACCGAACGACATCGCTCCCGTGGTGAAGCGCTTCACGATCTCTTGGGCGGGTTCTACTTCTTCGATCGCGACCGGCTTGGCGCTCTTCTTCAACTTCATCAAACTTCGCAGCGTCGCCATGTTGCTGCTTTGGTGGTCGATGAGGTCGGTGTATTCCTGAAAAGTCTCGAAGCTATCCTGCCGCACCGCCTGCTGCAGTTTACTGATGGTCAGCGGGTTCAGCAGGTGATACTCGCCGTTGACGCGCTGGTGATAATTTCCTCCGACTGCGAGTTCAGTCTCCGACCCGGTCAGGGGACGGAATGCGTGCTCGTGCTTCAGTCTGCGCTTCGCGGGCAATCACTTCGAGGCCAACGCCTTCCAGTCGCGACGCCGTGCCCGCGAAATAGGAATCCACCAGTTCCTGGTTCAGCCCGATGGCTTCGAAAACCTGCGCTCCCTGATAGCTCTGTAAGGTCGAGATACCCATCTTGGCGAAGGTCTTCAGCAAACCCTTATTCACCGATTTGATGAAGTGTTTCACGGCCAGTTCGGGAGTCACACCGTCCGCTAACTCTCCGCGGCGCGCCAGGCTTTCGACGCTTTCGAGCGCCAGATAGGGATTGATGGCGCTCGCCCCATATCCGCTGAGCAGCGCAAAGTGCATCACCTCGCGCGGTTCACCGGATTCCGTAATCAGAGCAACCTGGGTTCTCGTCTCCTCCTGGACTAACAGGTTATGCACGGCGGCCAGCGCCAGCAGGCTGGGGATGGGAGCGTAATCCTTGTTCACTCCACGGTCGGAAAGAATGAGCAGCGTGTACCCGGCTTTTCCCGCCAGCGAGGCTCGCTGGCACAACTCGTCGAGCGCGCGCTTCAGTCCCGCCTCTCCTTCGCTGGCACGGAACAGCGCGGGCAAGGTGATCGCCAGCAGATCGCCGGTCGATACGCGGCGCAGTTTTTCCAGATCGACGTTGGTCAGAAGCGGGTGCTCCAGCTTCAGCATGTGGCAGTTCTCGGGTTCTTCCGAGAGAATGTTGCGCTCGGCTCCGATGTAGCTGACGAGCGACATCACGATCTCTTCGCGAATCGAATCAATGGGAGGATTCGTCACCTGCGCGAAGAGCTGTTTAAAGTAATTGAACAGCGACTGAGGCCGGTCCGAGAGACAAGCAAGCGGCGTATCGGTCCCCATCGAGCCCACCGGCTCCTCGCCCTTGGAAGCCATGGGGCCGAGGATCATGCGCAGGTCTTCATCGCTGTAACCAAACGCACGCTGGCGGCGAAGCAGGGTTTCCGCATCCGGGTGGTGCATGCGCGAGGGCTTCGGCAACTGATCGATCGTGATCTGATTGTCCTTGACCCACTGCGCGTAGGGCTGTCGCGAGGCCAGCCGTTGCTTGATTTCCTTGTCGGGGACGATACGGCCTTCCACCGTATCCACCAGAAACATCTTTCCCGGCTGCAGGCGGCCTTTCATCTTTACGTTTTCCGGCTCGATGTCGAGGACTCCCGCTTCGGAGGCCATGATGACGTGGTCATCATTCGTAACCACATAGCGTCCAGGGCGCAAGCCGTTGCGGTCGAGGATGGCGCCGATGACTCTGCCGTCGGTAAACGCAATGGCCGCCGGGCCGTCCCAAGGTTCCATCAGGCACGCGTGATACTCATAGAAGGCGCGCTTCTCGGGCTTCATGTGGCGATTGCCCGGCCCAGGCTTCCGGAATCAACATGGCCATGGCGTGAGGCAGGCTGCGTCCCGCGAGCAGCAAGAGTTCGACGGCGTTGTCGAAGTTCGCGGAATCGCTGCCATCCGGCGCAATGATGGGAAAAAGCTTCTTCACATCGTCGCCAAACAAGGGAGACTGGAGCAGCGACTGGCGCGCGTGCATCCAGTTGACGTTGCCCTTGAGCGTGTTGATCTCGCCATTATGCGCGATGTAGCGATAGGGATGCGCTCGTTGCCAACTCGGAAATGTGTTGGTGGAGAAGCGCTGGTGCACCAGACACAACGCGCTGGTCACGTCGGGGTCGGAAAGCTCCTTGTAGAAATTGGCGATCTGCGGAGCGAGGAGCAAACCTTTGTACACAATGGTGCGACAAGAGAGCGATGGAATGTGGAAGACACTTGCATCCTCGATGCCGGACGCTGCGATCTCACTCTCGGCGCGCTTGCGCACCACGTAGAGCTTGCGCTCAAAGGCGTCTTCGTCGGTAAAGGCGCCACACCCTGCAAAAATCTGCTGGATGTAGGGTTGCGAACCTCGTGCCACGCGGCCGATCGCGGAGGCGAAGCAAGGCGTATCCCGCCAGCCCAAAACCGTCAACCCCTCCTCGCGCACAATGCGTTCCAGAATCCCTTCGCATTGCAGCCGCGGGTGTTTCTCCACCGGCAAAAATGTCATGCCCACGCCGTAGGCGCCGGGCAGCGGCAGCTCGAAACCCAATTGGCCGCACTCCCGCGCAAAGAACTGGTGTGGGATCTGGAGGAGAATGCCGGCGCCATCGCCGGTCTCGGGATCGCATCCGCAAGCCCCGCGGTGCGCGAGGTTGAGCAGCACCTGGATTCCCTTACTTACGATTTCGTGGCTCTTGTGGCCGCGAACGTTGGCCACGAATCCGATGCCGCAAGCGTCGTGCTCCTGCGCAGGATGGTACAGGCCCTGAGCGGGCGGAGGAGCATTCGTTTTGTTGTGACGCGTCATCATTCCGTCGTCGGCATCGTGGCATCTGCGGCGTGCGCGGCTGGAACACAAACCCGCAAATTCTTACTCTCCGCCAGACGCGGTGGGAAGTACAATCCAGAATTTCGATACTAAGGATGCAAAAATAAGAACTTCGCGGATCGGGTGGAATTGCCGCGTGAAACCGGCTCGGGTCCGCTATAATCCGCATAAATTCAATGGATTTCGATCAGCTCATCACGTTTCTGGAAGTGGCCAAACAGGGCAGCTTCTCGCGCGCCGGGGACAAAGTCTTCCGCTCCCAATCCGCCGTCAGCGCCCAGATCCGGCAGTTGGAGCAGGAGTATGGCGATCGGCTGCTCGACCGTTCGGGCAAGACCGTCAAACTGACTCCCGCCGGACAGGTGTTCTACGACTACGCCGAACGGCTGAAACAACTCCGCGAGGAATCGCTCATGGCGGTCGCGGACCACAGCCGCACGCCCCACGGCACCCTTCGCGTGGGCGCCAACGAAGCGACTTGCCTCTATGTTCTGCCCGAACTTTTCGCGGAATATTGCCGCCTCTATCCGCCCGTGCGCATCAACATCTACCGGAACTTCAGTTACAAGATCGTGGAGAAGCTGGAGAACGGCTCGATCGAGGTGGGCATTCTCACCTTGCCGATTCAGTCTCCGAGCCTCGAAATCAAACCTATTTTCCGCGACAAGCTGATGCTGATGGTGAGCTCCAGCAATCCGCTGGCGAAGCATAAGACGGCGGCGGTCCGCGATATTATCAAACACCCGGTGCTGCTCCCGAAAACCGGCCACACCCGAAGGCTGATGGATAAACTATTCCGCCCTTATCGCGAGGAACTCCAAGTGCGCATGGAACTGCCCAGCATCGGCATGATCAAGGGCTTTGTGGCCGCTGATCTGGGAGTGTCTCTGGTGAGCGCGTCGTTCGCGCGGGACGAAGTGGCCTCGGGCAGAGCCAAGCTGCTTGACCTTGAGGATGCGGAACTTTTCCGGGAGCTGGGCCTGGCCTACCGCCGGGACCGGACACTCTCCTGTGCCACCACGGCATTCGTCGATCTCCTGCGCAAATTGGGCCCGTTGGGGAAGAACGCACCCTAGCAGCCTGTAGGGGCTAAGGTTTCTCCACGCATTCTTTACTAATTGCAAAAACAGCCGTTTCACCGCGTCCTTGTCATCTGTGGATGTTCGTGTGGAAAAATGGAAAATAATTAATCTCCCGTTCATTAAACTGCAACAATTCAACGAGTTGCGTTCTTGTTATTTGATGCGTCGCAACCGGCCAATTGCACCGAAAAAGGGCATTGACAATCTTCAAGCAAGTCTCTAAGGTTGCTTCCGTCGACGGCTGAAAGGGTTGGCTTAAATAAAATTTTGCCAGTCCGAAGTAAGCTGAGTGATCAGCTCGGCGGGGCGACCCGAAGAGCAGCCAGACCTGAAAAAACCGACGGCTCTGCGAGGGGCAGTTGGGGTTTGGGACCGCGAAAGCGGTGATCGCATCAAGGGCTGTGACGGTGCATGCCTCCACGCTATTGGCTCCCTCGCAAGAGCTGGTGGCTAGAGCATAACCAATGTCACAGCCTTTACCTTTTCTCCAGCCTTCCTGCTGCTGCAAAACTGGTCCTCCGGGTGTCTCGCTACCCCTCCCTCCCTTACAATAGGAAGTCCGCATGAAACGCATCGCCATCCTGGGTTCGACGGGCTCGATCGGCCGCAGCACTTTTAGTGTGGTCGAGAGCTATCCCGACCGCTTTCAGGTTGCCACGCTGGCGGCCGGCAACAATGCTGAACTTGCCTTTGAGCAAGCCGCACGCTGGAAGCCGCGCGTCTTCTCGATGGCTAAGGAGCAGGACGCGGACGCGCTCCGCGCCAAACTTCGGGGCGCCGGCCTCTCCGAAATTGAAGTTGTCCATGGCGCCGCGGGCACGGTTCGCGTGGCGACTTATCCCGAGGTGGATTTCGTGGTCAGTGCGATTGTGGGCGTCTCCGGCTTGGAGGCTACCTACGAAGCGGTGCGGGCGGGAAAGACCGTCGGGCTGGCCAACAAGGAATGCCTGGTAGTGGCGGGCGAGTTGATCACCGCCGAGGCCCGGAAACAGGGCAAGGCGCTGCTGCCGATCGACAGCGAACATAACGCGGTCCACCAGTGCCTGCGCGGCGGGCGGATGGATGGGCATGCCAACGAGGTCGAGCGCATCTGGCTTACGGCTTCTGGCGGCCCGTTTCTCAAAACGCCCAAGTCTGAGTTTGCCTCAATCACGGTGCAACAGGCGCTCAACCATCCCACTTGGAAGATGGGGAAAAGGATCACCATAGACTCTGCAACATTAATGAACAAGGGGTTCGAGGTGATCGAGGCTTGCCGGCTCTTTAACGTTCCTCCCGAACGCGTGCAAGTCGTTGTGCATCCGCAGTCTACGATCCATTCTTTGGTTGAATTCGTGGATGGCAGCATACTTGCTCAAATTTCGGTGACCGACATGCGTCTGCCCATTTTGTATGCGCTGACGTATCCGGAACGGATTCCCTCGGAGCTGCGCTTCTCAATCGGTGACTTAAGGCATCTGGATTTCTGCCCCCCGGATATGGCCAAATTCCCTTGTCTGGGTTTAGCTTACGAGGCGGCCGGCGCTGGAGGAGCAAAGACCATCGCCCTGAACGCCGCCGACGAGGTCGCGGTGGCCGCATTTTTGGACGAGCAGATCGGGTTCGAGGACATTCCTCGGATCATCGAAGAAACAATGGCTGCAACGCCCGCCGGACATTTGGAATCTATACAGAAGGTGCTTGCGCTGGATACCGAGGCCCGCCTTTTGGCAAGAGAAGTTGCGCAGCGCCGCCGCCGCAAGGGATCGCCCATCGGGGCCATTTCGCATTAGGAATTTTGGAGTAGTCTAAAGAATGATGCCGCAGCTTCTGTCTATCCTTCACACCATCTTTGTCATGGGAATCGTGCTCGGATTCATGATCCTGATTCATGAGTTCGGCCACTTCGCCGTCGCCAAGTATTTCGGCGTCCGGGTGGAAGTATTTTCCATCGGCTTTGGCAAGCGGCTGCTGGGCTTTAAGAGAGGCGAGACCGACTATCGCATCAGCGCCATTCCGCTGGGCGGGTACGTGAAGATGTCGGGCGAGAACCCGATGGACGACCGCACCGGCGATCCGGGGGAGTTTCTCTCGCATCCGCGCTGGCAGCGGTTTCTCGTCGCCCTGGCCGGACCGGCGATGAACGTCATGCTCGCCGTCGCCCTGCTCACCGGCGTCTACATGCTGCATTACGAATACCCCGCCGATCTCGATGAACCGGCCGTTGTGGGATGGGTGAACCCGAATACTCCCGCTGAAAAGGCGGGAATCCAGAGGGGCGACAAGATTGTCCGGGTCGAGGACATCCAGAATCCGAATTGGGAGCAACTGGAAGCCAAGGCCATGCTCAGCCCGAATCAGCCACTGAAATTCGGCATTGCGCGCGACGGCAAAGTCACGGAGAAGGTCCTGGTTCCGGAGCCGCTCGGGTCCTATCAATACGGCGCCATCGGTTGGGTGCCGCAGGAGTCCACAGGTGCTTTGACGCTGGTCGAACCCGGGATGCCCGCCGCCAAGGCCGGGATCAAGGTCGGAGACCAGATCCTCTCCGCGAACGGCCAGGACATTCCCCACCTGGGAGCGCTCATTCAGCTCTTGAACCGTAGCAAAGATCAGCCTCTGCAACTGGTGATTCTCCGCAACGGCCAGAAACTGACCGTCACGGTGAAGCCGGCCCTCTCGCCGGGAGGAGGCGCGCAAGGGCCAGCCTACCGGATCGGCGTCGCCAGCCTTCCGACCAAAGTGATCAAGCTCAACTTCTCCGACGCGCTGCAGCGCTCTCTATCAGACAACAAGCGGAGCTCTTTCCTCATCCTTGAGTTACTGCAAAAGATGGTGCAGCACAAAGTCTCGATGCGTCAGGTCGATGGCCCGATTGGCATCGGCAGAGATATTGGCGAAGCCGCCCGCGAGAAGGGCTGGACTCCGCTGCTTGGCATCACCGCGGCCATCAGCTTGAACCTGGGCATCATGAACCTGCTGCCTATTCCCATCCTGGACGGCGGTGTCATCCTGCTGCTTTTCATCGAGAGCCTCATGCAGAAAGAGATCAGCCTGCCTATCAAGGAACGCATCTATCAGGCGGCGTTCGTCTTTCTGGTGCTCTTTGCGGTGATGGTGATCTATAACGACCTGGTCAAGACCCTGCCGGGACTGACGCGGATGCCGTAGGGCTGAAATTTGATGCGGCTACACCCGTTGACAGCGTAAACTCACATCCCTACACTGACGAACATGGAAGTCCATTTCACCCCCGAGCAGGAAGCGCAGCTCTCCCAAATCGCCAGCCATGCTGGTACGGATACCGAGCGGCTGGTAAAGGATGCGGTCGCGCGCCTGCTTGGACAGGACGCCCGATTTCGCGCCGCCGTGCGGAAAGGCATCGCGCAGGCCGACCGGGGGGAGTTTATCGAAGAGGAAGAGATGGACGCGCGCATCGAGCGGATGCTTAAGTCCTGATGCGTATCCGCTGGACGCCAGCCGCCGCAGAGGATTTGCAAGGCATCTACGACTACCTCAAGGAACACGAGCCTCATTTAGCACGGCCCACCGTCATTGAAATCCGCAAATCCGCCCGCTCACTGAAGAAATTCCCCGAGCGTGGGCGCAAGGGACGCGAGGAAAGCACCCGCGAATTGCTGCACCGGCGATTGCCACACATCATCGCCCACCGCGTCAACGAAGAAGGCGGCGACGTTGAAATCCTTCACATCTGGCACCCGGCCCAGGACAGGTAGGGCGTATACAATTCAGCTATTAGGCTTGACCCGATCGGTCTCGCTCTTATCCACCGCCTGGTTTAAAATAGAGTCTCAACATGGCCGAAATCCATCGTAGAAAAACCTTTGCCGCCTCGATCGGCGGTGTCCGCGTGGGCAGCAATGCACCGGTTATGGTGCAGTCCATGACCAACACCGATACCGCGGACATCCCCGGCACCGTCAAGCAAGTCGCCGCGCTGGCCCGTGCTGGCAGCGAAGTCGTCCGGGTCACCGTTAATAATGACGACGCCGCCAAGGCCATCCCCCACATCGTCGAAGGGCTGGAGAAGCAGGGGTTGCGCGTGCCCATCATCGGCGACTTCCACTACAACGGACACCTCCTGCTGACCAAATATCCCGGCTGCGCCGAGGGTCTGGCCAAGTACCGCATCAATCCCGGCAATGCCAGCATCGGACGGAAGAACGACGACAACTTCCGCACCATGATCGAGGTTGCCGTGAAGCACCAGAAGCCGGTGCGTATTGGCGTGAACTGGGGATCTCTGGATCAGTCGCTGCTGACGAAGATGATGGACGAGAACTCGCGCCTGCCGGAGCCGAAAGAGGCGCGCGAAGTGACCATGGAAGCGATTGTGGTCAGCGCGCTCAGTTCAGCAAAGCTGGCCGAACAGCACGGATTGCGCCCCGACCAGATCATCCTCAGCGCGAAAGTCAGTGGCGTGCAGGATCTGATTGATGTGTATCGCATGTTGGCCTCGCGCTGCGAGTATCCACTGCATCTGGGACTCACCGAAGCCGGCATGGGCGCAAAAGGCATCGTGGCTTCGAGCGCGGCGATGGCGGTGCTGCTGCAGGAAGGCATTGGCGACACGATTCGCGTTTCGCTCACACCCGCTCCCGGCGGCGATCGCACCGAAGAAGTCCGGGTGGCACAGCAGATCCTGCAGTCGCTCGGCATTCGCAGCTTCACGCCGCAGGTCACCGCCTGCCCCGGATGCGGCCGCACCACCAGTACCTTCTTCCAGGAAATGGCCGAACAGATTCAAACCTACCTGCGGGAGCAGATGCCCCTCTGGAAGGAACGCTACGCGGGCGTGGAAGAAATGAAAGTCGCCGTGATGGGCTGCATTGTGAATGGCCCCGGCGAATCGAAGCATGCCAGCCTGGGAATCTCTCTGCCGGGAACATTCGAGGAACCGAAGGCGCCGGTCTACGTTGATGGCCGCCTGTTCACGACCCTGAAAGGCGACAAGATCGTCACCGAATTCGTCAAGATTCTTGACGACTACGTCGAGTCCCACTACGCGGCGAAGGAAAAAGAGGCGGTCGTCTAGCGGGCAAAGCGAAGGACTTACGGCGGCGGTGAACCGACTGCGCCACCCAAAATCAAGTGCAAGACTGACTTCTTCCGCGGCCTGTGAAGTCGTGCCCTTCCCAAAACCTGTCTTGCCGTCCATTTGCTAACTTCCCGCGTCCGCTTTATGTTTTCCGGAGGAGAGAAAAGCACATGTCCAGGCGTTCGTCGCTCACCTTGGCAATCTTGGCGCTGGTGCCGGTGTTGTTTTGTTCCCTTTTCGCCGCGGCTCAGGCCAAACCCGTCGATGCGGAAGGACATCAATGGTGGCAGCACGCCGTGTTCTACGAAATCTATCCGCGCAGTTTTGCCGACAGCAACAACGACGGCATCGGCGACCTCAACGGCATCAACTCCAAAATGAGTTACCTGCATGAACTGGGCGTGGACGCTATCTGGATTACCCCTTGCTATCCCTCGCCCCAGGTCGATTTCGGCTATGACGTTGCCGATTACGAGAACATCGACCCCATGTATGGAACCCTGGCCGACTTCGATCGCATGGTTGCCAATGGCAAGAAACATCATGTCCGGATCATTATGGATTTTGTGCTGAACCACACCTCCGACCAGCATCCGTGGTTTTTGGATTCGAAGTCTTCGCGCACCGCGGCGCATCGCGACTGGTACATTTGGCGCGACGGCAAAGCGCCCGGACAACCGCCCAACAACTGGATCTCTCTTTTTGGCGGCTCGGCATGGAAGTTCGATCCCACCACCAATCAGTACTATTACCACTTCTTCTACGCGCAACAACCGGATCTCAACTGGCGCAATCCCGCGGTTGAAAAGGTGATGCTCGACACGACGCGCTGGTGGTACCAGCGCGGCGTTTCCGGCTTCCGCCTCGATGCCGTTGACACTCTGTTCGAAGATCCCGACCTGCATGACGATCCCGTCCTTCCCGGTACCAACAAGCAGGGCGATCCCATCACTCAGAACAAATTCAACACCAACCTTCCCGAGGTTCACGACGTGCTCCAGAAGCTGCGCAAGGTCGCCGACGAATCCCAAGCCGTGCTCATTGGCGAAACCTGGACTTCCAACGTCGAGCAACTCAATCAGTACTACGGCCAGGGCGGCAAGGAACTGCAGATGCCCATGGACTTCATGTTCACGACCGTCAACAAACTTTCGCCACCCGATTTCCGGCGCCAGATTGCGGCCGTCGATGGCGCTGACGGTTGGCCTGTGTTCGTGATCAGCAATCACGATATCGTCCGCTCCTACAACCGCTACGGAGACGGTAAGAACAACGACGCCATCGCCAAGCTGATGGGCGCTTTCTACCTGACGCTGCGCGGCACGCCCATCCTGTATTACGGCGAAGAAATTGGCATGGAGAACAACACCCCCACGCGCCGGGAGGACGTAAAAGATCCGATCGGCCGCACCGGATGGCCGGCGGAAAAAGGCCGCGACGGTGAACGTACGCCCATGCAATGGAACGCCGCGCCCAACGCCGGATTCAGCAAGAAGGATCCGTGGCTGCCCGTGCCGCCGAGCTACCAGACCCACAACGTGGCTACGGAGTCGAAAGATCCTAACTCGATTTTGAACCTCTACAAGAAGGTACTGGCGCTGCGCCACACCAACCAAGCCTTACTCGAAGGCAGTTACATCGCTCTCAACGAAGACGACCCTAACGTGATGTCTTACCTGCGCAGCTACAAGGGAAAAGCCGTGCTGGTCGCGCTGAACATGTCGGCCTCCCCGCAGAAGGCAACCTTCAACCTTTCACCACAGGGATTCGGCCAGGCTTCGCTGAAAACCCTGATCGCATCGCCCGAGGCGTCGGCGAAAGGGAATGAAGTTGCCCTCGAACCCTACGGACTGCTGATCGCCGAAGTCAGGCAGTGAGGGAGGGGAATTCTAGAAGCGGAGTTCTAGCGCCTTGCCCTAACGCCGCCAACCTGCGTATGGTTACGAAGGTGAAGTTCCCGCGCTGCAGTGGAATCCTGCTTCACCTCACGTCTCTGCCCGGCCGCTTCGGCATCGGAGACCTCGGCCCCTCCGCCTATGAATTCGCCGACTTCCTCTCTGCCGCCGGGCAGAAATTGTGGCAGGTGCTGCCGCTGAATCCGACCGGATACGGCGATTCTCCCTACCAGTGCTTTTCCGCCTTTGCCGGTAACCCCATGCTGCTCAGCCTGGAACGCCTGCGCGACCGGGGCCTGCTTCAGGATTCGAACCTTGCCAAGGCCCCGTCATTTCCCGAAGACTTCGTCGACTATGGGCCGGTGATCGATTTCAAGATGGCGGCTTTGCGCCGGGCAGCGCAGGTTTTCTTTGCCGACGCTTCCCGCGCCGACCGTGGTGCCTTCGACCGCTTTTGCGAGAGCGCCAGTCCATGGCTCGAAGACTACGCGCTTTTCATGGCCTGCAAAGATGCGCACCACGGAACAATCTGGACCTCATGGGATGCGCAGATCCGCCAGCGAGACGCGCGGGCGGTGAGCGAGTGGTCCAGAAAACTGGCGCCGGAACTGATGGCCTACAAGTATTGGCAATTCGAATTCTTCCGGCAGTGGGAACAACTCAAGGCCTATTGCCAGCAGCGCGGCATCCGCTTCATGGGTGACATCCCGATCTATGTGGCGCACGACAGCGCCGACGTATGGGCTCATCCCGATCTCTACTACCTCGACGATCGGGGCTGCCCGACCGTCGTCTCGGGCGTGCCCCCCGATTATTTCAGCGCCACCGGACAGCTTTGGGGGAATCCTATCTATCGCTGGGAATTGCTCGCCGGCGGCGGATACCAGTGGTGGATCGAGCGCTTCCGCGCCTCGCTCGCGCTGTTCGATATGGTGCGGCTCGATCATTTCCGCGGATTTGAATCGTACTGGGAGGTTCCCGCCAGCGAAACGACCGCCATTCACGGGCGCTGGGTGAAAGGGCCGGGAGAAGATTTCTTACTGGCGCTGCAGAACGCATTCGGCGGCCTGCCCATCGTCGCGGAAAACCTGGGCGTCATCACGCCGCCGGTGGAGAAGTTGCGGCACCAGTTCGGTTTGCCGGGCATGAGTCTCTTGCAATTCGCGTTCGGCACCGATCCGCAGGGTCCATCGTTTCGTCCGCATAATTACAGTCGCGATCTGGTCGCCTACACCGGCGGCCACGACAATGACACGACGGTGGGCTGGTGGGCGAGTTCCGGAGCCGGTGACAGCACGCGTACTCCGGAGGATGTGCGCAAGGAACACGACTTCGCTCGCGCCTATCTCAACTTCAGGTCCAATGACGATTCCGAAATCAACTGGGTCATGATCCGCGCCGTAATGGCGTCGGTCGCGGACGTTGCCATGGTCCCGTTGCAGGATGTGCTCGGTCTGGGCAGCGAGGCGCGCATGAATCTTCCCGGCAAAGTCAGCGGAAATTGGAAATGGCGCTATCGTCCGGGCGCATTGCGTGCCGAGTTGAGCGCAAGACTTCGAAGCTTGGTCGCGCTATACGATCGCTAACTGTTCTTCTTTTGAAATGCCAGCCTGAAACCGTGATGCGCGAATGTGTTGTCCATCCCGCTGCCCTGATTGCGTGCGTGCTGCTTGCCCTGGCCGCGAGCTCATCGGCCGCAACTGCGGGCCATTGGAGTGTTGTCAATCAGCCCGCCCGCCTGGTCAACGGAAGCCCGGTGCTCTTTCGTGTCACTCCGCCCAAGCCGGTGCGCACAGTTTCGGGCAGCTGGTTGGGTCACGAGATCGCATTTAGTTTCGACTCGAGTCGGAAGTCATGGTTCGCGCTTGCCGGGGTCAGTCTGGAAACCAAGCCGGGAGCTTATGCCCTCCAGTTGCACGCCGAAACTTTGGCGGGACAATCCGCCGGGCAGACAATCTCGTTCGAAAAGAGAATTCGAGTGCAACGCCAACGTTATCCCCGCGTGCCGCTGAACGTTCCCGATCGCTATACCGCACCCAGCCCCGAAGACCTGCGCCAGATCGAACAGGACAAGGAAGTAAAAACCGAGATTCTTAAGACCGTCAGTGCCGAGCGCGAATGGAACGGCTCGTTCGCGCCCCCGGTGAATGCCGAGATCTCCGGCGTGTTTGGAGTCGAGCGCGTCTTCAACGGAACGGTCCAAAGCACGCATCAGGGGCTCGATTATCGCGTGCCCAGCGGAACCGAGGTTGCAGCGGTGAACAGCGGGCGCGTCATCCTGGCGCGGCCGATGTTCTTTGAAGGGAATTGGGTGGTGATCGACCATGGGCAGGGGCTGTTGACGCTCTACCTCCACTTGTCGAAGTTCTTAGTCCAAGAAGGCGACGAGGTGAGTAAAGGGCAGCCGATCGGACTGAGCGGAGGCACAGGCCGCGCCACCGGGCCGCACCTGCATCTGGCCGTGCGCTGGCAGGGCGTGTATTTGAATCCGCAAGTGCTGCTCAAATTGAAGTTGCCGTGAGGGAATTTCCGGAGGAAACCTCTCGTGTGCCGTCTCGTAGGGTCGCGACGAAGTCACTGCATAGAATTGTCATCCTGAGCGAAGCGAAGGACCTGCTTTTTGTCGGCGCTGCGGGAAGCAGGTCCTTCGCTTCGCTCAGGATGACAACTGTGGGTTGTGTTGAAAGCTAAGAGCCAAAGGCTAAGAGCCAACCGGCAACAACCTAGTACCCGGAAGCCATCGGCGCGTCATCCGCTTCCCACAGGCCGTCGCGAAACGTAACGCTCCGCCCTGAGATAGCGGGAATGCGCTCGCCGGGAACAATGATCCCCACCAGGTTCAGCGGATCCGCGGCAGCAATGACGACGCGCTCCCCCTGCGTGTTCTGCGGAAGCTTGCGGTGGGCGCGCAAACTTTCAACTGCCACCGGGAGCGCGAACTGCTCTCCTAGAAATCCATCGACGAAGCGCCCGCCGCGCACTTCGCCGCGGTCTTCCAGGCGGCGGTAACCGATCTGCAATTCCCGCCAGCGCGGCAGATTCGTTTCCCGCGCCAACAGGTCGCGGAAGACCACGCCATAGCGCCGCAACAACATCCAACAGCAGGATTCGACGCTGCGGTCGCGCTCAGCGCCTTCGGTGTGCAACAGCGACCAGCGCCCCGGCGCATTCCGCGGGCGGCGCGCCTTGCCCATCGCTCTACCCAAGCCGCTGCCGACCGCGCCTTTCGGTGTCACCAGGGCGCGCAGGTTCTCGAACCCGTCGGCGGTCACCAGGCCGGCGGCGACCAGTTCCCATAGACCGGTTTCGATTTCCGCTTTGAGCCGGCCCGTGGCTCGCACCATATCGGGGAAGAACAGCGCGCCCCGTTGTTTCAAAAGTTCGAGCACCGCCTGCGCCACCGGACTCAGGAACGAAGTAGCAGAATCTTCCGCCCCAGGATGATGGGCTCGCATCCAATCCGCATCTTCGCGCACGAAGAATGCAATCGGCGCGACTCGCGTCGGAATTACTCGCCGCCGGTTCTCGCCGTCCTGGGTGGCTTCAAGGGTCGCGGGATGCGGCGACAGGCGGCCCCATCCCACCACGCCTGCCAGGCAAAGTTGATCGAGGTGCGCCGGATCGTAGTCCGCGATTCTGCGCGCGAGCACAAACCGTTCCCACGCGCTCGCGGGAATTTCAAACCCCTGCAACTGCCGGATGACTTCGAGCGTCCCATGCTCGCCTCGCACCTGCGTACCCGGAGCGATGTGCTGCCAGCGAAAAAGCCAATTCATGAACTCGGTTGGGGTGACCGGCTCAATCTGCTTGCGCAACGTCGCCACCGTCAGGCGATGGATGCGAGCCAGCAAACGGCGCTCGCACCATTCGGTTTCGAGCTCCTGTGGAGCCGACGGGGTCGGGCGCGAATTGGCGGGGCGAAATTGGCCGCGCAGGATTGCTCCGCTTGCCTCGATGCGGAGCAGAACTTTCTCGACCTCAGAAGCCGCCAGTCCCAGCAGTTCGCCAATTTCTGATGCGGTGGTTGGGCCGAGATGAGCTATCCATCCCTGCACCGCAGCCAGCACGGCATCGTCGAGGCTCAGCGTAGAGACACGGCTTGCCGCGTCTCCAAACGCGTTTGAAGCGCTCTCATTCGCAGCGGGAGACGGGGCGAGCCCGGTCTCTACGGGATGGATTGCGCGGAACCATTCGATCCGCTCGGCCGCCACCCAATATTGCTTGCCAGCGGCTTCCGCCACAATCGCGCGATTCTCGCGTTGCAACCGATCGAAGAACTCAGCCCAGTCGGCGATGACGTCCGGGCCACGAGCTTCAAACTGAGAGCTGACAGCTGAGAGCTGAGAGCTATCTTCCACCGGCACTAGCACCAGCGTATGCAGCGCATCGTGCAGTTCATCCGCGTCGCGCACATCCGGCCATGCCTCTTGCTGGACCTGCGCGATGGCGGCGGGTTCGAGCGCGCCGACTTCTTCGAGCACCGACGCCGGCAACACGCGCCGCATTTCGACGGCCCGCGCCCGGCGCTCTTCGAGCGGCGCGTCGTCCAAGTAGGCATACGGATTCGCATTGAGAATCTCGTGCGAAAATTGCGATGGCACCGGCGTGTCCACCGCCAGGCAGCGAATCCGTCCCTGCTCGATTCCGCGCAACACTTCGCGGAGGCCGTCGACATCCAGCGCCTCGGTGAGCACGTCTTTCATGACCTCAGCGACGAGCGGATGGTCGGGAATCTTGATGTCGCCTTCGATGTTCTCGAAGCACGCCGCCACATCGGGAAACACCGAAGCGAGCAAATCGTCGGAGCGCATGCGCTGAATCTGCGGCGGAACTTTCTTGCCTCCCTGAAAACGCAAGAGGGCCAGGGCGCGCGTCGCATCCCAGCGCCAGCGCGTTTGAAAAATCGGAGAAGCCAGCGCCGCCTGTTCCAGGATCGGCGGCATGCTTTCGGAAGCCAGGAATTGAAAAACATCCCCGAGCGGAAAACTGTGCTGCTCGGCGAGCGCGATGTTCAACCCGTTGTCGGTGGCTGCCGCCTGCAATTCGAAATTGAAGCCGCGGCAAAAGCGCTTGCGCAACGCCAGTCCCCAGGCTTTGTTGATGCGTCCGCCAAAGGGCGCGTGGATGATGAGCTGCATTCCGCCGCCCTCGTCAAAAAATCTCTCGGCGATAATTGTCTGCTGCGTCGGCACATCGCCCAGCACCGCGCGGCCTTCGAGCGTGTATTGAATCAGTTGCTCGGCGCCGGAGAGATCAAGCCCGCATTCTTCGCGCAGCCAGCTCACGGCGTCCGCGACGATGGAAAGATTGCGCCATCCTTCGACCGGAACCACGCCGGGCAGCCGATCGCTGATTTCTTTCCGCAGATCGCCCAACTGCGCGGAAAGCTCGGCTGTGCGCGCCGGAGCTTCCCCGCGCCAGAACGGGATCCCAGGCGGAGCGCCGTGCGCGCTTTCCACCAGGATGCGCGACGATTTGCCTTCGATGCGGCGGATCCGCCACGACGTGTTCCCGAGCAGCATGACCTCTCCGGCCATGCTTTCGACCGCGAAGTCTTCATCGACCGTTCCTACGACCACGCCTTCCGGCTCCGCAACCACGGTGAACAGAGCATTGTCTGGAATGGCGCCGCCGCTGGTAATCGCCGCCAGTCGCGCGCCGCGCCGCGCTCGCAGCTTGTGATTGATGCGGTCGTGATGCAGGTAGGCGCCGTAGCGGCCTCGCTGGGAAGCAATTCCTTCCGACAGCATGGTGAGCACGGCGTCGAACGTCTCGCGCGTGAGATTGCGATAGGGGTAGGCCCGGTTTACGAGCGCGAATAATTCATCTTCGTCCCATCCGTCATTCGAGTTAACGGCCGATTGATCGCCCGACTTGTTAGCGGTGGCAGCGCTGCCGGAGGCCGCACAGCAAGCGACAATCTGCTGCGCCAGCACATCGAGCGAGGCTTCAGGAAAAATCAAGCGATCGAGTTCGCCGCGGTGAATTGCCCGCACCAGCACGGCGCATTCCGCCAGGTCGTCGCGGGTGGTGACAAAGAATCGTCCTTTGGGGACGGCGCCGCGCCAGTGGCCCGACCGCCCCACGCGTTGCAAAGCAACCGCAATCGAACGCGGCGAACTGATGTGGCACACCAGGTCCACCGTTCCCACGTCAATGCCAAGTTCGAGCGATGCGGTCGCGACCAGCACCTTGATCTGGCCTTCTTTCAGCTTGCGCTCCGCCTCCAGGCGCAGCTTGCGCGACAAGCTTCCGTGATGCGCGGCCACGTTTTCTTCACCCAGGCGCTCGCCGAGTTGATGGGAGATGCGCTCGGCCAGCCGCCGCGTGTTTACGAAGACCAGCGTCGAGCGATGCGCGTTCACCAATTGCACGATGCGCTCGTAAATCTCATCCCACATCTCGTTCGAAGCGACCGGGCCCAGCTCGGAAGACGGAACCTCAACCCCGAGGTCAAGCGTGCGTTTGTGTCCGACGTTGACGATTACGGGATCGGGCGTGCCGCTGCCCGCAAGGAAGTGTGCGACCTCTTCAATCGGCTTCTGCGTCGCGGAAAGCCCGATGCGCACCGGCGGGCGTTCGGTCAGCGCTTCCAGCCGCTCCAGCGAGAGCGCCAGATGCACGCCGCGCTTGTCATCGGCTACAGCGTGAATTTCGTCGACAATCACGGTCTCGACATCGCGCAGGATGGCGCGGCTCTTCTCTGCCGTCAGCAGAATGTAGAACGACTCGGGCGTGGTGACTAGAATATGCGGCGGCCGCTTCAGCATTAGGCGCCGGTCTTTCATCAACGTGTCGCCCGTGCGGACCGCTGTCCGGATCTCCGGCATCAGCAGGCCGCGATCGCCGGCCATCTGCAGAATCTCTCCCAACGGGATTTCGAGATTCTTCTGGATGTCGTTGCCCAGCGCCTTGAGCGGAGACACGTAGAGAACTTCGGTGCGGTCGCGCAGTTCGCCCGCCAGCGCCTTGCACACGAGGCGATCAATACAGGCGAGGAAAGCGGCCAGCGTTTTGCCCGATCCGGTCGGAGCCGCGATCAGCGTGGTATGTCCGGCGAGGATGTGGGGCCAGCCCTGCTCCTGCGGTTCGGTCGGAGTCGAAAAGCGCGCGGTGAACCACTCCTGCACCAGCGGATGAGCCCAGGCGAGGGAAGGGGAGACTGCGGATGGCATGGGAATGTATTGTAGCGGGAATTCATGGTTTCGTAAAATGTTCGCCTCGAACGGCTCGCAATTTTCCGTGCTTGACAGATGGTGATGATGATGAATATGATGATGAATAATTCGAAAGGAGGCAAGACTGGAGATGAGATCTATGAACAACCCAAATAAGGTTTACGATTTTCTGAAGAAGAACCCGAACACCTGGTTCTGCGATGACTGCGTGGAAAAACGAGGCGGCGTTGATCGCCACGAAGTCAACACTGTCGGATGGACACTGGCGCTTTTTCCTAACGAATTTAGAAGAACATCCACCATCTGCAGCCAACGTTGCAGTGATCGCGACAAGATCGCGACCCAAGCGATTTAGAGTGCGGACCAGAACGTAGGAGGAGCAATCATGCCCAGCATCAGAGTCGCCGCACTAACGCGAGAGGACATAACCGCGGCCGCCCGGAGATTGCGCGCCTCCCGTCCCGCGAAGTGGACCGTAATCGTAGAGGGCCGGGAGTTGCCTGCCAGACCGCTTATTCTGGAGGCCGCCGGAGTGCCACCGAACGATCCCACGAATTCTCATCAGGCCGTCAAAATCCTGGAGGATTGGGGATTCGATGTTCGATACGAGGGCAAGGCGACTCCAGGCAAGGGGAAACAGGAGTCGCAAGCTGCCATGGAAGAGTTAATCCGCGGCCTGCGCGGATCCTGCAAGGGCGACGATTCCATCGCTGAAGCCCGCGAGCGCGAACATCGGTTGGAGAAATGACCGAAAGCTACGTTCTGGATGCGAATGCGCTGATCGACTTTGTCGAGTCCGGGCCCGGTATGGACAAAGTCGATCAGTTACTTCACGCAGCCGTGCTCCAGCAAACTGATATTTTCGTGTCGGTTATGAATCTTGGCGAGGTCTTCTACTGGTTGTGGGTAAAGCGCAGCGAAGAGCGCGCCCGCCAGACGCTCGATGGTCTCTCCCGCCTGCCGATCCAGATCGTCCCGGTGGATCTTCCCCAGGCCCTCAAAGCTGGCGAACTGAAGGCGCTTCACAAAATCCCCTACGTGGACTGCATCGCCGCTGCTCTTGCCCTGCAGCATCGCGCTACCCTGGTCACCGCGGACCGTGACTTCGAAAAACTCGGCCGCGGCTTTCCCGTCGCTTGGCTTCCTCGCCATTGAAAAGCTCACCTTCCGCAGCTTCTAACGTTCATCAGTCACCGCCGTCTAAGTAGCTATGCCGAAACCCTGGCGCATTCTACTCGCAGTTTTCGCGGTGTTCGCGGGCCTGTCGACACCGCTACTCGCGCAGGAATCGAAAGCAGCCTTCCACGCCACGACGGACTGGAATCTTCGGCCGTCGTTCATGTTCGATACCCTTTGCGCGCTGAATTTCCTCAGCGGAGACCCGTATTACTTGAAGTTCTATCAGGCCGAATATGATCGCCTTTTCCCGAGGCTGCGCCCCGAGGAACGCGCGGCGTTTGCCAGCCTGAAGCGCCGGATCAAAGATCAGAATGGAGGGATTATCTCGGCGCAACTCGCCCTGTACTTCTCCGTCACCGATGCGGAGTCGCTCGATGACATGATTCGCGTGGTGAAAGACAGTTCAACCATGCAGCGAAACCTGAAAGCCACAACTTACTACAGCGACGACGGCTGGAAGGCTTATGAAGAAAGTCGCAGCGACCTTGAAATCGCATTCAAAGCGCTGAAGCGCATTGATTTCGCCGCCGATTGGGAGAAGCACGTCAGGCCCAGTGTCGAAAAGGCGCGCGCGGGTATTGCTCAAGATCTGCCGAAATACAATGTGATTCCCAAGGTTGAGTCGGTTCTAGGGTCGCCGTCTCCATCCAATAAGATAACCGTGTACTTGCTCTATTACTCCGAACCGCACGGCATCAAGATCACGGGCACGCGCTTTCTCACTCACTATTCGTATCCGTTCCGGATCGTGTTGCGCAACGCGATTCACGAGATGATGCACCCACCGTACGATTTGGCTCAGGATGCCGACCTGCGTGCGCTGCTGCAGTCCCTGCGCTCCGACGCGTTCCTGATGGACAAAGTCGAGCACCATAACCCGTCCTTCGGGTACAACACGCTGGAAGGTTTGGAGGAAGAGGATTCGGTGCAGGCGCTGGAACAGATTCTCGCCGAACCTTTCGGCATGGGTGGCGACCCTCGCCGCTATTGGAAGGAACAGGATGACGGGATTCATGTGCTGGCAGTGGCGCTCTACAGCTTGATGAAGCAGCAGCACTTTGCCGATGGCCACGAGGCCTTTCCGGTTTTCCTCAAGCGCGTGATTCACTCCGGAGCTTTATCGAACGGGCGCATCGAAGAACTCAATCGCGCGTTTTTTGCCAAGTAAGACACAGAACGAACGGGCGCGGGTGCGCTCATTGGGCATTTGTCGAAATCGTGGGCGGGAATGGGCGGTCCTGGAGTCGTCAGGCGGCGCAGCTTCGCTCCGCTGGACAGCCGGGGCCGGCTGTCCCTACGCGAGTTCGGCCTGCTAGAATCGCGGCGATGCCTAAAACATCCGCTACTGCCCGCGCCCGCAAAATTAAGCTTATTCTCTTCGACGTCGACGGCGTTCTCACCGACGGCAAAATCTGGATTTTCCCGGCGCCCGGAGGCCCGCAACCCGGAGTCCAGCAAAGCATTCTCGAGAAGTCCGCGGAGCATGGTGGACAGGGAGGATTCGGTCTCCACAGTGCCAGCCTGATCGAAGCCAAGGGGTTTCACGCGCACGACGGCACTGCTATTTCGTTGGCCCGCCTGGCCGGAATCAAGACCGGGATCATCACCAAGCGCATCTCCGAGACGGTTGCCCTGCGCGCGCGTGATCTGAAAATCGATCACGTGCACCAGGGCGTTCAGGACAAGGCGACGGTGTTGGCGCAAATTCTGGAAAAAGATGGAATCACGGCCGCCGAAGCCGCTTTTGTTGGCGACGACGTGATTGATCTGCCGGCCATGCGCCTATGCGGGCTGGCGATCGCGGTGAAAAATGCGCGTCCCGAGGTTAAAGCCGAAGCCCACTGGACCACAGCGCATAACGGGGGGGATGGCGCGGCACGAGATGCAGTCGAATACATCTTAAAAGCGCAGGGGAAATGGAAGCGAGCGGTAGAGGAATATATTTCGGAGCGAAGCTGAACGAGTAAACCGCCAGCTCTCACCTTTCAATTTTCCGTTCCAACCACCCACCGGTTGCTGCTTGGGGCGTGCTCGGGTTAGCAACCGGTGGGTGTTGTACTCCCTACTCACCCTGTTGTTTTCAGGAGCGATGATGCTGAAAACCCGGCTTTGCCAGGAAAGTTTCGGAGGCCTTCCAGTTTCCCAGAGATTTCCTAACTCATTTCCAGGCAACAAAGTATCGCCGATCTAATCGGGAATGGCGGTGGTCTTCGCCGCCATCAGTTCGGCAAAGCGCGGATCTTTGCGCAGGTTGCTGAACTCGTTGTCTTTGTAGACGTCCTTGATGTTCTTGTAGCCCTCTTCCATCGCCTTCTTCAAATAGTGCAATGAGCGATCGGGCTCGCCCGTGCTGGCGTACAGTTTGGCGAGAACATAATCGTAGTGGGCGCGGTCTTCGGGAGAAGGAAGCTGGGCCAGAACTCCGCCGCGCGAGGTGCGCTCGAAAATGTCGGGATCGAGCTCCATCGCCTTGGAATAGTTTGCGATGGCTTTGTCGAACTGTCTCTTGCCGAAGTAGGCCGCGCCCATGTTGCTGTAGTAGGAGGCGGCATCGTCCCTCAAGGCGATCGCTTTCTGATAGTTCCGGATCGCCGCGTTGTAGTTGCGCGCCTGGTACTCAATTACGCCGAGATTGTTATAGGCGTCGGCATGTTTGCGATCGGCCTTGATGGCGCGTTCGAAACTTTTCTTGCCTTCCTTGTAGCGTTGCATCATGAGTTGGCAGATGCCGATTTTGTTATACACAGAGGCGCTGCCTGGCTCGCCTTTCAGGGCGGCCTGGTAGAAGTCGATCGCGTCGAGGAAGTCTTTGTCCGTCCGTAGTTCGTCGCCACGTTTTTCGAGGTCTTCGGGCGATGCACCAGGGGCAGGCGGATCGGCGCGGTGCATGGGCGGAGGGCCGACTTGCAACTGTTCGGTGCTCTGAGCCTGCAAGGGGAGCGATGAAGAACCGAGAAGCGCACAGAAGAGAAGCGACACCCAGCCGAAGCGGATCCAGGAAAGCATATTCCACCCCCGCCCGAACCTACAAAAGTTCAGAGTTTCAGGCCATTTCAGCGTACTTTGTCAAATCCCGAGCAAGTTTAAGGCCGCGAAAACCATTGCAGAGGTCAGAGGTCAGATTGCAGAAGTAAAACATCGGTTTCACCTCTGCAATCTGACCTCATACCTCTGACCCTTATCACTGCGGCTTAGACGCCGCCGGAGTGTTTTTGTCACTGCTTTTTTGGGAGCTGTTGTCTCCCTTGAACACGCCAGCAATCCTGCCGAACAAGCTCTTCTTCTTACTGGCCCCTTCCCCTGATGAGGATTGGACACCGGCAGCAGGCTGCGGGTTCCCGCCGCTGGTAGGCGGAGGCAGAGGCTTCACGGAATTTCCGCCGAAAATGCGGGAGAAAAAACCCTGCACACCGCCGCCACTCTGGTCGCAGGTGTCGTGAGGCTCGGTACCGGCCACGAAGGCAATCGTGTAATCGTCGGGACACGTCGGGGTTGCCAGCCGGTTGGTAATTTTGTCGAGCTGCACATCGACCACGCCTTCGGGCTGGGTGAAGTCCTTCACGTTGGCATACTGGGGCAGAGTGACCGCCTTCTTCATGAACTCGGCCCAGATGGGAGCGGCGGTCTGCGCCCCGCTTAGCCGAATGTCGCTGTAGTCGTCGTATCCCACCCAGACGATGCACAACAGGTTGCTGGTGTATCCCGCGAACCAGCCGTCATGCGAAGTGCCGGTTTTGCCGGCCGCCGGGGCGCTGAATCCGCGGGAGCGCACGCCATAGGCCGTGCCGAAGTTCATGACTCCTTCCAACATGTTCGTCATGACAAACGCGATGCGCGGGTCGAGAACCTGTTTTTTCTCGGTCTCGAAGTTGACGATGACGTCGCCCTTGGCATTGCGCACGGAATTTACAAAGACCGGGGAAAGCCGCAGGCCGCCGTTGGCGAAACTTGTGTAAGCGGCCGTCATGTCGACGGGGGTGGCATCGTAGGCGCCCAGTGCCATCGCCGGCGTCGCTTTCACCGATGTGATTCCAGCAGACTTAGCCAGATCCGCAACTTTGTCATAGCCGACTTCTTCCGCCACTTTGACGGTGGCGTTGTTGAGCGAAAGCGCCAGCGCGTAGCGCAGCGTCACGTCGCCGTGGTACTCCTCTTTATAGTTGCGCGGCTCGTAAATCTGATCGCCGTAGGTGAAGGTCGAAGGCTGATCGGCCACCATCGAGGCCGGAGTGATGACGGTGGTCGAGCCGTCGAGCGCAGTATTCACGGCGGCGGCGTACACAAAAGGTTTGAAGATGGAGCCCGTGGGCCGCTTGGCGAGCGCGTGATTCAACTGGCTGGTTCCGTAGTTTCGTCCGCCCACCAGCGCCTTGATTTCCCCGGTATGCGGGTCCATGGCGACCAGCGCCACTTGCGCCTGCGGGCCGGGCGCAACCGTGGTTTCAAACTTGTTCTTTCCCACCTTCGTCTTCTTGGTGCGCATCTTCGTGACCTGGTCGTCCACCAGCTTGATGCCGGTTTCGACCGCCTGCGCGGCTGCCCGTTGTAGGTCGGGATCGAGCGTCGTGTAAATGCGAAACTCCTGTTCGTTGACCTCGCGTTCGCTCAGCTTGCCGAGAACGGTGTCGCGAACCATGTCCACAAAGTACGGCGCATCGCTCGCCTCAACGTTCGGCGGCGCCAGCTTCAGCGGCATGGCTTTGGCCTTATTGGCGTCCGCGCGCGTGATGGCGCCGGTGTCGACCATGGCCTCGATCACGGTATTGCGCCGTTCGAGGGCGCGCTCGGGATGACGATAGGGCGAAAGATAGCTGGGCGCCTGGATCAATCCGGCGAGCAGCGCGGCTTCCGGCAGGGTGATGTCTTTCAGGTCTTTGTTGAAATAGGAGCGGGAGCCTTCGGCCAGCCCCGAGATGGTGAACGATCCGCGCTGTCCCAAATCGACGCGGTTGGCGTAGAACTCGAAGATCTGTTGCTTGGAAAACTTCTGCTCCAGTTCGACCGCGATCAGCATTTCGATCAGCTTGCGTTTGAAGGTCTTCTCCGGGGTGAGAAAAAATGCCCGCGAGAGCTGCATGGTGATCGTCGAACCGCCCTGCTGATGGCGCTGATGGGTGAAGTCGATCCAGGCGGCCTCCACCAGCCGCATGAAATTGACGCCGCCATGCTGGAAGAAGCGGCGGTCTTCGATGGCGGTCACCGCTTCTACCACGACTTTGGGAATGTCGTCGTACTTGACCAGTTGGCGCTTCGAGCGCTGCTCGGCGTCGAACAGCGAAGCTAGCATCTGGGGCTCGAGTTCATAGGCCTCGAGGTCTCCGGAAGTGCGGCTGTTGATGGACGAAACCGCTCCGTCGGTGACTGTGATGGTGGCCGGTTCGGGGCTGTGATACGACTCGGGACCGGGCAGAACTTCAATCGAGCCGCCGTGCGCGCGGTAGGTCCCAAGTTGCGATTCGCCCTCTTTTTCGGCGTAGCCGGCATGGCGCAACTGCGCCGCAATTGCCGAGACGGACAACTTTGTCCCGATTCTCACCACCTGCGGGGAAGCGAAGATCTTGGCCGAACTGGCAAACACCGGACCGCGGAAACGCTGCTCGATGATCCGGTCATACTTTACATACCAGTAGGCAAAAACGCCGACCACCACCAGCGACACCGAAAGAAACGCAAGCAGGGCCATCCGTACCAGGGGATCGCGAGCGACCCTCCCGGTTCTTGCGCGGGTTTTCCCGCTTTCGCCGCGGTTTCCAGCCTTCGGGATTTTCAGCCTAATGGCCATGAAGAGAGCTGTTTATCCGTGCACGAGCAATTCGCGGTCCGAACCCTGATTTTGGAGCCAAGGTGCGGGTTGCTGGTTGATTCTAAATCACCAGGCCACCCCTACAACCATTTGGATGCGTGTCAAAGGAGGGACGGGCGTGGCCGGGGATCGGTCCCGAATCACCCGCGACAACGGGCGGAATCCGAGAGGCCGCCCCGAGTCTAGCCCGACTGTGGCAGGCCCACGGCGTCAAAGTCCTCTTGGCTGTGGATCCAGCCCTCCACGCCGTCGATGCGGACCTTGATCCATACATCCCCGTTGACGCTGAAGGAGATCGCTTTGGCGTCTTCGTTCCAGGTGACGGGCGTCCGCGCTTCGAGGTACTCGACCTTGCTCTGCGGCTGCACGATAACGTGTTTAGGCGTGAAGCCGTCATCGGCTTCGGGAAAGAGGCGCACAAACGTGGGTTGATTATCGCGGTGCGCTTCAATCGTGATCGGATACGAACAGCGTTCCACCTGTCCCTTCGATGTCGACTCCAGGCAGCGCCATGCCGGCTGCAGCCTGCCGGTGATCCAATTGATCAACACGGGATAAACGATGTTGAAGTTTCCCGTCCATAGCCGGAACTTCAGGACATCACGAACTACCGTGTTCGTTGTGCCTTGAAAAGAGGTCGGAGTGGGGCGAAAAGAATCGGTGTCGACACCCAGGAAGTCTCCCTCGATGAATATCGGCGGGCCGAACGGGCCGAAGAGGTTTTCATCCGCGCCATACTTGTCGCGGCCGTACTTGTACCCGAAAACCTGCACCCAACCTCCGCTGTCCGGCGCCGAGGGCTCCTCTCCTCCTTCAATCAATATGCCGCCGCCTTGCGGCGTGGTGAATGACTTGGCGCTGATGGAAACCATCCAGTCGAACGAGCCATTCGTGAAAGTCACGGGATAGGACTGGCGATAAACTACATGGTCCTTCGCATTGCGCAACTCCCACCATTCCACCGTTTCCTCGCCTGTCCCTGCCATGCTTTGCACGTGAGTCAGCAAGCGGAACGTTTGCTGCGCGACGATTAGCGTCTGGCTGCGATCGGAAACCGACACCTTTGGAGGAGGCGCGTCGGACTTCGCTGCGGCAACTGGCGGGGAGGACGAAGCCGATGCTGCCAAGGGAATGGTTGGTATTGCGGGCGCCATTTGCGCGGCCGCGGATGGCTGCGACTTCTGCGGCGCCGTCTGCGCTGCAGCAACTGTCCCCGCTTGGGCAGACTTCATTCCCGGACTGCGATTGCATGCCGTGAAAAACACTACCACTGCCACCAGCGTGACTACAGCCACACTGCTGCCCTGCTCTTTCATGGCTAACATATACCGCGTTTATGTGCGCAGGTTAAGGGAACGAAAGGATGCGAACTTCTGGCCAACGGGCGTGGCCTGCAACGAGTGTAAGACGTCAAACAGATCGACATTTATAAGTCTTCGTTCCTCTGTGATCCTCTGTGGTTCCGGCTTTTGAACTCCTCGCCCGGCACCACACCGCGGAGCGGAGCACGATACGTCTCTTGCAACTTGACGGGCTCACCCAGTAGTCTCTGCTTTTACAGAAATGAGCTGAGGGAAATGGGACAACTATGAGTTTCGTTGCCGGTAAGGTGCGCGGCTCGCGCACCCAGCATCTTCTCGTTCTCGCGGTCGCGATTTGCCTGCTCCCTTCGCTTGCCCACGCGGCTTCGGACTACTACCGTCACGTCATTTTTGATAACAGCCTGACTCCGGACGATTATTTCTACAGCACCGGGCAGGCTTCGGGGCAAAGCTTTCTCGAACAGAAGGACGGTCGCTTGCCGGTCGACACCAAAATTTTTCTGACGCCGCCAAACGCCATTCGCCTGGCGTGGCAGTCCGCTCCCGGGGGCGGATGGTTGGCGCAAATAAGAACCGTAGACTTTCGCAATCGCTTTCCGCAATTAGGCGGAGACAACCTGTATTTCTGGATTTTTGCTCCTCAGCCGATCGCTGCCGCCGATCTGCCGAAGATGGTGCTCTCCGAGGCAGGCATAGGCCGGCAAGGGGCCGAATTTCCCGGTGGCTTCAGCAAACCTCTTGATCTGGGGAACTACACCGGCGATGTCCCCGCCGGCCGCTGGGTGCAGGTTCGCATCCCGCTGTCCGACTGTCAAACCGGCTCCATTTATCCCTTCAAGCCGGAGTACACGCAGAGCATCACCTTCCATCAAGGGCGAGCCGATGGCGTGCGGCATACGCTGATTGTCGACGAGATCCGCATCGATAACGATCCACCTGCCGCTACGACTCTACCGCCTCCATCTCATGTGCGCGCTCTCGGCTACGACCGCCATGTAGAGATTGAGTGGGACGCTGTGGAATCCTCGGCACTTGCACGCTACGTGATCTACCGGTCTATTGATGGCAAAACTTTTCTTCCGGTCGGAATGCAGTTGCCCGGTGTTTTCCGCTATGAAGACTTCCTGGGAAAACCTGGCCTCCACGCGCAATATAAGGTCATCGCCTCCGACTGGCAGTACCGGCAATCGGAGTTTTCCAATGTCGCCAGCGCCTCTACCCACGAATTGAGCGACGACGAACTGCTTACCATGCTGCAGAAAGCCTGCTTCCATTACTACTGGGAGGGAGCCGATCCCCACTCCGGCATGGCTCGCGAAAATATTCCGGGAGACGATCGCATCGTCGCCACGGGAGCAAGCGGCTTCGGCATCATGGCCCTGATGGTCGGCGTCGATCGCGGTTTCATCACGCGCGAGCAGGGCGTCGAGCGGCTGACCAGGATCGTTGATTTTCTCGAACACGCCCCGCGATATCACGGCGCATGGTCGCACTTCATGAACGGCAATACCGGCCAGACGATGGCCGTGTTTGGCATGTTCGAAAACGGCGGAGACCTGGTCGAGACTTCGTTTCTCATGGAAGGCTTGCTGGCAGCGCGGCAGTATTTCCACGGATCCGAGCGAAAATGAACAGTCTCTCTATCGCCGGATCACCCAACTCTGGGAGACGGTCGAGTGGGACTGGTATCGCGAGACGCCGGCCAGCGAATTCTTGTACTGGCATTGGTCGCCGCAGTGGGCGTGGCAGATTCACCACCCTCTGATCGGATTCAACGAGGTGATGATCGCCTATCTGCTGGGCATCGCCTCGCCCACCCACCCTGTGCCCGCAACCCTTTATTACTCGGGATGGGTCGGACAATCGCAGCCCGCAATCGCCTATCGCGAAGGTTGGTCCGGAAGCAAGGAGGGTGACCACTACGGCAACGGGCACACTTATTTTGGGATCAAGCTCGACGTCGGGGTCGGTACCGGGGGCCCGCTGTTTTTCACACACTATTCGTTCATGGGTTTCGATCCCCACAGCCTTCATGATCGCTTCACGAAATCCTATTTCGAAAATAATCGCAATATCGCTTTGATCAATCGCGCGTATTCGATCGCAAACCCTAAGCATTTCGCCGGTTACGGCGCCAATGCCTGGGGACTGACCGCCAGTGACGGTCCCGATGGATACGTGCCGCACGCTCCCGACGACCTCGATGACCGTGGAACGCTCACGCCTACCGGAGCATTGGCTTCTTTCCCCTACACGCCGGAGGCATCGATGGCCGCCTTCAAGCACTTCTACCGTGACCTCGGCGACCAGATGTGGGATATCTACGGTCCACGCGATGCGTTGAACCCGAGCGCGAACTGGGTCGCACCCATCTACATGGGGCTGAATCAGGCGCCGATCGTCGTCATGATTGAGAACTACCGGACCGGTTTGCTGTGGAAGAACTTCATGTCGAACCCGGAAATCGGCGGCATGCTAAAAAAACTCGGCGAAGTTACCGCAAAGTAGGGATGGGCGCAGCCTGAATTGCTTTCCTCTGTGATCCTCTGTGCCCTCTGTGGTTACGGCCTTTGAACTCCTCGCCGAGCACCACGGATCACGCAGAGCGAGCACAATATTTAATGCTCAGTATTTCCGTCGCACTACGCTAGTGGCTGTATACCGTGGTCCGCGGGTTGTAGTTCTTCCAGTCGAACCAGTAGTCCTTCAAGAAATTGATCTTCTCCAGACACTGGCCGGCTGCCGGCCCGCTGGTTGCGCATCCGGAAAAGTTCCAGGTGTTGCCTTGCGAATCGACGAGCCGCCACTCTGGATTCTGTGCATCGCGATAGAGCTCGATGTCCAATCCGTTCCACTGCGAACGGAATATGCGCACCGACTCGCCGTCGGGCCCGGTAACCAGCGCCACCGGCACGCCGCCAATCTTGTCATCAACCGGGCTCGCCCCACGCACCTTTTCCAGAGGAAAAGCCCGCGCCTGCCCGCCAATCACGATTCCCAGAACTACGTCGCGATCTTTCAGCCCCTGCCCGGGAAACGTCAGCGGCACCGGATACTTCGCAACTTCTTTTTCCCACTCTTTGTCGTAATCTTTTTCGTGTCCGGGGACCGGCGCCAGCACCAGCGCGCGTCCCTGCGGTGTCTCCGACTTCCACAAGCCGAATGTGAGCTCGTCGTTCGGCATCAATTCGAGCGCGCTGCCTGCCAGTTCGCCTGCGATCGCGCGCCCCGTGACCTGCTGCCACCACGAGCCCGTCTCACGATCGCGCATCAGAAAATTCTGGTTATTGATTCCCGCCAGATAGAAATGGAGTTCGCGTCCCCGCGCCGTTCGCTTCCACACCAGACCGGTGTGACAGAGCGTTCAATAAGTAACGGCGATCGGCACCCCGGCCACCGTGTCGTTCAAGATGTGATGGTAGGCCATCTGCACGATCGGGTAAGCGCGCGCTTCGGGGCCGACCTGCACCGCCATCACCATTTCCTCGTCGCTGAGGCGGGCATCGTCGGCCGAGACGAACCCCGCGGCTGTGATGGGATGGAACATCCATTCAAAGTAGTTCTGCCGCACCATCATCGCCGACGCCACGCTGAGCAGCAGCGCCAAGGCAATGCCGGACCGCAACAATTTCGACGAGCTCCGCCACAGACACCACCCCAGCTCGACCGTGCCCGCCAGAGCGACCAGGGAGAGCGCGGGCGCAATCCGCTTCACCGCGATCGCCAGAGCTAACGCGCTCTCCGACTGGTGGCGGAATGGCCGGATGACGAACGCCGGAACCAGAAACAGGCTCAGGGAAAGGGCCGCCAGCAGCCCCAACAGCAGCCATAATCCGCGATTTTCAGATCGATTTGCCATGCGAAGCCATTACCCCAGGATTCATTGCCATCGGCGGCCCACACCCCAGTGGGCTCGAAGGAGTTGAGGATAACATCTCCAGAAAACGTGAAGAACATGCTCGGCGGGCAAGAGGCAAGCCGATGGCCAAAACAGGCTCCAAACTCTTACCACCAGAGTGACACAGGTAACTTGTCGTTGGTACCCGCCTCTCTTACCATCGACAATTATGGATCTACGCGCCCTTGTGGTGTGCCCGGATCAGGACTCGGCCAGCCTGCTCGCACTCATGCAGTCCGAGCTGGGGATGGTGGCCGAGCACACGACCTCGATCTCCTGCGGGCTGGAACTGCTGGACAGCCGGCACTTCGACGCCATCGTCCTCGACTATCGCGCCGACCGGAGTTCCGAAGAATTCCTGGCGCGCCTGCGGCAGTCCTCGAAGAACCGCTCCAGCATGTTGATTGCGATTGTCGATGGCACGTTTAACGCGCGCCCGGTGTTCGGGCTCGGCGCCAACTTTGTTCTCTATCGCCCGCTCTCGTCGGAGCGCACCCGCATGAGCCTGCGCGCCGCCCGCGGCCTGATGCGCCGCGAACGCCGCCGCTCTCCTCGCAAGCCTGTCAGTTCAACCGCCAACGTCGCCTATCCGGGAGCGCCCGAACTGAACGCGGCTCTGACCGACCTTAGCGACGGCGGAACCGCTCTCGTCACCGCCAGCCGCATTCCACCCGCATGCAAGGTTTATTTCGAGTTCGCTCTTCCCGGCCAGAAGCAACTGGTCCGCTTGTCGGGGGAGGTGGCCTGGCAGGATGCGAGCGGCCGCACTGGGATTCGTTTTCTCGACGTGCCGCAGTCTTCTCGCCGCCTCATCCAGACCTGGCTGCAGCACGGTGATGCCCTTCCGGCGAGCGGATTGCCCGCCCAGCCACCGACAAGCGCTCGCCCCCAGCGCGAAAGAACGGCCGAGGCAAAAGACGCAACCCTCCTCTCCAACGCCGGTAACCGCCGCGGAGAGTTTCGCCTCGCCTGCAAACTCGGAGCGGAAGTCTATCGTCTCGGCGACCGCGTCCCCAATCGCTGCACCTTGTCCGATATCAGCGAAGGCGGTTGCTACGTCGAAATGCCCTCCCCGCTTTCCGCACAGTCGGGCGTGGAGATTCTGGTCCGCACCGCCGACGTGAAATTGAGAATCCGGGGGCAGGTGCTGGCCACCCATCCCGGTTTCGGCATGGGCGTGCGCTTCATGTTCCGCGATTCGGTCGAGCGCGAAGAAGTCATGCGCCTGCTTGCGGTTCTCGCCACCGGTCCATCGCTCGACGAACAACACCGCTAAGCCAACTGCGCCTTCTCCGCCACGGCCCGGCGAAAATATTCCAGCGAAAGTCGCAGGCCGCTCTCCAACTCGACTTTCGGTTCCCATCCCAAGAGCCGCTTCGCTTTCGAAATATCCGGACGCCGTTGCTTCGGGTCGTCCTGCGGCAGCGCTTCGAATTTGATCTGGCTCTTCGACCCCGTCGTCGCAATCACTTGCCGCGCGCACTCTAGAATTGTGAACTCAGTCGGATTGCCGACATTCACCGGCTCGTGCTCGGCGGATCGCGCCAGACGCAGAATCCCATCCACTTCATCGCTCACATAGCAGAAGCTGCGCGTCTGGCTGCCGTCGCCATACACCGTAAGATCTTCTCCCCGCAGCGCCTGCCACATGAAATTCGGAATCACCCGCCCATCGTGGATCTGCATGCGCGGCCCATAAGTATTGAAGATGCGCAGAATGCGGGTATCGACCTGGTGATAGCGGCGATACGCCATCGTCACCGCTTCTGAGAACCGCTTGGCCTCGTCGTACACCGACCGCGGCCCGACCGGATTCACATTCCCCCAATACGTCTCAGGCTGCGGATGCACCATCGGATCCCCGTAGCACTCCGACGTCGAGGCCATCATGAATTTCGCGCCGCACCGCCGCGCCGTCTCCAGCGCTTCAAACGTGCCATACGATCCCACGCGCAGCGTTTCGATCCCGTGCGCGGCATAGTCCACCGGGCTCGCCGGACTGGCGAAGTGAAACACATAATCAAGCGCGCCCCACTCGCCGGGCTCGCAAACATCTTTCTCTACAAACTCAAAGCGCGAATCATTCCGCAGATGCTCGACGTTGGCGAGACGCCCGGTCACAAGGTTATCCGCCGCCACCACCCGATAGCCCTCGCCCAGCAGTGCATCGCACAAATGCGATCCCAGAAAGCCCGCTCCTCCCGTCACCAGCGCGCGGGGTTGGTTCGCGGCTCGCGAGATCGTGGGAGGGGCGTTCATGGGTTGCGCATTCACGATGGTCACGCACGCTCCTTTTTCTTGGGGAGCGTCCTCGCCGGCGACTCCTCGGCCAACGCCGCCGGACGCCCCACGCTGTAGTAAGAAAATCCGTGCTCCAGCATCACCGCTGGATCATACAGATTTCGCCCATCCAGCACGATCGGATATTTCACCAGCGTGCGGAGGCGCTCCAGATCGAGCGCCGCGAACTCTTCCCACTCCGTCAGGATGAGCAGTGCATCGGCGCCCTTCGCGGCCTCATACGCATCCGAGGCCCACTCGACACCCGATTTCAGCACTTCTTTCGCCCGCTCCATCGCCGCCGGATCGTACGCGCAAACGCAGCAGCCCTCGCGCAGCAGTTCCTGCACCAGCAACATCGCCGGAGACTCCCGTATATCGTCGGTTCCGCCCTTGAACGCGAGGCCGAGCACGCCCAGCCGCTTGCCGCGGAAAGTCCAGAGCACACCCCGCACCTTGCGCAAGAACCGGTGGCGCTGCTCTTCATTAATGCGGATGACTTCCTCCAGCAGCCGGAAGTCGTATCCGCTTTCCTTGGCGACTGCCCGGAACGCCATCAGATCTTTCGGAAAGCACGAACCTCCGTAGCCGATTCCCGGATTCATGAAGCGCGGCCCGATCCGCGAATCCGTCCCGATCCCGTCGCATACCTGCTGCACATTCGCCCCCACCGATTCACAGATCGATGCCACGGCATTGATAAAGGAAATCTTCATCGCCAGAAATGCGTTGGAAGCGTGCTTGATCAGTTCCGCGCTTTTCGTGCTGGTGACGATCAGCCGCGGCGGCGCTTTGCCCGCGGCCGCATCCGGACGCGGAATCGCCTCCCCCCGCCCGTAATACCATCCGCTGGTCAGTGGCCCATAGAGCTGGCGCATGACCTCCGCCGCCCGCTCGCTCTCCACTCCCACCACGATGCGGTCGGGATAGAGAAAATCCGTAACCGCCGTCCCCTCGCGCAGAAACTCCGGATTCGAAGCCACATCGAAATGCGCGGGATCGGCCCCGTTCCTCGTGATGATGGTCCGGATCCACTGGCTCGTGTACACCGGAACCGTGCTCTTCTCCACTACTACCTTGTATCCGTTCACTCCGCCGGCGATTTCCCGCGCCACCGATTCCACGTACGACATATCGGCGTCGCCGCTTTCGGTCGGCGGTGTCCCGACCGCGATAAACACTACCTCGCTCTCCCGCGTGGCGGCCTGCAGGTCGCAAGAAAACTTGATGCGCCCTCCTCGGTGCCGCGTCAGCAACTCGGGCAGAAATCGTTCGTGAATTGGCACTTCGCCGTTCGTGAGCGCCGCGATCTTCTTTTCGTCGTTATCGACCACCACAACCACGTGCCCCAGATCCGCAAAGCACGCCCCCGTCACCAGCCCTACATATCCGGACCCAACCACCGCGATGCGCATAGCGAGCCTTCTCCCTGAGAATTTCCATTTGCACCCCGGCTCGTCGGTGTGCCGATTCCTACTTTACCAGTCTTTTCAGCCCTGAAAGCTCTCCATCGGCTTGGCGGCGTCCTCCGGGGCCAGGAATGGGAATTCGAATCTCACAAATAGCCGTGACCGCCATCACCGCTTCTAGCAGCCCGCTGGTCAAGGGCACCCGGCTCCACGCACTGAAGTTGTAGCGCTCCTGTCCAACAGCCTTCGCCCGTGATCGCTGTAAAATATCGCGAAGGCATCCCCCGCCGTCGCTCCCGGAGAATCTATCTGCGCTTCGTCTCGACCAAGGCCGCCCTGATCAGCGCCGCGCTTGTTTTCCTTCTGGTCACCACGCTGGCCCGCGCGCAGGACCGCTCCGGCGAACTCCGCCTCTCCGTCACCGATTCCGACGGCGCCGTCTTGCCCGCGCACGGACTTCTCGTCAGCCAGGCCAGCCATTTCGAACTCGCCTTTGACACCGCGCTAAGCGGTGAATATGTCGCCAGGAAGTTGCCTCTGGGCACCTACCATCTGACTCTCGACCACGCCGGATTCGCCGCTTACAATTCGCTGGTCGAGATCCGCTCCGAGTTGCCGCAGAAAATTTCGGTTGTCCTCTCCGTTGCTACCGTCGCTCAAACCGTCGAAGTGAAGGATTCCGACACGCTTCTCGACACCACGAACCCCGGCAACACGTACCAACTCGGCGCGGCCACGCTGCGCGATTGGGCCGCCACCATTCCCGGACGCCAGGCGATCGACGTCGTCCAGTCGCAACCGGGCTGGGTGCTGGAGGCCAACGGGGTTGTCCATCCGCGCGGCTCCGAGTACGACACACAGTATGTCGTCGACGGACTTCCCATCCTTAACAACCGCTCACCCGCCTTCTCTCCCTCCGACGATCTCGACGATGTGCAGTCGGTCAAGATCTACACCTCCGGCATCCCCCCAGAATTCGGCCGCAAGGTCGGAGGTGTGGTCGAAACTGTGACCGACCGCAATCCGGCCCGCGGCGTGCACGGCACCGCCATCCTCGGCGGAGGCAGTTTCGATACCGAGAACGCTTACCTCGGCACGAGTTATTTCGACGGCCGCAACGTTTTCGGCCTCTCCATGGACGCGGCTCGCACCGGCCGCTTTCTCGATCCCCCGGTGCTCGAAAACTTCACCAACCGTGCCACCCTCGCTGGGGTCAAAGGCAGCTTCGAACGCGACCTCACGCAGAAAGATCGCCTCCGCCTTTCGCTCAGTTTCGATCGCGCTGGTTTTCTGGTTCCGAACGAACTTATCCAGCAGCAGAACTTGCAACGAGAGGATCGCAGCAATCAGGAAGTCTCAGGCCAGGTCTCGTATCAGCACACTTTTTCTTCCAGCGTCCTGGGCACCGTGCAGGGCCGCGTGCGCGACGACGAAGCCGGCCTCACGGCCAATGCATCTTCCTGGCCGATTCGGCCGATGCAAGACCGTGGTTTCCGCGAAGGCTATGTCAACGCCACCGTCGCCGCCGACTTCAATCACCACGAAATCAAAGTTGGAGCCGACTCCATCTACAGCTTCGTTCACGAACAATTTTCCTACCACATCACCGCCACCGAGATTAACGGCCAGCCCATCTTCGATCCTTCCACGCCGCCCGATTTCTTTTTCCAGCAATCCGGGGACGACCGCGAGCAGGCGTTTTTCGTTCAAGACAACGCGCATTTCGGCAACCTGAGCCTAAGCGGCGGAATTCGCTTCGACCACTACAGCGTGCGCGTCACCGAGTCCGCCTGGAGCCCGCGCTTCGGTTTCGCCTGGTACGTTCCCAAGCTCGGCATCGTGTTCCGCGGATCCTACGATCGCGCCTTTGGCACTCCTGCGATCGAGAACCTGTTCCTCAGCACTTCCGCCAAAGTGCGTACCCTCGACGCCAACGTTGCTCAGCTCACGCTGGGCCCGTCACGCGCCAACTACTACGAACTCGGCGCCACCACGGAACTCTTCGGTAAAGCTCACCTCTCGGCCAACCTGTTCCAGCGCACGACGCGCAACTTCGCCGACGACGATGTTCTCCTCGACACGGGCGTCAGTTTTCCCGTTGCGCTCAGTTCTGCCCACGTGTACGGCGCCGAAAGCCAACTCGCGCTCCCGCAGTGGGGCCCGTGGTCCGCTTGGTTGAACTACTCCTATATGGTGGCTTCCGCGCGTCTTCCGGTCGTCGGCGGATTATTTCTGGGCGAGGACGCTTCCGGCCTTCTCAACTCCAATTCCCGCATCTGGATCTCCCAGGACCAGCGCCACACCCTGCACGGACAGTTCCGTTACCAGCCCTGGTCGCGCTTTTGGACCTCCGCCGGCGCCTCCTATGGCACCGGTCTTCCGGTCGAACTGAACGGCGAATCGACCGCAACCCTCGTCGACGAATTCGGCCAGGCCGTAGTCGACCGCGTCAACCTTATCGCCGGACGCGTGCGCCCATCCCTGTCGGTCGATTTGTCCGCCGCCGTCGACCTCTACAAAAAAGAATCGCGCGCCGTGCGCCTTCAGGGCGATATTCGCAATCTCAACGACCGCCTCAACGTGATCAACTTCGCCAGCGTCTTCTCGGGAACCGCAGTCGCTGCTCCCCGTACCTTCTCTCTCCGCCTCCGCTTCGATTATTGATGTTTGTTCCATCAATTGCGGGGCGCAAGTGAAAATGCTTTTGCCTACCCTGGTAAGACCGTGTCTTGCTGCTGCGCGCCGCAGGGTGCTATCCTCCCTCGCATGTTAGTTTCCGCCGGGAGTTCCAAGTATTACAGTGGCGCCCTGCTTCTCGCCCTGGCTCTAGAACTCTTAGTGGTTTGGCTCCCTTCCTATAACGCGATGACAGACTACCCGGTTCATATTGTCCGCGCGCATATCCTGGCCTACTATGACTCTTCTCCGCTGTATCGGGAGCTTTTCGAAAAATCGGTTCTGCCGAATCCCAACATGGCCATCGACTATTTGGCGACGCCATTAGTCCCGGCGCTTGGCCTTGTCGCCGCCGGCAAGGTCTTCCTCAGTTTGCTGGTGATTTTGTTCAATTTGGGCTGCCACTTTTTTGGCCGTGCGATTCATGGCGCATCCTCTTGGACCTCGCTGGGCTGTGCCCTGCTGGTATTTCACGGCGCATATCAGTATGGTTTCGTGAACTATGCCTTCTCGGTTGCGCTGCTGTTGGTTTGCTTGGCGCTGTGGTACAGCCAGCGCGACGCCTGGAAGATCTCGTCTCTTCTTTGCCTGTCTGCGCTTTTAACGGCGCTGTTCGTTTCTCATCTAGCGGGCTTCGGGTTTGCTGTGCTCGTCATGGGTCTTTTCTGGATCGGCGAAATATTTGAGCGCCGCCGCCTTCCTCGACGAACGTTCTTGGAAGCAGCGGCGTTTCTTCCCGCTGCGCTGATTTGGATTTCGCTTCCGCACGGCCACGGGGTGAAATTGAATTTTGGAGTTATCGGAGCGTCGACACCGTTTGAGAAGGTAGCCGCTGGTTTTACCCTGTTCCGCTCCGGCAGTACCGCTCTCGATGCGTTAGTTTTGTTGATGTTGTTCGGGGTTGCGCTGTTAGCGATTCGATATCGAGAAGGTCATGCGAAGGCCATCTTGAGGGCGGGCTTGTTCCTGTATTTCATGTTCTTAATCATGCCGCGCAAGTTCTTGGTGGATAGTGGTGGCGCCGATGCGCGCGTCGCCATCCCGAGCTTGCTGCTCTGCCTTATGGCGCTGCGATTTCCGGATTCGCGCCGCGCCAGGCTTTTTGGACTTGCCATCCTCGTCGTTCTGGGCGTGAGACTCGTATATCAGTTCGAAATGTTCCGTCGCGCTTCGTTAGTCACGGAAAACGTCGTGCAGTTGGTTGATCGCGTGCCTTCTGGGGCACGATTCTGGATGGTTTGCGAGAGCCAGCGTATTCTCCGGCAGAATCTTCACGCCGGAGATTATGGGCTTGCGCGATCGGGCGCCATCTCGTCGGACTACATTGCCCTGTCCTTTCAGCAGCCAATCTGGTTTCGACACCCTTATCCAAAGGCGTCTGATTTACCGGGGCAACTGACTGACGACCTCGTTCGCTCGACCTTTCAACATTTTCACTACGCCGTCGTTTGCGGGTTCTTGGACAACAGGAGTAAGGTCCTCAGTCCTTATGCGTCGGAAGTGCTGGCGTCGGGACCATGCGCCCTCTGGCAAGGCAAAACTTAATCGCCTCCTGGAAGGCTTACTGCATCTTGATCGCGAACCCATCCAGTGCCGCATGAAATCGCCGGCAGCCCGAAGAAAAAAGCGCAAAAATGTGCAACAGTTTGCACCTAGCCAAATAGTGGAATTGTGATCCCACCGCCTTCAACTGTATAAACCCTCATCCTTGTTGCGGTTCCATTAAAGCTCTTGCTTTTCGCGTAAATCCCTTCTCGGCGTTCCAAGTGCTACCTAATGGCGGGGAATCTCTGGCCACTACATTTTGGAGGAAACAAGGCGATGGGCCAATTTCTGTCGGAGAATGGTCGGAACATCCAATCCGGTGCGTGTTCTCGGTCCACGAATCATTCGCTGTTCCGCACGCCAGCTGCCCCCAAAATTGGCCTGATGCTCGCCGTCGTCTGCCTTGCTTTGTTGTCGTTTTCGTTCGCACAGGCGCCCTTTCCAACTAGCCGCGGTGATAACGCCCGCGACGCCGCCAACACTAACGAGACTCTGCTCACCCCAGCCAACGTCAACATGACCCATTTCGGCCGCCTCTTCACTTTTCCTGTCGACTATTTCGTGATGGCCCAGCCCCTCTACATGCCCAACGTGAACATTCCTGGTCAGGGCACTCACAACGTCATCTACGTCGTCACCCAGGCGGATTCGGTCTACGCGATTGATGCTGACACCGGCATCCAGCTCTGGTACGCCAGCATGCTCAACGGCGGCACGACGGCTAGCGGTACTTATCTTCCCTGCGGCACCCTTGGCGGTTTCTCTCAGGAAGGCATCGTCGGAACCCCCGTTATCGATCCCTCCACCAACACGATCTATCTGGTGGCCAAGACTGTTCTCAACACCACCGTCCGTCACCATCTCCACGCCCTCGATATCACCACCGGCAATGAGCAGCCGGGCAGCCCTGTGCTGATCACCGCTACCAGCACCAGCAGAAGGGACACGTCACCCACTTCAACAGCCTCCACCAGAAAAACCGCCCCGGCCTCTTGCTGCTCAACGGCGTTCTTTACCTGGGCTTTGGCTCGAACGGCTGCAACGACTCCAACAGCGGCTGGGTACTTTCTTATGACGCTGCCAGCCTGACGCAACTCGGAGTCTTCAACACCTCACCCGACTACGGATTAACTTCCATCTGGCAGAGCGGCAACGGTCTCGCCGCCGATGAAGCCGGCAACATCTTCGCGTCCACCGCGGAAGCCGGAGGCCACGGCTTCGATGTTCCTTCGGGTGGCCAGACTTACTGCATGACCGCCTTAAAGCTCGCTCCCGATCTCCCTGTCGATCCTGCCGATTATTTCACCCCGTGGAACGTGGCCTTCCTCAACTCCCACGATATGGACTTGAGTTCCTCTGGGCCGATGGTTCTCCCCGATCAAGACGGCCCCTGGCCCCATGAACTCGTCGTCAGCGGCAAATATGGCGTCGTCTTCGTTCTCAATCGAGACAACCTGGGAATGTACTCCGCAGGAGATAGTACTGCCCTTCAGGAAGTCGTTCTCGTCCCACAGAGCCCCACGAATCCCATCGACGTCATGATGAATTCTCCTGCCTACTGGAACAATACCGTGTATTTCGCCCCCAGTGGCTCTCCGCTCCTGGCTTATCCGCTGTCAGCCGGATTGCTCGGCGCTCCGCTGAAAACTCCCGCGAAATATTCCGGCGCCCACTCCCCATCCATCTCCTCCAACGGTAACGCCAACGGAATTCTGTGGGTCATTTCCGGAGGTCAACTCCTAGCCTTTGACGCCGTTTCTCTCAAAATGCTCTACGGCACGGCTCAGGCCCCCAATAAACGCGACGCTTTGCCCGCTCTCGGCAACTTTGCCACTCAGACCGTCGCCAACGGCAGGGTCTATGTCGGCACCCGAACCACTCTCGAAACTTACGGGTTGTTTCACCCCGCCACCGTCACCGGGGGCAACGCGCAGACCGCTACCGTTGCTACCCAGCTTCCCCTTCCCATCCAGGTTCAGGTCGTCGACCCGTACACCGGACAACCCGACGTCGGTGTCACCGTCAACTTCAGTGACGGCGGCAAAGGCGGGTCGTTCAGTCCCACCGCCTCAGCTGTCACCGATTCCAGCGGCAACGTCTCCACCTTCTATACCCTGCCGAAAAAATCGGGCACCTACACCCTGACGATGTCTGGGACTGGTTTTGCGAGCGCTACTGCCACTGAAACCGCTACCCCCGGCCCCGCGGTAAAGCTCGCCGCCTGGGGCGGAAGTCAGCAGACCGGCGCCGCCGGTTCCACTCTTGCCAAGCCCATCGTCGCCAAAGCCGAGGACGTCTACAATAACGGCGTCGCCGGTGTAACCGTCAACTTCACCGCCAACTACGGCGCCGTTCCGAATCCGCCTTCCGCAGTCAGCGGCGCTACGGGTTTGGCTAGTACGACTCTACAGTTGCCCACCACCGTCGCCAAGATTACGGTCACCGCCAGTTCCACTGGTTTCAAGAACATTTCCTTCGTCGAATACTCGGTTGCCGGACCCGCCTCGAGCATCGCCGTCACCGGCGGCAATAATCAATCCGCCCCCGCCGGGATGCAATTGCCTCTCGCTCTCACCGTGCTCGTGACCGACCAGTACGGCAATCCCGTTCCCAGCGCCGGTGTTACCTTTGACGACGGCGGCGCCGGAGGCAGTTTCGCGAACGCGAATCCCGTCCTCACCAGCACCTCGGGGACTGCCGCCCAGTTCTACACGTTGCCGTTGTCTCCCGGAACCGTCACCATCAATGCCACGGTCACCGGAGTTGCCAGCCCCGCCGTCTTCACCGAAACCGGGCAGTAGTTACCAGTAGTGAATTGACTTCCCCATGGTTTCGCGGCAAACTCGCCTTTGAGCCTGCTTTTCTCCGCATCGTCGCAGGCGGCCGGAACAAGTTATGTTCCCGCAACCCATGTCGAGGTCCGAGTTCCGCCCTGACGATTCGCATCCCGACCTGACCTGCGTTCTTGAGCAGAACCTCCTCGCCGGTTTTCCGCCCGACCTCGCGCTCGATCTAGTGCTTAACGAACTCGTAGTGCGCGCTGCCAAAGCCACTCGCGCCGGCAGCGCCGCCCTCGCTCTCGCCCGCGGCGATGAGTTGGTCTGCCGCGCCGCCACCGGACCCCTCGCCCCCGATCTCGGCGTCCCCCTCAGCACCCGCGACGGCCTTTCCGGCGCATGTCTTCAAACCCATCTTCCCCAGCTTTCCGTCGATACCGAGTATGACCCGCGAGTCGATCCCGCCGTCTCCCGTCATCTCGGCATCCGCTCCATCCTCATCGTTCCCGTCTTCGATCTTACCGACAAGGATCGTACCGTCAATCTCAACGACAGTAACGACCAGCCCGCTCAGGTTAGCGGACTCCTCGAAGCCTTCTCGACCTCACCCGCCGCCTTCTCGGACTCCGATCAGAAACTGCTGGAAGGTTTCGCGGAGGAGTGCGCTCGCATTCGCCGCGCCGCGATCGACAGTCAGCGCCCACCCGCCGCCCACGCCCTTCCGCCGGAGGTCGTTCTGCCGCATGTACGGATGAATACCCTCCCCTCCGCGTTTAACCTATCCGCGTCGGTTCCGTCCGCACCGCCCGATGCCATCGCCGTAAGCTCGCTGCCCACTCGTCGCACTTCCCACCAGCCCCGGACTCTAGAAGTCTGGACCCTGGTCCTCGGAACTCTAGCCATTGTGGCGGCCCTTGCCGTCAGTTTCCTCATTGGCTCCCGCATCGGATGGCTGCGCACCGGTGCGTCGTCTGCCCAGATCTCCCCGCCCCCGACCATATCCAAGCCGGGTGAATCGGCAAGATCCGCCGCGGCGCCCAAACCCGCGAGGACAAGGACCAAGCCCGCCGTGCCCGCCTCCGACGAACTGGTTGTCTACGAAAAAGGCAAACTCATCTTCCGCATGAGACCGACTCCGGCCAAGCCCGGCCGGCCGCAGCGTCAACCCGCCAACCCCATTGCCGCCAGGCAATCGAGCAATGCGATCATCGAAGCATCGTCGACCACGAAGGTCGCCCCGTCGCACAGCGTCTGGCTCGCTCCCGCGCAAGCCGAAGCCCGCCTCCTCACCCGCACCGAGCCCCACTATCCCCCCGAAGCCATCGCCGCCCATCGCGCCGGCAACGTCGTCCTCGAAGTCCAAGTCGCCGAAGACGGCTCCGTCTCCAGTGTCCGCACCCTAAGCGGGGATGCCGCGCTAGCCGCCGCCGCCACCGAGGCCATCCGCCACTGGCGCTACCAACCCTATCGCCGCCACGACCATCCCGCCCAGTTCCAAACCGATGTAACTCTGAGCTTCAGACTGCCGAACTAGAGCGCGTCACAAATGAGGGTGGAGCGCGTGCCGAAGTCTGTGCATCCCATCTATCCAGCAGTTGCGCAAAGGAAGCCACTCAGGCTACTCTCGCGAAAAGGGTGTCCACATCGGCTGAAGCTTAACGGGGTCCAACTCAAAATTACGATTCACAAGGAGAAGCTATGACACGGACCATTCGAATTCTTTGCGTTGCCTTGCTGACGATCGTCGGATTGGTGGGCTCGTCCCTCCCAGCAAAGGCTGACGACAGAGACGACAGACACGAAGCATGTGAACGGCAAATTCACCAGGCGGAAGATAAGCTGCGTGACGCGGTCCAGCGCCACGGCGAGGACAGCAAACAAGCCCACAAACGACGCGAGCAACTCGAAGAAGTAAAGCGTCGTTGCGGTGACCACCACGATCGGGACCATCACGACGACGACCGCGACCACCACTAAGGCCCGAGATTGAAACTTGGTTGCGTATGTAAAGGGCCCACGCCCGTGTCGCCGCGCGTGGGCCAAACTTAGCTTACTGGCATACTGCAGACGTATTGAAGTCACCGCCTGCTAACGCCGGTCCCAATACAGGTCGCGGCGATCCCGGTTCACGTCGCGATATTCGCGCCGCAGTTCCCTTCGTTCATGACGTGCCGCTGCGTAGTCTCCGTGGTACCGATCGCGCCGCAGTTCGCGGCGGTCATGCGCAATCTTGGCCTCATCGCGCCGGATGTCGCGCCGATCCCGCCACCCATCTTCGGCAAACATCGTTCCCGCACCTAGTCCAATTAACAGCAGAACCCCAGCGATCATGCGTTTCATATTCCGTCCTCCTTTCGATCCCACTCCTCGCGACTCCCGCGCTTTCGTTGCCGGGGAGCCGCATCTACCGAATGCAAACCCCTCCCCCGCACCCAAGTTGCGCGGCCCCGAATCCGCCTGACATCGGTTTCGCTGGGCAACCATTTTTCTGTGAATTGTCATCCGCGAGGCGGGCCGTGCTGCCAGCAGGCGCGCTCTTGGGAGCGATGAAGCAGATTGAGACCGACGGTGCACTGGCCGCGAAGCGGCGGGATTGGAAAGTCCGGCACGGCAGTGCCGGGTAGGCGGAAATGGAACCAATCGAGTCCCGCAAGGGACGGCACCTGGGCTACGAGACAGACTCCGCAGGGACGAACGATGTTCTCACATGTAGTAGCTTGAACTCGACCTTGCGGACAATCTTGGCGAGACTCCACGTATCGAACACAGACGGGTTTTCCGATGCGGGGATTTTGAGTGTAATCGGGATTTATCGCCAACTAGAGCAGCTTTCTCTATTTAGGGTACGTTCCCCGAGGCCACCAGTCGCCCGACCAGGCAAGGTTTTCGGAGGTGCATCGAGGAGGGATGCCCTGTTGAATCAAATCAGGGACTGAGGTGTTTTCCACCTGAAAGAGTTCAGCGGGGTCAGAGCATCCACGCAACGAAGTGACACAGGCGGATTTCAGGCGAATCCGTTCACTCGTGCTGTCGGTTGCGATTCCGACGTTCAGATATTGGCCTATTTGAATGCCATTTTCGGTTCGCAACGCGTCTCCGCAGACCGCAAATGCCGGATGCGCTTTCGATATCGAAGAACTCCGCAGATCGCTAGGACTAAATTTCTGAACCAGAATGAGCGTTACGTGAAAGGTCTGACCGTGCGCCGCTAGGTAATGCACAGTGAAAGAGACCCTCCGCACAATGCCATCCCCGACCTCGACAATCGCGCCGTAGTCTGCGGGACGAACACCAAAGACGGATAATCGTCGGGGCGTATTTGCGCTCGGCCCAATCGACACGACGCACTCGGATTCGTTGCACACGGGGCCGTCAAAACCCGCGTAACCCGCAGGCCGTTCACTCCGACTCACAAAGTTGCGAAGTTCCTCAAGCGTAGTGACGCCGGGTTTCAACCGCAGCACTTCCGTTTGCAACCGTTCGGCCTGCCTCGCCACGTTCGCAGCATAGACTCGAAGCGCGACGATTCCTCCGATTGAGAGTGCGGCGACTGAGATGAATAGATACACGGCAAAGCGCAAACTCCGACCTCCGGCCATCGTAGTGGCCCCCAGAGAATTAGACACCATGGAAAACCCGATTGGTTGATGAAATCAGGCGATAGCGCAAGCGTGCGCCGTCTATTCGCCCCGCCAACGGGTTTGCCTGACAAGTAGCGACCCCATCGGACATCACGGTCTGCAAGGCCAAGTCTTGGCTATCGCATCTTATGTCAGATTGGAGCTCCCTCTACGAGAACGCCAACTCTTTCGCCCGCTGCACCGCCTTCACCACCGCTTTAATCAACGTCACGCGCAGCTTGCCTTCTTCCAGTTCCATGATGCCGTCGATCGTGCATCCCGCTGGAGTGGTCACCGCATCCTTCAGCAGCGCCGGATGGTCCCCTGTCTCCAGCACCACGCGCGCCGCGCCCATGGTCGTTTGAGCCGCCAGCAGTGTGGCCACATCGCGCGGCAAGCCTACCTTCACTCCCGCCTCCGCCAGCGATTCCAGAATGATGTAGATGTACGCCGGCCCGCTCGCCGACAATCCCGTGACCGCGTCCATATGTTTTTCGTCGACGGCCACCGTCCGCCCCACCGCATCAAAGAACTTCGTCGCCATTTCCAGATGCTGGCGGGTCGCGAACTTCCCCTTGCACAGCGCTGTCATGCCCGCGCCCAGCACGCAAGGAGTATTCGGCATCGCCCGCACCACCGGCACTTCTTTCTCCATGGCCCGCTCAATCATCTCGGTGGGAACCGACGCCGCCACCGAAATCACCAGTTGGTTCCCATTCAAGTGCGCGCGAATCTCCCGCACCACGTCGGCCACCACTTGCGGCTTCACGCAGAGAAAGACCACGTCCGCGTCTTTCACCGCCTCGGAATTGTCGGTGCCCGCGTGGACCTTCAACTTCTCCTTCAGCAGCCGCGCCCGCTCCGGATGCGCCACGGTGGCCCAGGTCTGGGCCGGCGATAACAATCCGTCGCGCAAGAACGACTGCAGCAGAATCGATCCGATCTTTCCCGCGCCCAGCACCGCCACTTTCTTCTTTCCGCTCAAACTCTGCCTCATGCGAATTCTCCCAACAATAATTCCTCTGTAGAGACGCGGTTCGCCGCGTCTGGCGTCGGAGACGAGGCAAGCCTCGTCTCTACCGGAAGACTACACTAGACTGGCTCTCGAAATCCCTTGGACCGCCGCGCGACTCCCAAAAGCTTTATTCGTTCAACCTCCAAAGCTCGCCGCCATAGTAAAGTAGTAGTACACGCCCATAGGCAAACCTCGAGGAGTTTTCGATCTGAATCCAAGTATTCGCAACATCGCCATTATCGCCCATGTGGACCACGGCAAGACCACGCTGGTGGACGCCATGCTCCGCCAAAGCGGCACCTTTCGCGACAACGAGACCGTCGCCGAGCGCGTCATGGACTCGAACGATCTCGAACGCGAGCGCGGCATCACCATCCTCGCCAAGAATACGGCAGTGTTCTATGCCGGCGTAAAAATCAATATCGTGGACACGCCCGGGCACTCCGATTTTGGCGGCGAAGTGGAGCGCGCCCTCAAGATGGTCGACGGCGTCATGCTGCTCGTCGACGCCAGCGAAGGCCCGCTTCCGCAGACGCGCTACGTGCTCAGCAAGGCGCTCGAAGCCAATCTGAAACCGATTCTCGTCATCAACAAGATCGACCGTCCCGACGCGCGCCCGCAGGAAGTTCTTAACGAAGTTTACGACCTCTTCATCGATCTCGACGCCAAGGAAGAACAACTCGACTTTCCCGTTCTCTACACCAATGCCAAGACGGGCACCGCCGCGGTTCATCAGGGAGCGGCGGGCGAAGACCTGCGTCTGCTGTTTGAGGCGATCGTCGACACCATTCCCGCGCCGCAAGGAGATGCCAACGGCCCGCTGCAAATCCTCGTCGCGAACCTCGACTACAGCGACTATCTCGGCCGTCTCGCCATTGCCCGAGTTTTTAATGGAGCCATGAAGACCGGCGAAGACGTTGCGATCGCCAAGCGCGACGGCTCCTTTCACAAGACAAAAATCACCAAGCTCTTCAGCTTTTCCGGCCTCAAGCGCACCGACATCACGGAAACTTCGCTGGGCGACATCATCGCTGTCGCCGGCGTCGAAGGCATCACCATTGGCGAGACAATCACGGACGCGGAAAATCCCGCACCGCTTCCGCCCATCGTCATCGACGAGCCGACGATTGCCATGCTCTTTACCATCAACACGTCTCCGTTTTGCGGACGCGAAGGCACCTACGTCACTTCGCGTAACCTGCGCGAACGCCTGGATAAAGAGCTGCTCACCAACGTCTCGCTGCGCATGGAAGAGACCGGGAGCATGGATTCGTTCAAGGTGCTTGGCCGCGGCGAGTTGCAGCTTTCCATCCTGATCGAGATGATGCGCCGCGAAGGTTACGAGCTGATGGTCGGCAAACCCGAGATCGTCACCAAGCACATCGACGGCAAGTTGATGGAGCCGGTCGAGCACCTCACCGTCGATATCCCCGAAGAATTCGTGGGCGTGGTCATGGAACACGTCGGGTCGCGCAAAGGCGAAGTCGCCAACATGCACAATCACGGCTATGGCCGCGTGCGCGTCGAATTCCGCGTGCCCAGCCGCGGCCTGATCGGACTGCGCAGCACGCTGCTCACCGACACGCGCGGCACCATCGTCATGAACGCGCTTTTTGACGGATACATCGAGTGGCAGGGAGAGATTCCGCACCGCCTGACCGGCGCGCTGATCGCCGATCGGCCGGGGCTTACGACTTCGTACGCGCTCTACAATCTGCAGGAGCGCGGCGTGCTTTTCACGGGTCCCGGCGTGGATGTCTACGAGGGCATGATCATCGGTGAGAACGCGAAGGACACGGATCTCGACGTTAATATTGTGCGCGAGAAGAAGCTGACCAACATGCGCGCTTCGACTTCCGACTTGGCGATACGCCTGGTGCCGTATCGCAATCTGAATCTCGAACAGGCGATTGAGTTCATCGCCGACGATGAGTTCGTCGAGGTCACGCCGAAATCTCTGCGTCTGCGGAAGAAGGTTCTGCAATCGAACCAACGGAGGAGAGGGTCGATGGCGGCGGTAGGAGAATCATCCTGAACGACCGCCGAGAATCGTTTTATGATCAGGCCGGCAACTGTCGAGACCGTTTGCTTTGAGATACTGCTCGGCTCAGTTTTTGCGGCACTCGCCGCATGGATGTGGGGTATGGTTCGCAGGTCGTTCGGTGCGATCCCGGCGATGCTGTGGCTTGTGTTTTCTTGCGTGTCGTTGGTTTGCGCTGCGATGATTGGGATCCTTGAATTCTGCCGCCGATGAAACCGGACACAACGAAGTCGGTGAAAGCATCCGCGAAGAACCCTCGCATGTTTCTCATTCCCTGCAGTTGCGGCGCCAGCTTTGCCGTCTCCGAAGATTACGATCGGAAGGGAATGCACCTCCGCAGCTTCATTCCTTGTCCCAATTGCGGCAAGCGTCACGATCCGCGCAATCGCCTGCTTCGCCTCGACTATCAGGATGAACATTTCTGGAAAGTCGGCGGCTGTTGAGCCGTCAGCGGGAGACGCGGCAAGCCGCGTTTCTACACAGCGTTTGAGACGCCTGTGCCAGAGATGTACACTGGATAAATCCACCGCGCGCCCGTAGCTCAGCTGGATAGAGCGGCAGCCTCCGGAGCTGTAGGTCGGGAGTTCGAATCTCTCCGGGCGCGCCAGTTTTCTTCCCCCTCGATAGCCTTCATCCCGCCTTCGTCTCGCGGATCGCCATCTCAAGGCTTCGCGGCCTTGCGTTCATAGGGCACGTACACTGGTTCCCAAATATTCGCCTGGAGTTCTCGTTCCAGGCTCTCTTCACCGACAACCTGCGCCTGGCCATCTTGAATAGCCTGGCGGCCCACAGCCAGAGCGATGGAACGGCTCAGCTGGCGCGAATCCGAAAGAGACGGCAGCAGGCTCGCCTTCTTATCTTTTTGTGTCGGGACCAGACGTACCAATTCCTTAGCCGCAGCCATGACCATCGCATCGGTGACGCGTTTGGCTCGGGAGGCAACAATCCCCAGAGCCAGCCCGGGGAATATGTACGAGTTATTGGTCTGGTCGATGCGAACCTTCTTTCCCCAAATCGTCACCGGTTCGAACGGACTGCCGGTACCGACGAGCGCCCGTCCTTCGGTCCAATTCAACAAGTCCTGAGGAGTTGCTTCGCAGCTCGTGGTGGGGTTCGAAAGCGGGAAGATGACCGGTCGATCTGTGTTCCTGGCCATTTCGCGCACCGCTTCTTCCGTGAAGGCTCCGCCTTGACCCGACACCCCGATGAGGACAGAAGGCTTGGCATGGCGAATCACATCCTGCAAGCCGATCTCTCCATTCGGTTGTCTCCATCCCCGCACTTCCTGTTCTTTGCGCGCGTAGGGCAGTTGCTCGGGCCGCACCTCTTTGCTCTTTTCCGTGATCAGGCCGTAGCGGTCGACCGCGTAGAAGCGATTGCGAGCTTCCGCCTTCGGAATGCCCTTGTCATGCATGAACTGTTCTAACAGGGTGGTAATGCCTATACCCGCGGTTCCGAAGCCAAATACAACGATCTTCTGTTGTTCCAGCGGCACGCCCGTAACGTTGATCGCAGAGAGCAGCGTCGCGGACGCCACCGCCGCCGTGCCTTGAATATCGTCGTTAAAAGTGCAGAGTTGGTCTTTGTAGCGAGCCAGAAGCCGAGAGGCATTCGAACCGGCGAAGTCCTCCCACTGCAAAAGAACGTGCGGCCAGCGCTTCTTCACAGCGTTCACAAAAACATCAACGAAGGCGTCGTACTCTTCGCCGCGGACCCGATGATGCGTCCATCCGATATAAATTGGACTCTTTAATCTCTCCTCGTTGTCCGTTCCCACATCGAGCAGAATCGGAAGGCAATGCCCCGGATGGATGCCGGCCAGCGCAGTGTAAAGGGCCATCTTCCCGATGGGGATGCCCATGCCTCCCGCGCCTTGATCGCCGAGCCCCAGGATTCGTTCCCCATCGCTGACCACAATGCATTTCACACCGTCGTAACGGGAATGACCCAGGATCTGATCGATACGATGTCGATTTGGATAACTGAGGAACAAACCTCGTGGCTTTCTCCATATCTCACTGAAGCGCTGGCAACCCTCACCCACCGTTGGGGTATACACCACGGGCAGCATCTCTTCGATATTGCGCACTACGAGCGCATAGAACAGCGTCTCGTTCGAATTCTGCAGTTCGCGGAGAAAGCGTATTTATGGAAGGCGTTCGGCTGTTCCCGGAATGCTTTAATCCGCCGCTCAATCTGTTCGTCAAGAGTTCCCACATGCGGTGGCAATAAACCGTGCAGGCCAAAAATATCGCGTTCGTGATCCGAGAAGGCTGTTCCCTTATTGAGAAGCGGAGAATTAATCAGGTTAAATCCCGAAAGAGAAATCCGCCGGGCCTTGTTGCTTGCTGACGTCTGTAATTGCATATGCATTTCCATCCCCTCATGAATCCGGTTTGGCTGCATCCGCCTCGAAAAGCCTGCGGAAGAACTCGCTGTTGTCGTTGATTTTGGGTGGCACAGCGCTTCAGCGCTGCGGTAAGTGCATTGTTTTGAATCCGGCTTTAGCCGCTGAGGGCACTGTTTACGCTCAGAAACAACTTTTTCCGCAGCCTGTCGAAGCCGCGCGACAAGGATCACGGAGCGATCCATTCGCTTCAGTCCAATCCGACAAGCTCAGAACTGAATCTTGCATCGCATTCAACCGCCCGCGCTGCGCCGGGTACACAGCGGTTCGTCCTACTGCATCAGCCGCCACGCGCCATACGCCCACACCACCGGCACTGCGAACAGCATGGCGTCGATGCGGTCGAGCATGCCTCCATGGCCGGGGAGGATGGTGCCCGAGTCTTTGACTCCGGCGCCCCGCTTGACGAGGGACTCGACCAGATCGCCCAACTGCGCCGCGAGGTTGACGACTGCCGACAATAGAATGATAGGCCACAGGTGCGGCTGCTCCAACCCGAACATGCCATCGCGGCGGTCAATCAATCCAGTCCGCAGCAGAGCGGCGCTGATTCCGGGCGCGTGCTGAAACCAAAGCGTGCCGACGATTACGCTGGCCAGGATCGACGCCACCGCGCCTTCCCACGTTTTCTTCGGACTGATCCGCGGCGACATGCGATGCCGCCCCAGCGACTTACCCACGAAGTACGCGAAGATGTCTCCCGCCCAGACGGCGAGCAGCGTGTAGATCGTCCAGATCGCTCCGGCGGGTTGCTGGCGGATCGCAACCAGCAGCGCCATCGGGATCGCAATGTACGCGAAGGCAAACGTCGAAACCGCCGCCGCCGGGTAGCCACTGGCCAACTCTGCGCGTCGCATCGCCACGGTCAGAAACACAAACGGTGCGAGCGCCGCCGCCAGAGCCATCCCATAGAGGATGGCCGTAGTCTCCACCAGAGGCGTGCGGTTGGTGGATACAACAATCACAAACACAAAGAAGAGCGCGACGAAGGCATACGTCGCCGTCCCCAGCGGCTGGACTCCGTAATGCGTCACCAGCTTCAAGAATTCGACGATAGCCAACAGCGCGATCGCTCCGGCCACCAGCGCCAGCACATAAAGCGGCGCCTTCAGCACCAGCAGCAAGACCAGGGGAATTAGAACGACGGCGGTCGCGACGCGCTTGATCATTTGAAGGGGGTTACGGTTCGACTAGGATTCGTCTCATAAATGGTTTTTGGGAAGGGCACGGCTTCAGCCGTGCCGTTACCCGCCAATAAAAACGCGGGCTTTAGCCCCTGAGGGCCTCGCCGCTTGCTCTGAGGTCCACCTATGAGACCAATGGTAGAAGTCTTTGCCGCAAGTCGTAGAGCAGCACCCGTGCGAATCAACGTTTCGCCTCGGCGTGCGCCCGCAGGGGCGCAGGCGGCGGAACATGCCCGTCCGGCCCCAGCCCGCCATAGCGGCGGTCGCGCTTCTGATATTCCTCAATGCCCTCGAGCAGCTGCACGCCGCGAAAATCCGGCCACAACGTCGGCGTCACATAGATCTCCGCATAAGCCAGCTGCCAGAGCAGGAAGTTACTCAGCCGCATCTCGCCGCTGGTGCGAATTACTAAGTCGGGATCGGGCAGGCCGCGCGTGTAGAGATGGTCGCTGATCAGCTGTTCGTCGACCGCCATGTGGTCGAGGCCGCCATTACGGGCCGCAGCCTCGGCCAGCGAGCGAAACGCGTCGACGATCTCGCTGCGCGCACTGTAATTCAACGCCAGCGTCAGCAGCATTCCGGTATTTTTCGATGTGGCGTCGCTCGCTTCCGCCATTTCGCGCTGTACCGATTCCGGCAGCTCATGCCGGCGTCCGATATATTTCAGCCGGATATTGTTTTCGTTGAGCGTCTTGATTTCCGCTTTGAGATAGCGGCATAAAAGCCGCATCAGGAAATCGACTTCCGTCTTCGGACGCTTCTTCCAGTTTTCCTCGGAAAAGGCATAGAGCGTCAACGCCGGAATGCCGATGCGCGCGGCGGTTTCGACCGTGGAACGCACGGCGGTGACACCGGCGCGATGTCCGGCGACGCGCGGCATGTGCCGTCGCCGGGCCCAACGCCCGTTTCCGTCCATGATGATGGCGATATGCTGGGGAAGACGCGCCGAATCGAGCCGCAGGTAAACGTCCGTTTCCTTGCGCTCCATCCCCGCCGGAACCGTGTGTCGCAAGCGGAACTCTCCGAGTCGAAACTAACACACGAAATCCCGTGCGTGCAATGCGATAGCTGCTACTGGGCATCGGCCAGGAAGCGACTCCCATCGTTTTGCGCGCGAAACCCGCTTGCGGGCGGCAACACCCAGAGAGGCAAGGCCAAGTCCGCTTGTTGATCTTAGGGCCGGGAAGCATAGATAAACGGACAAATAAAAGGTCATATAAAAGGTTTCACATACGCCTTCGACGTAGTACTATGAGATGGGTAGCCACATGGCGTATGAAGTGTTTAAGAGGTCCGGGACGAGGGTTGAGTCGCCGGCACTGTCGATCGTTCCAGAAGGCCGAATAGCGATAAATGCTGCAGCCGCCAGGATTTTCGTAAGTTTCGGAATAAAGTCTGTGCTGTTGCTTTGGGACCGGGCGAGTCACAAGTTGGCGATTAAGGCAGCCCAAAAGGGCGACAAGAACGCTTACGCAGTGTCGATTGCACCTGCAAGCCATTCCGGCAGCCTAAGAGCCAAATCATTTCTCAGCTACATCGGTTGGAACGCTCCTAAGCGGGAAATGATACCTGCGATTTGGAATGAAAAAGCAAGAATGTTTGAAGCGACGCTGCCGCCTGAACACTTAACGGAGAAAGCCCAAACCGCAAAGCTGAAGAATGCTGGAGTTTGAACCAGCAGAGGAGTTGGCCGAGATATGGCAGGACGATGGACGCCGCCAAAGGAGGACCGGACGGACGCAGAATTGGTTCGCCGGGAGAAAGAACTCCGGCGAAAGCTGGCTGACATCCTGGAGTTTGGGACCGAGGCAGACTTTGTCGCAGCAGTTAAGGCCTACAAGTCTGGAATTGGGAAGGAGGAACTGAACAGGCTGATTATGCAGTTTCGCGCTGCCGTCCGCGAGCAGCGCGGACTTTGTTAACTACATCATCGAACTTTTTTTCGGCTTGCTGAAATTCTTCGTCAGGCATGCGCTCTTTGGCCTCAGACACAACTCGCTTGAAGGAGTCCACCAGCGCACCCATCGCGGGCGTCGATTTAGTCGGCCTCGCCATACCCAGCTAGTATAGTTTGCTCCGTGGCAAAACCTATTGCTCGGATGTTCCCAAAGTCATCTCCCCTTTGGGTACCGGCAGGACGGGCGAGACGCCCGTCGCTCCAAGATCACACCGTTTCCTCGGGAAATATCGGCAGGATCAGCCTTTCGGTGTGGCGAATGACCGTCAAAGTGCACCGCGCACCGACCTGAGCGTCGGTCAACAAACGATGCAGGTCGTCGACTCCGGCCACCGGCTTCCCGTCGAGCGCTACAATGACGTCGCCCTCGCGTAATCCGGCGGTCCGTGCCGGACTGCGGTCCTCAATGCCCACCACGACCACGCCAGTTTCCCGCGCTAAACCATAGAAGCGCACCACGCGGCGATGAATAGGAACGGTTTGCGCCGAGACGCCGATGTAGCTGCGCCGGATGCGCCCATCGCGCAGCAACCGGCTGGCCACAAATTTTGCGGTGTTGATTCCGATCGCAAAACAGATTCCCTGAGCCGGCAGAATCGTCGCCGTATTGACTCCGATCACCTGGCCGCGCGAGTCGACGAGCGGCCCGCCGGAATTTCCCGGGTTCAGGGCGGCGTCGGTCTGAATCACATCTTCGATCAATCGTCCCGAATACGAACGCAGCGACCGCCCCAGCGCGCTTATCACCCCCGCCGTAACCGTAGACTGAAACCCGTATGGATTCCCAATCGCAATCGCCATCTGCCCCGGCCGCAGTTGCTGCGAATCGCCCAGCGGGACGGCCTGCAATCCGGAAACATCCACACGAATGACGGCAAGATCGGTGGCCGGATCGTCGCCGATGGTATGAGCCGGAGCGCGCCGGCCGTCGGCCAGCGTCACTTCGATCCGGGTCGCGTCGTGCACCACGTGGCTATTGGTGAGAATCAATCCATCGGGCGTAAAGACGAAGCCCGAGCCCCCGCCGCGGCGCTCGCGCGGTTCGCCGGAACGAGGCTCGCCGGAACGCGTTCTCCCGCTCATTGGGCGCTGCGCCTGATGCACCTCGACATTCACCACCGACGGACTGACTCTTTCCACCGCCGCGGTCACTGCCCGCGAGTACGAGTCGAGCAGCCCGGCATCACCTGATTCGGCAGCCCTGGCGCGCAGCGGTTCCTCCCGCGAATCTACTCCCAGGGGTGGGTGCGAGGAGAGGGGTTCTACAAGACTATCCAGGTTCATGGTGGATAGATGACCGTCGATGCAAATTGGATTCTGCGCCGGAGAAACTGCGGCCATAGGCTCTGGCCGGCACAGGAACTCTTACCCTATCTTTAAATAAAAGCTGACGAGGGGACGTCGACATTCCAATGAAACTCCTGAAAATGCTTAGCAAGCCCGCCGCGTGGGCGAGTGGATGGACGAGTGCAGTCCTTTGCTTTAGTGCCGCGACTGGATATTGGGTAGCCGAGGAGCGCGGGAGAGCGATCTGCTGGGCGGCATTGGGTGCGATCGAAGTCGCGGCGATTGTCTTATAAGCCCGCTGCGATTCGGCCGATCAGGTCGGGCCGACGCCGTACGAACCCAAAACATCTCGCAGCGTAACGACACCTTCCAACTTGTGTATGTCGGCGCGATTTACGACCGGCAGGATGTCAATCTGGTTCGCCCCCATGCGCTCGAGCGCCAGATCCAGCCCTTGGTCGGGATGGACGTGCGGAAAAACCAGCACCTCCACCAACTTACCGATCTTCTGATCCGCGCCTTCCGCTAGTTCTCGTTCCAGCCGCGCAAGATTGATGACGCCAATCACGCCGCGTCGATCCGTCACCAGCCACGTCCGGGACTCGCTCGACCGGACCTGTTCCAGCGCTTCCCGCACGGTGATCTCGGCGGGCAGCAACTGGCTCGCAGTCTGCATTACTCTTCTTACCTGGCGCTCACCATATCGCCGGCGCGTTTCTGCCCTCGGAAGGTGTATGCCATCCTGCACGGCGAGCGCTTCGTAAATGGGCGCGTGCTGCAATCGCGACGCAATGAACAAGGCTCACCAGATTCGCAATCATGAGCGGGACGATCACGGCATAGTCCTGCGTCATCTCGAAGATCATCAGCACCGAGGTCATGGGAGCGCGCACGATCCCGGCGAAGGCCGCGCCCATCCCGACCAGCGCGTAGGCGCCTGGCGTCGCGGTATAGGCGGGGAACCAATGATGCGCCACCGTTCCTACCGTGCCTCCCAGCATGGCGCCGATGAACAGGGCGGGGCCGAAAATGCCGCCGGCGTTGCCCGAAGCATAACTGGTGGTAACGGTGAGAAGCTTCAGAACCACCAGCAACAACATCATTTTGAACGCCATATTTCCGTTCAGCGCATCGCCGACATAGCCATAACCCACGCCCAGAACCTGCGGCACAAACCAGCCGATCAGCCCGACCAGCAGACCTCCGACTACTGGTTGAAACCAGAGGGTCTTCTGGGGAAACCGCAGGAAGCGCGCCCGCATGCCCAGCAGGAGCTTGGTGAAGGCCACCGAAACCAGGCCTCCAGCCACGCCCAGCACGGCATAGACCGCAAATTCCGCCGGATGAACCAGTTGATATTGCGGAACCTTGAAGAGAGGGTGATTGCCAAGAAGGACGCGCAACACCATCCACGAAGTCGCCGAGGCGAGCACGACCGCGCCCATCACCGGCGCGTGGAGATCGCCCATGATCTCCTCGAGCGCAAACAGCACCGCGGCCAGAGGCGTATTGAATGCGGCCGCGATGGCCGCCGCCGCTCCCACCGGGATCAGGTTCTTGACCTGCTCGGTGCGCAGGCCAACGAGCCGTCCAAGCACGGAAGCAATGCCCCCACCCACCTGCACCGAAGGTCCTTCGCGTCCCAGCGGAATTCCGCTGGCCAGCGTTGCCGAAGTGCAAAAGAACTTGCCCAGCACGGTGCGCAGCGTAATGCGGCCTTCGCGCGCAAACAAAGCAGCCTTGGTCTGTGGCACGCCGCTGCCGCGCGCATTGGGGAAATAGCGATACAGCAAATAACCGATGACGAGCGAGCCCGCCACCGGGAAGAACACCCGCCGCCACGGAGCACCGCCGACCGGGTAGAGCCGCATTCCCAAACGTTCGGTGAGCACGATGAAGGCGACGACCGCCGCGCCAGTCAATGCGCCGATCACCAGCGCCAAAACCAGAAAGACCTGTTCCTCGCGTTGCCGCAGTTCGGCCACGCGATCTGATAGCCAGGTTTTCCATCCACTTGTGCTTATGGCTTGGGCGCTTTCGCTCATTTTGTGAAGTTACTTCTTAAGAGTGTAGCGCGAACACTCTGGTCCGCGAGGCTGCCGAGGGGTCGATGCGTTAGACTCGGATGAACTTTTCATGGTTCTGCAAGCGATAGTTCCGGCCCGAGGCGAACACCTCATCCTTTACGACGGAGTATGCGGACTGTGCAATCGGCTGAATCAGTTTGTGTTGTTGCGTGATACCCGCGCCGTCTTTGACTTTGCATCTCTTCAGAGCCCCACAGCGCGATCTATTTTGCCGCGGCTCGGCGGAAATGCGGAGAGCCTGGACACGGTCTACGTGGTTCTGAACTATCGCTCGGGATCGCCAGTGCTGCTCTCGAAGTCAGGTGCTGCATCGTTCGTTTTAAAGACTTTGGGCATTCGTGGGCCGCTGTCGTGGACGTTCCGCGTGCTTCCAGACGGCCTGCTGAACCTCGGCTACGACCTGATCGCTCGAAATCGCTACCGCGTCTTCGGGCAATCCGAGACCTGCATGATGCCGAGCGCGGAATTTCAGAAACGCTTCATCGACATATGAACAGAGGTCTGTGGTATGAAGATCGTGTTCCCCGGCGGCAGCGGGTGTCATCCCTGGGAGGTGTGGCGCGGGCGCCCCCGCCCGCGAATGCCGAGAACAAGTTGGAATGCTCAGTAGAGAAGAATCGCGACCCATGACTGAAACCAACACTCACGCAAGTGCATGAGCGAGTCCGCTGGATCACTTCCCCGAGTGAGTGAGATCACAGAGCAGCCGGCCGATCTGTGCAAACATTCCCGTTTTGTCCTGCCCCGAAAGGCAATGTTCACAATAAGGATGTGGCGGATAACTCGCTGCGTGGTGGCGGTCGTGGCCATGCTCAGTTCGGCGAGTGCGACCGAAAATGGCGGCAGTGTTTACCCGGTCGGTGTGGAAACGGTGATGACGGGGGTGCAGCCGCGTCCCGGACAAACCGTGCTGTATGAGTACACCTGTTTCTACATGGCGAATGAGTTCGATGATTCGAAGGGCAAAAGCGCCATCCCGGAATTCAAGCTTAGAGTTTTTGCCAATGCTCTTAAGGTAACCCACAACTGGGGAATTCACTTCCTGGGAGGGACGATCGAGAGCCAGCTCGGGGTCCCGTTCGTCTATGAGCAACTGCGCACCGCGTCAGGCAAGTTCAGCGAGTTCGGCCTCACGAATATGAACCTGATTCCGGTCAGCGTCACCTACCAGAAAGGCAATCTGCACTGGTATTACGAAGCCGATTTGTTTTCCTCCGGGGCCGGTTATTCCGCAGCGCACGTAGTGAACATCGGACAGCACAACCAGGCGATTGCTCCTGTAGCTGGGTTCACCTATCTGCCGCGGCAGGGCAAAGGCGAGATCAGTTCTCGCTTCTCCTACATTTTCAACGGCTATGACAGGGATACGCACTACCACAGCGGCAACGAATTCATGTGGGAGTACAACGCCAGTTATGAGATTGCAAAGAAGGTAGCGGCCGGCTTCAACGGCTACTTCTACCGGCAAATGACCAATGACTGCCTGAAAGGGATGGTTTTCCAGGACGGGTTTCGAGGCCGCGATCTGGCCGTGGGCCCGCAGCTGCGGTTTCCACTGGGCAGGCATGGGGGATTTGCCGTCAAGTACTACCGTGACACTCTGGTCCAAAACAGACCCCGCGGAAATGCATTTTGGTTTCAGTTGTCCGTTCCGATCGGAAGACGCGCCCCCTAAATTTGGCCTGCCCCCGGCTTCCTTGGCGTGTTCGCAGCGAGCCTTACGGGTTGGATTAGCACCACCAACTCTACTCGAGCGTTCGTTTGACAAGGTCGCGATCCGGCGAGATGGGCATACAATGGTGTCGTTTTCGAGGTCAAAAGGGGAATGCCGATTTATAGGAGACACTCTTATGGTTAAGATGCGGTTCACGATCTTCTTGACGATGGCGTTGTCGTTTTTGCTGCTGGGAACGGTGGTGGCGCAGGGACGGGGCGACGAGGGCGAGTACTTGATTCTTAGCGCGCAATATGGCACGGAGCACCATCATGTGGACGTCACGGGCCGGCTGAAGGAATTGGCGCGTCACGACCGGACGTTCCGGGTCAGCCACAACTCGATGCGCGTAGATCCGGCTGAGGGACATCGGAAAGCGCTGCGGATTTATGCGCGTGGTCCGAAGGGGCGGGAGCGCATGTTCGAATATGTGGATGGCAGCGTGGTTGACGGCGGGCAGTTCCGGGGCTGGGGCCGTGGCGACTGGGGCAACGGTGCCTGGAGCGGGCGATGGGAAGGGGAAGAGCACCAGCGCGAGAGGTAGTGATAAACGAGTTCGCAGGCGTCCCTACGCGAGGCGTTAAGAAACCCCGCCCAATTCCGCTTTGGGCGGGGTTTCCTTTCGGCGGTAACACTCACCGCCTAAGGCGAGGAAAGTGATTGCCTTCCGCAGCGCCAAGAAACGATTGCCTCGGTTGTTGACTGTTAGCAGGCGACGGCGCTCACAACCCCGGACCCGAAGCTGGCATTGGCCACGAAGGTAAGCACGCTGCCCTGCGTGCGCGGCAGGCATGCACCGCGCGCCGCTGGTAACGCCGACGAATTGAACTCAGTAGAGAAGAATCGTGACCCATGACTGAACTGGTCCCGCAAGCGTTGGTTCCGGCCCGAGGCGAACACCTCATCCTTTACGACGGTGGATGTGGGCTGTGCAATCGGCTGAACCAATTTGTGTTGCGGCATGATACCCGCGCCGTCTTTGACTTTGCATCCCTCCAGAGCCCCACAGCGCGATCTGTTTTGCCGCACCTTGGTGGGAATGCGGGGAACCTGGACACAGTTTACGTGGTTGTGAACTATCGCTCGGAATCGCCCGTACTGCTGTCGAAGTCAGGTGCTGCATCGTTCGTTTTAAGGATTTTGGGCATTCGAGGGCCGCTGTCGTGGGCGTTCCGCGTGCTTCCAGACGGCCTGCTGAATCTCAGCTACGACCTGATCACTCGAAACCGCTATCGCGTCTTCGGGCAATCCGAGACCTGCATGATGCCGAGCGCGGAGTTTAGACAACGCTTCATCGACATATGAAGAGAGGTCTGTGGTATGAAGATCGTGATCCCCGGCGCCAGCGGGTGTCATCCCTGGGTGGTGTGGCGCGGGCGCCCCCGCCCGCGAATGCCGCGAACGAGTTGGAATTATCAGTAGAGAAGAATCGCGACCCAGTACATCCCCGTCGGATACGCGGCATTGCGCGCGTAGCAAGCGCCGACCGCAAACTGTTGAACGTCAGGATCGCGCAGCAGACGCAGCGCGCTTTGCGGCAGGACCTCGGGGCGGCTCTGAGTGTAAGTAATGATTCGTCGATTGTCGTAAGCGGTTGCGAGCAGGCGCGCGTTCGGACGGCTCTCCCTGGCCAGCGAGCACGCGGTCTTATCCAGATTCGGCGGCGTCAGTTGGACGAGTTCAGGCAGTCTTGCCTCTTGACGCACCGCATCGACGGCCCGGCCCACCAACTTTGCGCTCTCGTCGGCGGAATACGACGGAACCACGTGCGCGAAATCCTGAACCACGTACAACCGGCCATGGCTCCAGATGGCCGCCACGCCCGCGACATTGAATCCGCGGTCGAGCAGGTTCCGCCGATGAGGAGCCGAGCGCATCAGAACTTCATTCGCGCCCGGAGCGCAGGTTGCGTTGGCAACGTTCTCCCCGGCGCGGTCGATTTTCAACTCGTCCTTCTGCGCGCGATTTACCGGGATGACTTGGGCAATTCTTTCGAGCAGGGAGGGCTCACCGGAGAACTGATGCTCCAGTCGCTCGCTCGCGACCATCCGTTGGGCGTGCGCCAAGGCCGCTTCGCGCAAACTTTCATTCCTGCGTAACAGCGGCACGCCGGCCAGTTCGCGGCTTTGGTTCACCGCTTCGAAAAGTTCGTTCTCGGCGGCCGAGTCCTCTCCAGTGGAAGACGCGGACGCCGAGTCCGAATGGGGGATGGGCAACTTGCTGCAAGCGCCGGTGCGGACGCCGTTATAAACGAGGTCGCAGGCATCGCCCGCTGGCGACCTGGTTCCCGCCGAGCAGGGGCCGGGATTGACCACCAACATCGCGAACAAAACCGCCAGGGCCCTGAGCATGAGCGTTAGTTGAGAGTTCCGGCGCGGGGGTTGCCGGTAAAGTTCCGCTTTCCATCTCTCACGCTAGCTTCTAGAATTCAGCTCAGCTACTTACTATGGAGACCATACTGCTGGTTACCGTGCTCGCCGGAACCCTTGTCCTCGTTGGGTTCTCGGCCGTTCTGCTGCGCCGCGTTTCGGCCGCCGCGCAAGTCGATGCAAAGGCGGAAGTTGCGGGTCAGATCGAAAGGCTCGGCTCGACCCTTGGCCAGAAGTTCAGTACCGCGACTGCCGATATGGCCAGTAGGCTGGAACAGACTAAAGGGGACCTCCGCCAGCAGGTCACAGACCGCATCCAGCAAGGCTTTTCAGAGATCCGCAGCTCGGTCGAGCAGCAACTCGCCGCCGGAAGAGAAGAACAAAAGCGGAGCTTGAGCGAGGGCCGCACCGAACTAACCAGTTCCCTGCTGCTCACCACCCAGCAGCTCAAGAGCGAATTCCAGAACCTGAATCAGCAGACCGCGCAGAGTCTGGACTCGATTCGCGATCGCGTTGACACGAAGCTGATGGCGATCACCGAGCAGGTACAGCAGAAACTCGACGAGAACATTAAAGAAGGATTTGCCCAGTTCGAAAAAGTTCAGCAGCACTTGAAGGCCGCGGAAGAACAACTGCGTGAAGTGGGCGCGCTCGGCAACTCGATCAACGATTTGAACAATCTGCTCAAACTCCCGCATCTGCGCGGCCAGTTCGGCGAGGCGAGCCTGGAACGCCTGCTCGCCGACTTCCTGCCCGCGCACATGTTCGCGCTGCAGTCCTCGCCCGGCGAGGGCGGAGGGCGCGCCGACGCCGTCATCTATTTCCCCGACCGCAAGCTTCCGATCGATGCCAAGTTTCCGCGCGAGCAGGTGATTGCGCTCTTCGAAAGCAACGACGAAGACGAGATCGCCGAAGCGCGAGTCGCCCTGGTGCGGGTGATGAAGGCGGAGACCAAGCGCATTCAGCAGTACATCCAGCCCGAGAATGGCACAACCGAAATCGCCCTCATGTATCTGCCGAGTGAGACGCTTTACATGGAAGTGGTCCGCAACCGCGAACTGGGCGACTGGATGAACGAGCAGCACGTTTTTCCCGTCTCACCCAACACCCTGCTGATGACGCTGCACACCATTTCCCTGGTGCATAAGTGGTACGAAGTCGCCAGCCGCTTCGAGAAGAGCCGCGCCGAACTGGCCAAGGCGCAGAAGTCCTTCGACTTTTTCCAGAACCAGTTTGAAAACGTGGGCAAGAATCTGAACAAGGCGCAGGAAGCATTCGAGACCGCGCAGCGCCACCTGAAAAGTTACCGGGGAAAAGTTTCCGCGCTCAGCGGCCAAGAGCAGTTGGAGTTGGAAACGTCGACGTCGGGCGACAAGCCGCTACCGCTGCTCGATAAGGCCAGCGCGTGATCTGCTCTGGGCGCCTTTTCCGGTATATACCATAAATGGGGCTCATGGTATCCATTTATAGATGGTAGCTATTATTGGTATATACTTTGACGAAAGGGATTCCCAATGCCGGAGACGGGAATCGCCAAGCTATTCCGTAATGGACGCAGTCAGGCGGTACGTCTGCCTCGCGAGTTTCGCTTTGAGGGCAGCCAGGTTCGCGTGCGCCGGTTGCCCGAGGGAGTCCTTCTGGAGCCGCTCATCGCCGACACCGAGGAATGGTTCGCGGAAATAGACCGGGTTCGGCAAGGACAGTTATTTCGCACCGGGAGAAACCAGCCCGCAACACCGCGCCGCGAGATCTTCCAGTGAAATATCTCCTCGATACCAACGCTTGCATTGCGCTGATCAACAACAAGGCACCCGCGGTCCGCCCCCGCTTGCAAAAGGCGCTGGCGGCGGATGCAAAGGTGTTGATCTCTTCCGTGGTGGCGTTTGAGCTTTGGTATGGGGTAGCGAAGAGCGCCCGTCCGGAAGCCAATGCGCGGCTGTTGGAAACCTTTTTCGCAGGGCCCGTGAACCTGCTTGCTTTCGAACCCGAAGATGCGAAAGTCGCAGGCCAAGTGCGGGCGGCGCTGGAAGCCGTAGGTAAGCCGATCGGGGCCTACGACCTGCTGATTGCCGGCCAGGCGTTGCGCCATCAACTAACTCTGATCACCGCTAATGGGCGCGAGTTTGGACGGGTCAAGGGCCTGGAGTGGGAAGATTGGGCCAAAGGCTGAATCGCCTCGCACTGCGCATTGCGACTACCCCCAACAAGCTTGGGTACCCTTCAGAGGTCACGAGGGAGCCTGGCTCCGGCTAGCCACCACGGACTTCAGGTGGTCCGCGCCTTGTACTTCCCAGACTCCGTCGAACTTCACGTAGTAAGGCTCAACCGAAATGCCGGGAAAGTTTGCGGTAAGAAGCTCCCCGGCGCGGAGGAGTTCGCTGCGATGATGGTCGGCTTCGCTCTCGCGGTCGCCTTTGAAATGAGCCAGGCCGCCGTAGGTGGCGCAGTCAGAGTGGCTCATGACCAGGACGCGTCTGGTCCGGTGCAGTTGGACGGACATGCGGACCTGTTCGAGGATGAAATCCCGCTCGAAGTCGTTGCGCGGGGAGGCGAGGGTCTTGGCTCCTCCGGCGACTACGATCATGTCGGCGCGCTCGATGCCTTGCTTCTTCAAGAACTTTCGCACAACCGTGCTGATGCGGTGATCGAAACAGCAGAGCACGGCGGCGTCGGCAACGTACGGGTCGTCGGGCGAGTCGAAATGGAAGACCTTGCGCATGGGTCGGCTCCAGAGATTCCGTCTCGTGTGCGGCGCGATGCAGTGGACGCTGCTGGGCTTCGCCCAGCGCGGGCGGACGAATGCGTCCGCCCCTACGTGGTCCTTGCTACGCTCCGCGCTTCGTCTTTAGTTCCGCCAGCAATTGCTCGATACGGTCTTCTTTTTCCAGCGCGGCGAGGCGGTCTTCCACGTCGTCGGCCAGGAGTTGAGCTTTGGCTCCGCCGATCGCTTCTTCGCGGGCGACTTTCTTCTTCATGCGATCGAAGGTGGCCGACTTGGTGTCTGCGCTCATGCCGGACTGCGCGTCGGTCGCTCGATTGGCAGCGCGGGCTCGGCGGTGCTGCGCGATCAGCATATCGGCTTTGGCGTTGGCCTCGGCCAGCTTCTGATCGAGATTGCGCAGGGCCGACTTCAGATTCTCGACTTGGGCTTTCTGGTCTTCGGACTGTTGCGCAAAGTTCGCGCTCAGGTCGCGATAGCTTTCGACGCGCAGCAGAGCGGCGCGGGCCAGGTCGTCTTGCTTCTTGTCGACGGCGAGCTCAGCCTTGCGCATCCATTCCAGGATCTTGTCGTCGTTTTCCAGTTTCTTTCTTTCCAGTAGATGCTGGTCGGCAATGGCGATGGCGACCTGCGTCTTGACCTGCAAAAGCTGGTTGTTCATGTCGAGGATGACTTGCTTGATCATCTTTTCGGGCTCCTCAGCTTTGTCGATCAGGTCGTTGAGGTTGGCCCGGACCAGTGTGGAAACGCGCTCGAGTAATGCCATAAAACACCTCGTGTAAGTTAGTCGTTGGTCGTTCGTCGTTGGTCGTTCGGTCGTTTGCTCCAGGCGCCGCCTACCAGAGAAATCGCGATGTAAGCTGCGATTCCGGCGGCTACCCAGACGCCCATGTGGCCGGTGGCGGCGCCGAGGGCCGCGCCCATGGCGGCTCCGAGGGCGACGGACAGGCCGAGTGATCGGGCGTGGTGAAGTTCTTCCTGCACGGTATTCCTCCTAAAATCTGCCTCGCTGGTGGAGAGCCGGGCGTCCCCGCCCGGCCAGGACGGGCGAGACGCCCGTCCCTCCACTTATTACTTCTCCTCCGGCTTCGGTGCTTTGTCGCCGATTTGGCGGACCTTGCCCAATAACTCTCCCAGCGGCATGCCAGAGAGCGTTTCGAACAGGGCCGGCACCTGCGCCGCCATTTTGGTGAGGTCGCCGGTGATCTTGTTCAGTCCGGCGGTGTCGCCGTTGCCGGTGGATACGATGGTGATCTTGTCCACGTTGGCGAGCGGCGCGGCCAGGGCTTTCACGACTTCCGGCAAGCCCGTAAGCAGCTTGTCGAGGACCGCGGCCTGGTTGTACTCCTGAAAGGCTGCGGCTTTTACGTTCATGGCTTTCGCTTCGGCTTCACCTTTCTTGAAGATGATTTCGGCCTCGGCTTCTCCCTGCGCGCGAATCGCCGACGCGTGGCCTTCGGCTTCCGCAATCAGGCGCTGCTTCTCGGCGGCGGCCAGCGTTTCGATGCGCTGTCGCTCGATCTCCGCCCCTTTCAATACGGTCGCGATCAGTTCTTTTTCGCGGCGATTGATTTCCGCGTCCTGAACTTTGACTTGTCCTTCTTTTTCCACTTGCTGCACGCGTACGCTTTCGGTGGTGACTTGTTGCTGCATGACGTTGGTCTGAATGTCATACGCCTTGTCGGCCTGCGCCTGCTGCTTCTTCGTGACTTCGAGATACTGCGCTTTCTTGACCTCGAGGTCGCGCTGCGATTCGGCTTGCTTGGCCTGGGAGAGCGTCTCGGCAAGCACGCGTTCCTGATCGGCCTGCGCTCTGGCAACCGCCGCTTCGCGAGTTGCGATGGCGCGCTTGATGGCCGTATCGCGCTCGGCTTCGGCGGTGGCTACGTCGGCGTCGCGCTTGATGCGGGCGACGTCGGGCTTGCCCATGTTGGTGATGTATTCGTTCTTGTCGCGGACCTCTTTGATGGTGAACGAAATCACTTCGAGGCCCATCTTGTTCATGTCGTCGGCGCAGGTGGCCCTCATGCGGTCGCCGACCATCTCGGGCTGCTTGACGATTTCCTCGACCGTGAGCTGTCCGATGATGCCGCGCAGATGCCCTTCCATCACCAGTCGGATCAAGCCTTCGCGCTCCTGATCGGTCTTGGTGAGGAACTGTTCGGCCGCGGTAAGGATCGATTCCTTGTCGGACTTCACCTTGATTTGGGCGACGGCCTCGACCGTGACGGCGACACCCTGCTTGGTGTAAAGGTCCTGCTGCGGAGCCACGTCGAACGACATCAGTTCGAGCGAAAGGTCCTTGCAGTTTTCGATCATCGGAAAGATGACGGTGCCGTGTCCCTGGACTACGCGGGTTCCGCGAAAGCCGTAAACAATCAGCGCTTCGTTGGGTCCCGCTTTGCGGTATAAACGGGCCAACATGCTCATCAGGAACAGAATGGCCAGAACCATCAGTCCCGCGATGACCCAGATTTCCATTGCTATGCCGAACATATCGCCTCCTGCGAAAGTGAGTTATCAGTTATCAGCCTGCAACGTTCTTGTGACTTGCCTAGCCACGTGTTAGAACTCCCGTCACCATATCCAGATCGCGCACGATGCGCTGAGGATCGCTGTGACCTAGGAAAACCTCGCCGTTCGAAGTCTTGATGTGGACGACTTTGTTGCCCCAGACATAAGCCCGCATGTTGCCGACGCCGCGAATGCCGTAGCCACGAAACGCGCTCCAGGATTCGGCGCCATAGCTCCGGATCTGCTGCCGTGGTATCGAGCGCAGGCGGAAACCGAGGGCGCGAATCTCGACGCCGTGGCGAAAAAAACGGTACTGGAATCCGCTCCAGGCAAGGGCGACCGTGGCGAATCCGATCAGGCCGACCAGCGCCATCGCAACGCGCAGGGCCGGAACGCGCACCAGGGCGGCGATCATAGCGGGGACGATTACAAGCGGGAGAACAAGAAAAATGAAGGCTCGTCCGGAATGCGTTTCTTCCGCCAGAAGATCGTTGTCCGCGTACCCGCTGGAAGAAGGCCCGCTCGAGGGAAGCGCCGGTTCGCGCCTGGATGCGATGTAAATCCCGATCAGCAAAACGGCCGCAATGGGGATCGCGATCAGCATCCCTGGCGGCAGCAAGGGCGTGCCGTACAGGTTGTAGTGCACGATGCTCCGATTCACTTCGACCATGAATCCGAGAATCAGCGCGCAAAAGACGAACTGAGCCCAGGAAAACGCATCCACTCCACGCCGAGCCACGTAGAGCAAGAGCGGAGTGAAGATCGCCAGCAGAAATGTCATGAATCCCACGCCGAACTGGATGGCCTGGCCGCGTGACATCCAGCCGTTGGCTTGACCGGCGGCGTTGAAATGCGTGGCCACGTGCGCCGGGAGTTGGTCCCAAACCTGCCGGTACTGGAGCGCGACCAGCGGCAGCGCCAGCCAGAGGAAGACGATCGCAAGATGGAAGATTCGACGGTTCATATATGATCCCGATTTTGGGTGGCGCAGCGCCGGGGTCCCCATCACGCCCGGTTTTGGCGTGATGGGGCGGAGCGCTTCAGCGCTGCGATACCGCGCTTGTGTTACTTGCGGCTTTAGCCGCTGCGGTCAGTTACTCCCCGCTGATTTCCTCCCAGCGCTTGACGTAGGCGATGCCTTTCTCGTAGCGCGCCACCATCACCTCCGCGCCCTTTTCAATCGCGCTTCCGTTTTCGCTGCGGGCGCCGCAGGTGCGCCGGGTTCCCGCCTGCGAGTAAATGATTTCTCCGGTGCCGTTTTCCCGCACCGGCATGGAGACTCGCCCCAGCACGCCGACCATTTCGTAGTCCGCGGAATCCATGTTTTCCTCGTGCGAGATCAGCACGCGAGTAAGGAACAGGAAAACGACAGCGGCGCCAAACAGTCCGGCGGCCATGGCGATCAGCAGGCCGAGCGCGAACCATAGGCTGGAGAACCGCGTAATCAGATAGCCGGTTCCTCCGAACCAGGCGAGAAACGCGGTCAAGGTAATAAAGTTGAATGGCGACACCGCCGCCTGACGACCCGCGTGCGCGGCCGCCCCGTTGCCGCCGCCGGCATGGGAAACCGGTGCGTGTCCGGCGCCGACATGGCCGCCGCCATGCGGAACGTGCGGCAGATGCAAGTGCCAGCGCAATCCGCCCGCGATGAACGAAACCGCGCTCAGCAGAAAGCCGACGGCGAAACAGGTCAGGTAGAAATCGGACCAAGTCATATTCCAAGTCCCAGTCATAAGTTTCGCCTCCCGGGCGCGGCGCTGCCGGCGCTCGTGCGTTCCGGACCGAGTGCTTCGAACAGGCGGTCGGCGAGTCCGGGCGTGTTCAGGATTTCGCCGAGCAGCAGCAAGCAGCGCCGCGTGTCATGGTCGCGCGCCACCTTGATCAGAACTTCGCTCACCTCGGGGTCGCTGGCGAAACGTTCCGAGCCTTGCAGCAGCCAGACATCAAGTTGGCCTTCGGTGGTGCGCAGGTCGGAGACCAGTTCCGTGTGATAGCCCTCGGGATCGTCGACCAGGAAGCCGGGGTGCACCTTGAAGAAGCGCGCCAACAGGCCGCGCGAGGATTGCGTCATGTGCGGCCGCTTGCCGCACTCGATCTGCGAGAGGTAAGACTGGCTGAGGGTCTGGCCCGACGCGTCTGCAATGCCCTTGGCTAACTCCTGTTGCGTGAGCGGGCGACCCAAGCCGCGGAGTGAACCTTCCACCTCGCGGAGATAGCGAATTTTTTCTCCTAATGTCATATATTGCAGATAGCGATCATCATATAGCAATATGAAATACTGTCAAGCACTGGATTCTCCCTGTTTCCAAGAACTTACCAGTAGGCTCACCTGATTTGCGGTAGAGACGCGGCTTGCCGCGTCTCCGCGCGGCGGCTGTCTTGCTGCGTACAAAAGAGATGGCCAAGCCCGGCCTTCAGCAGGCCGCGGAAAAATTCCGGCTGCGTATCAGTTTCGTATCAGGGTATCGCTTTAGCGATATCGCAAGTCGATCGAAATCAATCGCCCCTTTAGGGGCTGGACGTCCGATATTGAGTTCTTCGCTCCCCGACCGCCCACAGAAAAAAGCCTCCGCCGGGGCGGAGGCTGGAAACCAACACGCTCTTTCGGGAGCCTTGACTCCGATTAGTTCACGAACAATGTCGCCGTGGTGCTATGCGACGCTCCCGTCCCGGCCGAACCCGTGATCGTGATGATGTAGGTCCCGGCCTGCGTGCCGCCGCCCGTGGAAATGCTGGTGCCGGAGGATCCGCAGCCCGACTGCAGCAGGATCGCGCCCGCAATCACGCCGAGAACAACCGCAGCCAGCCAGCGCCGTCGCTTGCGACCCGCGCCGATGCCGAGCGAGACCAGGCTCAGGCCTGCGATCGGGAGCCAGCCCGCGTAGAACGAACCGCGGCGGAAGACGCTGGCGGTGGTCACGGGTCGAGCCACGGTAGGGATGCGCAGCGTCGTGGCTACGCAGGTGTTCCCGGGTGTGACAGGTGTGGGAGTGAACGTGGGTGTACTTGCGGTCACGATTGAAGGCGAGGTGGTTTGGCTGGGAGTGATCGGGGCGTTATAGCCAGCTCCCGAGGACGTAGTAGCACAAAAGGAGACCTGAAACGTGGCCGTATCGCCGGCATTAATGGTGAGCGACGAGGGCGCGGGAGGAGGGACTGTGAAGTCGACGACGTCGTCTTGCTGCGTGATGGGGCCAGCGACGACGCCGTTGTTATTGTTGGCGGTGACCTGGCCCGTGACTGTGATCGACGGGGCAGTCGCCGTAATGGCTGGCGTCACGTCGACCTCGACGGCTGCTGAGCTGCAATTGGCGGTCGTGCACACGGTCAGTGTCGGAAGAATGCAAGTGACCGTCACTCCTTGCACCGAGCAGCTACCCGTGCCTTGGGTGACTTTGGCGGCGGTGGTTCCCGTGAGCCCGGTGCTCGGCACCGTGCCGGTGAAGACCACCTCCGAGGCGGTGTCGGGACCGTTGTTGCCAATCTCGAAAGTAAACGCAGCCTGAGTACCCGCGGGGATCGGGTTGGGCGCTGGACTAGTGGTCGACGCCGCGACGGTAAGTTGGCTGGAGGCGCCAATCTTGCTCACGAAAGCAGTCTGCTGCGTGCCGTTTAACGTAGCCTGGTATGGATTTTGAGTAGGAAAATTCGGCGATAGGGTGGTGCCAGCCACGTAGGTCGCGCCGTAGACTGGGTCGATTGCCACTCCCGTGCCCTCATCCGGTCCGCTGCCGCCCAGATAGGTCACGTAATCGCCCGCCCCCTTTCCGGCCAGGCTGGTCCCAATCAGCGCGACGAAGGCGTTCGTCGCCGAGCTGCTCGGACAAGGTGGTTGAAGTCCGGGGGGGCCGCCTAGACACGCCTGGAGCGTGTTTGAGGTGACCGGGAGGTCCTGGGAGGTGGTTTTGCCCGCCACGCGGACGGCTTGCGCAGTGTCCACCTCGATGGCCTCGCCCACATCCACGCCAGAGCCGCCCAAATAGCTGAAATAGGTCAGCGGATAATACGATCCGGTCAGGTTGCCGATCTTGGCGATGAAGGCGTTGGTGCAGCCAGTACCATTCGGTTTGTTGCAAAGCTCGCTCTGAAATCCACTCCCGGCACTGAGCCAATCGCTCGACATCGTCTTGCCGGTAATATAGGCGTTGCCAGTGGAATCAACGGCGATGGCGAGACCGGCATCGATACCTGAGCCCCCGATGTAAGTGGAGTACGACGGATTGGCGCCGTAGCCGTTCGGGTTGGGATTGATCTTGGCAACGAAACCGTCAGGATCTTGCGGGGTCGGCAACGTACAGTTGCCGTGATTCCCGGCTTCGTCGAGGCAGGACTGCTGCGCATTGTAGAGTGGGAACCCGCCGCTCGTGCCCGGCAGATAATTAGTCTCCCCGGTAATGTACATATTGGGAGCGCTGTTCGGGGGAGGATCCACCGCAATGCCGCCCCCCACGACCGTGAGTGAGCCGTTAAAGTTTGCACCACCAAAATAGGTGGAGTAGATCATGCTCCCGCTGCCATTACCTTTCGTGTCGATCTTGCTGGCGAAGAATTGCCCATTCTCGATCGAAGAATTCGGCTTAAGCTGGAAACCGTTGGGGTTCGCCGGGAAGCCGTTGCTCTGGTCATTCGTCGACGTCGTCACTCCGGTAACATAGGCGTCGCCGTTACCGTCGATGGCCAGTCCGGTGACGCTATCGACTGCGTCGCCATTGGCATTCGTGCCGGAGAGGTAGGTGGAGTAGCGCAGCGTGCTGACTTCCAGATTGCCGAACGTCGGAACGTTCAGCCGGCTCACAAAGCCATGGGTGCCGGCCTCCACGGGCGCCGATTGAAACGGAGCCAGCCCGGCGGGGGTCGAGGTAGTGGAACTGACCGGGAAGTCCGTCGATGAGGTCGTGCCCGCAACGTAGATGTCGACGCCCGTCATGAGTGGGTCCACGTTCGTGCTCACCGCGATACCCGCAGGAAAGTCGGTTCCCGACCCGCCCAGGTAGGTCGCGTAAACCAGTTGCGAGGTGCCGCTGCCGGCGGGCGGGTTCGGATTGATCACCGCGATGAAGACATTCTGCGCGCCGTTAAGATTTGGCTGGAACGGCGGATTGTCCTTCGAAGGGTACAAACTCCGGTCATAAAAATCGTTGGAGTCGGTCGCGCCGGCAAGATAGATATAGCCGCTGGAATCGACCGCCAGGTTCACGAAACTCTCGTGGCCGCCATTGCTGCCGGGGTTGCCAAAGTAGGTCGAATAGTTCAGCACCGGATCGATGACCAGTTCGCGGCTGTGGTCATAGTCTCCAATGGCGAAGCCGATCTTGTTGTCCGCGAGCTGGCGGAAACTTCCCGCGATCGGTTTCTGAGTGTTTCCATCCTGCTGATAGATCCGCGGAGCGTGAAAGCGCACATCGCCCTCGTCGGTCGCAAGAATCAGGTCGCCCGACTCAATCCGGGTGGACGCGCCCGTAAAGCGGAGTGCGATCCGGTTCGGGTCGGCTGCGGGCGCAACCCGGAAGTCGTATTCGAGCTGTCCCTGGTCGCCGTAGTAAACCAAGTCGACGCCGGGATAAACGCTCTGATACTCCACGCGCGCGAATTGCGGAATGTTCTGGCGCCATTTGGCGGGATCATTGCCGATGAAATAGTTGCTCTTGCCGGGAAGCGGCTCGGCGCCGGAAACGCGGGCGCCGGAATTGGCGCCCTCAAGCTTCATGTGAATCACGGAGCTCGAGACAGGCTGCGGGCGAGGAACTGAAAGCTGAGTGCTGAGTGCTGAATGCTGAAGTTTGAGCACCGCCTCGTCGGCGGTCAGAAACAGTCCGTAGCCGGCGCCGCGCGCCACGAACTTGACCTGAGGAGCGGTCTGACCCTGGTTCGGTTCGAAGAACAGCGGCAGCGAAATCGCCCTCGCAGGCAAGTTGGACGCCAGCGTCTTTGGCGCGGAAGCGTCAGTGCCGCCGCCCTTGGCATTCACGGTCGTTGAAAAATAGAACGCGACGCCCGCCGTGGCGAGCACGGCCATGGCCAGAAACGCAGCCTTCATCCCATTTCCGGTCTTTATTTCTGTCTTTTGTTCCGCACCTGAACGTCTCACCGAACCTCCTACCGACACCGGGCAATTCCGATTCACGAAGCTCCTCCAATTTCCCAATTTCGCGGGGTGAGAACAAGAATGGCACACAAACACCGCTGCGCCTCGACGCCCTTAGAAAGAAGCGGATGCGTACCGGTCACCAGAATACTGGGATTGAACCAAACAAATACTTTTACATCCAACAGATACGCTGTCAAGCGAGCGGAGCAGACACAATGGGCCGCATAGTGAGAAGCGAAAACCGGCGCAAATGGTTGAAGGAAAACAGGTCTTAGGTGTTAGGTCTTAGGTCTTAGGAAAAACATCGCCTACGGGATCGCTGCTCGAGCCAGAACCTAAGACCTGGGACCTGACACCTGACACCTAAGGCCCGAGACGGTGCGTACCCCTGGGAGTGGGGGACTACAATGGAAATCGAGGCGCTGCCGATGGTACCCACGGGCGAAGCGGGCGCGCTCTTCCAGACATACCACGACCGCATCTATCGCTACGTTCTGAGTCTGGTCCACGACCCATCCGAAGCCGAGGATCTTACTCAGGATACCTTCCTGCGCGCGTACTCTCATCGCGATTCGCTGCGCGATCCCAATGCGGTTCGCGGCTGGCTCTACCGTATCGCAACCCATGCCTGCCTCGATCGCCTGCGCCAGCGTGTAGCGCATCGTTCCGTCGAGCCCGTCTCGCTCGACGGGGAAGAAGGATCGCGCGCCGTAGACTCGGTGCCATCGGGCCAGCCCTCGGCGCTCGAGATTGCCGAACGCGGCCAGACCGGCGCGTGCGTGCAGCGTTGTCTGGATTTTCTCTCCGATAGCTACCGCGCCGTCATTCTGCTGCACGAAGCCCATTCCCTCACCGCTCCCGAGATCGCGGAACTGTTAGGCGAGAGCGTGGGCACGATCAAGATCCGTCTTCACCGCGCCCGCCGCAAACTGCAAGAGATCATGCAGATCGGCTGCGCCGTCTCTCAAGGCAAGGACGGCGTTCCTTGCTGCGAGCCCAAGTTGGGGATTTTAGAAGGCGAAGAAACGGGAAGGAAAAGTTGATCGCCGCCTGAGATGTCAGGTCTTAGGGAAAGCATCTGTAGAGACGCGGCTTGCCGCGTCTCTACACACCTATTTCTTCTTCAACTCCTCGATCTCCCGCTTGAGCCGCGAATACCGCGAAACGATCGTCGAGAGGTAACCGATGTGGATGATCCAGGTGACCGCGTAGGCGGCAAACAGGTAGGGGTTTCCGCTCATCTTCATCTCCCACTCCCGCGCGGATCGAGCAGCGATTGCATGGCATGGGCCTCATCGACATCGCGCTGCAATTTTTCCAGCCGATAGCGCGACCAGCAAACCAGAAATGCAAAGCAGGAAAACGCCAGCCAGTTGATGAGCAGGACGTGCAACATGCGAGGATCGATCGATCCGCCTCCGCCCATCACCGGCTGCGGGTGCTGGGTGCGGAAGAACCAGATGGAGAAATAAACGAAGGGCACGCACAGCGCGCCCAGAACCGCCAGGGCCGCCGCCAGCAAGGGCGTCTGTCCGCTGGAGGAGAAGCGGCGCAGAAAAAGATAGCTCACGTAGATAAGCCACAGCACCAGGGTCGAGGTCAGCCGCATGTCCCAAGTCCACCAGATCCCCCAAACCGGACGCGCCCAGATCGGCCCCGTGACCAGCACCATGGTGCAGAAAACGACGCCGACTTCGGCACTAACCAGCGCCACGATATCGGCAGCCGGCCGGCGCTTGATCAGATAGACAACCGAGGCTCCGAAATTGATAAAGAAAAGAAGGAACGCCGTCCAGGCCGAAGGCACGTGATAGTAGAAAATCCGCTGCACGTCGCCCATGGTCTGCTCGGTCGGTGCCTTGACCAGCGCCCCGTAAAGCGCATAGCTCAACAGCAGCGCGGTCAGGATGCCGAGGATGGGGAAGGCGCGTTTCATTGAGTACATTCGAGCATGCGAGCATTCGGGTCGTCGAAGAACATTCTGGTTAATGAATCAAGTCTCGAATGATTCGATAGCTCGAAGTTCTGTCACTCCGCATTCAGCACCGTTTCAAACAAGAGCAGACACACCGTAGTAAACACCAGATCATAGGTCGCAAGCAACACGATCCAGAAGCGCGCGCCTTCGCCCTTCAGTATGGCGGTAGTGGCCTGCACCATGGCGAGCAGCGCCGGAATCGAGATCGGGAACAGCAGCAGCGGCAGCATGATCTCGCGGCTGCGCGTGCGGATCGACATCGCCGCAAAAAAAGTCCCGTTCACCACCAGCGCCCAGGTTCCCGAGCACCGCTACCAGCAGCAGTTGCCACGCCGGGCCCAGCGCCCGCAGCCGGTAAAACACAATGAATAGCGGGGTCATCAGCGCTTCCAGCACGCTGACGAAACATAAAATTGCCTACCACCTTGGCCATAAACAGCGAGTTCGCGGGAGCGGGCGAGACGCGATAGGCGTCGAGCACCTGGTTGCGCAGTTCTCGCGCCCAGGTCTGGTTCAGCGCCACCACCGCCGCGAACAGGAACGCCACCCAGATCAGGCCGCCAGCGATCTGGCGCGATTCTTCGGCGCGTCGGATCGAACGAAAAACTGAACACCACCACCACCAGCAGAGAAAAGAACAGCATGGAGTTGATGGCGTCCTTCGATCTCCACTCCAGGCGCAGGTCTTTGAGCAAGGTGGCGCGGGTGATGCCGGTGGGCGCGCTCATTTCTTCGCCTCCAGCCGTTTCAGTTCCCGCGTGCGCGCGACAATCTTGCCCGCTTCCATCCAGACGAACTCATCGGCCGCGCCCTCGAGCAACGAGGCCTGGTGAGTCACGACGAAGATCGTTTTCCCCTGATCGCGAGTGCCGGCCAGCAGGCGCACCATTTCCGCCGCGGAATGCAGGTCCACATTCGAGAAGGGTTCATCGAGCAAAAGGATTTTAGGGTCGTTGAGTAAAGCCCGAGCCAACGACATCCGCTGCTTCATGCCCTGCGAATACTGCCCGACGGCGCGGCTCAAATCAGGATCAAGACCAACAGCGCGGATAACTTCCGCGCAGCGCGCCCCGTCGGTGATTCCGTAAAGCCGCGCGAAGTACGCGAGGTTTTCCATCCCGCTCATCTCGTCATAGAGCAGCGAAGGATGCGCCATGTAACCCACCTGCTGGCAGATATCGTGAAACTTGCTGGCGCCGAGGATCGTGACCGCGCCGCTCGACGGCTGGTTGAGTCCCGCCAGCGTGCGCAGCAATGTAGTTTTGCCGGCTCCGTTATCGCCAAGAATGGCATAGAGTTTCCCGCCGGAAAATTCCCCCGTGACCCCGCGCAAAGCCGCAAAACGGCCAAACTGCTTGATCAGGTTCGTGACGGTGATGACGGGGACGGAGACGGGCGCGGTTTCAGTCAAAGGAATAACAATCTGTGATGTAAGCAAACTGATTTGTCATCCTGACCCTGAGCTTGCCGAAGGGGAAGGACCTCTGCATTCTGCCGGCGCGGGCGGAAAGCAGGTCCTTCGCTTCGCTCAGGATGACAAAATTTGGTGAATTGCAAACTGCGCAGTAATCTTACTCGCACCACAGGCGCTCAAGCGTTAATTCGTCATTCCGCTCGATCCGGAATTCTGATTCTGCGACATGCTCTTCGCCGGTTCGGCGCCCGGCGCGGCTCCCGGCTGCGGCGCGTACTTCGACGCGCATTTGGCCTGCAGTTGCTTGGCATGAAAGACGCCATCGCGTCCGAAACTGCCATCCGCCAAGGCTTGCGAGTCGTCCTTAAAAGTATCCGGAGGAGCTTCGGTCCCGGTATACGAAACGGGCAGAGTCAGATCGTTTTCCTTCAGCAGGAAGTCGACGCGGGTTCCAGAGCGCTTGATCGAACCCGGCACCACATTTCCTGCCACGCGCAGACGCTTGGAGTAAGCCTCGTTCCCCATGCCGTTCAATTCTTTGATGGTCACGTAATAGCTTTTGCTGTCCTGCACGCCGGTATAGGCAAGATAGGCAAGCGAGACCAGGATCAACACGGTCACCGAACCAAATTTCAAATATTTGCTGGTTTCACTCGACATGAAAACATCTCACCCCTGTGTAAAAACTGTACGCGCTGCCCGGTTACGGGTCAAGGCGTAGCGCCGCCGCCCCAGCGGCTGTCCGGCGGGCGTCCGCGCCCGTCGCGCCGAGGGCGACACGCCCTCGGGACAGCCGGTAAGATGCCGGCGCTACTCGTTTCCCACGCCGTAATCGCCGTGGCACCGTCTAGCTCCCCGTTTCCCGCTCGTAAGGCTTTTGCATATAGCGGCGGGTCTCATCGAGCGCGCCCTGGGTGTTGTCGTTGGTCTGAATCGCTTGACGGTATTCATTGACCGCGCGTTCGCGCTGCCCGGTTACATCGAAAATCTTGCCCAGCTGCAGATGGCTCCATACTTCGGTCCAGCGCGGCTCGCCGTCGCCGTTCAGCGACTCGCGGTAAGCGTTCGCCGACGCCTGATAATTTTTCTGCAGGAAAAACACTTCGGCGATCCGGTAGTGCGCCAGCGAACTGTTCTTATTGACTCCAAGCGCCTTGTTAAATTCGAGCAGCGCGCCCGCCAGGTCGCCTTGCTGGGTCAGGCCCTGTCCGCGCACGATCGACGACCGCAGCTTGATGTCGGCCGAGTTGGTCAGCACGCGGTTTTCCGGATCGATCGAGATCCGTCGCGGCCGTCCAAAAGTTTCCACCGAAAACGGAGAATTCGTCCCCACCACCTCAATGCGTTTTTCTTCCGTTTTGCCGTCGGTATCGATTCTCAGATTTACCGGCATGCGGAACAGATCCAGATCCTGGCTGATCGCGCCGACGATGCGGAAGCCCTTGCTCCGGCCTAGCCGGTAGATCGTGTACTTGGCTTTAAACTCCGGCGCGCTGGTCGAATCCATCCACTGGGTGTAGAACCAGGTGAGTTTTTCGCCGTACACGCTTTCGCTGAGCTTACGGAAGTCGTCGGTGCTGGCGGACTTGCCCGCATATTTCGTGGCGAAATCGCGCATGATCTTCAGGTACTTGGGCTCGCCCACCACCCAGCGCAGCATGTGCAGGATCATGGCACCCTTGTCGGTCACCAGTGACTGAAATTCCGGTGAAAATTCGTCGAGCTTGTCGGCGCTCGAAAGCGGCACGCTGTCATAGGCGAGCGCTCCCACCGACATGTCTTTCACCATCTCCTCGAGCCCCGCTGCGCCCGCCGCGCTCTCCACGTAGCGAGCTTCGGAGTAGCGCGAGAAGCCGTCGCTGATCCACCAGTCGTTTTTCGATGCCGGACTCACCGACGCGCCCCACCACTGATGCGCGATGGTATTGGACAGCAGCCGGTAGTTAATCTTCTCCGTGATGGCGCGGCTCGAAAGCGCCGCGATTTCAGGCGCCCATGCCGAGGGCACCGTGTCATCCGGGAGCTCAACGACCTTCAACCGCGTCGAAGGCGCGTTTCCATACTGCGTAACGAAAAAGGTGAACGCCTTGACCGCCGTCGAGGCATACTCCGCGCCCAAGTCCTTCTTATCGGGCTTGAAGAATACGTGCAGATCGATGCCCGCTTCGTCGCTCTTGAATTCCTGGAACGTGCCCGCAATAATCGTGCCCGGAAAACTCGGCTTGTCCCATCGAAAGCTGAAGGTCTTGGTGTTCGCCAGAGCGGCCGCGGCCATCTTTGGAGTGAGGGTTGCCTCCGCCCCGGCCGACTCTTTCCCGCTGCCGATCGCCACCATGTGCGCCGGGACGGTTACGTTGATGGTGGAAGTAAAGCGATTGACGCCGTATCCCGCGACCGGAAACCAGAGGCCAGGGTAAAGCAGATAACTGGTGTCAGGACCGACATAGGCGAGTTTCAATCCCTGCACCGGGCTATCGTCGGCGTTTTCCAGCGTGCCTTCGTATTCGAAGTAAAAGGTGGTGCTCGCATTCTTGGCAATGCCGCTCGAGAGCGCAATGCGCACCGTCGAATCCTGCGTGTTGCGCTCCGGAGTGAGTGGCTTGTTGTTCGCGTCCATCAGCTTCGTAATGCGCAGCGCGTTGTTCAGCTGAAACGTGGCCACGCTGAGGTCTTCGAGCGCCGTGACCTTCACCGTCGCGCGCGCGCTGAGCTTGTGCGTCTGCGGCAGAAGTTCGACGTCGATCTGGTAGTCGTCCACGCGCAGCCGCGGTTTCTCAGCCGCCCGCGCCGGCCGGTTCGCTAGCAGACACAGCACAAAGACAACAGTCACACCGAGCGCCTGGCGCGCCGGTCGAAAGTGGCAAAGCTTCAAGTAGAGTCTCCTGGCAGGGCTACAAATCCTAAGATGTTAATTTTCCCGCAAAAGATGCTGGAAGGACAAGGGTTAGCGAAATTGTTTACGTTTCCGTGTGGCGCGGACACTCCTGTCCGCGGCCTTTGACGCGGCCTTTGACTTACAAGATCACTTTCGGCTGATTTCCTCCAAGATGATCTCCGCCGCCGTTTCCGAAGGATGTGCGCCACCCCCGCTCCCCCGCTTCAGCCTTGCCTTCACCACCCCCAATCGCTCGATCATGCGCCTCCGCGGCTCGCCGTCAGGGATGATCTTGTTCATCTCGGCAACGATGTTTTCCGCCGAAAACTTGTGCTGCACGAGTTCTGGCACGACCTCTTCCTCCGCAATCAGGTTCACCATGGCAAAGTAAGGAACCTTGACCCGCGGCTTGCCCAGTGCATAGGTGAGGGCCGATACGCGGTACACCATGACAAACGGAGTGCCCATGACGGCCGCTTCGACCGTAGCCGTCCCGCTGGCGACGATCCCCGCGCGCGAGTGGCAGAGCGCAGGCAAAGCCTCGGGAACCAGGTGAATCGCTCGCTGTAGAGACGCGGCTTGCCGCGTCTCCGTCAGTTCCTTGAGAAACGCCGCGTCCAGGGTGCGCGCCACCGGTAGCAGAAATTCGTAGCCGCCGCCCAACCGGCCCGCCGCCTCAAGAATCGTGGGCAGGTTCATGCGCACTTCTTTCCGGCGGCTGCCCGGCATCAGCGTGATCCATGTCTTCGCAGCGTCGAGGTGATTTTCGACGGCATAAGCCTCGCGAGTAATTGCAGGCGCGGGCAGATCGGCCAGCGGATGGCCAACAAACGTAGCGTCCACTCCACGATCGCGATAGAACTTTTCTTCAAAGGGAAAAATCACCAGCGCCTTGTCGACGTACTTGCGCAGCAACTTCACCCGCCCCTGCCGCCAAGCCCAGAACTGCGGGCAGACGTAGTAAACAACGGGAACGCCGCGCCGTCGCATCTGCCGCGCCACGCGCCAGTTAAACGCCGGAGCGTCGATGACGACAGCCAGCGCCGGACGTTTCTCATCCGCTGCACGAATCAATTTCCGATAGAGCCCAAGAATCCGAGGCAAACGGCTAAGAACCTCAGTAATGCCAACGACCGCAAGGTCCTTAGCATCGACAACAATCTCGCATCCGGCAGCGCGCATGCGTTCCCCGCCCGCGCCAAAAAATTGCGTAGGGGCGGACGCATTCGTCCGCCCGGCGGAGCGAAGCTCCGCAGCCCGCCGTAGCGCTTCCATCAACTGCGCCCCATACATTTCGCCCGAGGCTTCACCAGCCGAGATCAAAATACGCACGGGTCACATTGTAACGGGGCAGGTGGAGCGGCGTAGGGACGGTTCGTGTGGGGACGGGCGACTCGCCCGTCCGGCGCAGGGGCGGACGCATTCGTCCGCCCAGCGGAGCGAACCGGGGCCCCCTTCAAGCCCGGTGTTGGCTTGACGGGGTGGAGAAGCTCCGCAGCCCCAGTTCAGTCGTCGGCATTCGCCGTGACCGGGGGCACCCCCGCCGGCATCTCCTGATCTTTATACTGCAGCTGATACAGCTTGTAGTAAATCCCGCGCTGGGCCAGCAGTTGCTGGTGCGATCCCATCTCGCGGACCTGGCCTTTGTGCATCACGATGATCTTGTCGGCCCGCTGAATTGTCGACAGCCGGTGCGCGATGATCAGCGCCGTCCGTCCTTCCACCATGCGGTTGAGCGCGTCGCGCACTCGAAACTCGGTTTCCGTATCCACGCTCGAAGTCGCTTCGTCAAGAATCAGAATCTTCGGATTATGCGCCAGCGCCCGCGCGAAGCTGATCAACTGCTTCTGTCCGGTCGATAGCGTCGAGCCCCGTTCGCGCACTTCTTCTTTAAATCCTCCCGGCAAGGTTCGGATGAAGTCGGCCAGATTGACATCCTCCGCGGCCTGCTCCACGTCGGTGTCTTGAATGCGCGCGGTCCCCAGCCGGATGTTGCCCGCAACCGTGCCGCTGAATAGAAACGGATCCTGCAAGACCACGCCAAAACGCCCGCGCAGGTCGTCAAGATTCATGTCTTTAATATCCACACCATCGATGCGAATCGCTCCCCGCTGCACATCGTAGAAACGCATCAGCAGCGAAATCAGCGTAGTCTTCCCTGCCCCGGTGTGCCCAACGACCGCGATAGTCTCGCCCGGCTCCAGCGCAAAATTGACATCGCGCAAAACCCAGTCCGGCTCTACAGCTTGTGTGGGGACGGGCGCCCCCGCCCGTCCAAGCCGACTCGAAGAGCCGGCAGGCTTCTCTGCGGCCGCCAAGTTCCCATACGCAAACCACACATGATCAAACTCAATCCGCCCCGGACCCCGCGGTTCTTTCGTGACCGCCGGCGACGTCACCTCAATCTTCGTATCCAGCAGCTTGAACACGCGCTCCCCCGCCGCCATCGCCGACTGCAGAATGTTGTATTTCTCGCTCAAATCCTGAATCGGCCGGAAGAAGCGCTGCGCGTACTGCATGAACGCGACCAACACGCCGAGCGTCATCGGAATCGCCAGCAGATGGAGTTGGCCTTTCTGTATGGCCAGGCTGGAGACACCCACGTGCCGGATGATTTCCGTTCCGCCGAACCAGACGATGCTGGCGACCGCGATCGACGCCAGCACTTCGACCACCGGGTAATACACGGCATAGGCCAGGATGGCGTCCTTGAACGCTTCCATGTGCGAAGCGTTGATGTCGGAAAACTTCTTGAACGCCCGCTTCTCGCGATTGAAAAGCTGCAGCACCAGCATCCCCGAGACCGCTTCCTGCAGATACGAATTGATGCGGGCGATGGCCGTGCGGATGCGCCGGTAGGAATCGCGCACCTTGTCGCGGAAAATCTTGGTCGCATACACGATGAGCGGCAGCACCGCGAACGTGATCAGTGCCAGCTTCCAGTTCGTATTCATCATGATGGCGATAATGCCGGCCAGCACGAACACGTCTTCGAAAATCGAAACCACGCCCGCCGTAAACATTTCATTCAGCGCGTCGACGTCGGTGGTCACGCGCGTCACCAACCGCCCCACCGGATTCTTGTCGAAAAAGCCGACGTGGATATGCTGCAAATGGCGAAAGATCTGCCGGCGCAAATCGAACATCACTTTCTGCCCCGTCCACTGCATCAGGTAAGTCTGGACAAACTCCAGCACGAAAGTGAAAACCAGAATCCCCACATAGAGTCCGCCAATCTGCGCGATGCCAGTCAGAGGAGTGCTGCTCAGCCGGTCGCCAATCCAGGAATGTGAGTTCGGCGACTTCGCCAGATATTTATCAATGGCGATCATGGTGAGGAACGGCCCCAGCACGTCCAACCCAGACTTCAGGATGATCGCCGCAAGCGCCACCGCCACGTGCAACTTGTACGGACGCAGATACGTAAGCAGCCGCCGCATCAGCCGGCCGTCATACGCTTTGCCTAATACTTCTTCTTCCTGATTGGAGGCCATGGGTGGCGCAAAACAACTAATCCAGAGTACACGTCATATAAACGACGCCCAATTAAAGATTACCCCAAGAACCATTACTTCAAGTAGATGATCGGAGGGACGCGTGGGATGGAGAAGATTCCGGCCGTGTGGGGCGGAGATTTTGGGCTATCTACTGAGCCGAGCTCTTGCCGGAAACGCTCGCGGTCGATCTGAGGCAGTCGTTTCCCGCCGCCTCCTGCTCGACCGCGTTGCCGTGTTTGTCTGTATAGAGCTTCATCCAGGCAATCAATGGCCCAAGATGTTTCTTGTCCGAAACGCGGTACTGCATGTTCGACAAGCCACCAATCTCCCTCCAATTGCCCTTGGTGTTGAACGCATCGGAAAATACTAGGCGCTGCACTTCGCGCTGCCGCGGAACACTAAGGACGGTGACGCTGCCTTCCCGCATCAGTTGCGGATTCCAATCATCGGGTGTTGAAGGGTCGCTCTCTAGTTCCCTGGAACCAAGGACGGTCTTGAGTTTCTCGATCGCCTCAGGTTCAAGCCGTCCGTCGACAATCTTATCCCTTCGATGACCGAGGTAGGTCTGGTCACTGCGCTCACCGTGGTAGCTGCCGTCGCAGAAAACAATGGTGCAAGCGCCATCGACGCGCGCGCGATAATAATGGATCGAGTTGAATCGAAACAGATATGCGGCGGTATTGCTGGCAGGCGCAGGTCCGGAGGTCAACGGATTTCCAATCGTTGTGGTCAGTTTGGTTACGTGCGTTGGTTGACAGCGCGTCTGAGAACCTTCCACTCGCGCAGCTGCCGGTGGATGCTTCTGCAAATCCTGAAACCAATGCAGCAGTGGGTCGAGTGCTTCTTTGTAGGGTTTGCGGCTGTCCGGCGTGGAGAAGGTCAGTTCCTGCCAGCCTTCGGTCCGCCAGATGGCGAACTGAAGGTCGTCGATCGCGTCAGTAATGAGAGGTTTGCGGACGTTCTCTTGCGAGAGTTTGCGGAGTGGTTCGTTGGCCAGCATCGCGCGAAGTTGCTCAACGCGCGCCGCATCCAGAGACCCGGTGAACATCTCTGTCTTGGCGCGGAACAACTTCTCCAGCCGATACGTACCATCGTCCTGTACCAGGACGCAAACTGCCTCTCCCACTTGCACCCGTTCCATCCGAAGCAGCGCCGGCCCCGTCTGCGCTACGGTCGCAAAAGGGGAGCAGCTCCAAACCAGGAGAGAAACACAGGAGAGAGGTAGCTTCTTCATGCCCCACCTTATAACACAGGTTGTGTGACATAGTACGCAAATCATGCACCCATCTTAATTGCTGCAACTAGAACCGACTCAGGCGGACTCCTGACGGACCGTTGTCTCCAATACCGCTCAGCGCTCGGCAAGCTGTCGTTGCACGAACAGGAAATAAAAAGCCAGCAGGATCAGCAGAAATCCGTTCACGCTGAGCACAATCGGCGCCGTAAACAACGGCACCAGCCATCCCGATAACAGATTCCCCATCGGCATGCCGCCGCGGAAGGCGAAGTTATACACACTCATAACGCGCCCGCGCATTTCGTTCGTGGTAATCAGCTGCACCAGAGAGTTCACCGTGGCAAAAACCGCCATCATCGATGCGCCGACCAGCACCAGAAAGGTATAGCTCAGCGGCAACGACCTCGAAAGCGCAAATCCCGCAATTCCCGTGCCGAGGGAGGCGAGAGCCAAGAGAGCAACCCGCCCCTTTCTCTTTATGTTGCCCGCGCCCGCGATGGTCAGCGAGCCGCAAATCGAACCGAGTCCCATCAGCGCCAGCAGATTGCCGTAAGTTTCCGGCCCGCGATGAAAAATGTCTTTCACAAAAACAGGAAAGTAGGTACGCAAGGGCATGCTCAAGAAGGTCATCAAGAACGCCAGGATGATCAACGCCTCCATCGAATGCTGCTTGCGAACAAAGTGAATGCCCTGCTTCAGGCTTGTGAACATCGATTCCGTGGCCTTCAGCGGTTGGAATCGCGATCGTATGAGTGACAAGGACACAATGGGCGCCAGAAAGGAAAGCGCGTTGAGTCCAAAGCACCACTTCTCGCCCAACCTGGCCAGCGCCTGACCGGCAAGTGCCGGACCCACCATGACTGCAACGTTGAATTGAATCGAATTCAGCGCGATGGCGTTCGGCATGTCTTCTCGTTCCACCAGCGTAGGAATCAACGCCTGGTACGCCGGACCGCCAAACGCCTGAGCGAAACCCGAAACAAATGAAAGGCAAAGAATGTGCCACACATGGACCAGTCCGGTCGCGACCAAAATGGTGAGCAGGCCGGCGCTCGCCATTTGAACGTACTGCGAGGCGAGCAAAATTTTCCGGCGCTCCACGCGATCGGCCACCACGCCGCCAATCAGGGAGAAAAGAAAGATGGGGATACCGCCAAGAAACTGATCCAGCGCCAGCAGGAATGCCGAGTGACTGAGCCGGTAAATCAGCCAGCCCTGCGCCACGATCTGCATCCACGTGCCGATGCTCGACGTGCAGGCGCCAAACCACATCAGACGGAAATCGCGATATTGAAATGCTTTGAAAACCCGCCGGATCAATTCGAGCGCCCCCGTGAAAAGGCTACCATGCACCTTTACCCGGGTAAGGTGAGGAGAACGAAATCAACATAGCCACCGCTATTGAATCCTCCTGGGCGTTCGCGTCTTACCCGTTTGCGCCACCCTCGGCCCGGCTTTAGCAGGTCTGCAGTCGCCCTCACGGCAATTCGGGCATACGACCTTCGCATTCTTTTCGGCTATTTCGTGCAGGAAGGCGGAAAACGTCTGGCCGCAGTGCTCACATAAAGCATCAACCGTCTGATTGCTCGAATTTGTGCTGGTCACTGTTCCACCTCTGACTTGTTGATCCTATCCGTCGCGCGCGGGCTTCATTTTATTCTAAGCGGCGTTCAGGCGCCTTGCCGCGGGCCCGTCCCACCAGGCTGCGAAAAAATTCCATTTCAAGCAGGTTTTGGGAAGGGCACGAGTTTACAGGCTGCGGGGAAACTCGGTGTTGCACTTGATTGTGGGTGGCGCAGCGGTTCACCGCTGCGATCAGTGCATGGTTTTGAATCCGGCTCTAGCCGCTGAGGGCGCGGCTCTAGCTCAGAAATGACTTTTTCCGCAGCCTCTTTACTCGTGCCGTTAAGTCCTTGAAAATGTGTCGCGCTTCAGCGCCTGAGGTGAACTTCTTTTCTGCAGCCTTCTAGAATGGCAATAGCAATAATTTAAGAGCATGCCCCTCGGCCTCTACATATCGGTCCCCTTCTGCCGAACGAAATGCAGCTACTGCAACTTCGCCTCTGACGTGTTTTCCAAGTCCGCTTACGAAAACTACGTCGCCCGCGTGATCGAAGATATCGCCAGCTCGCGCCAGTTCGCGTCGGAGCTGACTTGCGCACTTGACGATAGCGCCGACTCCATCTATCTCGGCGGAGGAACGCCGTCAATCCTCGAGGCCGCGCAGTTGCTGCGCATCTTCGCCGCCGTCCGCGGTCAATTTGCGGTTACGCCCCATGCCGAGATCACCGTCGAATGCGCTCCGGGAACGCTCATGCCAGCGCTCATCGAAACCTTGCAGCAATGCGGAGTGAACCGCGTGAGCCTGGGAGTGCAGTCGTTTGTCGATCAGGAAGCGCAATCCGTCGGGCGGTTGCACAAGCGCTCCACGGTCCTCGAAGAAATCGACCGGTTGCGTAAGGCGGGCATCGCCAATATCAACGTTGATCTGATTGCCGGGTTGCCGCATCAGTCGGAGGAAAGCTGGGCTTACTCAGTCTCGGAGACGATTGCGACGGGCGTACCGCACGTCAGCGTTTACATGCTCGAAGTCGACAACGATTCTCGCCTGGGCAGAGAACTGATCGCCGGAGGCGCCCGCTACCACGCCCACTTTGTTCCCGACGAAGACGCGACCGCGGATTTCTACGAACAGGCATGCCAGATGCTGGCGTCCGCCGGCATCGCGCAGTATGAAATTTCCAACTTTGCCCGCGCCGCCTCACCGTCGCACAATAACCAGTCGCGCCACAATTTGAAATATTGGACCCGCCAGCCTTATCTCGGCTTCGGCGTCGACGCCCACTCGATGCTTGCAGTCGACCGTCACCAGGCGATCCGCTTCGCAACCCTCGACTCGCTCGACGCCTACATGAATCGTGCACCGCATACAGTCACGCCGGTTTCCGCGCAAGCGGCGATCGAAGAATATTTCTTCCTCGGCCTGCGGCTAAATCGCGGTATCGATCTCAAGACCTTGTTGAAGTTACTTAAGAGTTGTCCTCCTGACCCTGAGCCTGTCGAAGGGGAAGGACCTGCGGTTTGGGAGTCCGCAATCCACCAATGCCTGCAAGAAGGCCTCCTCGAGCAGCAAGGCGCCATCCTGCGCCTCACCGCGCGCGGCCGTCTCTTATCGAATGAAGTGTTTGCCAGATTCCTTACCGAAGAAGGAAAGGAAAAGGCGGGACCCGGTCACGTGAATCCACGTTAGTTGGCCGATAAGTGCCGGTCGGCATTGGCCGATCCGGTCCCGCCATTTCATAAACTTTGGGGGAGGCCGATACCCAAGATGGGCGGCTCACATGCCAGAGCCTGTTTGCCGGCCCCGCCCGAAAGACTCACTTGCCTCGAATTTTCGCTCCACCATGCAAGCGGATCATAACCAGGAAAGCCTCTCCGTGAAAGATCACGTCAGTTACACCCGAACGGGTTCCCGAGGTTACGTTGGATTGGACGCGGCGACAAAGGAGGAAGTATGGGGCCTATGGCTTGCAGGTGGAAACACTTTTGAACTTATACAAAGGCCCTTAGGAAAAGGCTGATGAGGTCTCCGGGGTCCTCCGTGAACCCCTGTGTACCCTGTGGTTCAAGGTTTTCGATGGTACTTAATCAGAGTTTCCTTAGTCCAGATCTCGCAGCGAGCACGCCCCCGGCCCGCCCGCGTGACCGCACGACCCGCAGGGTCCCGCCGGCCCCGCCGAGAAAGACGGCTGGCTCGCGCCTCCGCTCTTCGCCGAAACCGCGAACACGGAGAGCTGCGGCTCCAGTTTCTGGCTGTGGCACTTCGGGCACTCGGCTTTTTGTTTGCCGAAGACCAGCGCCTCGAACGCGTGCTGGCATTCCTTGCAGACGTACTCAAAGATGGGCATGAAGAAAAACTCCGCGAAGAAAATTGCTGTCTTCTATTTAAAATCAAACCGTGGGTACTTCGCAAACACACGAAGTGACGCGCCCTTTCACGCCGCGCCGGTGGTTGCGCGGCGGGCACGTGCAAACCCTTGCCAGCTTCCTGATCCCAAGGCGCTTTCATTTGCCCACGCCCGAAGCACGGTTGATCGAAGTGGAGCCCGGCATCCAGGTGCTATGCCACTGTCACTGGCAGGCGGACCGCACCCGAGCCTTAACCATCCTCATTGTGCATGGCCTCGAAGGCTCAAGCGACTCGCAGTACATGCTCGGCGTCGCCGAGAAGGCGCTGGCCGCGGGAATGAACGTGATCCGCTACAACCAGCGCAATTGCGGCGGCACCGGCGCCCTTGCTCCCGTGCTGTATCACTCGGGGTTGTCGCAGGATGTCGCAGCGGTGGCGCGCGAGGTCATCGCTCGCGACGGCGTTTCGCGCCTGGCTCTGGCCGGATTCTCCATGGGCGGCAACATCGTCCTGAAGTTGGCGGGCGAGTGGGGATCGCAAGCGCCGCCGCAGTTTCGCGCCGTCGCGGTGTGTTGTCCGGCGATTGATCTCGCGGCATCCGCGGACGCGCTCCACGAACCCGCGAACCGAATTTACGAAACCTATTTTTTGTGGGCGTTGCGCCGCCGTATGCTGCAGAAGGCGCGCCTCTTCCCCGAACATTTCGATGTGAGCCGCGTGCGCTCCATCCGAAGCCTGCGCGAGTTCGACGACAAAGTGACGGCTCACTATTGCGGCTTCGCCGGAGCCGACGATTACTATGATCTCGCGTCGGCGGCGCACGTAGTCGAGCGGATCGCGGCGCCGGCGCTGCTTTTGCACGCGGCGAACGACCCGTTCATCCGCATCACGCCCGAAACCAGGCGGAAGATTTCGTCGAACAAGCACATCGCCTTCATCGAGACGCCGGACGGCGGCCACTGCGCCTTTATCGGATCGCCCTCCAAAGCCCGTGTTGGCAGCGACGTCCGCGATGAGGATGGTTATTGGGCGGAGCATGAGATCGTGAACTTCCTGCGCCAGTTCTAAGAAGTCGCGAAGCGGCAGCATCCAGCTCCGAAGGAGCGGAATAAGTTAGCCCAGCGCGTAAGCGCTGGGTCGACTGCCAGAAGTGGGCGAGTTCCGTAGGGACGACAGATCACGCTTCGGGCACTGCAGTACCATTTTCACCTGCGAGGACTTGTCTATTCACAGCTTGCTGGAAACGAGTTTCCGACGCCCGAGGTTCCGATGGATGCCGACTTTTCAATTGAACTAGGCCGCGAAGATCCAGTGCTCGATTTTCCGTGGAAGGACCCCGAGGGCAAGCTCGCCTATGTTGACTTGAAGCGGCGTCCGGAACTGCTGGCGCGGATCGAGGAGGCGAAACAATTTACCGAGCTGGGGGAGTTTCTTAGAACGCTGAACTCGCCGCGGAGCATTGTGGAGACGGCGAAGTGCGATGCCTGGATAACAACGGAGTTCACCCCCGAAGAAGAGATTTATAGCGCGTCACACAAGTTGGCGAGTTATGTAGACGCGGTGTTCTCTGAAACCGATACGCGTCTATCTTTATCGCGTCATCAGCAGTTGGTTAAGAAGCTCGTCGAGTTACTGCGGCGAGCGCCGGAGATTCCCGCAGCCGCGGAGCTGTGCGTGCGGCGCTGTTACTTCAGCGATGGCAGCGCCGTTCAGGACGGTTTCTACTTCACCCTGTATGTGAGCGGTTACGGCAATGACGAAGCCCGCGCGCGTCAGAATTGGGGAGTGGGGCTGAAATTGGTGGGGAACGCGGTGATCCAGCTGTCGCGGCCGTAGCAGGTCGCTGAAAGAGGCAGTACCCCTGGTCGTTCATGCGGCGAATGGCGATTCGAATGCAATCGTCCAAATTCTCGACTTTTTGGTCGAATTCCTCGAGCAACAAATCCACCGTGAAACTAGCCGCAGTGCTTAGAGTAATTATTCTTCTTGTGTATTTGAGTGCTATCTGATAAGGTGCGGTCGGTAGTATTCAGTTCTCCTCCCCTGCAAGTAAGTCGAGTTCAGAAAATAACCACATTGCCGTCAGGCCTTCCGAAGATTTTCTTAGAGGATCGAAGGGGTTCGCATGGCTGCTCCTCCACGCTCCGCTGTCCTGGGCGAACGCGATCTCGCAGAGATTAGGCGCAGCGCCGAAGAAGCTCGCAGGCTTCCTTTCGTTACTGTCGCCCGCTCTCACATAGAACGGTATCTGAATCCTCCGGCAAACACTCCGTATTGCCTTGAATATTCTTTTCATCTATTAGGCGATGTTCGCGGAAAAACCATCCTTGATCTGGGCTGCGGTCAAGGTGAAAACCTGATACCACTCGCCCACCGCGGAGGCAACGTCATCGGGATCGATATTTCCCCCGAACTCATCCGCCTCGCTGAGGCAAGAGTTCGCTCCTCGGGGGTCAAGGCCGACCTGGCCGTCGGCTCGGCATACGAAACGGGACTTCCTGACGAGTCCGTCGACATCATCTTCTGCATTGCTCTCATCCACCACTTAGATATCGCACGGGTACAGGCCGAGATGCGGCGAATTCTGAAGAGAGACGGTTTCGTGGTGCTATCGGAACCTATACGATTTTCAAAGTTATACGACCGGTTCAGGAAACTCCTGCGACCCAGTCAGAACATTTCTGAAAGTGAGCACCCCCTCACTGGGTCGGAGTTTGACTACATGGTAAGTGGCTTCTCTGCCGAGGATCTCCGCTATTTCCGCTTGCCTTTTGTTCCCCTGACCCTGCTGTTGCTGGGGAAGACGAATGGTTTTGTCTACCGCCTGAGCGCTTGGCTAATTGCTGAGGTTCCTATGCTCCAACGTTTCGCCACCTCGGTCGCGGTGAGATTGAGGAAGCAGTCCTAGTCCAAGGCGTTCCAAAATACCGCAGATCCGCGATTCGCCATGTCTCTTGTCTGGCCTGATTAGATAACCGTGTCGGCCGGGAGCTCCTGCCTCTGATCTTCGGTCACCACTAATGACGACGGCTGCCCCATCCTTCGCGTTTTGTGCGAAGGGTGGGAACCACAGCCTCCGCCTCCACACTCCCACTTTTGCCAAAAGCGCAAGCGTGGGGCAGCCTCAGTTTCCAAAGGGTGGCCAGCACCCAGAGTCCATTTCGAACGGATGAACGGATGAGAACCTCTCAGAATCAGGTCAAAACCCGTTCCGATTCAACTGACCTGGAAACAGTTCCTCGCTCCGTCCCTCCTTCTTGCCGCCACTATCTTTCCCCCAAGTCCAGTACATACCCACGTAAGCGTAGTTCTCCGTCTGTCCGGCGACGGAGTGACCGTAGCAGAACAGGAACTGCTCGCCGGGATGGTGCTTGAAGTGGTAGTAGCCGCCGACGTCGACCATGGTCGAGGCTTCGGTTTGCGCCGTTGCGCTTCCCTCGCGGCCATGAGCGAAGAGCTCCGCGCCCAACTCGAGCCGCTTACTGAGTTCTTTCTTCACCAGCCAACCCGTGTAGGGAAAAGTGCGGTATCCATTTTGCGGCACCACCTGATAGCCCGCGCCGCCGTCAAACGTCCACTTGCCCAAGTTCTTTTGTAGCCAGACCGGTATCTTGTACCAGACCTTGCCCACGCCCAGTCCTTTGTCCGCATTGCCAGTGGGGATTTCAAACATCGTGAACGTGCCAATCTGTGGGAGATGTTTACTCTCTTTGATAAAGGCGATCTTCGCCCCCAACTCCATGTCCGTCAGGCCGAACTCAGTAGGCCCAATCCCGCTGGGCGCATAGACCGGATGACTAAGCGGCGCTACCACCCCGAACGGAAGTATCGCGTGGAGTTGCACGCGAGGCAATGCACCCCAGTTAAACTCCAAGGCCGGCCCGACAGAGTCCATTTCCACCGGTGTTCCGTCCGCGGCGCCAAATACGTAGAACTCATAGTGATGCAGGTCGACGGGCACAGGATCGTCAGTCTGATACGGTGGCCCCTGCGCCCACGCCTTAGGTCCACTCAGAATGACAATGACAAGAAGGGCTGTGACCGTAACCACACAATAACCACGAGTCTTCATCAGGAAACTTTTTTGGATACTTCTCTTTCTTCAAACAGCTCGCCGAACAACTCACGAACCTTCCGTCTCGCAGCCTGCAGTGCCTTCTCCAAACTCGCGGCTTACGACTGCTTCCTGCCCTCGCGTTCCTCCCAAAGCCGCGTAATCGCAAGCAGCTAAGCAGGCTGAACTCTCCGGACCATCTTCTTCCACTCGATCCCCTTCCAGTCGATTTTGGTGCGAACGAGCGAGAGGAGCACCATGAAGATAGTAATCTCCAGCAGTCCCCACGACGCTGCGGAGATCGTTTGAACTCGTTTGGGAAGGATGGAAAAGCGTCCGTAAACGAATTCGATGTGGACCCAATAGACAAGTAACGACGTCTGTCCCAGTTGAATCAGCGGGCTGAAGCCGAGGGTTGCCAATCCCCAGCGACACCACGCATAACTCAGTAATGCGATCACTAACAACAGTCCGACGCGCATCATCAGGAAGTTCGGGCTCGTGTGCCAGTAGTTATAAACGGAGTAAAGATGAACAGAAGAGTGGTCAAATCCGTAAGCTGCAAGAATGGCTGCGACTCCCGCAGCGGCGAAAATCCCCAGTGTTTTCGCGGTCTGGTTGCGGGCCCGGTCGCTGAACAGAACGAATCCAGCAGCCAGACCGGCGAAGGCGAAAGCAGCCCACGGGAACATAGGGAAAAGCCAGCCCTGAGGAAAGCCCAGGTTATGGCATCCGTTGATGTAGGACTCCAGCGGCCAAGGCAGCCAGCTTGGTCGCCAGGTTGTGTGGAGAGGCGGCGTGAGTAAGGCGATCAGCGCGGCAACGGCGATCGCGGCGATCACCAGTACAGCGCGCCAGCGGCTAACGCACTGCGACATCTCTTGACGCGAATCGCTCGTCTTCCTCCAGACTGTCAAGGTCAATCCGCAGAGCAGCGCCATCAGGATCATGGAGAGGCCGATGATATTCAGGACGTCCACGCGCAGTAAGTCCGACCATGGAGCCCATCCCCAGGCAATGAGAAACTCCTGCAAGCGAAACAAGAGTCCGAAGGCAAGGATTTCGGCGCCGCGCCGAGCCATGGCGCGAGTGATTGCGGCAGGAGTCAGGCCTTTGCGAATCAGTTTGTCGGTAACTAGAGCAAAGGAAATTCCAGCTAGAAATAGAAAGAGAGGCGCAGGCAGCGTGCCCAGCAGTTGCGATCCGGTGAGAAAACGCGTTTTGCGGGCCTCGCCGCCCAACCAGGCGTCATAACAGTGCGTCTGGAACATGAGGACGCAGGCGAGACCGCGCATCCAGTCGATCCAGGCGAGGCGGGAAGAAGGAGCTGTGGCCACGGACGAAAGTGTAACGTGCAAGCGGGTTGAGAGCCAAGGTAAAAGCGGACATTGGCCAGCGTCCACGCTCGTCTCTCCATTGCCCAGCGACGTGCTAGCATTTCCCGGAAGGGACTCCACTGTGACTTGCAGGCTTGGTATCGGCGCGGTTGTTTTGAGTGTGGTGGTCGCGGGTTGTTTCTTGCCCCTCGCATCCGCCAAGGACGAGCCCAAGTGGATCGAGGTACATACGGCGCATTTTTCCGTGGTCACGGATGCGGGCGACAAGCGCGGACGGGAAGTGGCTTTGCGAATGGAACAGATGCGAACGGTTTTCGGACAGCTGCTTCTGAAAAACAAGTTGAAGATGCCGATTCCGGTCACCGTCATCGCGCTCAAGAGCGACAAGCAGTATGGCATGATGGCTCCCGCGAAGCAGAGCCTGGCGGGCGGGTTTTATGTGCCGGGATCGGATCGGGTCTATATCGTGCTGAATCTCTTTGAAGCCGATTCTTGGCGGGCAGTGGCGCATCCGCTGGCGCATTATCTTTTGAATTTTAACTATCCTCCAGCGCAAGGGTGGTTCGACGAAGGGCTGGCGGAATACTTTGGGTCGATCCAGATCACCAAACAAGTGGAGATAGGAGGCGATCCGGAGCTGGCGCCGGAGTGGCACGAAGACATCTTCGATCAGATGAGGCGCGACCCAAAGACGCCCCAGTCGTTGACGCAGTTACTAAGTTCGCCGGTATGGCTGTCGATGACGGACCTGTTCATGATGAAGCATGACGGATCAGGCGCGCGCGAGGGCACGCACAACACCCTCTACTATGCTCAGTCGTGGATGGTCGTCCACTATCTGGTCAATAAGAACAAGATGCCAGAGGTTGGGGCTTACTTTAACTTAGTGCTGAATGAGAAAGTTCCGCTGGAGAAGGCGATGGTGCAGGCGTTCGACATGACGCCGGAACAGATGGAAGATGCGGTGAAGGCCTATAGCAAATCGCTGAGCGGGCTTGGCATTGCCCTCGATCAGGCGAAGAAGCCGGTGGAAGTTCCGGCGGACATTCAGCAGCCAGTTCATTTCGCGGTTCCGTTCGATACCGATGAGATCGGAATGGCGGTCAGTCCGGTGAAGGAGGAGGAAGCGAAAGCCGTGACTGGCGATGTAATGGCGCGCATTCCGGAGCATCGCGATCAGGCGCTGCGCGATCTGCAGCAGCTAACGGCGGACCCCAAGGATAATGAGCCGGCCCATCGCGGACTCGCCTGGGACGACATTCGCCAGAAGAAATTCGATGCGGCCGCCGACGAACTGGAGAAGGCGACGGAGTTGAATCCGCAAGACCCTTGGATTTGGTATTACCGCTCGGCGCTGAAGTATCAAAAGGCGCAGGCGACGCGGCAAGAGATGCAAGGCCTGGCAAACATGATGCAAGATTTGCGAGCGGTCACGGACTGGTATCCGGAGTTCGCCGACGCTTACAACATGCTGGGCGTGGCGCGGGTGGAGGGGGGCGGAATCAACTCGGCGCTGGAGGCGCAGCGACAAGCGATTGCGCTGGCGCCGCGGAATCTGGAGTACCAGTTCAACCTGGGACAGATTTATGTCGCGGGCAAGAAGTGGGACCTGGCGCGGGAGGTGTTTACGCGGCTCAAAACGGCGACGGATCGAGCGGCGGCAGCGGCGGCGAAACAACAATTGGACGATTTGGAAACGCTGCAAAAATATGGAGTGCGCCCGCAGCGCGCCGGCGAGAGCGCAGCGCCGGCGGGAGCAGCGAACACTCCCGCGCCGGCTGCGAGTTCGGCGGACGATGAAGATGCGGATGCGGATGCAGCGCCGAACCCGGCGGCTCCCAAGCCGGGCACAACTGGGCCGGTGCAATTTCTGAAAGGTAAGATCGTGAGCAGCGACTGCTCAAAGCCTCCCGAGGTAACGGTTACGATTCTGAGCGGCATGACGACTTACAAGATGCACGCTTCAGACTACAAGTCGCTGCCGGTGATTGGCGAAGACCAGTTCTCCTGCGAGTGGAAGAACCAGTTGGTCTCCGTAAACTATCGTGCGGCGGGGAAGAACCAGGGAGAATTGGTTTCGATTGAAGTGCGGTGAACCTTCATCGTCGTACCTAGCGACCGCTCTTACGGGCGCTGGGGGCACGGCGCATGAAGGGCCGGTGCTTGACCAAAGTCGACAGAACGATGGAAGTCGAGGTGGTGCCGAAGGGCGTCAGTTTGTCGATCAGGCGCTCCAGATGCTGCACCGATTCGACGGCAACCTTCAGAGTGAATGAATCGGCGCCGGTGCCGCGATGGCATTCGAGGACTTCGGGCATATCGCGGACGGCTTTGGCGATGCGCGCGAAGACGTCGCCGACCACGCTGATGCGGATAAACGCGGCGATGGGCAGGCCGATTTTCGCGGGATTGACCTCCGCGCGGAAGCCGCTGATGATCCCGGCGTCTTCCATCTTGCGGACGCGCTCGGCAACCGCGGGGAGGGTCAGACCGACGCGGCGGCCGAGTTCGGCAAACGACATGCGACCGTCCTGTTGCAGCTCCTCGAGAATGTGCCATCCGGTTCCATCCAGTTCTGCATTATCGAAAGCCATATAGTCATTATACTTTAGAACATATAGGTAACGGCACATCAGGCTTAACATATTGCATTTACGAATTCCCCGCTTCCTCCAACAATAGTCTCAGCGCAGTTCCGGCTTGAGGGGGCGATCAACATGACATTTGAAAACATCCGATGGACGTGGATGAACGGCGAATTCGTGCCCTGGGCGGAGAGCACCGTACCGCTCTCCACCCACGCTCTGCATTACGGGACGGGTGTGTTCGAAGGCATTCGCAGCTATCTGGTGGACGGCGAGCCGGCGATCTTTCGCCTGGACGCTCACCTGGAGCGGTTCTACAAATCGGCCGCCGTGTATGGCATGCGCATTCCTTTTACGCCAGGGCAGTTGACGGAAGCGATCTGCGGCTTGATTCGGCGCAACCATCTGACCGAATCCTACATCCGGCCGCTGGCGTACGTGGGAGGGGAAACCCTGGGCATCCGGGCGCAGGGATCGACGGAAACAGCGATCATGGCCTGGCCGCACATGGCGCACGTCAGCGCAGAGAGCCGGCGGCGTGGGGCGAAGCTGACCGTGTCTCCCTACCGGAAGTTCAATGCGCGCATGATGCCGACCACCGCCAAGGCTTGCGGTCAGTATCTGAATTCGCGGTTGGCCACGATGGAGGCATCGCGGCGCGGCTACGACGAAGCGCTCCTGCTCAACATCGAGGGAAATGTGGCGGAAGCCGCGGTCGCGAACGTCTTCGTGGTGAACGGACACACCTTGCGCACGAATGACGAAAAGTCGTCGATCCTGATGGGAATTACGCGCGACTCGATTCTTCAGCTGGCGGTGGCGGAAGGGTTCGAGGTAGAAGTGGGCGCCATCACGGTGGAGGATCTGCGCCAGGCGGATGAAGTGTTCCTGTGCGGCACGGCTTCCGAGATTGTGCCGGTGGCGGAACTGGACGGCAGCCGCATCGGACGCGGCGCGCCAGGGCCGGTCACCGGACAGATTCGCAGCGCATTCGATCGCGCGAAGACGGGCGCTTCTCGCGAGTGGGATCATTGGGTGCATCGTGTGGCGATCGAGGATCCGGTGGGGACCGGGGTTTCCAGGTAGTACCGACACTGCGTGATGAGTCATACGGTGGAGGGACGAGCGTCCTCGCGCGGCTGGACGGGCGAGGACGCCCGTCCCTCCACCAGCAAGCGCGATAAGATGTGAGGGGTGGGGACTGCGATGGAAAATCCGCTCAAGCTGAAACGCATACACCACGTCGAATTCTGGGTGGGCAACGCGCGGCAGGCGGCCTACTTCTATCGCAAGGGATTCGGCTTCTCGCAGGTTGCCTACTGTGGACTGGAAACCGGGCAGCGTCAGCGAACTTCGTATGCGCTGAGTCAGGGCAAGGCGAACTTTGTTCTGACGACCCCGATGACGCCGGATGACCCTGCGGCGGAGCACATCCGCAAACATGGCGATGGGGTGCGCGATATTGCGTTGGAAGTCGACGACGCGGATCAGGCGTTCGCCGAAGCGGTCTGTCGCGGAGCGCAGCCAGCCGAGGAACCGCATGATCTCAAGGACGAACACGGCACCGTTCGCCGGGCGGCGGTCCGCACTTATGGCGACACGATCCACTCGCTGATCTCCTATAAGGATTACAAAGGACCGTTTCTGCCTGGCTTCGCGGCGGCGCCAATTGCGGGGGATGACTGCGGGATTCTGCGCATCGACCACATCGTGGGGAATGTGGAACTTGGCAAAATGCAGTACTGGGCCGATTACTATACTCGCGTCTTCGGCTTCCATCGTTACATTACTTTTGACGATAAGGATATTTCGACCGAGTACAGCGCGCTGATGAGCATTGTGATGTCGGACGATTCGCATTCGGTGAAATTTCCCATCAACGAACCGGCGGCGGCGCGCAACAAAAGCCAGATTCAGGAATACCTCGAAGCCTACGGAGGCCCGGGGGCGCAGCACATCGCCCTGCAGTGCAGAGACGTTGTGTACACGGTAGGCAAGCTACAGCGCAACGGGCTCGACTTTCTTCGCGTTCCCGACGCTTATTATGACGTGCTGCCTTCGCGGGTCGGGCCGGTGGAAGAATCGCTGGCAGATTTGCGCTCACTCGGTATACTGGTGGACCGCGACGAAGAAGGCTACCTGCTGCAGATTTTCTCGATGCCGGTGGAGGATCGGCCGACCGTGTTCTTCGAAGTGATCCAGCGCAAGGGCAGCCGCGGATTCGGTAAAGGAAACTTCAAGGCGCTGTTTGAATCGATCGAAATGGAGCAGGCGCGGCGAGGAAATCTGTAGGCAATGTCTGAACGAAAAATGGCTGAGCGAAAAATGACAGGCGCGAAAACTAAGAGCGCAAATGCAAAGGCGCCGGGGAAGACCGCGTTGCGTTACCAGTCCGGATTCGGCAACGAATTCGCCAGCGAGGCCGTGGAAGGTGTGCTGCCGCGCGGGCAGAATTCCCCCCAGAAAGTAGCGCATGGGTTGTACGCAGAACAACTGAGCGGTACAGCATTCACCGCGCCACGCACGGTCAACCGCCGGACCTGGCTCTACCGGATACGGCCTTCGGTCGCACACAAGCCGTTCGAGCCGATCGGCGCTGGAAGGCTGCGCAGCGCGCCGTTTGACGAGGTTCCCACGCCGCCGAACCAGTTGCGCTGGACGCCGATTCCGATCCCTTCCCAACGCACTGATTTTGTCGACGGCCTGATCACCATGGCGGGCAACGGCAATACCCATACTCACGCCGGCGTTGCCATTCACATCTACGTCGCCAATGCTTCGATGACGGACCGGTTCTTTTACAACGCCGACGGAGAAATGCTGATCGTGCCGCAAACGGGGCGTCTGCTGCTGCGCACCGAGATGGGTATTCTCGAAGCGGGTCCCGGCGAGATTGCGGTGATTCAACGGGGCATTCGTTTCCGCGTCGAACTTCTCGAGAAAGAAGCGCGCGGTTACGTCTGCGAGAACTATGGCGCGCTGCTTCGCTTGCCGGATCTTGGACCGATTGGCGCGAACGGGCTGGCGAATCCGCGCGACTTTCTGGCGCCGGTTGCTGCGTTTGAAGATCGCGAAGGCGATTACCGGATTGTGACGAAGTTTCAGGGAAAACTTTGGGCCGCGGCAATCGATCATTCGCCGCTGAACGTCGTCGCCTGGCACGGCAACTACGTGCCCTATAAGTACGACCTGGCGAACTTTCAGTGCATCAATACGGTGAGTTTCGACCATCCGGACCCTTCGATTTACACGGTGCTGACCTCGCCGTCGGAAATTCCCGGAACCGCCAATGTCGACTTCGTAATCTTTCCGCCGCGCTGGATGGTGGCCGAGCACACGTTTCGTCCACCGTGGTTTCATCGCAACTTCATGAACGAGTTCATGGGGCTTATCCGCGGAGAATATGACGCCAAGGCGGAAGGGTTCGTGCCGGGCGGCGCCAGCCTGCACAATTGCATGGCGGGTCACGGGCCCGACGCGGAAACATTTGAAAAAGCGAGCAAGGCCGAGTTGAAGCCCGTCTATCTGGGCGACACTTTGGCGTTTATGTTCGAGACTCGTTTTGTGTGCCAGCCGACGAAGTTCGCGCTGGAGACTTCGCAGCTTGATCATCAGTACTTCGAGTGCTGGCAGGGATTGGGGAAGAAGTTCAAAGGGTCGGGCGATTAATGTTGGATCCCGCAGAGTTCGCGACATACGTTCGCTTTGTCATTCTGAATTGAATTTGTCATCCGGAGCCAAGCGAAGGATCTGCTTTCTTGTCTGTGCACTAGACAGCAGGTCCTTCGCTTCGCTCAGGATGACAACATTTCGAGTGGTGTTAGGGCCAATGAATTTGCAGACATCACAGGCGGCGCGAAATTCCGCGGAGGCGGACGATGCCGCCCGCGCCTTGCTGCGCGACCTGATTGACTATGCGGGACTATTCCCCCCTGCAGCGCTCGCCATGACGGCGTCCGTGCCCAACTACGACGCGTATTCCCGGTCGATATGGAAGTGGATCCTTGGGCGCTTTATCGTTCCGGTTGCCCGGCTGGGGGAGTTCGAAGAGGCGTTTGCCGGATTACCAACTCCCACGCCAGGATTGCCAAGTTGGCGGCTCTCTGTCCTCCTCGGCTCCGATCCCGTTGCCGATGTCGCTCGCATTCGCGAATTCAATCAGAGAGTTCGGAACTCTGCATCCGGCAGAAGGGCCATCATCGAGGCGGTTGAGGTGAGGGTTGCGAATGGCGGCGAAATCACGCGGCTTTCCGGAATCGTCCCGGCAGAACTCGCGACCTACTTCGAAATTCCGCTGTCCGGCTGCGGCGAGTGTATTGCGGCGGTAGCGGGCTGCGGACGTAGAGCCAAGATCCGGACCGGCGGCGAGACGGCCGACAAGTTTCCCGCTCCGGAGAGCATAGTCGATTTTATGCGCCTGTGCGCGGCAGCCCGCGTGCCCTTCAAGGCGACGGCGGGACTGCACCATCCGCTGCGCTCGGTTCACCGGTTTACCTATCAACCCGAGAGCGCGTCCGGAATCATGCACGGATTCGTAAATGTTTTTCTGGCCGCCGCGTTCTTGCGGGCGGGGATGAACGCGAACCTTGCCGCGCAGTTGCTGGAAGAGCAGTCAGCGCGCGCATTCCAATTTGATTTGGATGGAGCCCGCTGGCGCGAGCGCCGGCTTAGCCGGGATGAAATCGCCGGAGCCCGCCGGGACTTCTCAATTTCGTTTGGCTCGTGCTCCTTTACCGAACCCATCGACGACTTACGCTCTTTGCACTTACTATGAAACCTCACCTATGAAACCCGTTCTCGACGCGACCCACGATTCCGAAACGCAAAGCTGGGTCGAATCTGCCAATACTGCGGGCGCGGATTTTCCGATCCAGAATTTGCCCTTTGGAGTTTTTCGGCGACGCAATGCTGGCGCCGAGGCGAGAGTGGGGGTTGCGATCGGAGACCGCGTTCTCGACCTCGCCGGACTGCGAAGCGAAGGTTTGCTGGCCGGGGATCGCGCCGCCGCTGGCCTGCGCCTCGCGGCGGATGCTTGCACCTCCAAATCGCTGAATGCGCTGATGGCGTTGGGCAGCGCCCCTCGTAGGGCTTTGCGAGAGCGCCTTCATGCGATTTTGCGCTCGGATACGCCCGCTTCCGATCGGCAAGCCGCTTCGCGCCATCTCGTCGCGCAGGCGGATGTGGACATGCTTCTGCCCGCAGCCGTCGGCGACTACACGGATTTCTATGCATCGATCTTCCACGCCACCAATGTAGGGCGGCTATTCCGGCCCGACAATCCGCTGCTGCCGAATTACAAATTCATTCCGATTGGCTATCACGGGCGTGCGTCGTCGCTGGTTGCAACGGGAACGCCGGTCCGGCGTCCCTCGGGCCAGACACGCGATGGCGACGCGGAGCCAAAATTTGGGCCGACTCGAGCGCTGGATTACGAAGTAGAGCTTGGCTTTTATGTCAGCGCCGGAAACCCGCTGGGAGAAACCATTCCCATCGGCGAAGCGGAAGAACATATTTTCGGCATCTGCCTGGTGAATGATTGGTCGTCGCGCGACCTGCAGGCGTGGGAGTATCAGCCGCTCGGGCCTTTCCTGGCAAAGAGTTTTGCGACTTCACTCTCGCCGTGGGTGGTGACGATGGAAGCGCTCGCTCCGTTTCGCGCGCTCGCCTTTGCGCGTGCGGAAGGAGATCCGGCGCCATTGCCGTACCTCTTCAGCGGAGGCGATCAAGAAGCGGGTGGCCTCGACTTGTGGCTGGAAGTTTCTCTGTTATCGGTGAGAATGCGAGAGGCCGGCATCGCACCAACGGTTTTAGGACGAAGCAATTTTCGCGACATGTACTGGAGCATGGCGCAGATGCTGACTCACCACGCGAGCAATGGCTGCAATCTGCGGGCGGGCGATTTGCTGGCCAGCGGAACCGTGTCAGGCGCGGACAAAACGGCGCGCGGATGCCTGTTGGAACTCACCGCGCGCGGCCAGAATCCGGTTACTTTGCCGACTGGAGAGCAGAGGAAATTTCTGGAAGATGGGGACGAAGTCATCCTCCTGGGATTCTGCGAGCGAGACGGGTTCCGGCGCATCGGATTGGGCAGTTGCCGCGGGACGATTCTGCCCGCTTCCCTCGCCTGAGGAGCCCGCCCTCTTCAGTAGCGTGTGCGCGAGAACCGGGACTTGAGTCAATTCTCCCCCTTTACCCAGCGCTGAAGCGCTGGGCTAAGCTTGGTCGCCCCTCCGGGGCTGCATTCTCCCGTGCTGGGTTCCACCAGACTGTCCAAGAACGGGTTCTCACGCACACACTTCAGCGCTGCCCATCACTTCATGCTGGTGCGCAGATCCATCAAAACGTGATCGGCCGCATCGATGCGAACCCAGCCGACACGCGGGTACTCCAGATCGAGGATGACGTACACGGCAAGTGCGAGGATGGTGGAATAGATGAGCATATGCATCCAGCTCCGAGTCTTCGCTTCTGCCATGCCATATCCCGCCAGCAGCGCACCCGCGAGGACGAGCACCCCTAGAGCCCAATAGACCACGGTGGGCGGGTGCGTCTCCAGCGCGACCGCTCGTGTGGTAGTCATGTCAATCATCTCGTTGAGTGAGGAGAGTACCAGCGAAGTCGTGGCCGAAAAGTTGACCTTTTCACACCCGGCGACAGACTCTGCCCAGATCTTTCGCTGCAGCGCGACTGACCGCTCCAGTTCAGCCTGGGCCGCGGCGTCGTCCTGCCCCAGGTTCCTGTAATAGCCCAGTCTGGCATCGACATAATTCCGAAAGCCGTCACGCAACTCGGGTTGTGCGGCCGCCGGCAGCAGGTCAACCCGCAAGTACGCCGTACCAATGGCATTCGTTTCCTCTCCAATCAAACGCCTTCGTGCATCGAAACGGGTGCCTGCTCCCGAGAAGGTGAAGGCCACGAGCAGTCCCATCAGGCCAAACACCGCGCCATCGATCGCGCCGAGGCCAACATGGGCTCCCGCCGCGTCTTGACTTCTCCGTCGTACTCCAACGCGCCAGCCGGCCTCCATCAGGGCCAGCATTACCAGGAACAAACCGATCACCACAGAGAAAAAGATGGCCACTTCATTCATGGAATCCTCCACATGCAATTCAACCTGGTGCGGGCGTTGATTGCATGGTCAAAGCATTGTATGTCGCGATTGCAGGTTGTGCTCAAGTGCTGCCGACCGGCGTACTGCGCACGAACCGTGGACCGGTAGCGGGATCAGGTGGGATGAGGTTGGCAGGCGCCGGCTTCGGACGCCATAGTTTCACCACCGTGTTCCTGGCGTCTTCACCTTTAGAACGAATTCTCGATGGCCAGCGCCATGCCCATTCCGCCGCTGATGCAAAGCGTGGCCAGGCCCCGGCGCGCTTTGCGCTTGAGCATTTCGTGGAGCAGCGTCACCGTGATGCGCGTGCCGGTGCAGCCGATAGGATGGCCGAGTGCGATCGCGCCTCCATTGACGTTGAGCTTCTCGCGATCGAAATGCAATTCGCGATCGCAGGCCAGCACCTGGGCGGCGAAGGCTTCGTTGAGTTCAACGAGATCAAAATCGCTGAGATTGAGGCCGTGCTTCTTCTCCATCTTGCGGATGGCCGGCACGGGCCCGATGCCCATGAGGCGCGGGTCGACTCCCGCGGATGTCGCGGCCAGAATTCGCGCCAGCGGCTTCAGGTTGTTCTGCTGGACGAATTTCTCGCTCGCCAGCACCACCGCCGCTGCGGCATCGGTGATGCCGGAAGAATTGGCCGCTGTAATGGTGCCGGTCTTGGAAAACACGGGCGGGAGCTTCGCCATCTTCTCCAGGGTCGCTCCCAGGAACAAGTGTTCATCGCGTGAGAAAACGGTGGCGCCCTTCTTGCTTTCGATGGTGACCGGAGCAATTTCGGCGTCGAAGCGTCCACTGGACTGCGCGGCCGCGGCGCGCTGTTGCGATAGGAGCGCGAATTCATCCTGCTCCTGGCGCGTGATCTTGTATTGCCCGGCGAGAATCTCGGCGGTCTCGCCCATCAGCATCTTCGCCATGGGACACATGAATCCGTCGCGATACATGCCATCGACCAGCTCTTGATTCCCGAGGCGGTATCCCCAGCGCGCGCCATCGAGATAGTAAGGAAGGCGCGACATCGACTCAGTGCCGCCGGCCAGCACGCAATCAAGGTTGCCAACCGCAATCTCCTGGTAGCCCAGTGATATCGACTTCATGCCCGAGGCGCATGCTTTATTGATGGTGTAGGCCGGAACCTCCTGAGGAACGGCACTGCGAATCGAAATCTGGCGCGCCGGGTTGGGGCCACCCCCCGCTTGCCGGCCGTTGCCGAAAATGGTCTCTTCCACCTGCTGCGGCTGCACTCCGGCGCGTTCGAGCGCAGCCTTCGCCGCGACCACGCCCATATCCGCGGCAGTGAAGGAGGCGAGCGAGCCTCCAAACTTGCCGATCGGCGTGCGCACCGCGGAGAGAATATACACGTTGTTCACCGGAACCTCCCGAACAATTGAATCTAGCAGAACTGTGGTACCAGTACGATTTGTACCAGGGTATGCCTTTAGCTGGTCATGCTGTAACCGCGTTTTGGCCCAGGGCACGTCTTTGAGCGCCGCAAGGGCGCTAAACGTCCTTCAGTTGCTCCTCATCCATCCCGAAGTAGTGGCCCAGTTCATGAATGACCGTAAGACGGATTTGTTTGCGGACCTCGGCTTCGCTCGAGCAGACCGCTTCAATATTCTTCTGATAGAGCACGATATGATCGGGCCCGGTCGACAGGTCAAAGATGCTTTTCTTGGTCGTAGGCACGCCATGGAAGACACCCAGAAGCAGTCGCCTGTGCTGATCTGGCCGCGGTGATGGCTGGCGTGGCGGCTTGTCCTCCACCAGAACAGCAACGTTGCGGATGCGACTGCGAAATTCTTGGGGGAGCGAGTCGAGCGCCTCCTCGACTACCTCGACGAAATGTTCACGCTTCATCCTTCACCCACTGAATCAGGGCATGCTCGCTCAGAAGGGCCTGAGCCGTGGCAATCTGGATGTACTCTGCTCATACTTAATGGTACGCCACGTGCCGCTCGGGCCAAGGTTACGACCATAGGCGGCACACTGCGAGAAAGCAGAACGTTTTGCAGACTCTGAAGGCTGGCACGCTCTATTTCGTGCTCGTATTCGGAACCGGCTTTGTGCTTGGAGCCATTCGCACGCTGTGGATCGTCCCGCGACTCGGGACGCGAACGGCTGAGCTGATGGAAGCGCCCTTCATGCTTGCGGTCACCATATTCGCGGCGCGATGGATCGTCCACCGTCTCGCTGTGCCGTTCGTGCCTTCTCGCCGGCTGGGCATGGGTTTGGTTGCGCTTGGACTGATGCTCGTCGCGGAATTTGGGTTCGTGCTCTGGCTTCGGGGTCTGTCGATCAAAGAGTATCTCGCTACCCGGGACCCAGTGTCGGGAACGGTCTATTACGTATTGCTTGGAGTACTCGCCATCATGCCGCTTCTCGTGGCCAGGAGATGAAAACAGGTGTCCAACATTTCCAGTCTGGCATGCCAGTATTCTCACAGCGGCTTCAATCCTGCTCCCATTTCGTTTAAAGTGGCAGCGCGATGAAGTTCACCATTTGCGCTGCTCTCTTGCTTGTCACCTGGAACGCCATGGCTACTGAGAAAACTACGGGCTTCGACATCAACGCTGCGGAACGGTTCGCCAAGCTTGCGCTCGCGTGCGTCCACAAGGAATACCCGAACAAGATCAGTCACAACCTCAATAGCGATGCGGATGTGGCTCCGCCACGAAAACTCGCACCCGCATTTTACGGGTGCTACGACTGGCATTCTTCGGTGCACGGGCATTGGCTGCTGGCGAGGCTGGTCAGGACTTTCCCCAATGCCGCTTTTGCGGCGCCGGCGCGCGAAGCCCTGCGGCAAAGCCTGACCGCTGACAACCTCGCACAGGAAGCGCAGTACCTGCGGGCTGAGGGACGCGCCAGCTTTGAACGTCCGTATGGATTGGCGTGGCTGCTGCAACTGGTGGCGGAACTGCGCGAGTGGGACGATCCGGAAGCACGGGCGATGGCGGCGAACCTGCAACCGCTGGAGCAAGCTGCAGTGGTACGGCTGCGGGATTGGCTGCCCAAACTTTCGCATCCCGTGCGAATCGGCGAGCACGACCAAACCGCATTTGCCCTCGGGCTGATCCTGGATTATGCGCGCAACACTGGCGACACAAGATTTGCCGACCTGATCGTGTCGAAAGCCCGGCAGTTCTATCTCCGCGACAAGGATTGTCCGCTGGCGTACGAGCCTTCGGGAGAGGATTTTCTTTCGCCCTGTCTCGGCGAAGCGGACCTGATGCGGCGTGTGCTGCCAAGCCGTGAGTTTGCTCGCTGGCTCCGAACTTTTCTGCCTCAAATTTCCCCGGCTCGAAAGGGCCCGTGGTTGCAGCCTGTGGTGTCGCCCGATCCCAGTGACCCCAAGTTGGCACATTTGGACGGGCTCAACTTGAGTCGTGCATGGATGCTGGAAGGCATCGCTCGGAACCTGCCGAAAGGCGATTCACGGTTGCCCGCGATCATGGCCGCCGCCGAGAAGCATCGGCGAGCAGGTTTAGCGGCGGTAACTGGCGAGCATTACGAAGGCGGTCATTGGCTAGGAAGCTTTGCCGTTTATCTCGTGACGAGGAGAGGCATTCCGCAGAAGTGAGGCGTGAAAAACATCTGGGATTGGGGTGGGAGACGGGAATTGAACCCGCAACCGTCGGAGCCACAGTCCGATGCTCTACCAAATTGAGCTACTCCCACCGCAGAGTATGATTATAGCAATTGCGGCGGGAGTCCGGCTTGCTAAGAGGCATCCAGCGTTTTTGTAACCACCGGCAGACTGCCGAGCTTCGCTCGGCTTGGACGGGCGAGGACGCCCGTCCCCACACCGTCCCCACACGATGATCTCCGCTACGGCCTTCCCACGCCCATGTACTGGAATCCCATGGCGCGGAGGCGGGACGAGTCGAGCAGATTCTTGGTGTCGATGATGATGGGCCGTTTCACCAGGTGGCGGATCTTGGCGAAATCGAGCGTCCGGAACTCAGGCCAGCCCGTGGCGATGACCAGGGCATCCACACCTTCGGCGACTCCGTAGGCGGATTCGCAATATTTCACCGTGCCGTTGAGTTGCAGCCGCGCATCGGGAATTGCCACGGGATCGTAGGCCCGGACGCGCGCTCCGCCGGCCAGCAGATTCTGTGCCAGGTGCAGCGAAGCCGATCCCGCAACCGAGTTGGTGTTGGGCTTGAACGCCAGCCCCAGAATGCCGACGTCTTTGTTCTGCACGGTATCGATGGCATCGGACACTTTCTGCATGAGCCGGTTGGCCAGGTCCAGATTGACCGCACGGGCAGCATTCAGCACTTTCAGGTCGACGCGATTCTCTCGCGCCAGCCCGCTGATGGATTCCATGTCCGTCTCGGCGAAAATCCCCCCCATGCCGGCGCCGGGTTGCAGGCAGCGGGGCGCAATTTTCTTGTCGAGCCCGAGAGCGAGCGCCAGGCTGACGGCATCGGCGTTCACGTGTTCGCACAGGCTCGCGATTTCGTTGATGAACGAAATCTTGGTGGCCACAAAGGCAGTCGTGGCTTCGCGCGCCAACTCGGCCGTTTCGTAATTCGTGACCAGCACCGGAACTCCGCGCATCACCAGCGGATGGAAAATCTGCTTCAGCGAACAGACGGCTTCGCTGGACGGCGTCCCGAGCAGTATCCGGTCCGGCCAGTTGAAGTCTTCGACCGCGCATCCGTTGGTGAAGAACATGGGTTGGCACACCAGCAGGCTCTTCAGCCCTTTCTCTTTCAACGTTTCCTCGAACTTTCGGGTCGAACCCACCCGAACTGGCGTGACGATCGATAGCACCTGGAAGCGGCCGGCCGCACTGGCCAGGCGGACGACGAGTTCTCCCAGCCCGTCGGGAGAATCTTCGGCGAGAAAAATTACCTGTGCCCGGCGCGCCAATTCTTCCGGGTCCGCCGAATACACCAAGCGTCCCGAGCGGACGTTGCGGCGAATCACTTCCTGAAGATTCTTTTCAAAAAAAGGTATGTTGCCCTGAGCGACTTCCATGATGCGCGTGCCGTCGGCGTGGCAGCAACAAACGGGTGAGCCGAAGTCGGCGAGGCAGGCAGAGATAACCGTAGCGAGGTAGCCGGATCCATAAACCCCAATTTGCATATGCACTCTTCCGAATAAACCCGCAGCCTGGGATCCGGCGCTTGGTATCGAGCCCGTTAAATCCATAGTAATCCAGCGAATGGACTTGGCAACGGGCAGGAAGTACATGTACGTCCGGGCCGCGAGAACGGCGGCTGGTTCCGGGTTTTCAGGGGGTATTGCTGAGCGGGTTATGAACAGGGTCGTGGGCCGGCCCGAACCACGAGCTATATCTTGGATGACAATTGGCGGCGTCCTAACGTCACCGGCGCTACATCCTGCCAGTCACCGCCAGTTTCACGGACGAACATCAACTCCTCCACCGGAACCTGGCGCGGGCCAGAGAACTGCGCCCAGCGCGCGCGCGCGATCAAGTACGCGGCGCGCGCCTCTTCATCTCGTTCCGTCTTCACAATCGTGAGGTGTGGAATATAGGGCCAGGTCTCGTCGCAGCACAGCCTGCCGCTGAGTTGATCGTGGAGTTCCCGCATTCGATAGGCGGCCCGCTTCACCTGGAGGAACACCGTCGGTGTCGTAGGCAGAAAGGTTTCCACATCTCCCATTTCGACGTGGAAGGGAATGACGCGGCTGCAAGCTTCTTCGAGAAACTCCAGCGCGGCCGCTTCGGTTCCCGCCAGTTCGCGCGGGGGAAGAATCGTGAGATGGGCCGCTGGATGAACCGTAGTTGGATGGAGTTCGCGGCGCAGTTCTTCGACGAACTCACCTACCGGATTGCGGACGTACGTCACCAACGCGTAGCGTGAAATGGACATGACTTCCGAGCGAAATTATAGCCTGAGAGTGGTAGGCAACGGCAGTCCACCTTTTTGGGAGGGTTACGAATGCCCTCGGCAGGTCATCATTTACAAGTCGAAGCAGAGTCGGGGCGTAGCGCGGCCTGGTAGCGCACCTGCCTTGGCACAGAATGATTCATTCCAACGGATTCAGCGACTGGAAATTATGGCCAGGGTGGGAGTTATCGCATGACGTCTACAGTGAGTTTGGAGTAAACAGAGGTGTCCAACGTGGGCCGCAAATGGCGCAATTTTCGGCGGTGCGAGTGTGGACCGGATACGAATTCGCTGCACTTTAGATGAAAATTTCTTCACGTATCGTAAACGGCGCGACGGGTGTATGATCTCGGGCGTTCTTGAGAGTCGAGAAAGAGATTCCGAATTAACTCACCTTCCAGGAGGTGTCACTTTATGACCCAAAAGAGACGTACAATCTTGCTCGCTGTGGTGTTTGCCAGTCTGGCGGTTTTGCTGATCGTCGTTCCCGCGTTCTCGCAGTCGGCGAGTAGTCGCCCTGCGTTATCCAATGCTCAGATCCTTGGCGCTGAAGATCTGTCCAAGCAGATTAACGTTACGTTCTGGCTCAAGCAGCATGACAAAGCCGGACTGGATGAAATGGTCCGGCAGATGTACGATCGGAATTCACCCAACTACCACCACTGGCTCACTCCGAAGGAGTACGAAGCCCGGTTCGCGCCGAGCGCTGCGGAGATGGCCATTGTTAAGCAGCATCTCGCTGCGAACAATCTCAAGGTAGTTTACACCGACAAACTCAATCACGCCGTGACTGCGCGCGGCGCCGTCGCCGATGTCGAACGCGCGACTGGTGTGCAACTGAACCGCGCATTGATTAATGGCGAGACGCATCGCCTGCCCAGCTCTGAACTGGCAATCCCCGGAGTTGCGGGCAAGCTGGTTTACGCCGTCCAAGGCCTCACCGATTTCAAGTACAAGAGCCATGCGAAGCTTGCGACGGACCCAGATACCGGCAAACCGTTCATCACACCGCTGTCAAAAATGACGCCGCTGTCAACGGTCGGTCCGGCCGTGCAGTACTTTAACGCCAACTGTATGGGCAAGACCCAGGGTCGCGAGTTCACGGACGGTCTCAAGCCTCCAATCCAGAGTGCCCACTACACCGGCACTCGCTACGGTGGCAATATCACCTCGGTCCTCCCAGTCTTCCCCCCTGCGGCTACGATGCGCCGCAAGTGGACAAGGCATACGGCCTCACGTCGCTATACAAACAGGGGCCTAGACGGCACTGGCCAAACCGTGGTCATCGTCGATGCCTACGGTTCCGATACGATTACGGCCGACGCCAATACTTTCGCGGCGATCAACGGCCTTCCGCCATTGGTCCTCGGTAGCAACTTCAACATCTACTACCCTGGAGGCCCCACGAATTGCGGGGGTAATACTTGTGGCTGGGATGTGGAAACTAGCCTCGACGTAGAGTGGGCGCACTCGGTTGCTCCAGGAGCCCATATCGCGCTCTATCTCGGTCTCACCAACAACAACGCTGACCTTGACATCGCGGTGACTCAAGGCCATCGAGGACGGGCTATGGTCCGGTGATCTCCAACAGCTACGGCATCGAAGAGGATCTTCTCGCATTCTACGAACCGGCCGAACTCGATGTTGAGAATGCTATCAACGAGTTGGGCGCCTCGTTTGGCATGTCGGTCAACTTCTCCAGCGGCGACGATGGAGACTTCTTCGCTCCAGGTCGGAGAAACTACTGTTTCCATGCCTGCATCTTCTCCCTACGCAACCGCGGTCGGAGGCACCAGCTTGTTCCTCAACACCGGACAAAGCAAATCCATAAAGCTGCAGACGGGTTGGGGAAACAACATAAGCCGCATCGCGAATTATGCTCCCAATCCGCCCGTTATCCCGCCCCTCCTGGAAGGCTTTATTTTTGGAGCGGGTGGCGGCACGAGCGGCGTTTGGCCGCTGCCGTCTTACCAGGCGAGCCTAGGAGGAAGTTGGCGGCTCGTTCCCGACATCGCCATGGTGGCTGATCCCTATACCGGCGTCGAGGTCATTGATAACGAAGGGGGACAATTCATCACTGTGGTCGGTGGGACCAGCCTTGCGTGCCCGACGTTCTCGGGTATCTGGGCGATCGCCAATCAGGCTGCCGGTGGATTTCTAGGCCAGGCTGCCCCGATTCTTTACGGTCTGCCTGCCGGTGCCATCACCGACATTCTCGCCGTAAACGGGCCCGCCAACGTTAAGGGCAACACTCACGTGGTGCATAGCGCACCCCCCACCGTTGTCTACACGGCTCCGGAGTTAGTGCCTCCGTTGGAGAACACCACTGATTTTGTGAGCATGCTGTACAACGGAACTTCCACCCGTTGGTACGTTCTTGGCTTCGGTCTCGACACTTCGCTGACGACTGGCCCGGGATGGGACAACGTCACTGGACTTGGCACCCCGAACGGCGCCAGCTTCGTCACGGCAGTTGCCGCGGCGCAGTAGCCGGGAGTAGCTGAGCAGATTAAACGAAGCACAAACCAGAGCAGGCCGGAGCAATGCCGGCCTGCTTTCGTCTTCGACCTCCAGTCGAAACGCGCTCAGAGGATTATTCCTTATTACGCCTTCGGCTGTGCGCAACGTGGGTTCCGAGCCCAAACTCTATTGCGCTTGATCGCTGGCGTTGTGCCGGCGGAGAAATTGTTGCATTCGCGCTCGGTCGCGGAACGCTTCCGTGCCGCCGCATTCGGTGGTGGAAAATGCTCCGCAGAGGTTTCCGAAGGCCAGGCACGTCGTGAGATCCGCTGCGCGCAGAAATTGGTGGAGGAACCCGGCGTCGAAGCTGTCCCCTGCGCCCACTGGATCGACGATCGTTACCGGCACGGCGGGTGCGCTGAATCGGCGCCCATCCCGAATCGCAATGGCTCCCTTGGCGCCCATTTTAACCACGACAGTTTCCACTTTTTGAGCGAGCCGCGAGATCGCGGTTTCCACGTCGTCGACCCGGGACATCCTCATCGCTTCGTGCTCGTTCGGCAGCAGGATATCCAAGTGAGGAAAGGTCTTTTCCAGAATGCCGTCCCATCGGTCGTCGGGATCGTCGTTGGTGTCAAGCGAGGTGGTCAGGCCGGCGGATTTCATTCGCCGAAAAAGTTCAGGTACATCCGGCAACAGTTCCCGCTGCAAAAACAACGACGACAGATGGAAATGGCGCGCGGATGCCAGATAATCGAGGTCGAGATCCTCAAACCGCAACTCCGAGATGGTGCCCGGATAGGTGAGGATGTGGCGCTGGAGCGCGTGGGGCAGAATGAGCGTCACGCCCGACTCTGCGCCATGCACCACGTGGTCAAGGTCCACACCGCTCTCGCGCAGGCGCTCCATCGCCAGGGTTCCGAAGGAGTCTTTGCCAACTTTGGTGACGAATCCGACGCGGCTGCCAAGAGCAGCCAGATTATGCGCCAGGATCGCCGAGGAACTACCTAATGTTATGGTGAAGCCGCTGGCCAGCAGCTCGCGTTCCGTGGGCATTGGCTCGGGCAGACCGTAGAGGATCAGGTCGAGATTGATCTCTCCGGCGATTGCGATATCGAGCTTGGACATGCAGCGGGCCTTTGGCGTCTCTTGCTAATTGCTAAGTGCTAATTGCTAACTGCTGCCTCTAGCGGCCGTCCGCGAGTTCGACCACGCGTGTCAGGTTCTTGGGCGAGTCGGGATTGAGGCCCTTCTTGAGGCCGTAGTAAACGCCATACAGTTGACCCCAAATCGCGAACGCCGCGGGGCGCGCGTACTCGGGTGACTGAAGCCCCAGTTCGATGGCGAAGTCCGAGGCACTCTGGGCCCGGCTATCGACGCGGTTCGCGATCACCATGGTGGCGGCGCCGAGCGCTTTCATTTCTTCGAGTAACTCCAGTTCTGCGTCGTAGGAGGTTTCCGACATAAGAAACGTAATCAGCGTTTCCGGGCCGGCAATCGATTTCGGGCCGTGACGGAACTCGAGAGAATGAAATACCTGGGCATAGGAGCGTGAGGATTCGGTTACCTTCAACATGCACTCCGAAGCAATGCCGAACAGGGGGCCCTGCGCCAGAAAGACGAAATCGGAAAAACTGCGGGACTCGACAAATAACCGCAGACGCTGCGGAACGTCCTTCAGAAGCGGCTCGACCTGTTGTGGAAGCTCGGTCAGTGCGCGACGAAAAGCGTCATTGCCACAGACGGTTGCCGCGAGGTATTGCAGCCCCAGCAGCATGGACGTGAACGACCGCGTCATCACCGTGCTCCGTTCGTCGGCATCGAGAAGTTTCAGGGTCACGCTGCCTGACGGCTCCAGAGGCTGGCCATCGGCGCAGGTGATGACGATGGTGCGGAGATTGTGGCCCTTTTCCAACATCTGCGCCGCGCGAACCGCCTCCGACGTACGGCCGGAGCGCGAAATCACGACCGGAATATAATCTCGTCCGGGCTGCAGGGTGAGTGCGGGATACATCAGCAAATCAGAAGCGGGGATGGCCCGTGCCGGCAGCTTGAGATAGTTGAAGGTTGACGCGGCGGCCTGCGCGAGATAGTAACTGGTGCCGCAGCCCACGAAGACCCACTCCGCTCCGGGCCGCGTGAGTTGAATGGCAGCACGAAGTTCCGCGCTGTTTGCCAGTTGGGAGAGACACTCACTCCAGCATTGGGGCTGGGAGAAAATCTCGCTCAGCGTGTGCTGGCCCGGTTCCGTGATTGCCTCCGATTTCATCAGGTAGATTGAACCTCACTCACACCAATGTGACTCTTATCCCTGCCTCTTTCAGCGCATACAAATCAGCTTTCGCTATCTGCTTGTCAGTAATCACTTCATGCACAGCCGTTACCGGCATGATGTTACACAGGCTGCGACGGCCGAACTTACTGGAATCGCAAACCGCAATCGTCCTGTGGGTGATTTCGACCATAGCCCGGTTGACTTCACATTCCAATAGATTCGGAGTGAAAAGACCGGCCTTAGTGTCGAAGCCATCCACGCCCAAGAACAAAATGTCGGCGCTGAGCTGGCGCAGGGTTCGCTCCGCCAGGGGGCCGACCAGCGAAAATGAATTCTTGCGCAGCATGCCTCCGGTCAGGATCACTTCAATGTGAGTGCCCGCAAGCTCGGCCGCGATGTTGATTGCATTCGTGATCACGGTGAGCCGCGCCATGTCTTTCAGGGCGCGCGCAATGGCGGTGGTCGTCGTTCCGGAATCGAGCAGCACGGACTCACCTTCTTCTACAAGGCGCGCCGCGGCTTGAGCAATCTGCGCTTTCTGCTTGCGGTGGAGTTTTTCCTTCTCCCGAAGTGTGGGATCGAGCAGCGTACCCGCTTGTACCGGCAGCGCGCCGCCGTGGGTGCGCTGGATGACGCCCTGGCCGTCGAGGAACTCCAGGTCCTTGCGGATGGTGATCTGCGAAATGCGGAAATGCCGGGCCAGGTCTTTGACGAGCACACGTCCATCGCGGTGCAGGACCTCAAGGATTTCCCGGCGGCGTTCTTCGTTGAGCAAACCGTTGGATGGCATCAAGTTTCGCTTTGTTTCGAATAGCGACTTTCGTCGATGGTTACGCGCATTGTCAAGCGCTATTTGAACCTCTATTTTGAATTCTTGAACCGCGCCAACAGCTCTTCCGCGTTGCGGTGGTACACCTTTTCCAGCACATCATCGGGCAGGCCCAAACCGTAGATCATCCAACGCCCCTGCAAAGGATATTGCGCATAGGGAAAGTATTCGTCGTTGGTTTCGAGCCAGCGGAAATAGTTCCGATACATGGCTTCGCCTGCGCCTTCGTCGGTGCCGAACATGATGCGATCGGAATACTTCAGGAAGATTTCACGGGTCCGCCGCGGCTGGCGTCCGAGTTCGCCTTCGCGCGCCCCGGTTTCAATCATGACGTTAGGAAATTTCTTAAGCGTTTGTTCGACGAAGTCCAGGTTCTCAGGCCAGCTGCCAAAATGCAGGGCGACGAACATGGTGTGCGGATGCTTGGCGAACATTCGATCGCGCTCCGCCAGCAACTCTTCGAGAGAAGGAAACTGCGGGCCGTAGAAGCTCCAGTCGGGATGATCGATGAGTTCCTCGTAGCGCTCGTTGCGGGCGTCGATGGGATGAAAGAACGCCTCGGGATCGGCCACATGGATAAACACGGGGATGCCAAGGCGCCCGCATTCTTCCCATGCCGCGTCAAGGCGCGGGTCGTCGATCGGGATGAGCTTGCCGGTCGAATCGCGAACGCCGAGGCCGAGTTCTTTCAAAACCTTCAGGCCGCGCGCGCCGCGGGCAACCGAGTCGTCGATCTGGCGCACCATGAGCTGGCTGAAATTCGGATCGTTGATCTTCGACCAGTCCAACTGCGTGAACACGACGAAGCGCCCAGGATAAGGCTTGACCATGTCGTCAATGATGGTCTGCAGCTTATCTCCCCACATTCCGGTGAGGATGACGATGGTCTTGATGTTGAGGCGATCCATGCGCGCGACCATTTCCTTGGGATCGACGCGGTCTCCGATGCCGGCGGCATCGTTGGTGTGGGTGTGCACGTCGATCACGGGAAATTTTGCGCGCTGGATTTCGTGCACTGCAGCATGAAGCGCGGGCTCGGGGTGGAAGTCCTTGAGCAGGATGGTCTTCTTGCTCTCGGCATCGGCGGCGGGCTTGTAGCCGATGCCGGTTTGTTGCGCGGTAACATCGGTCGCGGCGAACAGGGCCAAACAGAGAAGCGCGGCCTGGATCGGTTCAGTCATGTGGGGCGAGCAGCATACTAACTCTCGAAATAAAACGAAATCCGTCGAAAACCACTGTCTGGCGCTCTTTAGCGCTGCTGGAATCTAAAAGCTAAACTTCATAGCCAGTTGAATCTGGCGCGGATCGCGAGACGCGGTCAAAAAGCCAAAATGAGGGTCGCCGAGCACGGTTGCGGGATTTCCATTCTGCGGTCCAGGTTTGGCGAAAAGGAAGTTCGTGTGATTGAGCACGTTGAAGAACTCGGCCCGGAACTCCAGGTTAGAACGTTCCGTCAACTTGAAAAACTTGAACAGTGAGAAGTCCCAA
>CAVQHM010000003.1:0-172113 GCA_963712295.1 uncultured Acidobacteriaceae bacterium
CGCGCAGGCTGCGATTAGTTCTGTCGACGAGAACTTCGCGTAGCGCGTCAAGCACCCACCCTTAGCGGCTGAAGCCGAAACATTGGCCGAGCGATACGGCACGGCGGAAAGGTATCTGCCGCGCCGCAGCCCCTAAAGGGGCATCTGACACCGAACAACTTACGGTATCGCTAAAGCGATACCCTGATACGAAGCCATCTCCGGATACGAAGCCGCGTTTTCCGCATCCGGAAAAAACCGCGTCCTTCCTGATCCTCACCGCACTTGCGTGAATCATCCGGACTAGGCCAGCAGCTTGGCCGCTTCCTTGGCGTAATAAGTCAGAATGATGCTGGCGCCGGCGCGGCGGATGGAGATGAGCGATTCCATCATCACGCGGTCGCGGTCGATCCAGTGGTTGCGGGCTGCGGCCTCGATCATGGCGTACTCGCCCGAGACCTGATAGGCGGCGAGCGGCAGGTCGAAACGGTCGCGGGCGGCGGCAATCACGTCCAGGTAGGGCAGGGCCGGCTTCACCATGATCATGTCCGCGCCCTCTTCAATGTCCAACTCGATCTCGCGCATGGCCTCGCGAACGTTCGCCGGATCCATCTGGTAAGAGCGCCGGTCGCCAAACTGCGGCGCGGAATCCGCCGCCTCGCGGAACGGACCGTAGAAGCCGGAAGCGTACTTCGCGGCATAGGCAAGAATGGGAGTATTTTCGAAGCCAGCTTTGTCGAGCGCGGCGCGAATCGCGCCCACCCGGCCATCCATCATGTCGGAGGGCGCGATGATGTCGACGCCGCACCGCGCCAGTGAAACGGAGGTGCGCGCCAGCAATTCCAGGCTCGCGTCGTTTAGGATCTCGTACTCCGCCGAAGGCGCATGCGCAGCAACTGCAGCCACCGGTTGGATAGCCCTTTCTTTTTTCGCCGGACTCGTAACCGCTCTCGCCATCGCCTTGGACACATCTCTTGCCGCCGCGCCCAGCGATTGCGGCCTGCCGGCTTGCGCGACGATGCCGCAGTGCCCATGCGACATGTACTCGCAGAGGCAAACATCGGCTATCACCAGCACATCTCGCACTTCGCTCTTGATGGCGCGCGCCGCCCTCTGCACGATGCCATCCTCGGCCCAGGCGCCGGTGGCCACTTCATCCTTCTTCTCTGGCAGTCCGAACAAAATGATGGAAGACACTCCCAGAGCACGCGTCTCGCGCACTTCCTTCACGGCTTCGTCTACCGAAAGGTTGAAGACGCCGGGCATGGAGCGCACTTCTTTGCGAATTCCCGTTCCGGGGCAAATGAACAGTGGATACACGAAAGATTCGGGCGTGAGCCGGGTCTCGCGGACCAGGGTGCGCAGGATTTCAGTGCGCCTCAAACGGCGCGGGCGGTTGGTGGGGAATGCCATAGCAGGCAATTTTAGCAGCAGGCGTCCGAATCGCTTCGACAAAACCGCTCCCCGTCCCCGCGGATATGCGCCCTGCCACGCCTTCGGAGACGGGGCAATCCCCGCCTCGACCGGTCTTTTTAAAGAGCAGGAACCGTTACCGTAGTGACCACCCAGGTCACCGATCCGTCATCTAAACGTATCGCGGCGAACGTCGTATCATAGAAACTCATGTCTCTGCGCCCCATCCCGGCGCTCCTCTGCGGAGTTGGTCTGCTGCTGGCCTTTGCTCTGGCTCCCGCAGTGTTTCCCAACCCTTTCTTTCGCATTGCCGTGGGAGACCTGATCCCGCTCCTGGTGATCGCGGCCGCCTGCATCCCCTCCGCCAGAAATGCCTGCGACAGCCGTGGGCATACGCGCCTGTTCTGGAGTCTGATGACGGTGGGCCTGGTCATGTGGGGATTCAACCAGGTCATGTGGGTGTGGGTTGAAGTGGTGGTTCGCAAGCCGTTGCCCGACCCCTTCGCCGGAGATATCGTGTTGTTCCTGCACGTGGTACCGATCATGGCGGCGGTCGCCCTGCAGCCGCATCAGGCCGAGGAGCGCGAGGGGCTGTTGCCCGGCACGCTGAATGTCCTCATGGTGCTGGTGTGGTGGGTGGTGGTGTATGCCTTCTTCGTTTTTCCCGACGAATACTTGATCACCAATGTGCCGGTGTACACCGTGCGCTGGGATGTTCTGTATGCGATCGAAGGACTGATGCTGGCTGGCGTGTCGGTATGGGGATTCTTCACCAGTTCGGGGGCATGGCGTAAACTCTATCGCAACATTTTTTTCGCCAGCAGTCTTTACGCAGCCTCCTCGGAAGCCATGAATGCCGCTATCGCGCGCGGCACCTACCAGACCGGCGGAATCTACGATCTTCCCTTCCTCGCCTCGTTGCTGGGTTTTCTCTGGATCGCCATCGACGGTCGACGCCGTCTTCCCGATACCGTTCACAGCACCCAGGCGGTTCCCGAGAGCGCGCGTGCCAGCCGCTGGGTCGCTCCTCTGCTTGCCAAACTTGCCCTGGTCTCTTTGCCCGGCATGGCCTATTGGGCGTTGTTCCTGAACCACGACCAGCCGTATCTAAGCCGCGTCCGTTTCGCGGTGGCGATGGGCGGGGTCGCCGTGCTGGCCTTTGTCGTTTTCCTCAAGCAACACCTGCTCGACCAAAGACTGGTGCGGCTGCTTAAGCATTCGCGGCGCAGCTTCGACAGCCTGCAGCGTCTGCAGGGAAGAGTGATCCAGCAAGCCAAGCTGGCTTCACTCGGAGAACTGGTCGCGCTGGCTGCCGGCGAACTGGAGTTCCCGCTCTCGGCCATTCTCGCCAACTCGGAACGCATGGCCGCCAGCAGCAACCTCAGCCGCGAGCAACTCTCAAACGCGCAGAAAATCGGACAGCAGGCTCGCCGCACTAGCGAACTGGTCGGCGATCTGCTCAGCTTCGCCCAGCAGACTCCCGGAGAAAAAAGTCCTGTCGAACTGAAACCGCTTTTGCAGCGGGCGGTGCAAATGGAAGGCTTCAAGCTCGAAAACAAGCGGATCAGTCTGACCGTGGAAAGCAGATCCAGTTCCAGTTCCAACTCCAGTTCCAGTTCCAAAGACGCGCTGCCTCGCGTCCTTGGCAACCCCAACCAACTCTTGCAGGCCTTTCTTCAGATTGTCGAAAACGCCGTGGACGCATTGCAGGAAACCGGCGGCGGGCGTCTCCAGGTTTGCCTGTGGCGCGAGGGCAACGAAGTGGTCGTGCAATTCGCCGACAACGGCCCCGGCCTGCGCGATCCCGAGCGCGTCTTCGATCCTTTCTACACCACCAAGCCAGTGGGCAAAGGTACCGGTCTGGGACTGAGCGCGACGTATGGTGTGATCCAGGACCACAAGGGACAAATCACCTGCTACAACCGGCCCGAGGGCGGAGCTGTGTTTGAAATCCGGCTGCCCGTCCTCAGAGCGACCGCACCCTTCGCCGAGGCGGCTCGGGTCTGACCAACTTCTCTACACTATCCTCCACTGGCCACGATCGCATCCGCCACGCTCGCGGCCTCTACTGCAAAGCGCACGTCGTGGGTTCGAATGATATGCGCTCCCTTTAGGATCAACGCGGTTTCCGCGGCTAGCGTCCCGTAAAGGCGCTGGGCCGCCTCCACATCTCTGTTCTTATCCTTATCCTTGCCGGCACGCGCCAGGGTTCGTCCGATAAATGATTTGCGCGACACTCCCGCCAAAAGCGGGAATCCCATCTGCTGCAGTTCCGCAAAGTGCGCCAGCAGCGGATAGTTCTCCTCGAAGTTTTTTCCGAACCCGAACCCCGGATCCAGCACCACGCGATCGCGCTTGATCCCCGCCAGCGTCGCCGTCTCCGCCCATTGCCGCAATTCCCGCTTCACCAGCAGGACCGGATCGCCAATCGGAGGCAGCGTCCGCCATTCCTCCGGCCGTCCGCGGGCGTGCGTCAGCACGGCTCCCACTTTGAGTTCGGCCAGGGTCTTGGCCATCTTCGGGTCCCAACGGAACCCGCTGACATCGTTCACAACTTCCGCCCCCAGATCCACCGCTGCCCGCGCCACGCTTGCTTTGCTGGTATCCACGCTGACGACCGCATCGGGCCGCCGGCGCTTCAGATCCCGAATCACCGGCAGCACCCGCCGGCGCTCTTCTTCTTCGGACACCGGTTCCGTCGCGCCGGGCCGCGTTGACTCCCCACCCACGTCGATGATGGCGGCGCCGTCGTCGAGCAACTGCTCGGCGCGGGCCACGGCCTTTTCGGCGTCGATGTAGAGTCCCCCGTCGGAAAACGAGTCGGGTGTTACGTTCACGATGCCCATGATCAGAGTGCGCCGTCCCAACTCCAGGACGCGGCGGTCCAGCTTCCACTGAAAAATCGCTCGCATATTGCCGCTATTTTAGTGGAGCAGCGGCGCGATTGTTACTGCTGTCCGTCCATCGCACGACTTAATATGCTGCGGAAAAACCTGGTTTCGTATCAGGGTATCGCTTTAGCGATACCGTACGCCCTTGGAAATCAATCGCCGCTTTAGGGGCTGAGCGGCGAAGGTCGACTTTTTCCGCAGCCTGTTAACTTGTGAAAAGGCTCAGCGCGGGCGCGAAAAGCACACCTCGGGCGCTTCCAGATTTTTTCTTCCCGGCGTGAAGGGAATTGGCAGGCGTTTTCGTTTTATGAGGTGGAAGCCAACTTCGACTGGGCTCACCGCTCACCCCCTCGGCGATGTGTTGGGTCCAACTCCGAAGGATGGGTCCGTGGCTCGCGAAGAACTGCATCGTGACTCCGGTTTCCACTCAAATCCTCTGCGTCGTCACGGGGAAGGACGACGCGGAGGTTTTTTGTTTTCGCCTCGATTGCGCGTGGCCGGCAGACACTCTCACCCTTCCCACACAAAAGCGTCAAAAACTCTCGTAGATTCAAATCCAATGCGCTTATAAAGCGCAATCGCGCGGTCGTTCGCCTCGGTCACCGTCAATGAGATGAAATGAAATCCCCGCCCGCGCAAGTTCCGGGTGGTAGCGGCCAGCATGGCTTCGCCAAGGCCGGCGGAGCGGTATTCCGGAAGCACACACACCTGCGTGATGTGGCCGACATCGGGGCGCACCTGCGAGCACAGGATGAGGCCGACCGGCGTGCGCGTACGGCGATCCACCACGACAAACGAGGCCTGAGGATCGAAAGTCCCGCACCCCGGAAAGCGCACAATGTTGTTCAAGAAGCGCAGCGAGCCGGTGAGCGTCCGGTACTGATCGTTGATCTCCGAATCGACGTGGCCGCGGTAGGCGGCGGTAATCAGGGCGGCGGCGCCCTGGTATTCCTGTTCCGACCACCCGCGAATTTCGAACTGCGGCGGAAGCGGCGGCGCGGTCTGTGGGTGTTTGCCAATATCGAAATTCATGAACACCCGGGGATGCCGGCTGAAGCCCTGCTGCAGGAAGGGCTGCGAAACCTCTCCCGTGTGATGCGTCAGCAACTGCGCCTCCACGCGATGAATTCCGGGCGACTGCTGCAGGGTTTCGATGACGTGAGTGAGTAGGCGTTCTTCGACCTCGTGACGGCCCGAATTGCGGCCTCCGTCGCGGACCGAGTTACGGACAAAGAGGTCGCCGATTACTCCCTTACTCTGCTCATAGACAAAAAAGGAGTAGCCGAAGATGCTGCCCCGTTCAATGGCGGCGTACCCAGGGAGAATCTTGGCGTCCATGTAGCGGAGAATCATCTCCGCGGAAGTGGAGTAGTCCCACGCGAGCAGGCGTCCCCACACCGCGATCTCGTCTTCCAATAGCGGCCGAAGGTCGGCGGAAGCGAAGTGTCGGAGATCGAGGATTTCCATAAAAACCAGGTCTTAGGTCTCAGGTCTTAGGTCTTAGGAAAACCATGCGCCAGATGAGCTCCAAGCTTTCCCTAAGACCTAAGACCTAACACCTGAGACCTTTCTTTCACTTTCCCACCCAGTACAGATCTACCTTCTGCTCCGGGATGCTGGTTAAGTATGATACGCGGCGCCCGGAAACCAGTTGCGCGACTTGCGACTGCGTACCTTGTGCGGCAACCACGACGTGTGCCGCGGCCGGGACGTTCCCGCTTTCGTAAGGTTGTGCCGGACGATTGAGATAAAACTCAAGGCCGTATTCCTGCATGCGATTGAGGCGATAGAGAGCAACGGGGACGGGCTCGTGCGAAAATGCTTGGATGGCTCCGGCAATGGGGCGCACGGATTGGGTGGCGTCGATAACGGGAGCGGCGAGACGAATAATGGCCCCTACACTGACCACCACGGCGAACATCGTGACCCGGCTCAACAGGCGGAGTCCGGAGCGGGAAAGAAGCACGGCGGTAATCCCCAACGCGAAGACTGCAGCAACGGCCGCACCAACAGAGGTACCGGTTCCCCAGAGCAGGTGGCGATGGGTGGCAAGGAACCCCGCCGAGAAAGCGGCGAACACCAGCAGTCCGCAGAGGATTCCGTGAGCCGCGGCAAACAGAGGCGAAACCTTCTCTTCTTCCTCCGAGCCGCGGCGGGCAGCGAGATATTCCGCAACCAGCAGCGCTCCGGCAGGCACGGCGGGCAGGATGTAGCCGGGCAGCTTCGATTGCGACGCGCTGAAGAACAGGATGGGCACGAGCATCCAGATGAGTAGAAACAGCGGCCAGGAATCTTCCGGACTTGAAAAAGCCTCCTTGCCTTCGGACCAAATCAAGCGAGCGCGCTCGGCAACCGCGACGATGAGCGCGAGCGTCCAGGGCATCATGGCCAGCAAGAACACGGGCAGGTAAAACCAGAATGGCTGGGGGTGATGATAAAGATTCTTCGAAAAGCGGCCGAGGTTCTGTTCGAAGATGAAAAACCGGAAAAATTCCGGATTTCGCAACTGGACGGCGATGTACCAGGGCAACATGGCGGCGAGATAGAGGACGATGCCGGGAATCCAGAGGGTGCGGGGTATAGCGTGCCAGTCGCGCCTTATAGCAACGAAAAGAAAGATGATCACCGCCGATAACGCGGGCGCCACCGGCCCCTTGGCCAAGGTCCCAAGTGCCACAAAAATGTAAAAGGCCGCGAGATAAATGTTCCGCTGGCTTTCGTACCAGGCATACCAGCCAAGCAATGCGATGGCAAAGCAGGCGGCCAGCGGCATGTCGGTCGCCGCGGCGTGGGCAAATCCAACCACGGCGGCGCAACTTGCGGTGATCAGGGCGCCATCGAGTTCACTGCCCGGCCGGAAACGGCGAAGAAAAAAGTAGATGGCTGCGATGAGCAACGCCGCGTCGAACGCGCCCGGGAGGCGGGCCGTCCGATCGCTGATGCCGGCGGTGCGGAACGACACCATCGCCTGCCAGTAATAAAGGACTGGCTTTTCAAGCCACGGTTTGCCTTGCAGCGTAGGGGTGATCCAATCGGAGCGATCGAGCATTTCGCGCGCGATTTGCGCGTAGCGGGGTTCGTCGGCACCGACAAGTCCGAAGGCGCCGAGTCCATAGAAAAAAAGAAATCCGCAGAACGCCGCCAGCAGCAACAGGTCGGTGCGGGTTTGCGGATTTGCTCTTTGCTGATTCATGGAATATCAGGCAGGGCGCGGCCGGGCCAATGCCCAAAGGCTGATGACCGTCCAAACGCCTTCGAGCACGACGAAGCCGACCTGAAAGGGATGCATCGCGATCCACCACAAAATCACGGACCCGGCCGCGTTCAGGATGTTGTAAGCAGGCCGCCGAGCATTCATCCATCCCATTTGGTGACCGGCGTAGGCAATCAGAATCAGGAGCGCGCCGGCAAAAGAAATGAGTTGGCGGGTTAGGTCCATGTTATCTCCGGTGGCTCTTAGCCATTAGCTCTTAGCTAAAAGCCAACAGCTAAGAGCCAACAGCGTTTCAATGGGTGGATGAGTTCGCGTTCCAGACTACCGCTTCCGCGCGCAGGCGGTCGACAATTCGGGACACGGCGACGGCCAGGGGCCCTTCGATCGAACACCCGCTGGCGCATTTGTGGCCGCCTCCGGCGAAGTGCTCGGCCACGGTCGAGACATTCACTTCTCCTTTGCTGCGCAAGCTGACGCGAAAGCGGCCATCGGGCAACTCGCGAAAGAAGATCGCGACCTGCACGTCCCCGATGGAGAGCGCGTAGTTGACCAGGCCCTCGCAGTCTTCTTCGCGGGCGCCGAAACGCTGCATCTGTTCTTGCGTGACCCAGATCCAGGCCAGCGGCCCTTCGCGATGCAGGTTGGAAAGCGCCGCGCCGAGCAGCCGAAGCTTGGCCGTGGAATGTCCAAAATAGATATGGCGCGCACAAAGCGCCGGGTCAGCGCCGGCCAGCACAAGTTCGCGCGCCACCGTGAACGTGTGCTCGTTCGTGCCTTCGAACATGAATGAACCCGTGTCGGTCATGAGCCCGGTGTAGAGGCAGGTGGCAATGTCGCGATCGACGGGCACGCAAGCCAGCCGGGCTAAACGAAAGACCAGTTCGGCGGTGGCCATCACCGAGGAGTCGATCCAGTTGATGTGGCCAAAATTGCGCCCGCTCACGTGATGGTCAATATTGATGAGAAAACATTCGTCGAGCCCCTCGAGCTGCGCGCGCCGCGTGCCGTCGCACTCCAGCAGGATGACGGCATCGTTAGGAGGAACGGCATCGGCCTGAATCACGCGGTCGGCGAAAGGAAGATTCTGGTAGATACGAGGGACGCCATCGTGCATGACGACTGCGGCCTCTTTGCCCATCATGCGCAGAATTTGGCCACAGGCAAGGGCAGAGCCGATGCCGTCTCCATCGGGCCGCGCGTGCGAAGTAACGACGAACCGCTGGCGCGCCCGAATTTCCCGTAGGATCAGCTCTAGCATGAAGTGCTCTTCGCTCTCGACTCACGAATTCTCAGTTCCCAGTTCTCAGTTCTCAGTAACTGCCACGGCCTCGCTGGCTGAGAACTGAGAACTGGGAACTGAGAACTGCCCTTCAGGGGCTGGGCTCCGCATTCTTCCGGGCGCGTTTTTTCGCGCGGCCCAGAAGCTCGTCCACCCGACTCTCCAATTGATCGGCACGATCGATCTGAAAATAAAGTTCCGGAGGCCGCCGCAGCCGCAGCCGCTCCGCCAGTTCGTGCCGCACATAATTCTTGGCCGCGGCCAGCCCTTCGAGGGTGCGCTCAGCGTCGGCTTCATCGCCGGCCACGTGCACCATCACGCGCGCCGAACGTGTGTCCTGAGCCATGATCACCGAGCTGACGCTGGCCAGCCCAATGCGAGGGTCGGCCAGTTCGCCTTCGAGGATGGTTTCGATCTCCTCGCGAATGGCCTGGCTCAGCCGCCCGCGATGATATTTCTGCCCACGATGCTCCACGGCATTCCTCGAATGGAGAAAACTTATAATGGAGAAAACTTATGAGGATATCAGAAAAGTCAGCGCACCGGTCTGCTACCTAAGACCTGCTTCACAGAAATTCCACAAACGAGTCAGTGACTTCCGCGCCCGCGTTGTTGGCGATGCGGGTGGCGGCGCGTTCCACGTTCTTCATCAGCCCGTCAAGATAATCGCGGGAGTGCGAGACGCCGACCACGCCGATGGTGGCCTGATTCCAGAGCAGGCTGGGATCGAGTTCGGCGACGGCCACGTTGAAGGAAGAGCGCAGGCGGTCCTTGAGACTGCGCGTGACCTGGCGCTTGTCCTTGAGCGAGTGTGCCGCTTCGATGCGGAGCTCAAGCGTGAGGAAAGCAATCATAAGCAACCTACAGCGTAACCCAAAGACAATCACGTAGGGACAGCCGCCCTCGCCGGGGTCGCCAGACCGCGCGCCTTTCGCGGGCTGGGGTGGTCGGCTGTCCCGCCGAGCGCAGCTCGGCAGTATTTGGAGACTGGCTGTATGTCATTGAATAACAATGAGTTACAGGAAAGCTGACTCCGGGTCCAATCCCCTGATCAAAGTTCTCCGCCTTTTTCCGCCTTATCGTGCTACACTAAGAATCGCTAAGTTTGACTCACAAGCAGTTGAAGGTCGGTACCGCCAACCAGCGTCACCCCACTTCCACAGCAGCGAATCTGCTCAGCACATTTCAATCAAGAAACAAAAAAAAGGAACATCAATGGCAGAACAAGGAACAGTGAAGTGGTTTAACGACGCCAAGGGCTACGGCTTTATCAGCCGTCAAAATGGCGAAGACGTTTTCGTGCATTTCTCCGCGATTCAAGCTGGCGGCTTCAAGAGCCTGCAAGAAGGCCAAACCGTGCAGTTCGACGTGACCAAGGGCCCCAAGGGCTGGCAAGCGGAGAACGTTACCGCCGTCTAGGCAGCGACAACGATCTCTAAGTAACAACAAAGTGCCCGGCATTCGCAAGAATCCCGGGCATTTTTGCGTGTGGAATGGCTGCATATGTACGCATGTTTCCGCCGCCGTGATCGGAGAAGCCAAATCGGGCACCGTACGCTAAGATGAGGCAAGGGGAGAGGACGCCATGCACCGCTTGATTGAGGAAAAGCGCCAGGAACTGGAGCGTGTGTGTCGTCGCCGCCGTGTGCATCGCATCGAGATCTTCGGATCCGCTGCCGGGCCGGGCTTCGATCCCGCGCACAGCGATCTGGACTTCCTGGTGACGTTTCAGGAGTTGGATCTCGATCAATACGCGGACGCCTACTTCGGCCTGCTGGAAGATCTGCAATCGTTGTTTCAGCGCCCAGTGGATCTGGTGGTTGCCTCCGCCATTCAAAACCCCTATTTCCGCCAGGCCGTCGAATCCACCAAGACGCTCGTCTATGCCGATTGAGTCGAAGAAGTATCTTTACGACATTGCACGTGCGGCCAATCTGGCCCTGGGTTTTATCGCAGGCAAGAGCTTCGCCGATTACAGCGCAAACCCAATGCTGCGCTCGGCCGTGGAGAGACAGTTGGAAATCGTCGGAGAGGCGCTTGCCCAACTAGCCAGGACCGATCCAGCAGCGGCCTCGCAGATCGGCGAATACCGGCGGATCATTGCCTTCCGGAACATTCTCATCCACGGCTATGCCGAAATCGATCATCGTATCGTCTGGAACGTGTTGGAACTCAAACTGCCGGTCGTCCTCCGCCAGGCCAGCAACTTGCTCGGCACTGAAGAGCAAAGCGGAGATATTCGCTGACGAGGTGGCGCAGATCGTCTCCGGCCTTTTTTCACCACAGAGACACAGAGAAACCCACCTGCCTGGAAAATCCTTCCCTGATGGTTCTTACAAGTTCAAGGTTTTCTCCGTGACTCTGTGGTGAAGAGCTGAACTTAGGACGCGTGCGCTTCCATCTCGGCGCGGAAGGGAATATAGTCCAAAGTCGCATTTATCTTCAGGAGGCACTTCAGGAGGCATTATGGCAACTCCAACCCGTCCCGAGCCGCGCGCCAAGAATTTTGGGGAGAACATCGAGAGCGATCTGGCGCTGGAGTTTTTGCGCGTGGTGGAAAACGCCGCCATCGAGTCGGCGCGCACCATGGGCCAGGGAGACCGTCCACTGAGCGACCAGATGGCCACCGAGGCCATGCGCAAGACCATGGACACGGTCCCCATGCGCGGCACGATTGTGATCGGCGAGGGCGAACGCGACGACGCGCCCATGCTTTATATCGGCGAGCAGGTGGGCGGCACCTATCAGGACGGCCGCGAGGTTCCGCAGGTCGACATCGCCGTCGATCCGCTGGAAGGCACGAACCTCTGTGCCACCGGATCCCCGGGGTCAATCACGGTGCTGGCGGCTTCGGAAAAAGGCGGCCTGCTGCATGCGCCCGACTGCTACATGGAAAAGATCGTGGTAGGGCCGTCGTGCAAAAATGCGGTGGAACTGGATGCTCCGGTGGCCGTCAATTTGAAAAACATCGCGCGCCGGATGCATCGCGGCGTCGAGGACCTGGTCGTAGTCGTGCTCGAACGTCCGCGGCACGAAAAGCTGATCGCGGACATTCGCAAGGCGGGTGCGCGCATCAAGCTGATCGGCGACGGCGATCTTTCGGCGGGCATTGCCGCAGCCGTGATCGGAACCGGAGTGCACGCCGTCATGGGATCGGGCGGCGCTCCCGAAGGCGTGATTACCGCGGCCGCCATCCGCTGCCTCAACGGATACATGCTGGGACGGCTGGTGATCGACAAGCCGGAACTCGAAGAGCGCATTGCCAAGATGGGGATTAAAGACAAGAACAAGATTTACGAAGCGGAGGACCTGGCCCCGGGCAAACAGCTAATCTTCGCCGCGACCGGAGTAACCGAAGGCGCGCTCCTGAAAGGCGTTCGCTTCTTCGGCGAAGGCACGCGGACCTCTTCGGTCATTCTGACCTTGAGAACGGGGCGGGTGCGGTTTATTGAGAGCATCCATTTGGATAAGGGGCCCGATGTGAAGGTGAGATTCTCGTAAGGACAGATCTCAGTAAGAACATTGCTGGAGGCGCGCCGCTTTTGGTTGGCGCAGTGGTTTACCGCTGCGATACTGTCGGAAACACAGACGGCTTTTGCCGCCGAGGTCGATTTGCCGGGTTTGTGCCGAAACGGGACGATCATTTTTATCCGAGTCGGCTTGCGAGTTGCTTTTGGGTGGCGCAGCGGTTTACCGCTGCGATATTGTCGGAAATGACAGACGGCTTTAGCCGCTGAGGTCGCAGATGGCTGCTCCGCGCAGAGGCAACACTGGAACCGGCACTTACTTCATCACAGCGGGCACATTTCAGAAGAAGCAATTACTTCAGTCCGACAGAATGGCACGACTGTTTGTTGATGTTCTGTTTGGCTACCGATCGCAGGAGAAATATCTCCTGCATGAATTCGTGCTGATGCCCGATCACTTTCATCTGCTGATCACGCCGCTGGCAACGCTGGAGCGGGCGCTGCAACTGATTAAAGGTGGCTTTTCTTTCCGCACAAAGAAGGAACTCGGCTTTGAGGGCGAGATATGGGAGAAGAGTTTCTATGATCGGCGGGTTCGAGACTGGGAGGAATATTCAGCATTTCGTCAATACATTCATCGGAACCCGGTGAAGAGAGGGTTGGCACTGGCTCCGGAAGCGTATCCGTATAGTTCCGCAAGAACCGCGTTGGCGCTGGATGCCGTCCCTCAGCGGCTGAAGCCGTCGGAATTGAGCGCCTAGACCGCAGCGGTGAACCGCTGCGCCACCCAAAGTCTCCAACCCGCCGGTAGAGCGTTTTAAGGCGTCCGCAGACCAACTTGCCCATATTAAGGGTTTCCCGTATTATGGGTCAATGAACATCACCCTCTCGCTCGACGACAATCTCGTCAAGGAAGTCCGCAAGATTGCGGTCGAGCGCGATACTACGCTCACCGGACTGGTGCGCGCTCATTTGCAAGAGTTGGCCGCCGAACATGCGAAATCCGGCCGCAAGCGCCGCGAATTGGAGGCGCTTCGAGAGAGCTTCGAGAAGTATCAGTTCAACCTGGGGAAGCGCACCTGGAAACGAGAAGACCTGCATGAGCGGCGCTGACTTTCTCGATACCAACGTAATCGTTTACGCATATCAGTTCAACGATCGACAAAAACAGCGAGTCGCGCACGAACTGGTCGAGGCTGCTCTAGCGGGAAAGTTCGTGATCTCGGTGCAGGTCTTGTCCGAATTCGCCTCCACTTTGCTGCACAAAGTTTCGCCGGCGGCGACTCCTGACGCCGTGACCGCCATCCTCGACAGGCTTTCGCCGATCAAACTGGTCGTCTCTGACGGCGAGCTCGTTCGCCGCGCAGTCGAGGCGCGCGCGGCCTACGGAATCCACTTTTACGACGGCATGATCGTCGCGGCGGCGGAACGCGCTGGCTGTCCACGAATCTTGTCGGAAGATCTCAATGCAGGCCAGCAGTATTTCGGCGTCACCGTGTCGAACCCGTTCCGTTAGGTGAAAGAAGGCGCAGCAAATCCAGAAATCTCCCTAACTTATTGAAAGAAAAATACTTTACGAGTAAGTCCTTATTCCTCAAAGACCTGGCGAAAACCATCCGCTAAGTCTTTGATTCCAAAAGACCGGCTTCAGGGGGGACCAACCCCTGCGCCAGTGTGAATCGTCCAAACCGCATGCGCAAGTCGGCTGCAAGTCTGGAACCCCAGTTGCCAGTGGTCAGCTGCCAGTAAGACCCTGACCATCGACCGACTGGCTGCTGGCTGACAACCCACTTGCAACTGGCCACTAGCAACTGACAACTGCGGTTCGGCAATTTCCACCGATCGCACGCCTGCTACAATCTCTAGCTCCCTGCTAAGAGGAAGATAAAAGGAAACTTCCCGCTCCACAGAAACGTATCTAGCATGTCGTGTTAGGCGCCCGCGCACTTCGCTGCGGCAGCGACCGGACGTTTGGGGCGGTCAACAGGAAACTTGCGGAGTCTGGTTTTGGAAGAAGCCCAGGTTGTCGGATTGCTGGTCCGTCGCTGTGTTGGGGGCGATGCCGCGGCTTGGGAAGAAATTGTTCAGCGTTATCACCGGCGGATCTACAACGTCTGCTACCGGTTTGCCGGGGATTCCAGCAACGCGCAGGACCTCACCCAAGAGGTCTTTATCAAGATGTACCGGACGTTAAACACCTATGACTCGGGTAAGGGTGCCTTCATGACTTGGGTCACCACCATTACCCGCAACCTGCTGGTCGATCATTTCCGCAAAAGCAAAGGCGACCGGATCACGGATTCGCTGGATTCAGTGCCCTCCGAGCATGAGGACGCGCAGCCGCTGAGCGAGCAGATCGCCGATCGCAGCCAGCCGCCCGATGCCCAGGTGCAAAGCCGGGAAACACGGGAAATGGTGCATTTGGCCTTGCAGAAACTGTCTCCGGAGCTGCGGGAGGCCGTTATTTTGAGGGATTTACAGGATATGGACTATCGCGAAATTGCCACGGCTCTGAGGGTTCCGGAGGGAACCGTCAAGTCCAGAATTAACCGGGGACGAGCGGAACTTGCACGGCTCCTACAACGTACCTATAGGCAGGTGATGTGATGCCAGAAGAATCTAAACACGGGATCGAATGCAGCGAGTTCGAAGCGCTGCTCAGCGATGCCTTGGACACCGATTTCAGGGGCAACGAGGCGCGGCTGAGTCCGGCTCTTCGGGAGAGGTTCGAAGCCCATCGGCGTGTCTGCTCAATTTGCGGGCCGCTGTTCGCCGACGTACAAGCCGGGCAGCAATGGCTGCGGGCGCTCGAGCCGGTCGAGCCTCCGGTGCATCTGGTGCACAACATTCTGGCGGCGACCAGCGGAGTGGTGAGCACGCGGCCTCTGACAGCGGCTGACGGTCGGACGACTCCGTTCGGCGAGCGGATGCGCGAGCGGTGGGACTCCTTCTTCACGCCGCTGGCAGCCTTTGTGCGGCAGCCGCGGTTTGTGATGTCGTTCGGGATGATCTTCTTCTCGTTGTCGCTGGGGCTGAACGTAGCGGGGGTAAAGCCGGCGGACGTGGCCAAGGTCAACCTGCGGCCTTCGGCGTTGCGTCATGCCTACAACGACGCGCAAATCAAGGTCGTGAAGTACTACGACAATATCCGCTTCGTGTACGAGATCGAATCGAAGGTGCGCGAGCTGAAGCGGGCCAATACTCCCGCCGAGCCCGCGCCGCAAGAGCAGAAAGAAAATCGCAAGAACGATACTAGCGAGCAACCAGACAATAGGCAGGATCGTAACTACTCGCGCGAGAACAGCCAGATCGTGCTGGCTGCAATAACGGGGGGACCGAATACGGGGGGATCGAATGAAGTCCGCAGCTGCGGGCTGCGGTCTGCGAGCTCCGGGCAAACGCAAACTCGCTCGCGGCTCGAAGCTCGAAGCTCAAAGCCACCTGTTGTGACGGTGACCACGAACAGGAGGTTTGTATGAACTGCGCCAATCATGCTGATGCGTCGGCAGTGGCCTATTGCCGCACTTGCGGAAAGGCACTGTGCGCGAACTGTACACGTCCCGTGCGGGGCGTCATCTATTGCGAAGATTGCCTGGGAGCAAGGATGGAAGGCACTCCAGCGGGAGCGGCGGGATTCGTTTCCAGCACGGTCCCCCCAGCGGCGACGCAGGGCCGGGTTCCTCCACCGCTGCCTCCTCCGGGAATCGGCAGCGGACCCAACCCGACAGTCGCCGGAATTCTGGCCGGATTCTTCCCTTTCGGCGTCGGTCCCGTGTACACGGGACAATACGCCAAGGGACTGGCGCATCTTGCCATTTTCGTTTTGCTCGTCGCCGGGGCGAACGCCAGCGACAGCGGACACAGCGAGGCTCTGGGGATCATCTGCGGCTTCGGCATCGCCTTCTTTTATGTCTACCAGATCATCGATTCGGTGCGCTCGGCAAAGGCGATCCAGATGGCGCAGCCGCTGCCGGATCCCTTCGGCCTGGCGGCAACCTTTGGCGGCGGAGCCAAGATCGAGGCCAGCAAGATCCCGATGGGTGCGATCGTGCTCATCCTGCTCGGCGTGCTCTTCCTGCTGCATACGATGGGCGTGGGACTCGGTCTTGATCGCTTCTGGCCGCTGATTTTGATCGCGCTTGGTGTCTGGTTGTTCGCCCGTAACTGGGGCCTGACGGGTTCCTGTTGCACGGGCTGCCAATGCGCGCGCTGCCGCACCCGGCGGATCATGGGCCCGGCGCTGCTGGTCACCGTCGGCGCGTTGTTCCTGCTGGAAAACCTGGATGCTGTGGGCTTTGGCCGCACCTGGCCGGTGATTTTGTTGGTGATTGGCGGAGTCAAATTGCTGCAGGGAAGCGCCTCGACGGAAGGACACATTTTGCCGCCGGGGCCGGGCCCGAACCCGCCCGGAGGTCCGATTCCTCCAGCACCACCGGAACCTCCGACTCCGCCCGTTCCGCCCACAAGTGAGGTGAACCGTGGCTAGCCCAACAACGACTCCGACTCCGCCGCCAGTTCCGCGTCCACCGCATCGTTCGATCGCGGGCCCGGTCGTGCTGATCCTGCTGGGAGTGCTGTTCCTGCTCGGGACGATGGGAATTCTCGATACCCACCGCTTGGGATTGTTGTTCGCCCATTACTGGCCGGCATTGCTCATCCTGTGGGGTGTGATCAAGCTGATCGAATACGAACAAGCCAAACGCTACGGCCAGACGGCACGCGGCATTGGGGTGGGCGGCGTCTTCCTGATGCTGTTCCTGATCGGCGCTGGATTGATTGCCACACAGGTCGCGCGTCTGGATTGGAACAGCCTTCGCGAACACACCCACTTCGGAGAGGATGAAGATTGGGACAAGTTTTTTGGCGGGCCCACGTTCAACTACAGCGACGAACTGAGCCAGGACTTTCCAGCAGGGAGCACGCTCCGCGTGACTGACGACCACGGCACGATCACGGTCAACGTGGCCGACGGCAAGACGATGAAAGTTTCATTGCGCAAGACAGTTCGCGCCGAGGAACAGAAGGACGCCGACAGCTACAACAGCAAGACCAAGCCGCAGCTTACAGTCCTCGACAACGTCGTTACCCTCAACGCCAACACGCAAGGCGGAGGCGATAAGGGCGTAACCACTGACATGGATATTTTCGTGCCCGCCAATACCGCGCTGGTGATCACCTCGAGCCGGGGTAATGTAACCATCGCGGGCATGGCCGCCGATGTCGAGGTCAACCACCATCGGGGTGAAGTGAACATCAACAACCACACTGGAAACGTGTTACTGAATCTGGATGGCAGTTCCGTCCGACTGGGACAGGTGAAGGGCGATGTAACCATCCAGGGCAAAGTGAACGAGGTGGCGGTGGAAGACGTAGACGGCGCGGTTCATATGAATGGAGAGTTCTGGGAGAGTACCCGCCTGGTGCGCATCAGCAAGACGGTCAGCTTCCGTTCTTCGCGCACCGACCTGGAATTTTCGCGGCTGGATGGCAGGCTCGATCTGGATTCGGGCGACCTGCGCGCCGATTCGCTGACCGGACCCATGCGCCTGAAGACGCGCTCGAAGGATGTTTCGCTGGAAGGCTTGTCCGGCGATCTGCGCCTGGAAGACTCGAACGGCATGGTCGCGGTCGGACTGTACAAGCCGGGGAATATCCAGATCGATAACCGCAAGGGCGACGTGCAGGTGACGATTCCGCCGAATACGGCAATCAAGGTGGAGGCGCGCACCCACGAAGGCGAGATTGAGAGCGATTTCGACGAGATCAAAGTGGACAACCGCAATCGCGAATCGAGCGCCAGCGGTTCGATCGGAACCAACGGCCCGCCGCTGAAGTTGAACTGCGAAAAGGGAGCCATTGAAATCCGCAAAGGGACGGTAGCCGTGGTTCCTCCCGCTCCACCCACCCCGCCCGCCACGCCACCGAACCCGGGCAAGCGGTTGAAGGCCTTGCCCGCTCCGAAGGCGAAGCCGGTGGAGAGCGAGAATTAGAAGGGCAGGTCTTAGGTTTCGGGTGTCAGGTCTTAGGGGAATTCTGATTAAGACATCCGTTCTCCTCTGTGACCTCTGTGTCCTCTGTGGTTTAGACTTTTCCTTTGGATACTTAAGCAGAGTTTCCTTGGGTGTCGCTTCTCAGGCACTGGCTCGTGGCCACTCCCCCGCGATCAAAGGCGTGAGCGCAGTCGATTGATCACGGCAATATCGTAAAAAAGCCAAATTGGCCCTAAGGAATTTCACCCACTCCTGTGGGGGGATTCCCCACCCTTGTTTGGCGGGAACTCGCCGTCGGCTTTGGGGAGCCACCGCTTCTTCGCACTAAATACAACAAAAACAAGCGCCCTTGCTGCCTGTCGGCGCTTCATCAGCGGACATTTCGAGTGTTCAGGCCACTTGTTTACCCCTAATTCAGGCGCGCAGATTTGGCGACATAGTTGCTTAAAGATGAACAGAGTTTCTTATGGCCCGAATCATTGACTTCTACACACCCGAGAACCCCCGAAAAAAGGTGACACCGGTTCCCCAGTCGCGACCCGCAAAGGTGATCACGTTCTACCGGCCCGCAACGAAATCAGCGTAGCGAGACCGCATCGCGGCCGCACTTCTCACTCCCTTTTGAGATTACGAAGTCCGTACCCCTTCCCAAACAGCAGGTGCTTCCCTTTCGACGAGCGCTGGGCAGCACGGCAAATTCCTCGCCTCCATCGGCAAGTTGTTGTCATCACGAACTGAGAGCTGACGGCTGAGAGCTGACGGCCCTCCATGTTAGATTCAAACGATGCGTTCCATCCTGCAAAAACGCTCGCTGCGATTTGTGTTTGCGGCGAACGTAATCTCCATGCTGGGCAGCGGGATGAACGCCGCCGCGGTGGCTTGGACGATCCTGCAGCGCACTCACTCGGAGATGGCTTTGGGCACGTTTGCCGCTCTGCAAACGATTCCCGCGATGCTGATGCTGCCCTTCACCGGCGTGATTATCGACCGCGAAGACCGGCGGCGGCTGGTCATGTGGCTGGATGCTTTGCGCGCCATCATCATTCTTGCGGTCATGGTGCTGGCGTTTCTTAATCGCGTGCGGGTGTGGGAACTCTACCTCATGAACACGCTGGTGGCGGCGGGCTTCTGGATGTTCTGGCCTACGATCACGGCGCTGATTCAGGAATTGACGCCCGAGGGCGCGTTCGTGCAGTCGAATACACTTCTTCTGGCTGGCGTCCAGGGCGGATGGCTGTTGGCGGGCGCGGTGGTCGGATTTGTCTACGAACACATTGGCCTCGGCGGCGTGCTGCTCATCGACGTGAGCACGTACGTGGTTTCGTTTTTGTGCTACTTCGCGGTGCGCCAGGGGCGGCATGTGGTGCCACGGGTGGTCGAACTCCGTCACGACATCGAAGCCGCAGAAACCGCGGTGGAACGCTTCTTGCGCGAGATGCGCGAAGGGCTGATCTTTCTCGGCGAGCATCGCAGCGTCGTTTTCCTGGGGACGAGTTGGGCTCTGTTTCTGGGCGCGATGATGACCGGAGTGGTGGTCACGGCTCCGCTCAGCGACCGCGTCTTCCACGCCGGCGCGACCGGCTATGGATGGTTGAACGGAGGATGGGGTGTGGGCGCATTCCTGAGCGCTCTTTATGCTCCGGCGCTGATTGCGCGTGTGGGGGCGCGCTGGTCGATTGCGCTCTCCATGTTGCTGCTGACGTTTACCATGGCACTGTCGCCGTTTTCGCCCTGGCTGGCGATGGCTGTACTTCTCTACGGGTTGATGGGATCGGCGCGCGGCGTCAGCGGCATAGCCATGAATACCAGCCTGATGGAGCAGGTGCCGCCGCATTTCATGGGACGCGTCCAGAACACGTTCTATTTCTTCGGCACCTTTTTGCAGGTGGCGCTGGCGCTGGCGGTGGGTGCGATCGCAGCGCGGATCAGCCTGGCATCCGGGTTTGCCGTGATCGCGGCCGTCTATGCGGTGGCCTTTGGCAGCGCCTGCTGGCCGGTGAAAGCGGGGGAAGCTGTGAGTGCGGTCGCGGAGTAGTCGGCATTCCTGCGAGCCCACCCTAACGTCGCAAAAGGCGCGACGTTAGGATGGGGCACCCGCGCGCGAGAGAGTTCTCAGTTCCCGGTTCTCAGTTCTCAGTGGTTCCGGATGGTCCTTAGGCTTTTTCTGAGAACTGGGAACTGAGAACTGAGAACTCAAGAATGCTGGTATTCTTTTTCTTCTCCCTGGGGGGAGCATCCATACATGTTTGAGGACTTGAAAGGCCGGACGGCGGTCGTCTTTGGAGTAGCCAATAAGCGCTCGATCGCGTGGGCCATTGCGCAAGGGTTGCACGCCGCGGGCGTGAACCTCGCCATCACCTATCAGAACGAGCGACTGGAGCAGGAGGCACGGGATCTGATCCTTTCGCTGCCGGGCGCGGAAGCCTTCATGTGCGATGTTTCGAACGATGCGGCGATTGCGGGCCTGTTTGAGAAACTCAAGGAGCGCTACGGCAAGCTCCATGTGCTGGTGCACAGCGTGGCGTTCGCGCCAGCCGACGAATTGAAGGGCGACTTCGTGAACACCACGCGCGAAGGCTTTCGCATCGCGCATGACGTCAGCGTGTATTCCCTGATCGCGGTTTCGCGGGCGGCGGCGCCGCTGATGCAGGACGGCGGCAGCATCATGACCATGTCCTACTACGGCGCGGAAAAAGTTGTCCCCAACTACAACGTGATGGGCGTCGCCAAAGCCGCGCTGGAGTGCACCGTGCGCTATCTGGCTTACGATCTGGGCCGGCAAAGAATTCGCGTCAACGCCATTTCCGCCGGGCCGATCAAGACCCTGGCCGCGCGCGGCATCTCCGGCATGGGAGAGATGATGAGAGGACACGCCGAGCGCGCGCCTCTGCAACGCAATGTGGAAGTCACTGAGGTGGGCAGCGCCGGCGTGTTTCTGGCCTCCGACGCAAGTTCCGGCATCACCGGCGAGACCCTCTACGTGGATTGCGGATACAACATCATGGGGTTCTGAATCATGAGGCTCTGAAATCAGCCGATACTCTGGGCAGATGCAGACTCTCGTGTAGAAACGGGGCTTGCCCCGTCTGCGGGGGGAGACGCGAGAAGCCGCGTCTCTACAAAGGAGTGCCCTGCGTCCACGTTTCGGGAGCCGCGCTATGACCGAGAGGGCTGACGCTGGGGAAGGCAAGCTGCCTTCGGCCGGGTTCTGGCGCTCGTTGTTTCGACATTCCCTATTCAACGGCCGCGAAGCCGCACCGCCTCCCTCCGATCCGCTCCATTGTGATACCCCCGTGCTTCGTTGTGCCGAGATTGCCGCGGTCTACTCCGGGCAGCGGGTGGCGGGCGATTTCTATGAATTCCTGAGGGTGTCCCCGTCCCGCATGCTGTTCGTGCTGCTCGACATCGCCGGCCTGCGGGCGGACACGAGGGAAATCCTGATCGCCGTGCAAGAGACGTTCCGGACTCTTGCGCCCAAACTTTTTGCCGGAGAAGACTTCAACGAGACCACCGCCATGATCGAACTGTGCAACGAGATGAACCTAACCATTTTGCGGGGCGGTCTGCGCAGTTGTCCGGCGTTTCTCGGTTGCTATAACGAAGACCTGGGGACAGTTTGTTATGCCAATGCCGGCCACACTCCGGGGCTGCTTCGGGACTACACCGGAATCACGCTGCTCGGGGCCACCGGGCTACCGCTCGGTTTGTTCTCGCACACGATGCAGAGCGCGGCTGCATGTCACCTCGTGCCCGGCTCGGCGCTGCTGGTCGTCTCGCGCGGCATCATCGAAACGGACCACGAGGGTGCAGAATTCGGACTGGACGGAGTGAAGGAAAGTCTTCAGAACGCGACCGCACTCACCGCGCGTGAGCTATGCCTGACCATGCTGCAGGCGGCTCGGAAGTTCACGCCGGCGACTCCCACCCCTAACGATCTGACGACATTGTGCCTGCAGCGAATTGTATTTCCCGACGGGCTGTAAGGCTCCGCCGGCAAAGGCTGGAGAGGTGAGAGCGGAACGAGCGCTTATCACCTCCCAGCGATGGCAGTGTCGGCAGAACGCATGCCGGCTAGGGCGTCACCGTGAAGTTGGTCGCACTGGTTCCCGCCTCCCGCGGTAGTGACCGCGATGGGCCCAGTGACTGCGCCCGTCGGGACTAGACCTTTGACCTCGGTATCGGAAATAACCCTGGCGCAGGCCGAAATCGCCTATCGCCGCGGCAATTACGATGCAGCACGGAGTTATGTTCAAACCGTGACTCCGGTGTTCACGCGCAAGGACGCGGAGCCCTATCAAAAGCGCGCTCTCGAATCTCTGCGCGCGGCTCTCGACAAGCCTTTGCCGCGAAAGTTGCGAGACTAAAGTTTTTTCGGCGTGGAGATGCGCATGTAAGAGCGCACGTAATAGTTTTGTAATGTAACCACGATCACCGCGAAGTGCTCTGCAGAGTACTTATCCTTCAAGCAACGAATCCTATGAAACCCAGTCCAGTAGAAACTCACCCCAAGGCGAGTCAAGCTCGCATTCTGCTTAGTTCGGTCTTTGGGCCTTATGCCCAGGACGACGAATTCGGCAGCCGATCCATCAATCCGATGGAGCTCTATCACAACCAGGTCACGCGCGCGCAAGGCAGCTTCTCGCTGCGCATGTTCCATCGCTCCTGGGGCATCATGATGATCCAGGAAAATATTTCGGCGCCGTGCAGCGTGCTCGATTTTCCCACTCGCGAAGCCTTTGCGCGGGAATTGACCGCGAACCACTACGACATCGTGGGCATTTCCGGAATCATCGTGAACGTGGGCAAGGTCCGCGAGATGTGCCGCATGGTGCGAAAACTGTCGCCGGATTCGACGATCATAGTGGGCGGACATGTAGCTGCCATTCCCGGCGTGGAGGCGATGATCGACGCCGACCACATCGTGCGCGGCGAAGGCATCTCCTGGATGCGCCGTTACCTGGGAGAAGACGAGAACGCGCCCATCCGCCATCCCGCCATTGTGTCCGGCCTGCGGACACGCATCATGGGAATGCTGCTCCCGGAGCGGAAGGGCGGCACTGCCGCCACCATCATTCCGTCGGTCGGCTGTCCCATGGGGTGCAACTTCTGTACCACGTCCGCTTTCTTTGGCGGCAAAGGAAAGTTTGTCAATTTTTACGAGACTGGCGATGAACTGTTCGAGGTGATGTGCCAGATCGAAGCCGCACTCAAAGTCCATTCCTTCTTTGTGATGGACGAGAACTTCCTGCTCCACCGCACGCGTGCCATGCGCTTGCTGGAACTGATGAAGCAGGCGGGCAAGAGCTGGGAGCTTTCCGTCTTCGCGTCCGCCAACGCGATCAAGAAATACACCATGCTGGAACTGGTCGAACTCGGCGTTTCCTGGGTATGGATGGGATTGGAGTCTCCCAAGGCTGGCTATAGCAAGCTGCAGGGGAATAACGTTGGCGAACTTACGCGCGAGCTGCGCGAACACGGCATACGCGTGCAGGGCTCGACCATCATCGGACTCGAACACCACACGCCCGACAACATGGCCGAGGAAATCGAATCGGCCATCGCCTACCAGACCGACTTCCACCAGTTCATGCTCTACACGCCGGTTCCGGGCACGCCCCTTTATCAGGAAATGTCGGAACAGGGCCGTATGCTGCCCGACGTTGACCTGGCCGATGTTCATGGCCAGTTTAAGTTCAACTTCAAGCACGCCGCCATCTCTCGCGAGGATTCCAAGCGCTTCTTGGACTGGGCATTCTGGCGCGATTTCGAGCGCAACGGGCCCAGCCTTTATCGCATGTGCCGCACCGTGCTGCAGGGCTGGCAACGCTACAAGAACTACCCCGACCCCCGCGTCCGTGAGCGCTTTGAGCGGGAAGCAAGGAAGCTCAGCAGCGCTTACAATGCGGCGCTTTGGGTAATGGAGCGGGAGTTCAAGAACGTGAATCGCACCGTGAGTGAGCGGATCCACAAGTTGCGCCGCGAAGTCGAAAAGGAATCCCCGGTCGTGGCCCGCCTCACCGCCGCAGTACTCGGGCCGATCTTGTTGTGGACCACACGGCGAGAAGAGAATCGTCTGGCCAAGGGACGCACCTATGAGCCGCCGACGTTTCTTGAGCGCCGCAATTGGGTTGCGGTTACCGAGACCCCGTAACTGGTTGGCGCTTCGCGCCGGCCTTTCGCTCGGAAGGGGACAAGGAGTAGCGCCGGCATCTTGCCGGCTGTCCCGAGGGCGTCTCGCCCTCGGCGCACCGCGCGATCACGGCGCTAGCAATCGGCAAGAGATTCCTTAATGACTGGGTAACAGTTACTAACGAGGACGACGGCGCTCTTGTTAGATATAGAAGGTACAAGCGTCCGTCTCGGCCAAACGGCGCAGAATCAATGGAGCGGCTGCGGAATCCTGCGCTCGTGCGTCTCTTCAAGCGGTGTCAAACGCCGCGCCTGGAGGCCAGTTCAGTCTTATTTCGCCGCGCGAGTAACCATCTACGACCCTCTGTTACTCTTACCAACCGGCCATCAATTTCACTAGATGGGCCATAGAACCTGCCGCACCCTTGACTTACGCTCGTCTTACCGACGTGGTAATCGGGCACCCCATGAAATGCCTCCTCTCGATTCTTCTGCTGAGCGCTCTCCTGCACGCACAAAGCTTCACGGCGAGCGGCAGTTCCACGCTTCCCGACGCGCCCAGCCAACCGCGTTTCTGGACGGTCGAGACCAAAGTGAACGTCGGCATCTTCGCCGGACTGGTCGCCGCCGACGCCATCACCACGCAGCGCGGCCTCAACCAGGGCCTCCGCGAAGTCAACCCCATCATGCGTCCCTTCGTGACCCGCGGAGCCGCCGGGCAAGCTGCCGGATCGGCTTTAGGTTTTGGCGCGGGAGTGGGGATGGCGTACCTGTTGCATCGGACCCACCACTACAAAGCGGAACGGGTTACGATGCGCCTGATGATCGCCGGCGAAGGCGGATTCGTTGCCAGCAACATCGCGGCAATTCGCTGATTCCGCGGACAGGCCCGCCGTCACGTTATAATCTGATTCTGGAAGGCGAAAGATTCTTCGACAATTCGGAGGATTCCCGCGCGCTTCCGCGAATCTTTATACCGTAAGGAGTCCGCATGGCGATTCAGAAGACGGAAAAAATCTGGCACAACGGCAAATTCATCGCTTGGGACGACGCTACCCTGCACGTCATGGCGCACGTTGTGCATTACGGCTCTTCGGTGTTTGAAGGCATTCGCTGTTACGCGCTACCCACCGGCCCCGCCATTTTCCGCGCTGCCGAGCACATGCAGCGCCTCATCGACTCCGCCCGTATTTACCGTATTGACGTTCCCTTCACCCGCGATGAGATCGTGCGGGCCATGGTCGAACTGGTGCAACGCAACGGCGTGTGGCCGTGCTACATCCGCCCCATCGTTCTGCGCGGATACGGCGAGGCTGGCGTCACCCCCTTCAACTGCCCCACCGAGGTCTACATCATCAATTATCCGTGGGGAAAATATCTGGGGACAGACGCAAATGAGGGCGTCGATGTTTGTATTTCGTCGTGGACGCGGCTGGCGCCGAACACTCTGCCCGCGATGGCCAAGGCGGGCGCGAATTACATGAACTCGCAGCTCATCAAGATGGAGGCCATGGTCAACGGCTACGCCGAAGGCATTGCGCTCGACGTGAACGGTTTCGTCAGCGAAGGTTCGGGCGAGAATCTGTTTGTCGTCCGCAACGGTGTGCTGCACACGGCTCCGCTGGGCAGTTCGGTGCTTGCTGGCATCACGCGTGACTCGGTGTTGCAGATCGCGCGCGACCTCGGCATCCAGCTCGTGGAGCAGCAGATTCCGCGCGAATCGCTCTACATCGCCGACGAGGTTTTCTTCACCGGCACTGCCGCTGAAATCACGCCCATTCGTTCGGTCGATAAAATCACCGTGGGCACAGGCAAGATCGGCCCCATGACAAAATCTCTGCAAACGGAGTTTTACGGCATTGTCCGCGGCGAGAAGAAGGACCGCTACGGCTGGCTGATGCCGGTTCCGGTGGGAGCCAAGCAGCCGGTGAGCGTGTAACATTGTTCCTCGGAATTGCCGCTTGACCGGTTCGACAGGCGGTTTGCGCTTCCTATTTTCCTGGACTATAGTAGAGCGCGCCTGATCGCAGGCGACGTTGTCTTTTCGTCTGCTTTTCTCGTCCATCCCCAGCCCAAGGAGAAATGTTATGTCTGCTCCCACTCCCGAATTTGCGCTGGGCTATCGCGCGCTGATGCTCGATGGTCTGGCTGGAGAAGTTGAAATTACCAAGAGAGTTTTCGCCGCCGTCCCCGAGGGAAAAAGGGACTACCGGCCCGACCCCAACGCCCGTACGGCCTGGGAACTGGCCTGGCACCTGGCGAACAGCGACGTGCAGTTTCTGGACGCGATCGCAGATATGAAGTTCACCATGCCTCCGCCGCAGCCGGCCGACAAGCCTAAAACGGTGGCGGAACTGGTGGCGTGGTACGACCGGCACATGAAGCGCGGGTTGGATCGGGTTCGGGCTTTGTCGGCGGAACAACTGTCGACGCCGGTCCAGTTTTTCACTTTCAACTTCCCAGCTGCGTTCTATCTGGGATTCTTGAACAATCACAGCATCCATCATCGGGGCGAGTTAGCCACGTATCTGCGTCCGATGGGGTCGAAGGTCCCGTCGATCTACGGCGGCAGCTACGACGAGCCGATGCAGGCAGCGGCATAACGGTCTCTGCTTTCGGTGCGAAAGCTTGCTGATGGAGAGCCGGGCGTCCCCGCCCGGCTGGACGGGCGAGACGCCCGTCCCTCCCGTAAGTCTCATCATTAGCCAAATCCCCCCGCCGGGCCGCCAATGGTCCCGTTACTTCCGTCATCTCGTGCCCGGCGGCGGTACGCGTCATGATAGGCAAGGTACCTGGAGTCTTGTCCGCATGACTATCGACGACTTGCTGCGCATTGCCATGGAGCGTCGTGCTTCCGACTTGCACTTGAAGGTCGGGAACTATCCTCACCTCCGCATTGACGGCGATCTGCTGCCCCTGACCGACCAGGCGAGAGTGTCCGCCGAAGACATGTTGAACATGGCGTTCAGCATGATGTCGGCCCGGCAAAAGCAAAAATTCAAAGAGACCACGGAAATCGATATGGCCTACGGCGTCGCGGGCCTGGGACGCTTCCGTGTGAACGTGTTTCAGCAGCGCGGCAACGTGGGACTGGTGCTGCGCGTGATTCCGACGAAGATCCGCGCGCTCGACGAACTGTTTTTGCCGAAAGTGGTGGAACAGATTTGCGACATGCCACGCGGCCTGGTGCTGGTGACCGGAGTGACCGGCTCGGGCAAATCGACGACGCTGGCCGCCATGGTCGACCGCATTAACTCGTCGCGCGCCGAGCACATCATCACCATCGAAGACCCCATCGAATTTCTGCACCGCGACAAAAAAGGGTATGTGAACCAGCGCGAGGTGGAAGTCGATACGCCCACGTTCTCGGCGGCGTTGCGCGCTTCTCTCCGTCAGGATCCGGACGTGATTCTGGTGGGCGAAATGCGCGATCTGGAAACGATCGGGACGGCGCTGCACGCGGCCGAAACCGGTCACATGGTTTTCTCCACACTGCATACGCTGGATGCGGTCGAAAGCATCAACCGCATCATCGCCATTTTTCCGCCGCCGGAGCAGAAACAGATTCGGCTGCAGTTGGCGGCGGTATTGCGCGCCATCGTCAGCCAGCGCCTGGTGCGCCGGTCGGACGCCGAGGGCCGGGTGCCCGCGGTGGAAGTGATGGTGACAACGGCCTATATCCGGGAATGCATTCTGGTGCCGGAGAAGACGCGCGCCATCCGCGACGCGATTTCCGCGGGTACCTCGCAGTACGGCATGCAGACCTTCGACCAGTCGCTCTGGGACCTGTTCCAAGCCGGCCTCGTGAGTTACGACACGGCGCTGGAGAGCGCCTCGAACGCCGATGAGTTCAAACTGCGGATGCAGGGAATTGCGTCCACGGCCGACATCTCGCGGAATGCGATGCAAACCACGGGCTTCGGACGCTGAAGGTTGGCGACGAGATTGAGTTTGTCCTGCTGAACCGATTGCTTTTGAATTTGGTTCTGAACTTTGTTTCTGAACTTTGTTCCTCCTGAAACTTGGGCGCGCTTCGGCGCGCCCCTTTTTTTCGGCCGGTTCCGCCTGAACCCAGCGATGCGCGCGGAAGGTGGAGGATGTGCAGCGGCTTGCACAGTTCGCAGGGATGGTGCGCAACAGTTTGCACGTCGGCGCGAAATTGATTGAGCCTGTACCGGTTTTCGCTGTTGAACCACATTAAAAGTGTCCCCCTGCGACCACATTAGAAGTGTCCCCTTTTAGAGTTCCTTCGGCGAGGAGGAACGAAGATTGGGGAGAACGGGATTGAGCAGGAGAGAGTTGAGTCGGGTCGAGGTGATGAGCCGGGTGAAGGCGCGGAGTTTGCGCTTGCGCGAAGCGGCGGAGTTGTTGGAGTTGAGTTATCGGCAGAGCAAGCGGATCTGGGCGCGGTATCGGGCGGGAGGAGCGAAAGCGTTGCAGCATGGGAACTGCGGGCGAGTGTCGAACCGGGCCTACCCAGCGAAGTTCCGAGCGGCGGTGCTGCAACAGGTGCAAGCCCGCTACGAGGATTTCGGGCCGACGTTGGCGGCCGAGCACTTGGCCAGCGATGACGGACTCGAAGTGCAGGCCGAGACGCTGCGGCGGTGGCGGAAAGAGGCGGGGCTGTGGCCGAGACAGCGGCGGCGGAAACCGTATCGGCAGCGGCGAGAAGCGAAGGCGCACTTTGGCGAGTTAGTGCAGTTGGACGGCAGCTTTCATGAGTGGCTGGAAGAGCGCGGGCCCCGCGGCTGTCTGATGCACATGGTCGATGACGCGACGACGAAGGCGCTGGGGTGTTTCTCGGAGGAGGAAACGATCTGGGCGGCGGCAGGAGTATTGCGGCGCTGGATCGAGCGCTACGGAGTGCCGCAGGCGTTGTACACAGACTGGAAGAACGTGTACGTGCGGCCGCCGAATGCCGAAGAGCGGGAGCGTGGAGAACCGGCGGTAACGCAGTTTGGGCGGATGTGCGCGAAGCTGGGCATCCGGATCATCGCGGCCAGTTCGCCGCAAGCGAAAGGACGCGTGGAACGGGCGCATGGCACGCATCAGGATCGGCTGGTGAAGAAACTGCGGCTGGCCGGGATCGCGAACTACGGCCAGGCGAATGCCTATCTGGACGAGCACTATCTCGCCGAGCACAATCGCCGTTATGCGCATGCGGCATTGGCCAAAGCCGATTACCACCGACGACGGCCGACGGCGCGGCAACTGGACGCAGTGTTCTGGCTGGAGGAGGAACGAGTGGTGAGTGAGGACTGGGTGGTGCGCTACAACAATCGACTGCTGCAACTGGCACGGCAGAGTCAGCATTGGGCGCCGGCCAAGAGTCGCGTGCTGGTGCGGGAAAACGAAGCCGGGGAAGTTGCCATTCACTACCGCAATCAGCGTCTGGGCTTCCACGAGTTGAAGGCCTCGATAGCGCTGGGCGAGGGAAGGGGCGCTGCCCCTTCCCCCGCGCCCCCTTCCCCGATCCTAAGGCGGAGCCTTCCTCCAGCTTCGAATCATCCTTGGAGAAAAGGCTTTTCCGCCAAGGCACGCGCCCTCTTTTCCGGGGCAGCATGAAACCACAACCCAGGGGACATTTCTATTGTGGACAAGACGGGGACATTTCTAATGTGGTATGACACCTGTACCGGTTTTCGCTTGACTCCAATTGTTGAAACGAGCTAACCTCTCCGCACCTCCCCGAAGCTGCGGAAGAAAGTTCCCCAGCGATCCTTTACTGAACAGGAAACTCCCCATGAAAACTTCTCAGATATGTGCGTACGTATTGCTGCTGGTAGTGGGTTCGGCGATAGCCTTTGCCGACGGGATCAACGATCCAAAAATCATCATTCAAAGCGCCAATGCCGCCAACATCCCGTTGGAGGCCTGCACCACGGGATGTGTCAAAGGCTTAAACTTTACCTTCGGTGTACCTGCGGGCGGGACTGGCAAGGTATTTTTCACGAATGAGAGCGGAGTGAACTGGACTTCGTTGACGCTTATTGAACAAGGGCACCAGATTCCAGCCATCGACATCAAGTGCCAGTCGGGCCTGTTTATGAGCTGCACAGCAAAGGACCTGAAGAACGGGAATGTGGCGATCGTGCTGTCGGGCATCAAAGGCGGCAACAATCCAGACAATCCAGACAGAGGGATTCGGAACGGGCAGAGCTTCTCCATTGGTTTCTCGTGCCTTAATGGCTGCTGGCCGGGCGGGTTGGACTTTGGCGGGCATGCGAACGCGCCTGCTGTTCCCGAGCCGGGCACGATTGCCTTGATGGTGACGGGATTGGGTGCCTTGGTTTCCCGCCGCAAGCTGTGGAAGAACCCCTGGAAGGCTTAGTATCGTGGCCGCGCGTTGAGTTGATCCGTGGTGGGACGGGCGTCTCGCCCGTCCAGCCGGGCGAGGACGCCCGGCGCTCCACCAGCAAGGCTTAGTGGGTTTTTTTCGTAAACTGGTTCACCAATTGTGAAAACTGTGGCAGGGCCTGGAGCTTCTGCAGCTCGGGATCGTTCCAGGCCTCTTGCGCAGAGTACCCCTTCTCCAGCGCCAGCCGCAGCGCCTTCAACGCTTCTTCGGGCTTGCCGATCAGGGTCTTCACCTGGGCCTCTGAGTACATCAGATAGATGTCGTCAGGACTGATGGCGCGGGCTTGTTGGATGTACTGCTGGGCGTTCGACGCATCGCCCTTCTTGGCATAGTAGAGCGCCAGATCGCCCATGGTTCCGGCCGAGCGCGGATTGACCTGCAATTGCTGAAAGGCAAGTGCAATCGCTTTGTCATAGGCCGCAGCCGCTTGCTCGGAGTGCCCCGACCACCGCTGCGCATCCCCCAGATTGCCGAACAGTTCCTCGTTGTTGGGCGTCATCTCGGTTGCCTTCTGGTACATCGCGACCGACTCGTCGTAGCGCTTCAGCCAGAAGTATGCTGTGCCGAGATTGGAATAGGTGGGAGAGTCTGGTGAGATCGACAGCGCCTTCTGGTAATGAGGGATCGCCTCATTCCACTTGCCTTCGCGTAGATAGACCGAGCCGACGTCTCCGTAGCCCATGGGATTTTCGGGGGCCAGTTCGGTGACCTTCTGAAACTCCAGGAGCGCTTTGGCGTTGTCGCCAAACTCAAAGTACGCCTTGCCCAAGGCAAGGTGATTCAGCCAATTGTAGGAGTTGGCGTCGACCGCTTTTTGGTAGCTGGCGATCGCTTCGCTACTTTGACCGCTGGCTTTGTAGGCGTCGCCCAGATTGCGATACGCTTCCTCTGAGTTCGGCGCCAATTCCAATGCGCGCTTCAATTCGGCCACCGCCTGGGTGTACTTCCCGGTGGCGGAATAGACGCTGCCGAGCGAGAGATGAACTTCGGGCAGGTTGTTCGAGAGCCGCTCCGCCTGCTGCGCCGACAGAGTGGCTTTCTGCGCCCAGATGCTCTCTTTGCTTGCGCTGTACATGCGCAGGCTGGAGTCGGCGAGTCCCGTGTAGGCCAGAGCGAAGTTGGGATCCTTGTCGATGGCCTGTTCGAACAGCGCCACGGCGGGCCGGATTCCGTCCACATCGTGACTGTTGCGCAGCACGTTCCTCCCCTGCAGATAGAGGTCGTAGGCCTTCACGTTCTCGGTGGGATGGGCGCCGACGCGCGCCTGCTCTTCGCCGCTCGGTTTGAGCGCAAGGGCGGTGGCTACGGTCGCGTAAATCTGGTCTTCGAGTACGAGCACATCGCCCGCGGTTCCCGGAAATTCCTGGCTCCAAACGCGCTTGCCGGTGGTGGCATCGTCAAGGCTGAGTGTGACGCGCAGCCGCTCGCTATTGCCCTGCACCATCCCCTGCAACACCAGGTTGACGCCCAGTTCGCGCGCGAGCCGGGAGAGCGGCAAATCTTTGTCTTTATTCTTGGCCACCGCTTTCTCCACCGCGTCCGAAGATGTCAGGTGGACTTCCTTCAACTGAAACAGCTTGGCCGCAAGAGCTTCCGCAATGCCATCGGCCACGTAGCCCAGGGCCTTCTCGTCCCCAACCTGTTTCAAGGGCAGGATCGCGACGTACTTTCCCTTTTGGAGTGAGGGGATGCCTTGCGCCATCTCGCCCGCCGGCGTTCCAGTGCGCCGCAACAGCGTGCGTCCGGCAAAGGTCGCCAGAACGATCATCAGCACCGCGCCCGCAATCCACATCCAACTCTTGCCCGGTAGATCGAGGCTGAAGCGCGACCGATGCACGACTGGATGCGCAATCATCTTCGACAGCATTTCGGGGCTGATGTCGGGGTTCGATTCCCAGGTTGTCAACTGCTGCAACAGTTCGACGGCGGAGTGGTAGCGGTTGGCCGGCTCGCGCTCCAGGCAGCGGCCGACAATCGCGCTCAGGGATCTGGGAACGGAGGCGTCGACGTCGGAGGCCGGGCGAGCCTCTTCGCGGGTACGCTTCATGAGGCTGGCGATGGCCGTGTCGGCCCCGTAAGGAGCTTTTCCCGTAAGCAGTTCGTAGAAGATCAGTCCGACGCTGAAAATGTCGGAGCGTTGGTCCAGCGTGCTGCCCAGGGCTTGCTCGGGCGACATGTATTCGAGCGTGCCGACGATCGCGCCGGTCTGGGTTAGCCCGGTTTCGCCGAGCGAGCGCGCCAGGCCGAAGTCCATCACCACGATGCGGCCGTGCCGGTCGCGCATGATGTTCTGAGGCTTCAGGTCGCGATGGATCACGCCCTCGGAATGGGCGGCGTCGAGTGCACGGCAGACCTGCTCCACCACCGCGATCGCTTCCTTGGGCGAGAGCTTGCCGGCGCGGCGCAATAGCGTGCGCAGGTCCTCGCCGTCGACGTATTCCATGCTGATGAAGCGGATGCCACCGGCCTCGCCCAGGTCGTAGATGCGGACCACGTTCTTGTGCGTAATGTTGCGCGCGAGAATCAGCTCCTGCTTGAAGCGCTGCAGAATTGCGGGATCGGTCGCCAGTTCGGGACGGATCACCTTGAGCGCGATCAGGCGGTCGAGTTCGCGGTCGCGCGCCTTGTAGACCGCGCCCATGCCGCCCTGCCCCAGCACACCCAGAATTTCGTAACGTCCGCCGAAAAGCACGCCCGGCCGCAGACTCAGAAAGGCGGAAGCGCTGCCGGCCGCGGGGGTCGAGGACGGGTAAGGCATGGCTCGCGTTTCACCCGGAATCGCGGTTCCATGCGGCAAAGTGGGAGCGTCGCAAAGCGGTGCGTTGGAAAGCGGCGGAGGCGTCAGGGCCAAGGCGCCAACCGCATCTTCGGGCAAACCAGTCCCCGGCATCGTTGGGTTGTCGGAATCGTTGCGGCGGTGATCGTGGTCGCGCTCTTGCATGCGATGGCCCGGCTTTGGAGTGCCCGTGAGGGAGCGCGCCTCGATCTCACGGCTAAGATCCGCGACAGAGGCAGCGTTTGCCCCGGGTTGCCGAGGGGAAGTCGAGAACCCAGCACTCCGATACGCACAGCAGTATACCCCGGAATGTTCTCTGGGGAATTGCGGAGAAACTCTAGAGACATAGTGTTTCTGGGGCTTCGAACGTTTCTGCAAGGCGGACCCCGGCGATGCCGACCTGGGCTATAATGCTGCGGGACCGGCATTTCTCACGTGGGGTGGGAATATGGGACTGTATTCGCATTACGACGGCGCGCATAACCATCCGGTAAACCGCGCCCTGCACATGATTGCCATTCCCGTCGGTTTCTCGTCGTTGATCGTGGTCTGGTGGCACTGGATGGTGGCGCTGCTGCTGATCCCGACGGCATTTGCGCTAGCCTGGCTAGGCCATCTGATCGAGGGGAACAAGCCGGCGTTTCTCACCAACCCTGCCCACGTGTTTGTAGCGCCCGTCTGGATGGCGCGCAAGATCTTCGGGAAAAGATCTTCGGGATGAATCCGAAGAAGACTGTGCCGTAGCTGTTCGCATCCCAAGCCAACCGGTCGGTACCCACATTTCGCTGATTCCCCCTCCTCATGCTTAAATGACCAGTTGGGCGCCAAGTTCTGCGCCATTCCCGCGCACGGCCTCCCAAGTCAGACCGCTGTTACCTCTTAGCCGTTGGCTTTTCGCTAAGAGCTAACAGCTAACAGCTACATGGAGGATCTTTGGACTTTCAGCTGAACGACGAGCAACTGCACCTGAAGAAGACGGTGCGCGAGTTTGCCGAACGCGAGATTGCCCCGAACGTCATGAAGTGGGATGAAGCCGGCGAATTCCCGCTGGCCACTATCAAGGAACTCGGCAAACTCGGCCTGATGGGCATGATCTTCCCGCCTGAATACGGCGGCGCGGGCATGGGCTACGTCGAGTACGTCACCGCCATCGCGGAACTGTCACGCGTGGACGGCTCGGTGGGCATCATCGTAGCGGCGCACACGTCCCTTTGTTCGAATCACATTTTTCTCGCGGGCAATGAAACGCAGAAGAAAAAGTATGTGCCAAAGTTGGCGACGGGCGAGTTCATCGGCGCCTGGGGACTGACCGAGCCTTCGGCGGGATCGGATGCAGGCAGCGCGCGCATGGCGGCGGCGCGTGCCAAGGGCGGGTGGGTGCTCAACGGCACCAAGACCTTCATCACCAACGGCCACTATGCCGACGTGCTGGTCGTGCTGGCGGTGACCGATCGCGCGGCGCACACGCACGGGCTTTCGGCGTTCGTGGTCGAGAAAGACACCAAGGGGTTCCGCGCGGGGAAAAAAGAAAACAAACTCGGCCTTCGCGCCAGCGACACGGCGGAACTGATCTTCGAGGACTGCTTTGTGCCGGCAGAAAATCTGCTGGGCAAGGAAGGCGACGGTTTCATCGACGCTATGCGGGTGCTCGACGGGGGACGCATCTCGATTGCCGCGCTCTCGCTCGGCATGGCCGAGGGCGCATACGGAGCGGCCCTGAAGTATTCGAAAGAGCGGCAGCAATTTGGGCAGGCGATCTCGGAATTTCAGGCCATCCAGTGGAAGCTGGCCGACATGGCAACGGAAATCGAGGCGGCAAGACTTCTGACGTTGCGCGCCGCCGCTATGAAAGATGCCGGCATGAAGACCACGCTCGAATCGTCAATGGCCAAGCTCTACGCCAGCGAGGTAGCGGTGAAGTGCGCCAACGAAGGCGTGCAGATCCACGGCGGCTATGGGTTCATCAAGGACTATCCGGCCGAGAAGTTTTATCGCGACGTGAAGCTGTGCACGATCGGCGAAGGGACGAGCGAAATCCAGCGGCTGGTGATTGCGCGGCAGTTGCTGAAAGACTAATATCGCGCCTCGCAAATTCGCGACGTAAATTAGTTTAAGTTGTCAGCATGATTTATGCTGCTTACCCAACATTGGTTTACCGCTCGCCCTACTGCTGTTTTACACTGACAGTTTGAATCAAGACATCCAAACATGGATCGACCGCCTCCGCTCCGGCGACGCCCGCGCGCTTGCTCGCGCCATCTCTACGGTCGAGAACCGCACTGCCGGATGGACGGATCTGCTCAAGGCGCTCTTTCCGCACACCGGCAAGGCGCGCGTCGTCGGTCTGACGGGCGCCCCCGGATCGGGAAAGAGCACCCTGGTCGATCAGCTCGCCAAGCACTATCGCAAAGCGAATCAAACCGTCGGCATCATCGCCGTCGATCCCACCAGTCCTTACACCGGCGGAGCGATTCTGGGCGACCGCATCCGCATGCAGGATCACTACAGCGATCCGGGGATTTACATCCGCAGCATGGCAACACGAGGATCGCTCGGCGGCCTGGCGCGCGCCACCGCCGATGCGGCCACCGTGCTCGATGCTTCGGGGCGCGACTTGATCATGATCGAAACGGTGGGCGTGGGGCAGGACGAAGTCGACATTGTGCGGCTGGCCGATGTCACCATCGTGATTCTTGTGCCCGGCATGGGCGACGATGTGCAGACCATCAAAGCCGGGATCATGGAAATCGCCGACATTTTCGTGATCAACAAAAGCGACCGCGAGGGCGCCGAGCGCGTCGAGCGCGAGATTCGCGCCATGCAATCGCTGGCCACACGCAACGACCACTGGACGCCGCCCATCGTCAAGACGGTTGCCAGCGAAGGCGTAGGAACTGCAGAGTTGGCGGAAGCGATCGCCGGCTACGAGGCCTACCTGAAGAAGGAAAACCTGGTCCTCAAGAAGAACGTCGAGAACTGGCAGGAGCGGTTGGTCGAGATGCTGCGCGATGCCATGCTCGAAAAGGCGCGTGCGCGGATGGACGGCGGCAGCCTCGAACGTTATGCCGCCGAGATCGCCGCGCACAAGCGCGATCCCTATTCGCTGGTGGAGGAGATTGTGCGCACCGCGGAACGCAGATAGATTCGATGGAGCGCCGGGCGTCCCCGCCCGGCCCCAGCCTGCGCCGACTGTGGCCGGGCGGGGACGCCCGGCGCTCCACCGGCAAGCTTGGATCGACAACAGGCGGGCACTCATGGAATTCAGCATTGATCATCTCGGCATCGCGGTAAAGTCGCTGGCGGCGGCGAAGTCCGTTTACGAAAAGCTTGGCCTGACCGTTTCGCCGGAAGAAACCGTCGAGGCGGAAAGAGTTCGGCTGGTGATGGTGCCCGTGGGCGAGAGCCGGTTAGAGTTGCTGGAAGCGACGGCCGACGATTCGACGATTGCCCGCTTCATCGCCAAGCACGGCGAGGGACTGCATCACGTTTGTCTGCGCGTTCCGGACCTGGCGGCTGCGGTCGCAAAACTGAAGCGCGACGGCGTGCGCCTGGTATCGAATGAGATCAAGACAGGCGCGGGCGGCCATCGTTATGTATTCGTGCATCCGCAGAGCACGGCGGGCGTGCTGCTGGAGCTGGTCGAGGGACACTGAGCGAGCCGACTTTCTGCTACGGAGGCCTAGGGTTGAAGCCACGAGAACAGATTCGCGACGAGATCGTCGAGATCGTAAATCGCGAGACGCGGGCCTGGGATACCAAGGATGTCGAGTTGCTCATCTCGGTCTTCCATCCGGATATGGTCTGGCCGTGGCCCGAAACCGCTCAGTCCCACGACCCGGTGAATTGGGTGATGGTCATGGGCCGTTTCGACCGCGACCGCTGGAAGCGGGTTTGGCAGCAGTTGTTCGACACGCACACCCTGACTCACAACCGTCGCCGGATCCAGAAGATTGAGATCTCCGAGCAAGGCGACGGCGCCTTTGCCGTGGTCGATGTAGACACATTATGGCGCGATGCTAAGGGTAATGACTTCCACTGGAAAGGGCGCGCGTGCAAGGTCTACAGCTGGATGGGCAGTGAATGGAAAATGACCATGCACACCGGCCTGCTGGAATATTTGACGTGAACCCGGAACCGCGCCGGAAGATAAGTCCGGACGCCCCCATTTCTCAATGCTCATTCTCGCCGCTGATACTTCGGGTAAGCAAGGCAGCATCGCTCTAGCAGAGTGCGAAACAGGCCGCTGTACGGTTATTGAGATGGTCGCTCTCACTGGGGGAACATTTTCGGCACAGCTGGTGCCGCAGATCGCGGCGCTGCTCGAAAAGCACGGACAGAGCAAGAGCGATCTAGGCGGATTCGCCGTTGCGTCCGGTCCGGGTTCGTTCACCGGACTACGGGTTGGCCTGGCGGCGATCAAAGCGCTGGCCGAAGTCCTGCACAAGCCGATTGCGGCGGTTTCCTTGCTGGAAGCGGTGGCGTCGAGCGGCGCAGCGCCTGGCCGGGTTCTCGCGGCGCTCGATGCCGGCCGGGGTGACGTGTATGCCGGCGACTACGAACTGGGGCCGAAGGTGCAGATGCACAGCGAACGCCTGCTGAGCCGCGAAGAGTTTGTTGCCGAAGCTGCGGGGAAGGCGGTGGTTACGCCCGACGCCACGTTGGCTGAAATCGCCCGGGCGGCGGGAATTCCGGTCGAGCGGATTGAGTATCCGAACAGCGGCGTGATTGCCCGCCTCGGCTGGGAGCACCTTCGGCGGGGCGAGACGGCGAGTTCCGAAGCACTGGAAGCGAACTACATCCGCCATTCCGACGCCGAAATTTTCTCCAAGCCGGCGCGGTGAGAGACTTTGCATGCGCGCGGCCTCTAAAGGGGCGTCTGATTCTGAAGACTTTGCGGTATCGCTAAAGCGATACCCTGATACGAACCTTGATAGAAACCGTATCCATCCGATCCGCTGCGTTGAACGATGTGCCGGCGATTCTCGCCCTCGAGCAGCCGGCGCCGGGCGCCGCCCACTGGACCCGCGAGCAGTACAACCAGTTGGTGAGTAGTGGCGTTGTTCTGGTCGCAGTGGAAGCAGGCCAGCTTTGCGGATTTGTGTGTGCGCAGGCGGCCGCAGGCGAGTGGGAACTCGAAAACGTGGTGGTGGCCGCCGGGTTCCTCCGCCGGGGCATCGCCGACGAGTTGATACGGACCTTGATTCAGCGCGCGAAAAATGCGGCGGCGTCGACCCTGCTGCTCGAAGTCCGCGAATCGAACCGGGCCGCCCGCGCGCTGTACGAAAAACACCGATTTCGCGAGGTGGGCCGACGCCCGGCGTACTACAAAAATCCCTCGGAAGATGCGATTCTCTACACGCTCCGCTTGGAGCCCTGAGTTGACCGAGCGTGTCATTTTTGCACCATTTTATGGTCAACTTTGGTACCGCGGAGCCCCTGACCACGGTGGGAATCTATCTTTCTGCGAACTAGGAAATCCCATTGGACCGCTACCAATTACTGTGGTATTTTTTAACCGAGCAGTAACAAAAAGCAGGAGGTCTAGCAAGGATGCTGACTCCGAGAGAGCAACTCCTGACCGGTCATGATCAATTCCAGCGACTGGCTCAGGAGCACTCGCAATACTCCCAACGGCTGGAATCCCTCACCCAAAAGCGATACCTCACCGACGACGAAAAACTGGAAGAAGTGCGGCTGAAGAAACTGAAGCTGCGCCTCAAAGACCAGATGCAGAGTCTGGAATCGCAGTTCCAGCGGCAGTCCGCCTAGAGGACAGGCCTGAGGAGTCGGGCCGGAATCGCAAGAATAACGCAGGGTCCCACCAGACCCATGTCATCCCACAGGGCGCTTCTAAGCGCCTTTTTTTATTGCAGTTATGTAGAACGCGGCAGCCTCGCTCTATAATCATTCTGAATTCCCATGGTGCGAGACGGCTATTTTTATGGTGCGGGGTGCCTGCTGGCCGCGGTCATTGTCGCCTGGCTGGCGGCTTGGCCTTACGCCGTCCCGCTGTTGTTGCTGGCAGCGTTCTTTCTGTGGTTTTTCCGTGATCCGGAGCGCCAGATTCCTACCGTACCCGGGGCCCTGGTCTCTCCTGGAGACGGCAAGGTGACCGATGTTTCGGTGGTGGCTTCTGACGGAACGCCTCCTGGAATTCGCCGCAACCGGATCAGCATCTTCCTTAGTGTGTTCGATGTGCACGTGAACCGCTCGCCGATTGCGGGCGTGATCCGCGACGTGCGCTATCAGCGCGGCAAGTTTCTCAACGCCATGGGAGCGCATTCGGCGGAAGAGAACGAACAGAACATCGTCACCGTTGAAGGCGATGGCCGTACCGTAGTCTTCAAGCAGATTGCCGGCCTGATCGCGCGCCGTATCGTTTTTAGTCTTAAAGTAGGAGACCACGTGGCTTGCGGCCAGCGGGTTGGGCTGATCAAGTTTGGTTCGCGCGTGGATGTTCTGTTCGATTGCGATGCCGCCATCCAGGTAAAGCGCGGTGATCGGGTTAAGGGAGGAGCGACCATCCTCGCGCTTCTTCCCGTTGTACAAACGCCAGTGGCACGAACGGAGACGCGGCAAGCCGCGTCTCTACAGGATAGGAAAGCAGGAACATGGAAGAGCTAGCGCCGCGTCGTCGTGAATCGGACCGTCCGCGAGGAAAATTGCGCAAGGGCATGTACATCCTGCCCTCGCTGTTCACGACCGCGAATATCGCAGCCGGGTTCTACGCGATTCTGCAGACCGTGCACGGCAGCCTGGAAGAACCCTGGCACCTGGATTTCGCTGCTATGGCCATCGGCTTTGCCGTATTGTTCGACGGCCTGGACGGCCGCATCGCGCGCCTGACCAATACCGCCAGCGATTTCGGCAGGGAACTCGATTCCCTGGCCGACGTGATCGCATTCGGCGTTGCTCCGGCGCTGCTCGCCTGGGTGTGGGGATTCCATTTATTGCCGATGGTCATCGCTCCCGGGCTCCGCCAGAAAATCATTGAGCTGGGTTCGATAGCCTGCTTCGCTTTCCTCATGGCGGGCGCGAGCCGTCTGGCGCGCTTCAACATTACCAAGAATCCGGAGCCTTCCAATCCCGGACGTCCGGGGAAGAAATATTTCGTGGGCATGCCGATTCCGGCCGGTGCGGGAGTCATCGCGGCGATTGTTCACTACTCCGGCGGGTCGCCGGTGAATTCCTGGTGGACTGCGATGAGCTGGCTGCTGATGGTGGTCATGGTCGGTTATCTCATGGTCAGCACGTGGCGTTTCTACAGCTTTAAAGATATTGACTTTCGATCGCGCCGTCCCTTCCGGCTGATTGTGGTGATTGCCGTGGTCACCGCATTGATCGCGCGATTTTCACGGCCGACGCTTTTCGCCATCGCGATTTTATACATGGCCTCGGGCGTCCTCTGGCGGCTGCAGTGGATCTTCCGCCGCAAGACTCCGCCGGCGCCTCCGCCTTACCGAGAGGCATCGCCGACTCCATGACTCCCCTTTCCAAGCCCCCGCTTTCCAAGTCCGCCAATGCGCAGATCGATTCCCGCGGGCCCAAGCCTTATCGCGTGGCGATCGTGGGCGCGGCGTCGCTGAAGGGCAAGGAGATCGCCGAAGTTTTGCACGAACGAAATTTTCCCGCTGCCGATATCCGGTTGCTGGATGACGACGAGTCTCTCGGCCAGTTGGAGGCGGCCGGCGACGAGATGAGCTTCATTCAGAGCATCCGCTCGGAACAGTTCGAGCGCGTGGACTTTGTTTTCTTCGCTTCCGACCCGCGCTCGACGCGCAAGAACTGGAAAGTGGCGCGCGACCTCGGCGATACCATCATCGATCTCTCATTCGCCCTCGAAGATGAGGCGCGGGCCTCGATCCGCTCGCCCTGGATCGAACGCTGGATCGAGCGCCAGACCGGCCAGCCCATTCCGCCGGAGTTGCAACCGGGCCCGGTGGTCGTGGCTCATCCCGTCGCCACCGTCCTCGCCCTGCTTGCCCTGCGCAGCGAAAAGTTTGCCAAGATCGAACGCATGGTCGCGACCGTGTTTGAACCGGCCTCCGAGAACGGCCAGAAGGGGATGGACGAACTGCACGAGCAGACCGTGAATCTGCTCTCCTTCCAGGATCTGCCGAAAAATGTGTTCGACATCCAGGTGGCCTTCAACCTGGCGGCGCGCTACGGGCAGAGATCGGACCTGTCGCTGGAAGCGGTGTCGCAAAGGATCCGCAAGCACTACCGGCAAATCGCTCAAGGGGCGGCCCAGCCCGCGCTGCGCGTGCTGCATGCCCCAGTCTTCCACGGGCACGCCTTCTCGCTCTACCTGGAGGTGGAGAAGCCGGTCGTGATCGCGGATTTTTCCGATGCCCTGGCGGGAGAGCACGTGGTGGTGACCGGCCGCCCCGAAGATACTCCGACCAGCGTGAGCGCGGCCGGCCAAGGCGACATCCTGGTCGAAATCGCCAGCGACGCCAGTGCCAATCGGAACAACGGGGTGTGGCTCTGGGCAACCACCGACAATCTGCGCGTGGCCGCGTTGACGGCGGTCGAATGCGCTGAGAGCATGACCGCATCCCGCCCGCGAGGTCAGATTCAATGACGCCCGATGCCATGAGGTCGGATCCTATGAAGTCGCATCCAATGACGGCGAGACCGTGGGCGGCGGCCCTGGCGCTGGGAGTGGGGCTGGCATTCATGTCGACCTCGACCGGCTGCGGCTATCACACGACTGGCAATAAGGTTGAACTGCCACAGAACATCCGCACCATCGCGATTCCCGGCTTCGTCAGCCAGAGCCAGACCTTTCGCATCGAGCAACTGTTGACCGATGCCGTAGTGCGCGAGTTCGACGCCCGTACCCAGTATCGCGTGATCCACCAAGCCAAGGGCGACGCGGATGCGGTGCTGAAGGCGACGGTTTTATCGGCGTCGGCAACTCCGCTGGCGTACGACTCGCAAACCGGGCGCGCCGCCAGCGCTTTAGTCACCGTCAGCATCCAGGTGACGCTGACCGACCGTCAGGGCAAGGTGCTTTTCGACAATCCTTCGTATCTATTTCACGATCAGTACGAAATATCGCACGATCTCCACAGTTTTTTCGAAGAAGATTCTCCCGCCGTCGATCGCTTGTCGCGGGATTTTGCGCGCACGCTGGTGGCCAACATTCTGGAGGCCTACTGATGTTGGAAGACCGGATGTTAGGGGACAGCCATTGATGATGCGCGCCTTCAGCCAGGCCGACCGCTTTCTCTCCGACGTGGAGTCGCGCAAGCTGAAGCCGGCCTACGTGTTGGTCGGCGACGAAGCGTTTTTTCGCAAGCGCTGCCGCGACGCCATTCTCGAGCACCTGGTCGCGCCCGACTCGCGCGACTTCGGCTTGTTTGAGTTCGACCTCGCCGAAACTTCGCTGAATGAAGTTCTCGATCGCGCCCGCACGCCCTCGCTGATGGCGCCCTTTCAGGTGTTCTTCGTGCGCGGGGTAAAAACCTTGTTCGGCCGCGGCTCAAACGACGAGAAAATCTCAGCCATCGAAGCCTATTGCAAGAATCCCAATCCCGATGCGCTCGTAGTTTTTGTCGCCGATCACATCAGTATTCCCGCCGACGCCCGCCGTATGGAGATGACCGACAAGGACCGCTACCAGAAGATCCGCGAAGACCTGGGCCCGTTCTGCGGCATTGTGGAACTATCGCGCGTGCAGGAGGGGCAGGCCGTGCGCTGGATTGGCGAGTACTGTGCTTCGCGCGAAGTCAAGATCGACGCCGACGGCGCCCGCGAGCTGGTCGACGCGCTGGGCGGCGACATGATGATGGTGTCGAACGAACTCGAGAAGCTGATTCTCTACGCCGGCGAGAAGAAGAAAATCACGCTCGGCGATGTCGAAACCATGGTGCTCGCCGCGAAACAGCGCTCGCTCTATGAATTGACCGATGCGATTTCCTCCAAAGACCGGGTTCGCGCCTTGCAGATTCTCGACGCGTTGCTTTCCACCGGCGACGGCGAAGACGCGGCCATCGGCCACCTCTATATGCTGGCCAAGACTTTTCGCCAGATGCTGGTCATCCTGGAGCGCAATGTGAGAGACCAGCGCATGTTGTGGGCGGCATTGTGGCAGGGCTTCCGCGTGCCGCCGTTTGCCGCCGACGATATCATCCGGCAGGCGCGGCGCTACAAATCGAAGCGGGAACTGACGCGCTCGATTCGCCTGGTCGCGAAAGCCGATCTGGCGCTACGCTCGAATCCTCCCGGCAAGCGGCTGGTCTTGGAAAAGCTGGTTCTGGACCTCGCCGCCGAGCCCAAGCCTGAGGCCGCGGGCGGATGGGCGCAGGAAGAACTGCCGGTGTGATATGAGCTTCAGGTCCCGACGAACGGCAGACCAACGCAGAATGGATTTGTTGTGCGCCAAACATAACCTCGCGAAGCACGATGCTATTCAGTAACGGTGTATGAGTTCCCGAAATGCATTGAACGTAGATGTCGAGACCTATCTTCAACGAATTAAGTACGTAGGAGAGGTTCGACCAACGGAAGCAACGCTTCGTTCCCTCCATCGCGCGCACCTGTTCACCGTCCCTTTCGAAAACCTCGATATCCATCTCGGCCGCAAAATCGTCTGCGCCGAAGACCGAATCCTCCACAAAATCGTGAACGAACACCGCGGCGGTTTCTGCTACGAACTGAATGGAGCCTTTGCCGCTCTGCTGCGAAGGCTCGGGTTTCGGGTGACGTTACTCTCCGGTCGAGTCGCTCGCGAAGACGGCAGCTACGGACCCGAATTTGACCACCTCGCGCTACGCGTCGATCTCGATGAACCGTGGCTGGCTGACGTTGGCTTTGGAGAGGGCTTCCTCGAACCATTACGCCTCGATCCTGGCTTGGAGCAGGCGCAAAGTGGGCGAATCTATCGTTTAACACGCATCGATGACGGGTTCGTTCTGGAAGTCATGATCGAAGGCAAATGGAAAAAAGAGTACGCATTCACCCTCCAACCACGAGAACTCTCTGATTTTGCCGGAATGTGCCACTATCATCAGACTTCGCCCGACTCGCATTTCACGCGCCAGAAAATATGCTCGCTTGCGATTCCCGAAGGCCGCATCACGTTGTCGGACGAAAAGTTGATTGAGACGCGCGGAGGTACGCGACAGGAAAAGTTGCTCTCCGGCGAGCAGGAATGGCGCGCCAAACTACGCGAACGGTTCGGCGTGGTTCTGCCGCAAGGAGCGTCGCTCATCCCAACGCCAGGAACCCGGCAGCAGAACTGACTACTAGAAACGACTTCTGGAGAATCTTGGCCGTAAAAGCATTCCCTTCAGATAGGTCAGTTCGCAGGCAGCGGATTTCCCGCCAGGACATAGAGAGTCTCCTTATCAAGCTTGATATTGCCACTCTTCGAAATAAGGGTGATTGCCCCGTCGTTGTTGCGCTCTGACTCCACATTTTTCATGACGACACGATGTTTTGAAAGACCCTGCTCCGGCGAAGGCGGGGCGGGCGCTAGATCCGTGCCCGTGCCAAGTCCTGGTGCCGAGGCAGAGGTGTTCGGGTAGGTGGAGTTGTCGGCTCCCCGCCGACGCCTCGGTCGGATTGCAACATCATCCCGTGCGTCAGTCGATAAATCCTGCGGCGGCGCCACTGGGTAATACCACGCGGTGAGATAAACCTTAATTGTCACAGAGCCGTTTTTCCAATGCGCAGAGTCCATGCGAATGCCGAGGCGGGACGCGTCCGTTGCAGACTTGGGCACTGACTCAGTAACTTCTCCGGATAAAATGGCGCCTTGCGGAGCCACTACGCGCCCGACCAGGGTAGCGAGTGCAAGCTTAGCCTGGACCTTGGTTCGGACTGGCGTTGTGCCGGCAGTCACCTTTTGCAGCATATTCACAGGAAATTCGAGCAGAGACGAGGAACTGGGTCCGGCGGGAATCGATTGGCCGAGCAACACAATCGAACTGAGCACCAGAGTTACCCCGGCACGTCCGACGGCGATTGTCTTGCTGAACATCTGCGTCCCCTCTACGCGTTAGGGACCGGACCCCATTTACGCACTCTGGTTAGCGACGCGACTGGACGTGACGCCAGAGCTTAGCCGGGAAGCGCGCCCTCGAATCAGGGTTCCGTGGCGTCTCGACCCGTGCCCGCAAGACCAGTCTCTACCCCTTCGCCTCCGCTACGGCCTTCCGCAGTTCCTCCACCTCCGGGAAATTTGGCTTGAGCTTCACCACGCGGTCCAGTTGTTGCCGCGCCAACGCCGCCTTGCCACTCTTAGCGTATGCCAGCCCCAGGTGGTAGTTGAAAAGCGCGTTGTCCGGTTGCTTCTTGACCGCTTCCTTGAACAGATCGGTGGCGGAGGTGTAAACGTGCTTGTTGTAGAAAGCCCAGCCCAAGGTGTCGGCGGCGTTCGGATTATCGGGAAGCTGCCGCCGCGCCGTCTGCGCCATGGCGAATGCCACGTCCACATTGCCGCCCTGCTGCAGCATCACGTAGGCCAGATTGTTGGAGGCCAGCGGATTGTCCGGCTGTACCTCCAGCACCTTCTGGTACTGCTGTTTGGCGTGCTCCCAATCCTGCCGGTTCTCATAGATGCCGCCTGCCAGCAGGTTGAAAGCGATCTCCTTGGGATTGTTCTTGGACCCATCCAGATAAGTTTCGAGCGCCTGATCGGCGTTGCCGCGTGCGCTCTGTACCGTGCCGAGCTTGACCCATGCCGCGCTGTTATTCTTATCCAAGTCGCTGGCTTGTTTGAACTCCGCTTCTGCCCCGGCTAAATCTTTTCTTTGTTCCAGAAGCGCGCCCACCATAACGTGGAAACCGGCGTTCTTGGGATACTTATCCGACTGTGCCTTGGCGGTCGCCAGGGCCTTGTCGGGCTGTTTCTGCTGCTGGTCCACGTTGAGCACGCCGCCCAAAGCCTCGGTGGAATTCGGATCCTGGTCGAGCGCCTGCTGATAGGCTTTTTGGGCTTCGGGTAACTGTTTCTGGGCCATCCGCAGGTTGCCCAACTGCACATAGGCGGCGGGATTATTGGGCGCTTTTTCCAGACACCGCTTCAGATTTTCATCGGCGGTTGCGAACTGCTTGCGATCGATGTCGGCCACGGCCCGCAGCAGGTATCCGTCGGGAGAAGCGGGCTGTAAGGCGATGATCTGGTCCGCTTCCTGCGCCAGCCCAGCGGCATCGTTCCGATGGATGGCCACGCCCGCCAATGCCCGGTGCGCTTCCGCCATCTCCGGACGCAGTCGAACTGCATCGCGCCACTCGCCTTCCGCCCGGTTGGTGCTGCCGAGTTGGTCTAGAGCCAGACCCAGCTGGTAATGCGCCACGGCGTTATCCGGTTCGCTTTTCAACACGGCTTGCAGAGTATTGACGGCATCGCCCGGCTTGCCGTCGTGAATCTCGATCTCGCCCTTGTACACCCGGGCGTCAGAATCGTCCGGCTTCGCTTTCAGGATCTCGTCATTCAACTTGCGGGCTTCGTCGAACCGGTCTTTCAGAATCAGCAGTTGAATATAATTCTTCTTGACCGTCATGTCCTTGGCATGGTCCCGGTACAGCGCGGCATACTCGGCGGTGGCTTTATCGAGCTGGTTATTGGCAAAATAGAAATCGCCAAGCATGCGGTAGCCCACGGAATCGTTCGGAAAATCCTGCTTCGATTGGCGCAGGAAATCTTCGGCCTGGCCGAGCTTGTTCTCGGCCATGTACAGGCTGGCCAGAGAAAGTCTGGGACCGGGATCGTCCTTGGCCGAGTCGATCGCTCGCCGGAACCACTGCTCGGCCTCGGGGAATCGCCCGCGCGTCTGGTAGAAGTTCCCCAGCGAAACCAGCGCATTCGTCGACTTGGGATTCAGTTCGGCCGCTTTCTTGAAACTCGCCTCCGCCGCGTCCCACTGTTGCCCGTGCATTTGCAGCATGCCCAGGCTCAGATAGGAATCGGAGCGGGTGGGATCCAGTTGCAACGCCTTCTGCATGTCGGCGAGCGCAGCCGGGATGTTATTCATGCCGGCGTAGTAGTTCGCCCGTGCCACGTAGACCTCGGGGTTGTTGGGTTGTTTTTGCGTGAGCACGTCCAGATGCTCTTTCGCGTCACTGAACTGGCGGCTCAGGATCAGCAGGTTGGCCATGTCCAGATGCGCGGCATATTGGTCCGGCTGCAGTTGGACGGTGGTTGTCAGTTCCTGGAAGGCGGTGGGCCACTGCTGCAGCTTCATCGCCGTCAGCGCCAGCTTGTAGTGGGCGTCGGCGAAACGCGAATCCACCTGAATGGCGTTCTGGAACTGAATCGCCGCTTCCCGGTACTGGCCTTTGTCGAAGTAGCGCTGCCCACTCTCCAGGAGTTTCTGCTTGCGGACGTTGGGATCCCGCGAGCACCCGGTCAGCAGCGCCCCCAGCAAGCAAACCGCCACCACCGCACAACGAAATCCTGCGCCTTTAGCCATACCCATATCTCCCACCACCTCGCATCGCGCAAACTTTGCCGTATCAACGCCCTACTGCACCAAGGTACTCTTTGGGCTCAATCCCGAAAAGTTACTACCGGTATTATCGCAAACCTCGCCATCGGCCAGCACCAAATGCGTCCGATACTGGAAGCGCGGGCCCTTGTACAGGTGCTTTCGTAATCTCGCTCAACAGGCCGGAGCGTGGCATAGTTTGATCCGCCTATGTCCCACTTCCCCCAATCCAATGTCAACCAGCGTTCTCCCCGTGTACAACTCCATGGATCGGTTGCGGCCGCAGTGATGGCTGACGGCGGCCAGCGGGCAAGCGCGAAACTCCAATCCATCTCCGTGACTGGCGGATTGCTGCAGTTGCAGCATGAACTCGCCGCCGGAGATTTCGTCGAAATCGCATTCCACACTCAATCGGGCGCCATCCACGGCATGGCCGAGATGCTCCACCCGGCGCGCAAGTTTCAGAGCGCGTGTTACCAGCCTTTCCGCTTCATTGCCCTGGGCGACGAAGACCACGAGAGGCTGCGTATGGCCCTCGAAGCCGCTTTGGATCGCGGTTTCCTCAGTCCCGCTTCCGGCCAGATTCAGAGACCGCCAGGATTCTGAAGAGCAGGTCTTAGGTCTCAGGTCTTAGGTCTTAGGAAAAACCAAATCAACCGTGTTTTCCCAAGACCTAAGACCTAAGACCTAAGACCTGACACCTGACACCTGCTTTCCCCGCTATACTGAACCCTCCGGAATGACGACCGAGACCATCACTCACTCCGCTGAGGAGACGATCGCTTTCGGCCGCAGGCTTGCCGCCGAACTGTCTCCCCCGCTCGTCGTGTTGCTGCGCGGCGACCTTGGGGCAGGAAAGACCACCCTCGTCAAGGGCATCGCGGAAGGCTTCGATGCCGCGCTTGCCGAAGACGTGACCAGCCCTACGTTCACCCTTGTCCACGAGTACCGCGGACCCCGCGTTACCCTGTATCACATCGACCTTTACCGTATCGATACCCAGCGCGACCTGGAAACTCTTGGCCTTGACGACCTTCTCGCGCCCAACTGCATCTTATTGATAGAGTGGGGAGAGAAGTTCCCCCGCTTCGAACGCGATCACCACGTGGAAATTACCCTGGGGCAAGTCAGCGATGAGCAGGCGGGGGAAACGGAGCGCAGAATCCAAGTGAGCACCCGTTGAATCCTGTGGGGTGCTGCCCATTGGCCGGGCCGCATCTCAGTTAGCTGAACCTGTAGCCGAAATCAACTTGAAACGCACCCAATTTGAACGGCCCACTGATTTGGGGAACGTTGCCCCGCAACTCACACGATAGAATATAGTTCTATCCCTTACTGGTATTGGAGCTTTGGTTTTGAGAATTCTACGAATTTGGCTGCTGACCTTGGCGGCGATTGCTATCGCCGTGCCTTTGGCGGCACAGGACGTCAACGCACCCAAGCCGGAGACAGGACATATTACCGGCACCGTAACCGACGTGAACGACGACCCCGTTCCCGGAGCCACCGTCGTTCTCGAAGGCCCCGCCCCCGCAGACCCCCGCACGGTCGTGTCGAACGACAACGGATTTTTTGAATTCAACGATCTCGCGCCGGAAATCCCATATCACGTCACCATCAGCGCCCAGGGATTTGCCAACTGGACCTCACCCGACATCATTCTCAAGCCCGGCGAGACCCAGATCCTGACGGGCAGCAAACTCCAAATCGCACAGGCGCTGACCACCATATCCGTGGCTTATACCGCTGAGGAGGTCGCCACCGAGCAGGTCAAGGTCGAGGAGCAGCAGCGCGTTTTAGGCATCATCCCCAATTTCTACGTCGTCTATGATCACAACGCCGAACCGCTCACGGCGAAGCTGAAGTTCAAGCTCGCCCTCAGAACCTCTTTCGATCCCGTCACCATCTTCGGGATAGGCGTGCTTTCCGCCATCAACCAGGCAGGGGACACTCCCAACTACGGCCAGGATTGGGCGGCGTACGGTAAGCGCTATGGCGCTGCGGCTGCCGACGGCTTGAGCGACATCATGATCGGTGGCGCCATCCTGCCATCCCTTTTGCACCAGGACCCGCGCTACTTCTACCAGGGCACGGGCACAACGAAGTCTCGCACTCTCCACGCCCTCTCCGCCCCATTCGTCTGCAGGGGAGACAACGGACGACTGCAGCCGAACTACTCGACCATAGGTGGCGATGTGGCCTCGGCGGCCCTCGCGAATACCTACTACCCGGCGTCGGACCGCGGCGTACAGAAGACGGTCGACACTATCCTCATCAACACCGCCGAGCGCATGTTCACCGCCCTGGCACAGGAGTTCATCATGAGCAAGTTCACCTCCCGAGGCAAACCCAAGCAGTAGGAGCGCTACGCCTACCCGTAGCGCCGGACAGCCGCCGGGACGGCGCTACTCTCGAAAACCACAAACGTGAGCCGCCGCTTTCGCTTCTCTGCCCTGCCAAGAAAAGTCTTCGGGGCCTGAATCACGACGGGTTGAACCGTAATCCAAACAGAGGCGAGAACCACCTGGAGGACTTATGGAGAGTCGAATTGAGTTTGCAAAAGTGGCGCCTGGAGCGTACCGGGCGATGTTGGGGCTGGAGGAATATCTCCATCAATCGGGGCTGGAACAGTCTCTGATCGATCTGGTCAAACTGCGGGCCTCACAGGTCAACGGTTGCGCCTACTGCATTGACATGCACTGGAAAGATCTGCGCGCTCTCGGCGAAAGCGAGCAGCGGCTTTATGGCTTGGATGCTTGGGAAGAATCTCCTTACTACAGCGATCGCGAACGGGCTGCGCTGGCTTGGACCGAGGCGGTGACCAACATCCGGGACGGACACGTGCGGGATGAGGTGTATGAGGACGTCCGCAAGCATTTTTCCGAGAAGGAACTGGCCGATCTGACGTTGGCAGTGGCAGCCATCAATGCCTGGAACCGCCTCGCGATCTCGGCGCGAACCGAAGCGGGGAAATATCAGCCGGTTAGCGAACCGGTAAGGAAAAGAGCGTAGTGGAGAAGCCCGGCGTTCCGGCCCGGATAACGGGCGGGACGCCGGTCGCTCCAGCAAAACCGGGACTCAGTGCCGCCAGATCTTCTGAGTGTGGTGGGCGGCGTCGCCGGCAGACGGAGCAGTCCCAGTCTCCACGTTGGTGTTGGGCGCAGAAACGTTGGGCGCGGGAACAACCACCGACGCGGGCACTGGCGTGGCCGTGGCCAGTTCTGGCTTGGACCCTACTTCGTCGCCGCGGAAGTAGCGGTCTTTGTTCCTGGAGGCGCGCATTTCCGGCATCGCGGTGTAGGGCTTCGAGTAGTCGTTGTTCGCGTTCCAGAAAAGAAAGCCGATGCCGCCTTTTTGTTTCGCCACCTCGGTTTGAACTTCAACATACTTGGGCGAGTACGTCTTGGTCCGCCAGGCGAAGGCTTGCAGCCAGGGGCGAATCACCACTCCGCTGTCTTTCGTGATGAGCTTGAAACGGTCCATGGACTCGCCGATAAAATGCTCGGGCGCGTCGCCGGGGTGTGCGATTCCGTCCATGCCAAAGAAGTGCGAAGGATAGATCATGGGCGAGAGCACATCGCACTGCTTGGCCATGGCCACGATGTCTTGCCCCGTGTGTGAAAGATCGACGGGACGCTGCCACGCCATGACTCCGAAGACATCGAGCGAGAACAGCGCTCCGGTAGGATGGATCTCGGCATAGGCGCGCTTGAGGAAATCGGCGATCACCTCGGAGCGCTGAACGTTTTTCGGATGATCGGTTGCATGATCGGGATGCTCGGTCTGATAGTTGAACGCGGCATCTTTCTGGTCGCCTTCGGCGGGAAAGCGGACGTAGTCGAACTGCACTTCATCCACTCCAGACTGGGCCACGAACTTCGCTAGTGCAATGTCATAATCCTGCACCTTGGGGTTCGAGGGATCGGTCCAGACGAGCTTGCCGTTTTCGCGCCAGGGCTGGCCGGTGCGATGCGACTTCACCGCCAGTTCCGGATGGCTCGTTACCAGATGCTCATCGCGAAAGATGGCGATGCGAGCGATGGCGTGCATGTTTTCGGAATGCAGAAAGTGGATGAACTTCGGCAGGTCGGAAATGTAGTGGCGCTGTCCGCTGGCCAGGGGATGGTCGAAGGCGATATTGACGATGCCGTCGCTATCCTTGATGTCGAAGACGACCGAGTTGCCGCCCACTTCGCGCCAATGGCGGATGATGCGCTCGCCATGATCGCTGCCCGCCATCACCCCCGTCAGGTAAATGGCGCGCACTTCAAAATCTCTTGCAACCGGCACCGTTTTCTCTACAATGGGCGATTCCAGAATTCCGGGGATGACGATCTGCTCTCCGGATTTGAGGAAGACTCCCTTGCGATCGTGGTTGGCGCCGCGGATGGCTTCGGCCAGTTCCGAGGAGGTGAGGTATTTTGTCCGCTTCAGATTCTTGCGCGCCACCGACGGAATGCTGTCCCCGCGCTGGGCGACGTAAAGCGCCGAACCGGGCGGCGCAATAACGGAGACAGGCGCCGGGGGTTCGAGCTTCTTGGTGGCATCCGCTTTTACCGGCACCAACTGGACGCCGTGCGGATTTTGGACTCCGGCCGCAGGCAGTGAAAACAGGCTTAAGCCGGCCAAAGCCAGGGGGAACAGGAAGGAAGCGGGGATTGGGAAAGAGGGTCTAGCCGTCAAAAATTGGGACAAGGGCGTTCTCCGGGGTACAAATCTCTTTCCGATTGTGGGGTGGCGGCAATCTTGGCCGCTAGTTACGTCGGGCCAGCGGACTACCGGACATTGGCCGCAGGAGTGGTTTTGGGGCGCAAAGTAAAGTTCCCGCAGTCTGCAAACTATTGCTCATGGGGAAACTGTGGGTAACGTGGTCGGCGCGGCCTGAAGCCCGCTAGCCGCATCTAAAACGATGAGAAGTGGGGGATTAACAGTTGCCCGGAGGATGGTTAGCGGCTTGCACAAGGTAGGGAACCGTTGCGGGAGTGCGGCTCCTCCCAAGCGGTCACCGAGTGCCAAAAATGAGCAGTTTTCCAGAAAGAATGCAGTTCCAGGAAAGAAGAACGGGGCCCGAAGCGATGAGAACGAACCTTGCAACCGTGCTTGACCCTAGCCGCCGCAGCAACGACGCCCGTGACTTTGAGTCATCCCTGCGCCGCAAGATCGTGGGGCAGGACCAGGCGATCGAAAAGGTGGCGGAGATTTACCAGATGTTTCTGGCCGGGCTGAATGCTCCGGGCCGCCCCGTGGGCAACCTGCTGTTTCTGGGACCGACCGGTTCGGGCAAAACGCGCGTGGTGGAGGCGGTGGCCGAGGCGCTCTTCGGCGATGCGCGGGCCTGCATCAAGATCGATTGCGCCGAGTTCCAGCACTCGCACGAGATTGCCAAGCTGATCGGCTCGCCTCCGGGATACCTGGGACACCGCGAAACCCATCCGCTGCTGACGCAGGAAGCCCTCAACCAGTGGCACACCGAGAAACTGAAACTGTCGATCCTGCTGTTCGACGAAATCGAGAAGGCTTCCGACTCGCTCTGGCAACTGCTGCTCGGAATCCTGGACAAGGCAACGCTGACCCTCGGCGATAACCGGCGAGTCGATCTTTCGAGCTGCATCATCATCATGACCTCAAACCTCGGCGCCACCGAGATGAACGGGTTGGTCGATGGCGGCCTGGGTTTTGCTCCCAGGGCCGTGCAGGTGGATAACTCGCTCGACGACAAGATTACCCGTTCTGCGGTGGATGCGGCCCGGCGCAAGTTTGCGCCCGAGTTCATGAACCGCATCGACAAAGTGGTCGTGTTCAAGACGCTGCGTCCCGAGGATCTGCGGCAGATTCTGGAAATCGAATTGGGGATGGTACAGCAGCGGGTTCTGATGGCGGCGGGCGCGCACCAGTTCGTGTTCAACTGCACACCGCAGGTCAAGACTTTCCTGCTCGCGGAAGGCACCGATCCGAAGTATGGGGCGCGGCACCTGAAGCGCGCGATCGAACGCCATCTTGTGTTTCCGCTTGCGAACCTGGTAGCGACCGGACAGGTGAAGCTGGGAGATTTTGTCCGCGTCGATCTGCTGGGCGAGGGCAAGCTCACCTTTGTGAAAGAAGCGGAAGGCGCGATGGTGCCGGTTCTGCTCGAGCGCTACGGCGCGGCTGCGGCCATGCCCGCGGCAGCTGCCGCCAGAGCGGCGCGCCCAGTGATCCAGCGCAAGGAGTTTGGCGCGGGATTGCCCAACGAGAATAAGTAATTCAAGTTGCTGGTAGGTAGGGACACCGCGCGGTGCGGTGTCCCTTTTTCTTTGCCCCTTTCACCCGTGGACGGAAGACGAACGTGCGATCCCCCCTGTGCTTGTCTCCCGAGGCCGCATTCCCAGGTGTAAAATCCTCTCACTGCAAGAAGGGGGTAGCCATGGCAACATCGACTTTGGAAACCGTTTCCACCTACCAAAACTTGAAATTCGAACGCGAGGGAAATCTGGCGGTGGTCACGCTCAACCGTCCGAACCGGCGCAACGCGCTCTCGCTCGATCTCATGCGCGAGTTGATCGACTGCCTTTCCGCCATTGGCCGCGATCGCGAGATTCATGCCGTCATCCTGGCGGCCTCGGGAAACGTCTTTTGCTCGGGGCACGATCTGGCCGAGATGAGGGGCAAAGACATCAACGATTACCGGCAGATCTTCGATGTTTGCACCGATCTGATGACGAAGATCCAGTCCATTCCGCAACCGGTGATTGCCGAGGTGCAGGGAACCGCGACCGCGGCGGGCTGCCAACTGGTGGCCACCTGCGATCTGGCCATCGCTTCCGACAAAGTCGGGTTTGCGACACCCGGAGTCAAAATTGGCCTGTTCTGTACCACGCCGATGGTCGCGCTCAGCCGCGCCGTCGGCCGCAAACGCGCCTTGCAGATGCTGCTCACGGGAGAGATGATCGACGCCCCCACCGCTGCCGACTGGGGATTAGTGAATATGGTCGTCCCGGCCGAGTCGTTAGCGCAGGAGACCCGGAAACTGGCGCAGAAAGTGGCCAGCGCCAGCACGCTGACCATCGCTCTGGGCAAGCAGGCGTTCTACACGCAGATCGATCTCGACCAGCCCAAGGCCTATGCCTACGCGAAAGAAGTCATGAGCATGAACTCGCTCGCGGCCGACGCTCAGGAAGGCATGACGGCCTTTCTGGAGAAAAGGCCGGCCTGCTGGGTGGGACGGTAGTAAGCGTATTTATGTGTAATAGATTGAACTTGACTTTGCGGACAGCCTTGGCGAGGCATCCCGTATCTCACACAGCGAATTATCTTGGCCCTACTTCCCGCGCCCTCGTTTTGCCCGACCCGATGCGGGTTTTGAGCGTTATGGGGATTTAACGCCAATCTGCCCCAGAGCCGCTGCGCTACACTGTCATCCCCTCGGGAAAAAACCGTGAAACGAAGACGAGAAGAAACGTTATCCGCGTAGAGTGTGGGGTTTTCTCCGCTCGTTCACGCAACTCCCGGCGCGACTGCCTCTCGTTTTGCTGGCAGAAGCGCTAACAGGACAACTCCGATCACAAGGAATACGATCACATCAGTAAAGTTCCTGTGGACGCTGTGAATCCACGCTTCCACGGTTTGAATAGCCATCACAGCGCCATGGGAGATGTTCCACCAAGCTGCTAGAGCAATCATCGAGCGATGCTCAGACGGTCTCCTTGCGGCTATGAGTAGAAAGACCCCGACCGGAATAAAAAAGCTCAGAAACATCGGTTCGATCTCGCTCTTCCGCTCCAAAAGCCAGCTGGAATGCCGCAGATCCGTATATAGAAAATAAATTGGGGCCAGATTGAACAGCCCCACGATCACCAGGACGATCTGTGTTAGGCGTTCTCTTTTCACATTGACCTCATTATTTGAGCGACCAGTTACGACGTGCGGACAGTCTCAACCCTTGACCAAGTCCACGCCTGCCAGACGATGACCGAGGTGCACACAGTTTCGATCGTTGCGAAGAACAAGTACTCTGGATAGGCAGGCGGCCGTCCAAGGCCGGTCAGAGGCGCAACGAAGGTCAGGTAACCGTTTACAAGGGTCATAAAGCCACCCGCGATGATATTCGCCAGCCGGTTCGCTCTAAACGGAAGCAGTCGACACGCCAGAATCATGGCGATCGGTATTTCCATCAAGACCGCGGAACCCATCAAAGCCCATTGCGGGAGAGGCTCGAATGAATTTCGCGAGCCAGCAATAGCGAACAGGGCAACAACGTCCGCATACAGGTAGTTCAATAGCGCGAAGATCCAGAACAGAGACAACCGCTCCTTTGTGTCATGCATGTCCACCTCCTGCGGAATAGTTACGGTCCCGCGGCGGAATAAGTTTCAGATGCAGCAAAGAGATTGTAGCGTCAGTTGGCGCTATCAGCCATTACGCTCAAAACCCCCGCCAAGGGTCTGTCTGACAGTAGGGACCACGTCCGACAGAGCGCCTGCAAGGTCAAGTCTTGGCTATGACAATTTATGTGATATTTGACCTCCCAGTCCGGACAGGTGTACGGTGATTTCGTCTCACCATTGTTTTTTCGCAAGCGTACCAGACTTCATTCCCGATAAAGGAGTCCTGCCATGTTTGTGCGACTGGTTGAAGTGAAAACGAAGCCGGGGAAAGCCAAAGAAGTTTGCAACATGCTCCACGACAAGGTGCTTTCCACCTTGAAGGCGCAGCCTGGTTTTGTGGATGAGATTGTGCTCGTGTCCGACGCAGAAGGCATCCGGGCCATGAGCTTCTGGAAGACCAAGGAAGATTCGGACCGGTACAACCGCGAGGATTATGCCAAGGTCAGCGACCTGATCCAGCACCTGGTGCACAGCAAGCCCAACGTGCGTGCCTTCGACGTGGAGACCTCGACCTGCCACAAGATCGCGAAGGGTCTCGCTGCATAAGTCGACCGAAAAAGTGGATCGGACGATGCACGAGCCGCGAAGCGGCGGAACAGGAAAGCCCGGCACGGAAGTGCCGGGTACGCTTTGATCACTGACTGCCACGTCCATATTCAGCCGTTCGAGCTGCTGCTGAGTCCGCCTGCCCTGGAGCTGATGAGAAAGCATCAGCCCGATTTCGACCGCGTTCTCGAGTTCACCCGATCGCCCAGGGCCTTTCTAAAATATATGGACGAGGCCGGTCTGGATCGCGCGGTCCTGATCAATGCGGCTGCCCCCGGCGTGACCGGCTACCCCGCCGGACTCAACGCCTTGGCCGCACAATACGTGAAGGAAGATCCCGAGCGGCTGATTTCATGCGGCAGTCTGCATCCTCGCCATTCCAGCAACTTCATGGCCGACATCGAGGAGATTGTCCGGCTGGGGTTGCGGCTGATCAAGATTCATCCCCCGCATCAGCTCTTTTATCCGAATGACTACCTCAAGGGAATGAAGGAACTGGAGCTTCTCTACCGCGCCGCCGAGAGCAATGGCATTCCGGTGATGTTTCACACCGGCACATCAATTTTTCCCGGCGCGCGCAACAAGTATGGAGACCCAATTCACATCGACGATGTAGCGGTTGATTTTCCGCAACTCAAGATTGTGCTCGCCCACGGCGGCCGTCCTCTCTGGATGGACACCGCGTTCTTCCTGGTGCGCCGCCATCCCAATGTCTACCTGGACATCAGCAGCATTCCGCCGCGGCAGTTGCTCAAGTACTTTCCGCGTTTGCCGGAGATCGCGCACAAAACCATGTTCGGCAGCGACTGGCCGGGTCCGGGTCCGCGCGACCTCAAGGAAGCGCTGGATGCTTTCCGCGCGCTCCCGCTGCCGGAGGAGAGCAAACGCCAGATTCTTGAGCAGACTGCGCTGACGATCTGGCCGATGAGATAGCCGGTTTCTCTATGGCGTGACCCCATAAGCACTAACTTAAGGTATTCTTCCCGGATCGCCTTGGCTGGGGAGCCATCGCCGAGGATCAAGAATGGCCACATTCGCATCATGACTGCAGATTTTTCGGGTGCCTCTTCGCGGAAACTCATTTCCGGTAGTCTTCGACAAATTTTGATGATCTCTAACCAGATTAGGAGGGCATTGTCCCCGGCTTCAATGTAGAATTCGAACGTCAGAAAAGCGCCGACGGAGATAGGGGATGTGCCACCCGTGGAGAATATTCCTTACCCTGCTGTTCATCCTTCCCTTGTCGTCAGCACAAGAAACACACAGCCACCGCGCACCTGAGAAACTGGGGAAAGTATCGTTTCCGATTTCTTGCACACCGGCCGTTCAGGAGCAGTTCAACCGAGGTGTAGCTTTGCTGCACTCCTTCGCCTACGCCGCCGCCGAAAATGCATTCCAGGGCGTGGCCGAACTGGATCGCCGGTGCGCGATGGCGCATTGGGGAATCGCCATGACGTACTTTCGCCAGCTTTGGGACCCGCCGATGGTACCATCGACAATTTCGATTGCCCAAAAGGAAGTCCAGCGGGCGCAGCAGATCAAGGCGGACTCTGAACGTGAGCGTCAGTTCATCGATGCGCTGGCCTTGATCTACCAGGACGCTGCCACCGTTCCATACCACACGCGAGCGGCGAACTACGAGCACGCGATGAGCGAGCTCGCCTCAGAAAACAGGAAGGATCTCGAAGCGCAGGTATTTTACGCGCTCGCACTTCTGGCGAACGTATCGCCTGCCGACAAGACTCATGCCAAACAGAAACAGGCGGCCGATCTACTTGAGCCGCTTGATCGCGCCTATCCGCAGCACCCGGGAATCCCTCACTACCTGATCCACGCTTACGACAATGCAGAACTCGCACCAAGAGGCCTCGCGGCGGCAAGGGTCTACTCCCAGATTGCACCCTCCGCGCCACACGCGTTGCACATGCCCTCGCATATTTTCACGCGGCTAGGCCTATGGGAAGACTCCATCACTTCCAACCTTGCGGCAAGGGAAGCGGCTCACCAGCAGGGCGACACGGGAGAAGAACTGCACGCCATGGATTATCTGGTGTATGCCTATCTGCAAAGTGGACGCGACAAAGAGGCTGCTCAGGTGATCCAGCAACTCAAGAACATGCCGACGCTGAGCGCCGGCGATTTCAAGGTAGCGTACGCCTCGACCGCGATGCCGGTTCGCTACGCGGTGGAGCGGGGTCAATGGAACGATGCTGCTGCGATCGTTCCTCCCACCGGGGCCCCGCCTCATGTTGTTGCGATTGCGGTTTGGGCTCGGGGTGTGGGACTCGCACGCGGCGGACATGCCGCCGAGGCACGCACGGAGATTGAGAGCTTGCGGCAGATCGAAAGGCAGCTTCGCACGTCAGGCGACGACTATTGGGCCACTCAGGTGGCGATTCTGACCCGCGAAGTCATGGCGTGGTCAGCCCAGGCGGACAGGAAGCCGGAAGAGGCTGAAACTTTGATGCGTGCGGCAGCCGACGACGAGGATGCACTTGAGAAGCTCCCGGTGACACCGGGCCCGATTGTTCCGGCGCGCGAACAGCTTGGCGATTTGCTCCTGGAACAGAATCGCCCAGGGCCAGCACTGAAAGAATTTCAGATGGCACTAGTAAACGCCCCCGGGCGGCACGGGGCGCTGCAAGGTGCGGCGCATGCGGCCGAACTCTCCGGCCAGAAGTAGGCTCCACTAGCTTGTTTCGAGACGAGCGTTACAGGTTAGCGCTAATGTGGGCGATGCGCCGCCCTGAACTCAGATTCTTACGCGGTGCCGTGACCTTTATCACCACATCGGAGCTGGAGACGAGTATAATTTTATGTGAGCGAGCAGCGAGAAGACACTGTCCCGCCTGCATCCTGCAGCGGCGAAAAGACACCGCTACAGTAGCCGCGATGCTCAGCGGCCCCCCACCATCAGCCTATTCGTGAGTTCCACCTCAGAGGCAGAGGTATGGCGCTCAACGTACCGATCCATTTGCCCGTCATCCGTCATCCATCGTTAGCAGACTGCTCTGCTTCGAGAGTGGTGAAGGGCGTCACATTCTGGAGGAGGTATTTTATGGCTGACCTATATACCTGCAGTTGCGGTAATCGAACTTGGGAAATCTTCGACATGGGCGTGCGCTGCACAGCGTGCCAGAAGGAGTATGTCGCGCCCCACACGCCAGTGGCGGAATTCAATTCCGCAGTCACGGAGGAACTGGAAGAGGAACTGGCAGAGTGACCCTCGGTGACCTAAAGGTCACGTGATGTTTCTCCCCGGCCTCAGGCGGAAGGAGTCTCCACACTCCGGCCGCCCGCAGGCAACATCGGAGCCGGAAGGCGACCACGTCTGACAGAATCTTGCCCGGCATTCGTTCCTCCGGTTTCAGAAGGAGGTTTGTCATGCCAACCGTAACTGCTCCAACCCGCGTCAAACTGCAGAAGATCCTGTTTGCCACGGACTTCACTCCATCCGCACAATTGGCTCTTTCCTATTCCGTCAATCTGGCTCACCGCTACGATGCTGAGGTGTACTCGATGAATGTGCTGCCGCACCAGCCGTTTGTCGAAGCGGTGCAGCCCGATCCGGAGCAAATCAGGTTTTTGGCCGAACAACAGCTGGTTGCCTTGGTGGGCTCCGAGTCGTTCAAGGGCATTCGACACGAGGAACTGATCAAGCAGGGCGAAGTTGCGGAAGTCCTCTCGAAGGTGGTGCGGAACTATGAGATTGACCTCATCGTGATTGGCACCAGCGGCCGCAGGGGCCTACAGAAGCTGTTGATGGGCTCGGTGGCAGAAGAGGTCTTTCGCAATGCCGAGTGCCCCGTGCTCACCGTGGGTCCACATGCAACCTGCTGGCCTGCCGATGGCAAGCTGCGGCATATCCTGTATGCCACCGACTTCGGGCCAGAGTCGGTGCACGGTCTGCCCTATGCCATATCGTTGGCCGAAGAAAATCGGGCTCGTCTGACCCTGCTCCATGTGGCGCCAGAACCTGCTGTAGCGTTGCCCGAGCCGGAACCCGGAACATCGCCAGTGCTCGATCCGGACGAGGTCGCAGCTTCCACCGAGAAGCAGCTTCGCGCCCTGATTCCCGAAGGGGCACAACTCTGGCATGACCCCGAGTACTTGGTGCAATTTGGTCCCCCGGCAGAGACAATCGTGAAGGTTGCTGCCCAGAGGGCCGACATGATCGTGCTCGGCGTGAAGCGCCCAACGGCCTTAACCAAACACCTGGGCGCCGGCGTCGCGTATAGGGTGGCCTGCGAGGCGACGTGCCCGGTCCTGTCCGTCGGTGCGCGTTTCCGCGCCTAGCGAGACGGCTAGAGGACATCCGAAAGGCACAACGTGGTTCTGCGTTGAGAGCCATCGATCTCTTCGGATGTCCTCTTCTTCTGTGCAGGCTGTGCCGGTCTAGCTGAAGCCCGCCGATGCTCCGGCCAGAGTCGCGGAGCGCTCCGCCAGTTTCTGTCTGCGCCGGGCAAGGCGCTTTTCCAGCCGCTCCAACCGCTTCCGGCCCTCGGGTGTGTTCATCACAACTTTCTCTACGGTGAGCAAAAAGTACGGAAGTTTTTGCCGGATCTCGGCCAGATAAGGCCTGAATTTCGCATAGACGCAATACATCTCGCCGCTGACGTCGTAGAACAAACCTTCATTCAAGGCACCGCGCAGCACAAACGCTGCCGCCATTTCCCAATAGCTCGTGACTTGCCGCAACCACGTGTTTTCCGGGCTGGGATACGCCCGCGCCAGTCGCAGGGTTTCTTCGGCACTTTCCGGCCAGAACTCGGCGGAGATGAAATGCCGTGCTTGTCGCATTTCCCGGTCGCGTCGCAGATCGTACAACTGGAGAATGATTTGAGCGTCTGCCGCCGTCGCACATCCCGAGCTCACCGATGTCGCATCTCCAGACGATCTAGACTTCCTTGCCATAGCTCTACTCCTTGAATGATGACGATGGATTGAATTGCCGATCAAGCGCAGCGTATTACGAGTCCGGTCGTTGCGCAACATGAACCCAGGGATTTTGCTCCGCCCCTGATTCTTTCTGGTCGATTTGCGATCTGCCGCGAGGCTAGAATGGTTCGGGACGGTGAACCATGCGGTCCAAACGTTTGCCTTCGAGTTTGCTTTTGATCATCGGCGTGGCGGCGGTCTCCCTCGCCGGCCTTCTCGCATCCTGCCGGCGGGTTCATGAGGACCGCGCGGAAGTTCGGGTTGCTTACCTGCAGATCATCCCGAGCCTGCCCGTATTCGTGGCCCAGGAGCAGGGACTCTTCGACCAAGAAAATCTGCGCCTGAAGGCCATCGCGCTCAGCAGCAGCAACGACCTTGTGAACGCCATGGTCGCCGGCCAGGCCGACATTCTGCCGGGCACGTCGCTGGTGCCGATCATTCAGCTGGAAATCCACAGCCCCGGGCGCGTGCGTATTTTCTCGCACAGCCGCATGAACGACTCCAACGCGCTCGACAAGATCATCGTGAAGCAGGCTTCTCCGCTCCATGACATTGCCGGGTTGCGGGGAAAGAAGATCGGAGTGTTTCCCGGCACCGCGCCCAGTCACATGCTGAGCGCGTTTTTTAAGAAGCACGGAGTCGATCCGGCCAAGATTTCCATGGTGCAATTGCCCCCGCAGGCCCAGATCTCCAGCCTCGCGTCCGGAGCGGTCGACGCGCTTTTTGCCTACGAACCCGTCACCACCACAGCTCTGGTTCATGGCGGCTATCGCCAACTTTTCGGATCGGTGTACGCCGATTTGCTCAACCCGTGTCCGATTGGCGCCTCGGTAATCTCGCGAGAGTTCGAGCGCAACCATCCGCAGTCCGCCGCTGGCGCAGTGCGCGCCTTGCAGCATGGAGTGGACTACATGGCGGCGCACCCGGCCGAGTCGCGCGCCTTGCTGACCAAGTACATTAAGCTGCCTCCGGAAATCGCCGCCAAGGTAAATGTCGCCGACGTCACGCTGTCGAACCAGGTGGATATCGCGAACCTCCAGCAATTCATCGATCTGCTCTATCAAATTGGCGAGATCCCGGAAAAGATCGACGCCCACAGACTGGTGGATCCTACTCCGGTGGTTCCTGCGCGATGACCGGGCCGGTGCTTTCCACTTGTGGCGCGCTGGAACTGGAGGGCATCGACTTTTCCTATGCCGCGCGCTTGAACGGCGGCAACGGCGTCTTGCTCAATGGGACCTTGTTCAAGGACTTCTCGTTACGCATCGAGCAAGGTTCGATCGTGACCATCATGGGTGCGAGCGGCGCTGGCAAGAGTACGCTCGGCCGCATCATGGCGGGCATCGTCATCCCGCAAAAAGGAATCGTCCGCCGTTCTCCGGATTTTACCCAGCCGTCCGACCTGGTGTACGTCGACCAGCATCCGATGAACGGCGTTTTCCCCTGGCAGACCGTGCTGGAAAACGTGCGCTATCCCTTGCAGAAACTGGGCTGGGAAGGCCGCGAGCGCCGCGACCGCATCTGCTACCTGATGAATTTGTTCCGCCTGAGCGCGCTTTCCGATGTCTATCCCGCGCAGCTTTCCGGAGGCGAACTGCAGCGGCTGGCACTCGCCCGCTGCCTTTCCTGGAAGCCGAAACTGGTGATTCTCGATGAACCCTTTTCAGCTCTCGACGGCAAAGTGAAAGCGGAGATCACATCCGCGCTGCACGAGCTGGCGCTCAATGATCGGATGACGCTGGTGCTCATTACCCATAATGTTTCCGATGCCCTGGCGCTGGGCATGAGGTGCATCATCATCGCCAGGCGTCCGGTGCAGGTGATGTCCGATCTCGATTTCCACCTGGGTTTTCCGCGCCAGGAGAACACGCCCGATTACGACGCCATGCAGCAGGCGCTGATCAACGGTATCCGCGAGGGCTTGGTTTAGCTAGGAATGGACTGGGTTGAGCGCTGCAAACAGAATGCACAGGTCCTTCGCTTCGCTCAGGATGACAGGATTAACTTATATCAGAAGCTTGTGGAACCCGACATTAGGAGCCATCTATGAAAGACACGTTGCAGCCCGGCCTCACCTTTGAGTTCAAGTTTCGCGTGCCCGAAAACAAGACCGTGCCCTACCTCTACCCGGAAGCTCCGGAATTCCAATTGATGCCCAAGGTGCTGGCCACCGGCTACATGGTTGGGCTGTTGGAGTGGGCCTGCCTGTTGTCCATCATGCCGCATCTCGATTGGCCGAATGAACAGACCGTGGGCACGCTGGTCAACTTTACTCATTCTGCCGCGACACCGCCGGGGATGACTGTTACCGTGCGCGTCAAACTCGATAAGGTGGAAGGTCGCAAGCTCAGCTTCTCAGTCGTGGCGGACGACGGTATCGACAAGATCTCCGAAGGCACGCACGAACGCTTTGTTATCGACGCCGCCAAGTTCAACAGTAAGCTGGCCGAGAAGATTGCGCGCGCCGCTGGCGCGTGAATTCTGGAAGGTCGCGAGTCGGTGTCGGCTGTTCGGCAGGCCACTTCTCGAAAAGCGCGAGAAGTGGCGCACAGTTATTCCGATTCCTGGAGAGAGCTCCGTCTCTACTTGCTCATTTCAGCGGAGACGTGTCACGATCTGGGCATGAAAGTTCTTATCCTGCTTGCTGTGCTGGTGGCGCTGGCTTCGTCTGCGGTTGCCGCCGAGTGTCCCCAAAATCAGCCTCGCACTGAGGCCGCTCTGATTGAGCTGGAACAGAACTGGGCAGCGGCGCTCAACCGCAAGGACGCCGATTCTGTTGCCTGCATGGTGGCGGATGAATTTGAAGACGCCGGTGTTGACGGCTCGCTGCATACTCGCAGGCAGATGCTGGAGCACATTCCGCAACGGAAGCCGGGCGTGAACCATCTTTCGGAAATGCGGGCGCATGTCGACGGGAACTCCGGGTTTGTGCGCGGACTTAACACGGTCGAAGACGCTTCCGGCAAGGTGGTGGCGCGCGTCCGCTTTACCGACGTTTTCATTTATCGTGACGGACGCTGGCAGGCGCTGGCCGGGCAGGAAACGCTGGTTGCCGAGGCCAGCCGTTAAATGCGTGCCGTGGTGCAGCGCGTGAGCCGGGCCCGTGTCACTGTAAGCGGTGAAGTTGCGGGCGAGACCGGGCTGGGGCTGCTGGTGCTTGTGGGCGTGGGCCGCGACGATACGCGGGCCGACGCGGATTACCTGGTCGAGAAGACGATTGGGCTGCGCATTTTTGAAGATGCCGGCGGCAAAATGAATCGGTCGGTGGCCGACGTTGGCGGCGCGCTGCTGGTGGTCTCGCAGTTTACGTTGTATGGAGACGCGCGGCGGGGCAAGCGTCCATCGTTCGACGCGGCCGCTCCGCCCGAGCAGGCGCGCGAACTCTACGAATATTTTGTGGAGAAGGTGCGCGCCGCGGGGCTGCGCTGCGCGACCGGGCGGTTTCAGGAGATGATGCAGGTCGAACTGGTGAACGAAGGGCCGGTGACGATCCTGCTGGATTCGGGGAAGGAGTTTTAGGAGCGTCGTTCGCCGTGGCGGGGAACTGGCCCACCCTTTCGCCCATTTCAAATCCGGAGGGGCACCCTCGGCGTTCGAATCGTGGAAAGGGTGGGCCAGCCAGCCCCCTCACTGCTCCTCGCGCACGTTCGGCAGCCAGCGCAGCATGTGATGCTGAAGTCTGGTTACCACCCAGTTCAGCAGGATCCCGATCATGCCGGCAATCATGATCGCACCGTAGGTTTCCGGAATGCGATAGCTGGACTGGTAAAGATAGATGCCGCGCCCCAGGCCGCGTTCGCCCAGGCCGATGAACATCTCCACTGCAACTACCAGCACGAGGGAGTACGAAACCGCGGTCCGTATGCCATCGAAAATGCTGGGGAGGGCTTCGTAGAAGAGCACATCGGACACCGTGTGCCAGGCGTTCAGGTTTAACAACCTTGCCTGGTAGAGACGCCGCTGATTGGCCAGGGCCGCGCCCGAAATCGCATTCACCATGATGACCAGCAGACTGGGATAGGCTGCCAGCGCCACGATTGACGTTTCTCCGACTCCGGCTACGATCAGGAACAGCGGGAACAGCGCGGACGCGGGAACGGAGCGCAGCGCGTGCAGCGGTCCTTCGACAACCTTGTAGGCACGCTGGCGATAGCCCAGGAACAAGCCCACCGGAATGCCGAACACGCAGGCTACCGCCAATGCCGCCAGCACACGGCCCAGGGTTAAGGCGATATCGGCCAACAGCCGCTCGCGGAGCATGCCTGGGACGGCGCGGGCCACGTTCCATGGCGCTGGGAGGATGATGGGATCTACCAGACGCAGCGCGGCTACTATGGCCCACACCGCTAACAGGATGCCCACGAACGACAGGCCGCGCCAGTTTCGGTTCAACCAATCCATTGCTTTCAATGTCCGCTGTAATAAGCCAGGTTCGAGCCGTCGCCTTCCCATTCCGAGAGGCTGGCGCGCATTTCGCCAAGTAAGCGAAAGTCGTTGTCGAACTCGGCCGCAACTACGCGCTGGTCTTGGCCGTCAATATAGCGGAGCACGTAACCTCCTCCCGCCAAGGTAAGCGCATCGATGGGCTTGCTGTCGTCGAACTCGGCGCCAATTTGCGCGAGCAACTGCGCCAGGGAATACGTCACTCCCCGAATGGCAAGGCACTGCGCGCCGCTGCCCAACGGGCCAAAGCGTTGCTCGATTGCTTCCCGGCCTCGCGGCGTATTCATCTCGACCTTGTTCATCTCGACCTGGTCAATGTCAATGCGGAAGGTTAGCCGTCGGCGCTGGGTATGGGCGGACGGCGAGCCATGCTTCGGAACCATTCGTAGTAGGCATCCTCGCCGATCCACTCGGCAATATGGCCGCGCGTTTCCGCAATGAACGTGAAGCTGGCGTCAAACTCGTGGGCCACGATGCGCTGGTCCTGTCCATCGTAGTAGCGGACGCAGAAGTGATTCTCCGATAACGCTTGGATGTCAATCGGCCAGCTGTCTTCGAACGCAAGATCCATGTGGGCGAGCAGGGTCGGGAGATCGTATTCCTCTTCTCCGATCACCACCGCCTGCTGGCCCGAGCCCAGTTTTCCGAACCGGCTTTCGATCAATGCCCGTCCGCGCAATTCCGGCATAGCGGGCTCACGCTTCCGCCGGCGCTTCGTGTGGCCGCTTGAAGACCATGTGGATGCCGATGGTACCGTAGGCGACGCCGTCCTTATTGGGCGCGATCAACGGAACCGAACTGACCAGTTCCCATCCGTCGGCCCCGGCGCCGTTGATCCACGAATCCAGGCCGCTGACCATGCCCTCTTCGCTCTCGCTGAAAACCACCATGCGATCGAAATATTCCCACTGCATCGTTTTGACTCCTTCGTGACCTGAAATCGCCGACCCCAGCGCAGTGCCCTCAGCGGCTAAAGCCGGATTCAGAACAGTGTTCTTTACCGCAGCGCTGAAGCGCTGCGCCACCCAAAAGCAACGACCTGAGGTTCCTAGGCAACCTGGGCCTTGCCCCAGCGTTGGTTCAGCCAACTTGCGGTGACCGCCAACACCTCGTAGTTGAATTTAAGATCCATGTGGTTGAACCAGCGCGGCAGGTAACGGATAAAACCGTTGTCATGCTGAACCTCGGGGTGCAGGTCGTTTCTGACGTATCGCAACTCGGACTTCGCAAGGCTCGCCTGCAATCCCGGCGCGCCCTGGAGAATGGCGGGGATATCGCGCTCGGCATACAGCAGCAGGCACGGACGATCATGCGGCGCCACCGGACCCAGGGCCTCCAGCAACTCGACCACATACCCGGCGTACGGCTCACGTACGGTGGGACTGGGAAAAGTCTCAAACATCCACTTGCCTTGCGGCGAGATGGCGGCAACCACCGAGGGCGAAATCGCGACCATGCAATCCGCGGACGACATTAACGCCAGCCTACCTCCCAGGCTGATGCCCAGAGCCGCGGCCGGGCCGAAGCGGCGCACGAAGCGAATCGCAGACTCGACCTCATCGCGCATCACCGGACCGATGGCGGTGCTGTTTTCTCCGTGACCGCAGAGGTCGATGGCCAGCGTGGCTATGCCAGCTTCTCCCAGGGTGACGGCGATTCCCAGCATATGCTCCTTGGTTGCGCCATAGGGAGGGATCAAGACCGCGCCGCCCTGCGCAGTGTACGGCGCGAGAAGGTAGGCGGGAATGTTGTGGCCGTCGGTGGCGGCCAAGGTCGTGACGCGCTCGATGTTCATGGGACACCTCAGTCTTCCCACCGCTGAAGCGGTGGGCTAAGCTTGGTCGCCCCTGCGGGGCTGGTGCAGATGACGATGCGTTCCACGTCTCTCGAAAATAAGTTCTCACACGGACTCTTTCGCACGGCGATCCGCTTTACGGCGCGACCGTGTTCATCCAGCCCAATACTTTTTCGATCAGCGCAGTCTCGTGATTCTCGTAGCCGTGCGCCGCGCCCTCGATGCTCACCAACACGGCGGTGGGACCGGCCGCGGTTTGCAGCCTTTTGCCGATGTCCGGTGCAATGAGCTTATCGGCCGTGCCTTGCACGATGAGAATCGGGTTCTTCACCTTGGCCAGGTTCGTGTAAGGATTCGAGCGCCGATCCGGGCCTCGCATGCTGAGTAGATATTGGGGAGTGTAGAGCGCCTTGCCGATGGGGCCGAGGTCCACCGTCATCATCTCATCTTCGTGCCCGGCCTTTTGCAGCTTCAAGGCTTCATCCACCGAGGCCTGCGCCTTCTCCTTTCCGAATTGCCACACGTTCCACTCAAAGAGATCGCCTGGACCACTCACCAGGATGGTGGCGGCGATGTCGGGGTCGCCGCTCGCGGCCTGGTAGTACAGCACGCGATTTGTGCCCATGCTTTGTCCGAACAAAACCAGGCGCTTGTGGCCGAGTTGCCGCAGATAGGCTGCGCCGGCGGCGATATCGGTCTGGTTATCGGTAAAGCAGGATTTCTTGGGACCGGCATCATGATCGCGCATGTTCAATGCGAGTGTGTCGTAGCCGGCTTGGGCTGCCGCCTCACCGAGCTTCCCGAAGTAGGCCTCGTAGAAGGTGCCGCCGTAGCCATGGACCAGCAACAGGGCGCTCGGACGCGGCTTCGCGGCGTGAAAGACGATGCCGTGCAGGCGCACACCATCGGTGGTGCGCAGGGCTACCAGTTCGGAAGAGAAACACGCCCCACTCGTCGAAAGGTGCGCAGGTGGCGCCTGTCCCAGTGCCCATCCGGCCCACAGCAGCAACAGGGCGTTCGACAGCAAGGTGCGAAGTTTCGGCATCTAGCAACTCCCACGATGGCCTAGGTTTTGTTTTCGGATCTTTCTTGAGACCAGAGACCGGCTTGCTTCAGTTTGGCTTCCATATCGGCCAGGCGAACGCGCAGGGCCTTGTCCCGCTCCCAGCGCGCGGTCACATCCTGCAGGCTGGCGGCTATGCCCAGGACCCGCCCGTCGGCATCCTTGAGCAGCACGACGTTGAACTCTATCGAGATGTGGCGGCCGTCTTTGGTGAGCGCAGGGACGGCAAGGACACTGCTGCCGTACTTGGTGACCCCGCTTGCCATGACCTTATCGTAGCCCTCCCAGTGACGGGGCCGGTGCTTCTCGGGAATGATCATGTCCATGGATTTGCCTAGCGCTTCCTCGGCACTCCAACCGAATATCGCCTCCGCGCCGGCATTCCACAACCGCATGATGCCTTCGCGATCTCCAACAATGATGGCGATCGAACTCTGTTCCACAATCTTTTCGCAGAGCCACTGGTGGGCGGGGAAGTCATTCATGGAGACCTCCAAGAAAACGCGGATACAGTTTTACTCCATTTCCCCGGCGGAGGACCACAGAATCTTTGCGAAGAGCAAGGGCAAAGCGCGAAGGGAGGCTAACACGCGCAGGATAGTGCGAGACGGGGCAAGCCCCGTCTCTACACGGATTCGGAATTGTTAGCCGGTGCCAGTCTTCATCGGGGCGCCCGGTTGCGGAGCCCCCGGCTCTCTCTGCTTCAACACGCGGCGCAGCAGCTTGCCCGTGGGTGTACGGGGGAGTTCGCCTACAATCACGATTTCCCGAGGCAGTTTGTAGGTCGCAATCTTGCCTTTGCAAAAGGCAAGCAGCTCTTCGGGGCTGAGAGTTTGATCGGGCTTCAATACTACGAAGGCTTTGGCAATTTGGCCGCGCACTTCGTCGGGTACGCCGATGACACCGACCTCGGAAACCGCCGGATGGGCGGCAAGGGTGACCTCAATCTCCTCGGGCCCAATACGGTAGCCCGAACTCTTGATGATGTCGTCCTCGCGCGACACAAACCAGAAGTAGCCCTCCTCATCGACATAGACGAAGTCGCCGGCCCGATTCCAGCCCTCGGGGTTCACGGCATGCCGCTGTTTGTCGGGATCGCGCCAATAGATCGTGCCCGTGGGGCCGCGAGCCATAAAGTGGCCGATGTTGCCGGCTTTGGGCTCCTTTCCTTCTTCGTCCATCACCTTCAGTTCGTAGCCCGGTACGGCCTGGCCGAAGGAGCCTGGCTTGGCCTTGCGGCTGACCACGTTGGAGGCAAAGACGTACATCATCTCCGTTGTGCCCAGGCCCTCGAAGATCTCAAGCCCGAATTTCTCTTTCCACGCGTGATAGGTCGGAGCGGTCAGGCTCTCGCCGCCACCGGTGCAAACGCGCAGGCTGCTGAGGTCATATTTCGTTTTGGCGTCTGGCACCTGCAACATCTTGCGGTAGGCGGTGGGGGCCAGCGTGAGAATTGAGACTTTGTGCTTTTGCACCGTTTCAAACATCTTTTCCGGGTCGAACTTGGCGATGAGCGAAGCGGCCGCGCCGAAGCGGAAGGGGATGGTTGCATAACTGGAGTAGCCCGCCCCAAACGCCAGTGGTGCGGAGCCACCGACTACGTCGTTCTCCGTAACCTTCCAGCCGTACTTCCCGAAACTGTCAGGCACGATGAGCAGTTCCTCCACAAAGTGGACGGTCCCTTTGGGTCGTCCGGTTGTGCCCGAGGTGTAGAGCAGCAGGCCCACATCTTCGCGATTGCGGAGCACGGGATCAACATCTGGATTGCCGGATTGCAGCAGCTCACCGTAGGCGAGGAATCCCTTGGCCTTGGCATCGGCGGCGTCGCCCCCCACCACAATGATGTGCTGGACTGTCTGAAGGTTCTCTCGCGCCGCCTCGACTTCGCCGAGGAGCGCAGCGCTGACGATGATGGCTACCGCCTCCGAGTCGTTGGCGACGTGTGCGATTTCGTTGCGCGAGAACAGCGGCGACGTCGGCGTGCATACCGCTCCCAGCTTCAAGATCGCAAAGTTGGCGACCAGGGCTGGCGGGATATTCGGCGTGCGCAGAATGATGCGGTCGCCTTCCTTCACTCCCAGTTCGCGTAGCGCGCCGGCCAATTTGCTAGCATTCGTAAGAAGCTGACTGTAAGTAATCCGCTGGTCGTCGAAGAGCACGGCGGTGCGGTCACCCCGGCCGGCAGCGACGGCTTTGCCGAGCAATTCTTCGGTGGGGTTGAACCTTGGAGCGTAGGTCGCGAACTCCGGCAGAGTGTAGAGACGTTTCGGCCAGAACTCGCGTGGAGGAAGGTACTCAGCCATCTTGGAATTCTCCTTATACCACTTACCTGGCTACCGGGACGGCGGCGGTCGCGACCAGATCCTCCAGAGCCTGCTCCACGCGGATGGTGCCGCGCTGGGCATCGGTTCGTGGGAAAGCCATGGTGGGATAGCGGTCGCCTTCGTACACAAGCAGGGCGGGGACCGTAGTTCCAAAGTCGTCTACCAGCGCGCCTTTTGCGCCGAAGACCGGGCGCACACTGGCATCCGGGCCGCTGACCGATTTGTGATAGATGGGGAAGCGGTCTTTGACGCCGGCAACGTCGACGGCTTTGCAATCCACACCCGCAGCCTGCAACTGCTTCACCAAATCGAGGGCTCGCTTGATGTCGCAGGGGAAGGTCTCGCCCGGCTTCTGGGTGGAACTGTAATAGAACTCCGCTCGTTTGCCACCGGCGGTGGTTGCGGCCGCGGCCTTGGCAGCCATCGGCTGGGGTGGCGCATAGGTCTTGCCGCTGGCCTCGTAGACGTCACACTCCGTCCAGCCTTGGAGCGTGATCGAGAGGGTAAACGGCCACTCCCGCTTCACACACTTGCCGAGGTAGGCCTTTTGAATGTTGGGATCCAGCGCCCCACGCAGATGCTTGCAGCGGACGCACAGGCATTCAGTATTGTAATTCGCCATTATGGCCTCCAGTTATCCTTCAATGGGATCCGGCAACGATGAATTTTGGTTTGCTGCCGACAAGGTCTTCCTTCTTCAGCGGATGACCGCTGAGTATCTTACCTCGTATATTACGCTCCATGGGGATCGGCTTACAGACCGCGTCCTTGCGGGCGCGCGGCGCGGACCGGGTCACCCCCGGACCGGAAAGAGGAGAATTGTCCTGCTTCTCGGCGAAACCGGGCAACAAGTCCGCGGGACCTTTCGCTTCCTCGGGCCCGGACACACACCCGCCTCCCTGGGTTTCAATGCGCCAGATGGTTTTGCAGTCGGCACACTGGGTTGTCCCCTTGAAGTTCCAGAAAGGATACGGATCGAGGTAATTCTTAGTTTTGCACTTCGGGCAAATGAGCAGCATAGTTGGTCTCCGTCAAATACATTCTTGTTCTTCGAGTCGCTTGAGATCCGCAGCCGACAACCCGGCCACCTCGCCTAGGATGCGCTCGTTGTCGGCGCCCACCGGCTTCATCGCCCACTTCAGGCGCGGTGGTGTCGCCGACATCTTGTATCCCGGCCCCTGATGCAGCAGTTCACCGTAGGTCGGGTCATCCAGCCATCGAACGGCTCCGCGCTCGTTCCAGTGCGGGTGGTTGGCGACTTCTTTCGCGTTCCACACCGGCTGATTCAGGATGTTATGGGTGTCCATAACCGCCGCTACCTGCTCCTTCGTCTTATCCGCTGCCCACTTTTCCAGCGCGGGATAAATCTCCATCTGGCTTTGGGCCTTGATGCGGATATCAGCCTTGGCGTACTTGGTCGCCAGCGTGCTTTCACCTACGGCTTTGCACAAGCGAGCGAAGTCCTCGTCCTTATAAGCGCTGATCATGATGTAGCCCTCTTCCAGTTCCTGGGGATTCTCGGAATTGGGGTAGGAGGACTTGCCGCATTTGATGATGCCGTGGACGCAGAGCTGCGTATCCCAGTTGCCCCAGCGCTCGCGGGTGATGCCGTGCTTTCCGTAGAGCGGCAAGGCATACTCGAGTTGGCGGGTGACGCCGTGCACCTGCGAGTACTCGGTAAAGGTGCCCTCGCCGGAGACGTGATCGCGCCAGTACAGAGCCGCCAGGACCTGCGTGGCGCCCATCATGCCGCCCCAGTAATCGGCCAGCCAGATGGTATGCTTCGCCGGCGCGCCGCCCATGTACTCCTGCTTGCCGGTCATGCCGAAGTTGCCGCCCTGCGACTGTCCGAGAATGTCGTAAGACGCGCGGACACGTCCGGGTCCCCAGCCGCCAAAACCACCAAGCCAGCAGTAGATGAGCCGGGGATTGATCTCCTTCAACTGACGGTATCCGATGCCCCAGCGGTCGAAGGTGCCGGGGCGGTAGTTCTCCACGAACACGTCGGACTTGGCGGCCAGTTTCTTGACCAGCGCCTGTCCTTCCGGCTTGTGGAAGTCGATGGAGACGAAATACTCGTTCGGGTTCGCCCCTACAAAGCCCAAGCCTGTGCCGCGCTCCGGTACCCACTTGGAAAGGGGATAGAGGAAGGGCTCGTTGAACGGAGTGGTGTGGCGCATCGCCTCGCCTCGCCGGGGCGCCTCGATTTTGATGACTTCGGCTCCCAGTTCGGCCATGTAGGAAGCGCAGCAGGGACCCAAAATGTACTGGGTGCAAGACAACACCCGGTATCCCTTCAGCACTTCGGGCTTGGAGAATTCTTTCTTGGGATTGAAGGATTCCCGGCAGAACTCCTCGAATGACTGTCCCTTATGAGCGGGTTGCGTTGCCATTACATTCCTCCTGCGTCAAATGACGTGGGCTTTCTGCAGCCGGGCAAAATCCTCGCCCGTGAAACCGAGCAGCCGCCGAAATACATCCTGGTTGTCGTAGCCGGTTGGGCGGCCGAGCCATTTCAGCCTTCCCGGAGTCTTGTGCTGCTGGTAGGGAGTGGTGCCGTAAAGAATCTTGCCGTAGTGCGGCGAATCGAATTCCGCCACATGTTGGCGATACTTGAAGTGCGGGTATTCCGCCACCTCGTTGACATAGAGCACGCCGCCCGAGGCCACTTGCTGCTTCGAGAGCTTGCGTTCAGCGTCGGCACGCGGATTGTCTTTGAGCCACTCGCCCAGCAGGGTGTAGGTCTTTACCTGTTGGTTGTGGGCCAGACGGTCCGCAACCTCTCGGAGGCGTTGGTCGCCGAGGATCTCTTCCTCCACCGCCGGATACTCGTCGCCCACCGTACGCCAGATACGGTACCAGAGGCGGTCATGGCCGCCGCCCACCATCATGTAGCCGTCCTTGCAGGGGTTGACGGCATAGATATTGATGGCCAGGTCCCAGTTGCCATAGCGCGGACGAATGCTGCCGTCCATCGAGTACCACGCCCAGCTGTAATCGAGGATGCGGATGATGGCTTCCGCCGACGTCGCTTCAACGAACTGCCCTTCGCCCGAGACGTTCTCGCGATAAATCAGAGCCGCCAGAATGCCCATGGCCGCGCAGCTTCCGCCGACGTGGTCCGCCATCCACAGGGCGGAACGGGTTGGCTGCCCGCCGAATTCCTTGGGATCTCCGGTGCCGTGAACGAACCCGCAGGCGGACTGCGCGATCGGATCCAGCATTCCCGGTTTGTCTTTCAGAGGACCCCACTGTCCGCGCTGGCCGACCCAGCAGTAAATCAGGCGGGGATTGAGTTCGCGCAACTGGCGATAGCCGATCCCCCACTCGTCCCACTGGCCGGGAGGCGCGTTCTCGATGATCACGTCGGCATGGACGGCCAGATCCCGCAGAATCTTGCGGCCTTCCTCGGTTTCAACGTTCAGCGTGACCGAGGACTTGTTGCGCATCTCATGGAGAAACTGGGCGCCGACTTTCTCGCCGGTTTCCTTGTCCTCGAACATGTATTCCTGGCGGCCAAAAGGCGTCAGCTTCCGCAGCGGATCGCCTCCCGGGGGCTCGACCTGGATGACCTCGGCCCCCAGTTCGGAAAGCTGGGAGGAGCACCAGTGCCCGATCATCATGCTGGTCGTGCAATCGAGCACGCGCAGGCGGGAAAGCGCTTCCGGTTTTTCGAAATTGTGTTCCGGGCGCAGGATTGACTCCAGAAAGAGCGGATACGCCTTGGCTTGGTCGCTGAGTCCCGCATAGACTTCTTCCGGTTTGGCGGTCGGGATCGCGGGCCAAGCTGCAACTTTAGATTCAGCTGCTGCCATGAGATGGCCTCCTAATGCTGTGGTTCCTCTTGCAACCCGCTTTTGGGGCGGCGGATGATTACGGGAAACCTTTCGTGCAAAAGCAGGGACGAATTGTGGTGTGGTTCTGAAATCCTGTCTGTGATCCTGGTCACGTTTCTTAGTGATAGTCCGCATGGAAAGTCCGTAGCTCGACCACGGGTGAGGATTACTGAAGGTCACAGGTCATTGTGATCTACGTCACTGAAAGTCGCTCCACTCTCCGGAACAATCCCCTGACGCCCGCCTCACATGGATCGAGGCGGGCACTCGATGGGCCGCACGCAGCTTTTCGAACGGCCACTGGCGCTTCGACAACGCGCCGGTTTCCCAACCAAGATCGCGAGGCAACTTCCTCTCGAGCTTCTGGTTCGGATACCGAGCTACCGGCTGAGCAAGAGAATAGAGTAGCGTTGTCGAATCACCCCGAGGGTGGCCGTCCATGTTGTCTGTGTGCAAGTACAGCTTGTCGATCCGATTGTTAGTCCTGCTCCTCGGCGCTGCAATTGCCGTTCCTGTCGAAGCCCAGTACACCGTTGGCCGGTTGGAGGGAACGATCTTCGACCCGACCGGCGCGGTGGTCTCCGGGACTACGGTCACCCTGCAAAACCTCGGCACCGGTGCGACACGGACCTATACCACTGCCATAGACGGTTTCTACGTTTTTTTTGCCCTGCCCGCTGGGGACTACGAACTGACGGCGGATGCACTCCATTTCGTGAAGAAGCGCGAACGAATCCAGATCCTGAGCAGCGAAACCACCAACCGGAACCTGACTTTGGGAGTAGGTCCGCAGTCCGCCACCGTTGAGGTAGTGAGTGAGACGCAGGGCCAGTTGAACACCACCGATGCCCAACTCAGCACCACGCGCACCAATCTGGAGTTATCGAGCTTGCCCAGCAGCGGCCGCAACATGATTTCGCTCATCCACCTGGCGCCGGGCGTCGCACCGACGAACAATCCGCGCGGCGGCAGCACCTTCGGGGGCGGCGGTTCGCTCGTGCTCGTGCTGGGACCGCAAGCCGGACTTTTCTCGGCCAACGGCGGCCGTGCCCGTTCCGGCTCCGTACAACTTGACTACACCGACGCCAATGACTGGGAGTACGGAGGCTTCGCTCTCGGCATGCAGTCCATCACTCCGGAGATGCTGCAGGAGTTCAAAATCCTCACCAGCGACTTCTCCGCGGAATATGGAGTGAAGTCGAATGCCGAAGTCATCATGGTCAGCAAGAGCGGCACCAACCAGTTGCACGGGAGCGCCTACGACTTCGTCCAGAACACGCTGTTCAATGCGCGCGATTACCTGGACACGAGCGGCCAGGTTACGCCCGTGCAATCGAATGTCTACGGAGTCAGCGCAGGCGGACCGGTGCTCCGCAATCGTACCTTTTTGTTTGGCGCCTATGAACGCCGCAGTATACGCGGCAACGCTTTTACGACCATCGCCAACCTGCCCACCGCGACGGCGCGCGCGAACGCGTCGGACCCCGTCATCACCGATCTGATGAACCTTTATCTGCCGCTGCCCAAGATCAATGCCTCCGCTCCGGACTGGGGTCAACTCGTAACCAAGATTCCATCGCCCATCGATACCTACCAACTGCTGCTCAAAGGCGACCAGCAGCTGAGTACCCGGCATTCCCTGTCGGCGCGCTATTTGCAGAGTTCGGGCTCGTTCGTGGCGCGCGCCTCGGGGCAGAATACGCTTCCCGGATTTGATACCGATATCCACTTCGCTCTCAATAATGCCAACCTCACCGATGCCTATGCGGTCAGCATGCGGACCGTCAACCAACTGCGGTTGTCCTATGGATATGCGCGCGCCCTCAGCCTTCCCCAGAACGGACTTACCACCCCGCGATTTCAGATCGTGGGCCCTGATCCACTGAGCTTTGGCTCGCTGAACATCGATCCTCAGGAGCGGCGCTTCAACATCTACCAGGTCAACGACACGCTCAGCCACTCTCGCGGCGGACACATTCTGAGCATGGGCTTTGATGTGCGCAGAATCCAGGACCATTCGCAGGCCGATACCAACACGCGTGGCATCTTCACTTTCTCTTCACTGGCGGGCTTCCTTTCCGGCCTGCCCGTCAGCTGGACCCAATTATTTGGCAGCACACAGCGCGACCTGCGCACGGGAGTCTATAGCTTTTTCTTCCAGGACGACTGGAAGGTGCGGCCGACGCTGACCGTAAACCTTGGCGCCCGCTGGGAGGTGCAGGGAGCACTCAACGAAGCGCACGGTCGCGTCTCGATTCTCGATCCCGCGCTGCCGGGCGCCGTCGGAGAAGCTGGCACGGGCCCGCTGGGAAGCTTTCGGCTGGGCGGTCCAGCGGTCGACCGCAATCCTTTCAACGTCGCTCCCCGCCTGGGCTTCGCGTGGAACCCGCATCGCGGGAAACTGGTGTTCCGCGGCGGCTATGGCATCTATTGGGACTCGTTCACGTTCGACATCCTCACGGCCGCGCGTTCGGCGCCACCTTTTAATTACCAGCCCAGTCTTTCCTGCGCTGGCAGCGCCTGCCAAATCACCGGAAGCAACAGCTTCGACAATCTGGTGAACGGCACGGCGACGATCCAGTCACAGACCCAAGCTCAACTGGGCAGCTTTGGAAGCCAGCTGAATTTTGGCAGCGTCAACACGGTGAATCCGCAATTGAGGAACCCCTACGCGCAGCAGTACAGTCTCGGCATGGAATACCAGTTCGCGCGAAGTTACATGTTCGGCCTGAGCTATGTCGGCAGCAAAGGCACGCACTTGACGCGGCTGATTCCCATCAACCCAGTGGTTAGCGGCCCGGCTCCCGCCACCAGCCTGGCTGACGAGATTGCGCGGTTCGCCGACTTCGTGCAAGCGTACAAAGACGAAAATGGGCGGCCCAATGGACTCGCGAATAATCGGCTGGATCCGCGCTTCGATCAGGTGAATCGGCTGGACGACGGAGGAAGCTCCATCTACCACTCGCTGCAGGTCACCGGCAACAAGAGCTTTTCCCATGGCCTGCAATTCCAGGCTTCCTACACTTGGTCGAAATCGATTGACGATGCATCCGACTACTATCCGACCATTCAAGCCAATGACAACAGCTTTGCGCAGGACGGGTCGAAGCTGGACGCGGAACGGGCGGTTTCCAATTTCGACATCCGCCACCGGATCATGGTTACAGAGGTCTGGCAGGTTCCGTTCTTCCACAACCGGAAGGGCCTCGCCGGAAAGGCGCTCGATGGCTGGAGTTTCGAGTCGGTGAACCTTTGGCAGTCCGCCGTGCCGGCCACGGTTCTGGCCGGAACGGTCCAGAACCCAGGCGGAGGCCCGCTCACCGTCCCCGACGTCAATCTCGACGGCAACTTTATTTCTCCAGGCCTCGATAATACTCGCGCCAACTGCGACCCCGCCGGCACTCACTTTACGCTGGGCGCGCCCGCCGGCATTTCGGGATTCAGCCAGCCGTTGGTGGGCAATGACGGCACTTGCGGCAGAAACAGCGTCCGCATGGACAGCCTTACGAACTTTGACTGGTCGTTCTTCAAGGACACCGAACTTACCGAGAGCGGCCCGTGGGGTTCGGGTCCCTGGAAGCTGCAATTCCGCGCGGAGATGTACAACATCTTCAATATCCCGTTTCTTACCGCGCAGGGCACAGCCTGGCGAACCGCGCCCGCATCTCCCTCAAGCAGCTCCCTCTTCGGAACCGTGAATGCAGCGGGAAATTCGAGAAAAATGCAGCTTGCCCTTAAATTGATTTGGTAATCGAAAGCCGCGGAAACGCAAGTCCTCAGAACTGGCTCGGCGTCACCGGCAATAAAGCGTTACCATCAATCTTCAATCTGCAATCTGTGATTCGGACTTATTCGGACTATGATCGGAGACCGCGATGGAACCGTTCCGCTTTCATATTTTCCTCTGCACGCAGCAAAAACCAGAAGGCGTTCCGTCCTGCCCGGCCAGCGGGTCGTTCGCCGTGCTCGGCGCGCTGGATCGCGAGATCCAGGCGCGCGGCCTCGACCATGATGTGCAACTCACCACCTGCGGCTGCATGGGACTCTGCGATGAAGGTCCAGTGATGGTCGCCTATCCGGCAGGGGTATGGTACCGGCGCGTGCAACCTTCGGATGTGTCCGAAATCGTCGATACCCACCTGCGCGGGGGCAAGCCCGTCGATCGTCTGGGATGGGCCGATGCCGCCGCGATGAAGGCCATGGCGGTCGAGCATACTGAAAAGTTCCGTGCGGCAATGGCTGCCCGCGAGAAAGCAGGGACGCTGCCCGATCGCATCGATCAGATGATCCGCGGCTACTGGCCGAGCCGATGCCTGCTGACGGCGCTTGAACTCGACATCTTCACCGCCGTCGGGGACGGAGCCACGGCCGAACAGGTCGGAACGAAAGTCCACGCAAACGCGCGCGCCGCAGGCATGCTGCTCAATGCGCTGGTCGCCCTGGGATTGCTTGCGAAAAGCGGCGACGAGTACAAGAATACGCCCGAGTCGGCACGCTTCTTTGTTCAGGGCTCCAAGGACAACCATCGCGAAGGTCTGCTGCACATCGCCAATATGTGGCACAGCTGGAGCACGCTGACCGACGCCGTGCGCAGCGGTACGCGCATCCCGGACGATCTTCGCGACCATGCCCGCGATGGCTCCGGATGGACGCGCAACTTCATTGCCGGCATGCAACGCAACGCCAAAGATCGCGCCCCGCTGGTCGTGAAAGCGCTGGGCACAGGCGGGGTTCGCCGCATCCTCGATCTTGGCGGCGGCTCCGGCGCATACTCCATCGCGTTTGCCAAAGCTTGTCCTGACGTGCGGTGCGAGATCCTTGACCTCCCGGAGGTCGTACCGCTCACCGCCGAATATGTCAGCCAGGCCGGCGTTTCAGCGCAGGTCAAGCTTCGCCCTGGAGACATGCTGCAGGATGACTTCGGCTCCGGCTACGACATCGTTATGCTGAATGCGATCTGCCACATGTTTTCCGAGGACCAGAACCGGGAAATCTTCCGCCGCGCAACTAAGGCACTCGCGCCGAAGGGCCGCCTGGTTGTGCAAGACTTTATCCTCAATGCCGACAAAACCGGGCCGCAACAGGCGGCGTTGTTCTCGCTCAACATGCTCGTCAATACCGATGCCGGCGCCAGTTACAGCGAGGTCGAGTACACGCGTTGGATGAAGGCTGCGGGGTTCAACGAGGTGAGCCGGGTCAACCTGCCCGGGCCTAGCAGTCTGATCGTGGGAGTGGTGAAATAAGAAATTGAGGTGGTAATCGAAAGCCGCGGAAACCTACTTGATATGCAGCCTGTGGAGAAACCTGCGGTCGGGCTCGCTAAACTCTAACTCGCTCTCTTTTGTCGAGTCTTCGTGGGCTGCGTTTTTGGGATGACAGAACCCTGGCCTTGGGTCCACGACGATCAGAGTCTGTCCAGCGCCAATCGCGATCAGATAGTCGGGATCGACATTCTTCAGAAGGGCGATGAGCTCGCGCACCTTCATTGGCGAGCTTAGTTCTCGGTCGCCTCTATGATCATCCACCATCGCGCGCCCCCACCCCGATGTGGCGGCTAGCCAAAGCACCTTCTAAGCTAGCCCACCGCGGTCCTATGTGTCAGTGATTACAGTCACATTCTTTGGGAGTGGACAGCGCGGGTGCAGTGGCGAATGCGATCCAACGAATTACCGGCGCGGTGAGGTCTTGCAGAGACATGTCACTCACAATCCGCGCACAGTCGGGGCAGCACAGGCGGCCGCCTCACAAGACGATGGCGGCAGCTCCGTCGATGGAATCCTCTTTGATCGCAATCAGAGCTTCGTTGGCCTGATCGAGCGGGAAGGCAGTTACTTTCGGCCTCAGACCGATCTCGCTTGCGATCTGGAGAAAATCTCGAGCGTCGGCACGCGTCATGTTCGCGACGCTGCGAAGCTGGCGCTCGCCCCACAGCAGGCGATCGTAGTCAAACTGGGGAATGCGGTCCAGGTGAATGGCGTTGATGGCGACCACTCCTCCCTTGCGCAGGCTGGCGAGAGCTGCGACTACGACATCGCCACTGGGAGCGAAAGTCACTGCGCAATCGAGCTCCGCGGGCGGACGGTCGGTTTCACCTCCCACCCACACCGCCCCGAGAGAAGCTGCTAGCTGGCGATGCGTCGCTCCTCGGGTGGAGACGTAGACCTCGCAATTCCAGGAGCGTAAGACGGCGATGGCCAGATGGGCCGACGCGCCGAAGCCGAACAGTCCGACACGATCGCCCGGCTTGACGCCAGCCACACGCAGGCTGCGAAAACCAATAATGCCTGCGCACAACAGCGGGGCGGCGTGCAAATCGTCGAGTTGATCGGGAAGAGGAAAAGTGAAATCGGAGCGAACGACGGCATATTCCGCATAACCGCCGTCTACGGTGTAGCCAGTAAAGGTGGGTGAATCGCAGAGATTTTCCAGACCAAGGTGACAATACCGGCAGGTGCCGTCGGTTCCGCCAAGCCAGGAAACGCCTACGCGCGTGCCGAGCGGAAGTTCCGCGGTAGCTCCGGCCGCATTTCCGGCTACTATTTCGCCGACCATCTGATGTCCGGGGACGAGTCCAGGGCGACGGGGCGGCAATTCGCCTTCAACGATATGCAGATCCGTGCGGCAGACTCCACAGACACGCACCCTCACAAGAACTTGACCTGACTTCGGTTCCGGCCTTGCAACTTCGCCAATCCGAAGAGGTCGCTTCCGAATTTCTTGAGGCGAGGTTAGAGTGGCGGCTTTCATGACATAGGGGGGAGTTGCTTCCCCGGCGGAGCCAATATACTCCTTCCATTGGCTCTCTTTTTTGGGCAATCAGGTAGTTAGTTTCTCGGGTTTTCCGTAATGTGCGATTTGATTGGTGCCGGGAGGGGGAGTCGAACCCCCAAGGACCGAAGTCCGGCGGATTTTGAGTCCGCTGCGTCTGCCAGTTCCGCCATCCCGGCCTAGTGCGCGTCGAGTGCGTCAACCGAAGAGAAGACCAGCTTAATTGACGATTTGAGGCTTTGCAACCGCGGGCGGTCTTTCCTGGTTCTGGTTGCGGGGCGCAACTGGTGAAGTCGCGCCCTTCCCAGAACCTGCCCGCGATTTACAAGAGATCCCAGCTGGAAGGCAGGAGTCTTTGCTTCATGGCTGGCGCGCTTTCGCCAGTTCTTTCCAGGCCACGAGTATGAAACCTTGCTCCTTGAGGAACTGCCGGAACTCTGGGCTCTTGACCATGTCCAGATCGTGTTGCCGCATTCCGCCGTTCCCGGCCATGAATTCGCTCCCTTGATTCCGCCGAATTTCGCCGAAAGCTCCGGCTGCACCGAAACCCGGCGAGAATCGTTTTAATACTGACCTTTTTCCATTGAACAGAATATCTCTTCCGTATAGAATTCGAGAGGAATTTTGTGGAACTGCGGCAGGGTGGTGCTATTGGCCCCCCGTGAGCCAAGAGTGACCCTTTCTCCGAGCCCCGTTATCTCCGCAGGATAATGGGGCTCTGTTTTTTAGAAACTGAATGAGTTCTACCGTCAACCCGCCCGTTAGCGTTCCTCGCCTGAGGCGCTCGCTCACGCTCTGGGACCTGATCATGTACGGCATCATTGTGATTCAGCCGACGGCGCCCATGCCGGCGTATGGCGTTTTCAGCAATGAGGGCCAGGGCCACGTCGTTACCTCCATCCTGATCGCCATGGTCGCCATGGTGTTCACGGCCATGAGCTATGGCCGCATGGCACGGGTGTATCCGAGTGCGGGATCGGCCTATACCTACGTGGGCCGCGAACTGCATCCTTCCCTCGGCTATGTCACCGGATGGAGCATGACGATGGATTACATTCTCAATCCGCTGATCTGCACGATATGGTGCGCCAAGGCGATGGCCGATCTGTTGACTGGAACCCGCTTTCAACTGCCTTACCCTGGCCTGATCTGGCCGTTGTTCTTTGCGGGCTTGTTTACCGCACTCAACCTGCGCGGCGTCCAGACATCGGCCCGCATCAATAAGACACTCTGCGCCGTCATGGGCGCGGTCATCCTGGCGTTTTTCTGGTACACGATCCGATACATCTTCCACCTGCCGCAATATCCGGAAGCCTATTTTCTGCGCCCGTTTTACAATCCTCAGACCTTTACCGTGAACCGGGTGTTTCACGGCACCTCCGTGGCCGTACTGACCTACATTGGATTCGACGGGATTTCGACCTTGTCAGAAGAGGTGGAGAACCCGAAGCGAAACATTTTTCTGGCCACGGTACTGGTTTGTGTAATCACGGGATTTCTCGCGGCCGCCGAGGTCTATGGCGCTCAGTTGCTTAGCTACCAGCATTTCGGTACGGACTTCGGTGTCTTCTCGCAATTTGGAGACGAGAATGTATTCAGCCACGTCGCTGGCATTGCGGGCGGCGTTCTCATGACCAAGGTCATTAGCCTGACCCTGCTGATCGCCACCATCGGCTCCGGCATGGGGTCGCAACTCGGCGCGGCGCGGCTGCTTTATGGCATGGGACGCAGCGGCGCAATTCCGAAGAAGTTCTTTGCAGCCATTCACCCGAGGACCCGGATCCCGGCGAATAACGTGATGTTCGTGGGGGCGATTGCACTGATGGGAGCCTTCCTCATTACCTACGACAATGGCGCCCAGTTACTCAACTTTGGCGCGCTGATTGCCTTCATGGGCGTCAATCTGGCAGCGCTCACCCACTACTTCATCCGCGGCAACGACCGGACCGTGGGCCAACTGATTCCGCCGATTCTGGGCTTCATTATTTGCCTTTTCATCTGGATACACCTGTCCAATCTGGCGCTGATTGCGGGTTCTATCTGGATGGTTTGCGGGATCGCCTTCGGTGCCTGGAAGACGCGTGGCTTCCGCGAAGACCTGGTGAACTTCGATATTCCAACCGATGAGGAGTAGAAGGTCAGCGGTAAGAAGTCAGAGTGCAGAGGTGAGAACCGTTAGACCGGGACGTCAGCTGGTGTAACTTCTGCAATCTGACTTCTAACTTCTGCAATCCCCTCATTCCACGTTCCAGCCGCTCACTTCGACCGCGGGCTTCGCCGCTCCCAGGCTGCTGGAGCGATAGGTTGCCGTAATCTCTCGCTTCTCGCCCGGCAGCAGCGAGATGTAGTTGTCCTGCCAGACGACCGGTAGAATTTCCTCGCCGCCTTTGCCCTTGTCGAGTTTCAGACGCACGAAAAACGCCAAGGACTTGCTGGGATTCTCCACGATGACACGGGTTACCTCATCTTCGTTCTTGCCATTGTGCTCGCTGCGGCTCGATACCTTCAGCTTCACCTTGGGTAACTGAGCGAGCGCCGTGTAGTCCGCATAGGACGCGGTCGGAGTCACATACCAGTTCGATTTTGCCCAGTCGAGCGTTTCCGGTTTGGTCGAGAGCCAATAGAAGTTTGAGCCTACCAGCTTACCGCTCGGATCGGTTACGCGAAGGTCGAGAAAGTATGCCGGCGATAGTCCTTCGATTTGCGGCAACTCAAACACCTTTGCGGTGCTGTCGGCAGGCGCATCGACCGCAACATCTTTAGAAAACTTCAGCGTTCCATCCGGATTGAACACCCGCGCCTCGAGCTTCAGCCCCTTAGCATCCACATATTGGCTGCTCACGAGCCACAGGGAATGATCGTCGTATCCATAGACGGGGTCGAGTGCCTGCATCGCTTTTTTCGCGCCGAAATATCCGCCGCCCGGCCGCAAATAGTAGTCGTAGAGATGCCAGATCATCGAAGGCCACGCGTTGTTCAGCAGCCACTGGATGACGCCCGTCGAAGTGTACTTGTTTCGGCTGTAGGCTTCGTACATGGCGCGTACGCCTTCGTAAGTCATGAGCTGAGATTTGTAAGTGAAGTCTTCCGCGCTGTTAGCCTTTCCGTAGCGCGCATTCAGCGCGTCGGTAAACACCCGCATGGTCTTGAAGGAACCGCCGCCCGCGTGAAAATTCCAGTAGTCATCCAGCGGCCCGCTGACCGTCCAAAGATGGTCTTTGGGAACCATGCGCTCGACGCTTTCAATCGGCGGAACCGCCGGCCCCATGCTGGTTTCGGTGTTGAAGCCGTAGGCGCCCCCGCACCCTCCCGGGTTGCAGAGATTTTCATTCGTTCGAAAGTATGGATCCGTCGTCCAATACGAAGGCGCCACGTATTCATAGGGCCCGCTCATCTTCACGCCGCTTTCGCCCGTCACGGTAGTCGGCTTCGCCGTGGCCGAAGATACGATCGGATTCGGCCATAGCAGGTCGCTTTCAATCTTCAAATACATCTCTTCCACGTCCGGCGGCGGAGGATTGTCGCTGCCATTCAGCCACATCACCAGGCTGGGATGGCTCCGCAGCCGGTATATCTGGTCGCGCAAAGAAGATTTCGCGATCTCGAAATCCTCATCTTTCCAGTTTCCCCAGTGCTCCCAGAAATCGCAGCAACACCACCCGGCCATCACCAGGATGCCCTGCCGGTCGGCCATTTCATAGAATTCGTCGGTCTCGAGTTTGCCTTCCAGCCGGACCGTGTTCAGTCCCAGGTCGCGCACGTAGCGGAATTCGTCGGCGAGCCGCTCCGGCGTTTCCCGCATCATCAGGTCGGGGGTCCAGCCGCCGCCGCGAATCAGGATGTTCTTGCCATTGATCTTGAACAGGTGTTTTAAGCGGCCGGGCGCCTGCTCGGCGACTTCGGAGGTGATCTCGCGAATGCCGAACTTCGTATGGGATGCGTTAGAGACCTCGCCGTTGATCTCGAATAAAAGATGCAGATCGTACAGGTTCGGCGTTCCCATCTGCGCCGGCCACCACAGCCGCGGATGGCTCAGGTTAAGCTGCGGATACTGCGTCGGCGAGAATACCACGTCTTTCGACTCTCCCGCCGCGAGTTCCACCGGCTGCGCGAATTCGATGTTTTCGATTCTGCCTTTCAGCGTCCCTTTCACCGGATGATCGCTGCCATTCCTCACCTGCGCCGTTACCGTCAAATGGGCCGCGTTGTTTCCGGGCGAATCCACTTTCGAGAGCACTGCCGGATGCCGCAACGCGACCGGTCCGCTGGCCGTCAAATACACCTCACGCCACAGCCCCATATTCTTGTCGGGAGGCGAGGGATTCCAGTCCACGAACGTGATTGCCAAGCTATTCTCGGTCGGCGCCCATACCTGAACCGCGACCACATTCGTTCCGGGTTTTACGGCGGAGGTGACGTTGAACTCGTAAGTCCGCCAGGCCCCGGCAACGTCGCTGGAGTTGGCGATCTGCTTTCCATTGAGAAAAATGTTGGCACGATAGTTGATGCCGCGGAAGTTCAGCCACACGGTCTTCCCCGCATACCCGGCAGGCAGAGAGAATTCTTTGCGGTACCACCACGAAACCGCATAGGGACTGTCGGGCGGCATCGGAATATTCGAAAAGTTGAAGCCAACGGGATAGCCGACTCCCGGGTACTGTCGCAGATTCATGCCATAAAAAGGATCGGGCAGCAGGCCGCTCTTTACCTGCACTGCGACGACCGTGGTGGGCGCCTCCGCCCGGAGCCAGTCCTTGGCTTGGAAGGGGATGCTGGAGATGGCTTCGCCGGTTGCCGTTACTTTGGCGGAAGACTGCAGGGCCCAGCCGTCGCGCAGAGCAAGCGTCTGGGCCGGAGGGGGACCGGGCTGGGCGGCTGCTACCGCCAGCAGAACGAAGGGAATCAGGAGCCGCAATGTCTTCATGAAAGCATCCTCGCCAGGAATTGGAAAGCCGCCGGCCCATTCCGCCGGAACTGTTCTATGTTCATAACACCTTTATTAATTCGTTTCAATAGAGGATTTCCCGCAAAGGTCAGTGAAGGAAGGCAGGGGCGGCGCGATCGCGTCCGTTTCCGGTAAGTACGCGCAATCAGATTCAAACTGTCATCCTCAGCGAAGCGAAGGACCTGCTGTCTTCTCAGTGCACAAGACAACGAGTCCTTCCCCTTCGGCTACGCTCCGGGTCAGGATGACAACCCAAATTCAGGTCGCGAACTTGCGCGTGCAACACTAGTTTATAATCATAAATTCTCGCTTCCAGCGTGGAGTAATCCAGGGAATTACCGGACACGGAGTTATCCAACCATGATTCGACAGCTTCAAAATGCGGGGCCGACCGTGAAGATCATTCTCGGCGCGCTGCTCGTCCTCATCTGCGCCTCGATGGCGATCACGCTGATTCCCGGCGGGATCGGTTCCAGCCTCGGCATTGGCGCGCCCCCGGCCGGCGTTCTGGCCACGATTGGCGACCAGCAAGTAACCGTGACCGAAGTACAGCGCGAGGCCAAGGCGATGATCCGGCAGCAGTTTCCTCGTGGCGGGGCGCAGGCCGCCATGCTGCTGCCCTATTTCGCCAGCCAGGCTGCCGAGCAACTGATCAATGAGAAAGCTCTGGTGGCCGAAGCGCGCCGCCTGGGTCTGCGCGTCAACGACGACGAACTGCGCGACGAGCTCCAGCACGGGCAGCTTGGCTCCATGCTCTTTCCCGACGGCAAGTTCGTCGGCCAGGAAGAGTACGAAAACTTCGTCCAGCGCAACGAACTGACCGTTCCTCAGTTTGAAGCGCTGGAGAAGAACTATATTCTGATCCGCAAGTTGCGCGCCCTGGTTGCCAGCAGCGCCTCCGTCGGGGACGCCGAAGTTCGCGACGAATTTAACCGCAGCAACACCAAGGTGAAGTTCGAGTATGCCGTGATCACGCAGGCCGACATCCTCAAGGGGCTGCATCCCGCCGACCAGGAACTGAAGGCGTATTACGAACGCAACAAGGCCACTTACAACAACTCCATCCCGGAGAAGCGGCAGATCAAGTACGTCGTGGTGGATAGCGCAAAAATCGCGGCGGCAACGGCTGTCACCGCTCAGGATTTGCAGACCTATTACGACCAGCATCGCGACGAGTACCGCGTGCCCGAACAGGTGAAGGTCAGCCACATTCTGATCAAGACTCCCCTGCCTGCGGCCGGTGCCAAGGAAGATGAAAAAGCCGTCGCCGATGCGCGCGCGAAGGCCGAAGGGGTGTTGAAGGAACTGAAGGCGGGCGGAGACTTTGCCAAGCTTGCGGAAAAATATTCGGAGGATCCGGGCAGCGCCAAGAATGGGGGCGAACTGGGCTGGATCGGCCGCGGCCGCACCGTGCCGGAATTCGAGAAGGCGGCATTTTCGCTCGGCAACGGACAGACCAGCGACCTGGTCAAGAGCAGCTACGGCTTCCACATCATTCGCGTCGAAGACAAACATGACGCTCATCTCAAGACGCTCGCCGAGGTGAAGAGCGAGATCGAAGACAAAGTGAAGCAGCAGAAAACGGCGCGCGCCACCGAAGTGGCCGCGAATGCCTTGCTCAGCCAGGCGCGCACCGATGGTTTCGACAAGGCGGCCGCCGCTAAAGGTCAGACGGCAGTCACCACCGAATTCTTCAGCCGAACCGATACTTTGCCCGGACTGGCGGCGAATCCGCAGTTTATGGATGCCGTATTCAACGAAGCGGACAAGGCTCCGCCCGATGTAGTGCAGGTCCCGCAAGGCTACGTAGTTTTCCAGTTGCTCGGCATCAGGCCCCCCGCTACGCCCACATTCGAAGAGATTCGTTCGCGGGTCGAAAGCGAATTCAAGAATGAGCGCGCCGGATTTCTGCTGCAACAGAAGACGCAGGAACTCTCCGACCGCGCCAAGGCGGCGCACGATTTGAAGAAGGCTGCCAAGGATCTGGGTGCGACGGTGAAGACGAGCGACCTGGTTCCGCCGGATGGCCAGGTTCCGGATATCGGATCGATGTCCAATGCCAGCGCCATCTTCTCGCTGCAGCCGGGCGAGATTAGCACACCGATCATGGCCGGCGGCAATGGCGTGGTCGCTCAGCTTTTGGAAAAACAGGCGCCAACGGATCAGGAATTCTCCGAGAAGAAAGACGGAATCCGCCAGTCGCTGCTCGCCGAGAAGCAAAACGAATTGTTCGGGCTGTTCGTCGGCAACCTGCGCAAGGACATGGAAAAGTCCAACCGCCTCAAAGTCAATCAGGAAGAAATGAAAAACCTGACTCGGAAGGCTGGAGAAGAAGGTTCGTAAAACAGTTCTCAGTTCCCAGTTCTCAGTTCTCAGTAAGTGATGCGAGCTGACGACCCCCACTGAGAACTGAGAACCGAGAACTGAGAACTGATTTTGATGCCTTTCCCGCGCGCCAGCGGAATTCTGCTTCATCCCACCTCGCTTGCTTCCCGCGGCGGGATCGGCGACTTTGGTCCGTCGGCGTATGCGTTCGCGGATTTTCTTGCCTCCGCGCGCCAGGGGTTGTGGCAGGTGTTGCCCCTCGGCCCGCTTGGGTTCGGAGCCTCGCCCTATTCTTCCATTTCGGCCTTTGCCGGAAATCCGTTGCTGATCAGTTTGGAGCGGCTCGCGGATCGCGGCTGGATTGACCGCGCCAAGGTCGACGCCCTGGCCAACGATGTCGAGCCCGTGGATTACTTGTCGGTCTTCCACCACAAGCTGCCCCTGGTGTTTGAAGCGGCGCGCAATTTCGTGCGCTCGGCTGCCCCGAATGCCCGCTCGCGCTATGAGAGCTTCTGCCAGCAGAACCAATGGTGGCTCGATGACTTCGTGCTCTTCGACGGTTTGCGCGCGCGTTTCCATCTGGAAACCTGGAACCGCTGGCCCCGCGAGCTGACGCATCGCGATCCGCTGGCGATCGAGAAGGCACACGAGGAAATGCTCGACGAGCTCGACATCCGCCGCGCCGTGCAGTTTTTTTTCTTCGAACAGTGGCAGGCGCTTCGTGCCTATTGCGCGCAACGTTCCATTCGCGTCGTGGGCGACATCGCCATCTTCGTAAGTTTCGACAGCGCCGACGTCTGGACCCACCCCGATCTGTTTCGCCTGAATTCGGAGCTCGACCCCGAAGTCGTCGCCGGCGTGCCCCCGGACTTCTTCAGCAAAGACGGCCAGCGTTGGGGCAATCCTCTGTATCGCTGGGACGTGATGAAGGAGAAGGGATACGCATGGTGGATCGACCGGATGCGTTGGGCCACGCACAATTTCGACTACATCCGCCTCGACCATTTCCGCGGATTTTCGCAGTGCTGGGAGATTCCGGCGAGCGAGCCCACGGCGATTCATGGCCGCTGGGTCGATGGCCCGAAAGACGATTTGTTCGTGAAGCTACGCGAGGCTCTGGGCGGGCTGCCGTTTTTTGCCGAAGATCTTGGATACATCACACCCGACGTGCATGAACTCCGCGAGCGCCTGAAAATTCCGGGCATGGCCGTGCTGCAATTTGGTTTTGGCAACGTTGGCGCGCACACCCATCTGCCGCACACTTTCACCACCGAGAAGGTTGTCTACACGGGAACGCACGACAACGACACGCTGCTCGGCTGGTGGGAATCGAGCGCGACTGATTACGAACGCCAGCAAGTGGAAGCGTACGTCGGTGGTTGTAAAGATAAAGACCGGTGTGGCGACGGTGTCAACTGGGCGATGATTCGCGCTGCCTCCACCTCCGTTGCCAGCCTCTCGGTAGTGCCGATGCAGGATGTGCTGGGGCTCGGCAGCGACGCGCGCATGAATGTACCCAGCCGCGGAGAAGGGAACTGGCGCTGGCGTTTTGGCGCGGACTTGCTGCGCCCGGAGTTGGCAATAAGACTGGCCACACTCGCAGAAGTCTCGGACCGCCTTCCACAGCCATTGCCGGCGATCGCGAACGAAGAGTGGGTGGCCTGAGTGGTGTATCCTCGCTTTTGAAGAAATTGATTAACCGGTGGTCAGATTTTCCTGGGACCCAGAACCTAAGGCCTAGCTTTCCCTGGAGTACATTCCGTGACCGAGCCGATCATTCGCGCCCAGGCTGTCGAAAAGTTCTACACGCAGCCCGATGGAAACCGCATTGAAGTGATCGCCCCCGTTGATCTCGATGTAGAACCTGGAAAAATTATCACTCTGCTCGGTCCCTCCGGCTGCGGCAAGTCCACGCTGCTGCGGATTCTGACCGGACTCAGTCAGCCGTCCTCCGGCGAAGTCCTCTGGCATGGGCGCCCGATTTCGTCGCAAAAGGCGGGCGTGTCCATTGTCTTCCAGAGTTTCGCGTTGTTCCCCTGGCTGACCGTGCTCGACAACGTCGAGGCCCCCCTCGAAGCCCGCGGAGTGCCTGCCATCGAGCGCCGCAAACGCGCCTTGCGCATTCTCGATACCGTTGGCCTCGATGGCTTCGAGAGCGCCTACCCGAAAGAGCTTTCCGGAGGCATGAAGCAGCGGGTCGGCTTCGCGCGCGCCCTGGTGGTCGAGCCCGAAGTCCTCTTTATGGACGAGCCTTTTTCCGCCCTCGACGTGCTCACAGCGGAAAACCTGCGCAACGAATTGCTCGAGCTCTGGCTCAGCAAGAAGATGCCAACCAGCGCTATTTTTGTTGTTACCCACAATATCGAAGAAGCGGTTCTGCTGGCGGATCGCGTCATCGTGCTAGGAAGAAATCCGGCGCGGGTGCGCGCCGATTTTCCCATCGAACTCACCCAGCCCCGCGATCGCAAATCGCCGCGCTTTGTCGAACTGGTGGACTACACCTACAAGATCATGACGCAGCCCGACCTCGCGCTCGCCGCACCGGGCGCAACTGCGGCCGCGCAACGGCCCGCTCGCCAAAAATACCAGATGCTTCCGCACGCTCGCGTCGGGGGAATTGCCGGCTTGCTCGAACTGCTGCAGGACCACAGCGGAAAGGTGGACCTCTATCGCCTTGCCGAAATCCTCATCATGGACGCGGAGGACCTGCTCCCGATCGTCGAAGCCGCCGTGCTGCTGGGATTCGCCACCCTGAAGGAAGGCGATGTCGAAATCACCGCCGAGGGCATTCGCTTTGCGGAGGCCGACATTCTCACCCGCAAAACTCTTTTCCGCCAGGCTGCCTTGCAGCACATCATGATCCTGCAGCAGATTGACAGCATCCTGCACGCCAAGACCGATCATTCCATTTCGCAGGAATTTTTCTACGACATCCTCGACGAGCACTTCAGCCAGGATGAAGTGGAGCGCCAATTCGAAACCGCCATCAACTGGGGACGCCACGCCGAGATTTTCGACTTCGATCGCGCCTCGCACCGGCTCGTTCTCGCCGAGCCCGCGGGAGAACCGCATCCGCCAACCGCCGCTCCGGTGCAGCCGTGAGGCGTCCGCAACGGACCGCATTCCGGCCCCTGGTTCGTATCTGGTCGGTGTTGCCGCGTCCCTACGCCGTAAGCCTGCCCGACCTCATCATGTTTTCCGGCGGGCTAGCGCTTTTCTATGGCATCGTGGAGGTCGGGCGCAACTGGCTCGGCCCCTTCAAAACGCAGGTTGAGATCAGCCGCAGCCTTGGCGCCCTCCCGGTTTATGCCGGATACTCGCTGCTGCGCATCGCCCTGGCCTATGTGCTCAGCCTGCTTTTCGCCGTCACCTACGGATACATCGCCGCCTACCGCCCGCGCGCCGAACGTTTCATGATTCCGCTGCTGGACGTTCTGCAATCCATCCCGGTCTTAAGCTTTCTTCCAGGCGTAATGCTGGCCATGGCAGCACTTTTTCCGGGTCGTCAACTGGGCGTCGAGATGGGGGCGGTTCTGCTGATTTTTACCGGACAGGTCTGGAACATGGCCTTCAGCTTCTACGCGTCGCTGAAAAGCATTCCGCGTGAGATGCGCGAAGCGGCCACGATCTACCGCTTCAATTGGTGGCAGCGCTTCGTCCAAGTCGAACTGCCCTTCGCCGCCATCGGCCTGGTTTGGAACTCCATGATGTCGGTTGCCGGGGCCTGGTTTTTCCTGATGGCCTGCGAGCAATTTGGCGACTTCCGGCTTCCCGGCCTCGGCTCTTATCTGCAGGCCGCCGCCGATAGCGGCGACACGCGCTCGATTCTGTTGGGCATTCTCACCATGGTGGCCGTGATTGTCCTCATCGACCAGTTTGTATGGCGTCCGGTGATCGCTTGGGCCGAGAAATTCAAGATGGAGCAGGTCGAGAGCGCGAACGCCCCAACTTCATGGGTGCTCGATTTTCTCGAGCGCTCCCGCGGGGTCGCGCTCTTTCGGAAGAGGGCCGTGCGCCCGCTCCGCGAACAGATGGTGCGGTACTTCGCCCGCCAGCATCAGGTGGACGCCGAATCGGCAGGCGAGAGCAAAACGGCTTTGTGGCTCTGGCGAGCCGTGGGAGTCGCGGCGGTTGGTGCGATCGCTTATGCCGTGGTGCGCGTCGTCGTGATTTTGGCGGGGCTGCAGGGTGCCGAATTTCACCAACTCGGTCTTGGCCTGGGTGCGACCTTCCTGCGCGTGAATCTCGCGCTTGCACTCGGCGCCCTGTGGACGATCCCGGTCGGCGTCGCCATCGGATTCAACCCGCGCCTGGCGCGCATTGCGCAGCCTCTCGCGCAGATTGCCGCCTCGGTCCCGGCCACGGCGTTGTTTCCCGTGGTGCTGCTCCTCCTGATTCGCCTGGGCGGAGGTCTGGGACTGGGCTCGATCGTTCTGCTGCTGCTCGGCACGCAATGGTACATTCTGTTCAACGTGATCGCCGGCGCCATCGCGATTCCCACCGACCTGAAAGAAGCCGCCGCCGTTTTCGGCATCCGCGGCTGGGAGCGCTGGCGGAAACTGATTCTGCCCGGAATCTTCCCTTTTCTCGTCACTGGTTTGGTTACGGCTTCTGGTGGCGCCTGGAACGCCAGCATCGTGGCTGAGTTTTTCCACTTCAAAGGCCAGACCTATTCGACGGTGGGAGTTGGCGCGATGATTTCCGCAGCCACTGATGCCAAGAATTTCGATCTCCTTCTCGCCGGTACAATCGCCCTGGCCGCCGTGGTAGTAACTACGAACCGTCTGGTCTGGCGGCGGCTCTATCGTCTCGCCGAAACGCGATTCAAGCTCGAAGCGTAAGCGCTGTCAGTTGCCAGTTTTCAGTCAACCCGGCCGGTTTGGGAAACTGAGAACTGACACGGTCTCGTGACATTCGTCACCGTCCTTGAGGAGGTTACTCACATACTTAGGGGGTTACTTACAGAATACTTATTCACGAACCTTTAACCCTACCTTCACAATCGTGCAACCAAGGCAAGGCAAGAATCGGCTATGCCTAAATTGCCAATCGCGGATGATGAAGAGCGAGGTGTCCTGACCGAGCCGCCGTTACTGCCCGGGCTCCCGGAATTCGCCGGCAAATTCATTCCCATGGAGCAGGCGCGCGAACTGTATCGGCGCGTGCGCTCGGCTCCGCACGGTTTCCGCCTGGAAGCGCTGCTGGCGGAAATGAAGATCAAGCTCGAAGTTCAGTCTGCCGACATCGACCGCATCCCGATCAAGGGTCCTCTGGTGGCTGTGGCCAACCATCCTTTTGGCGTGCTCGACGGCGTCGCTCTGGCTGTACTTCTGTTGCGCGTGCGTCCCGACGTCAAGATCCTGACTAACTCACTGCTAGAGGGTATTCCCGAACTGCACCAGCATTGCATCTTTGTGGACCCCTTTCAAACTACGGGTTCGGCCGACAATCTGAAGCCCCTGAAGCAGGCAATCGCCTGGCTGCGCCAGGGCGGGGCGCTGGCCGTGTTTCCGGCCGGCGAAGTCTCGCAGTGGAATGTCCGCCAGGCGCAAATCACCGATCCCGCGTGGAACACCGTGGCCGCTCGCCTGGTGCGCAAGTCGGGAGCCAGCGCGCTCCCGGTATATTTCTGCGGCTGCAACAGCGTCAGGTTCCAGCTGCTCGGCCTGATCAATCCGCGGTTGCGGACGCTTTTCCTGCTGCAGGAATTTCTGCAGCATCGCGGGAAAGATGCGCAGGTTCGCATTGGCGGCGCGATTCCGTCGGAGTTAATTTCGAACCTGGACAGCGACGAGGAGGCGACCGAGTATCTTCGTCTGCGAACGTACCTGCTGTCGTATCGTGGCAAAAAGCACATCTCCCTGCCCACCAGGATGCGTTCGGCGTTTCCACGCAAGGCGCAGGAACCGATCGCCGCCGAGGTTCCAGCGCGATTCGTGATGGACGATATTGCGGCCCTGCCCGCCGAGCGGCTGCTGGTTGAAAACGCGGAGTTTGCGGTGTACGCCGCGCGCGCTTCCGAGTTGCCCCATGCGCTCGATGAACTCGGACGCCTCCGCGAAATCACTTTCCGGGCCGCCGGTGAAGGTACCGGACGCCGCGCCGACCTCGATCAGTTCGACGCCTATTACTGGCATCTGCTGCTCTGGGACAAGGAGAAACAGGAGTTGGCGGGCGCTTACCGGGCTGGCAACACCGATGAGATTATCCGCGTCCACGGCGTCAAGGGTCTCTATACGAACACTTGCTTTCGTTACGACGAACAACTGTTCCTGAAGATTGGCTCCGCTCTGGAACTGGGCCGCTCGTTCGTGCGCTCCGAATATCAGCGCCAGTACGCGCCGTTGCTCTTGCTCTGGAAGGGTATTGCGCGTTTCGTGGCCGCTCATCCTGAAACTCCCGTGTTGTTCGGAGCAGTCAGTATCAGCAACGAATACTGCAGTTTGTCGCGCGAGATGATCGTCCGCTATTTTGAGCAGCGGGAAGGCAAAGATGGACGCGAATTTGCCGACCTCATTCACGCGCGCACGCCGTTCCGTCCACCTAAGCTCCGCCGCTGGGATTGCGGCGCGATCTGCAGCGCCTTGCGCGATCTCGACGAACTCGCCGAGCCCATTTCCGATGTGGAAGAAGATGGCAAGGGATTGCCCATCCTGCTCAAGCAGTATGCCAAGGTAGGAGGCAGGCTGGTGGGCTTTAATCTCGACCGCAAATTTTCCGACGTGGTCGACGGCCTGGTGATCGTCGATCTCCGCCAGACCGATCCTCAAGTCCTCGATCGCTACATGGGTAGAGAAGGCCACGCCGCCTTCCGGCACTTCCACGGGCTGGATTAGCGCGTATTGCCTTCCAAAGCTGAATTGTCATCCAAATTTGGAATTGTCATCCTGAGCGAAGCGAAGGACCTGCTTTCTTGTCCGTGCCAGAGACAGCAGGTCCTTCGCTTCGCTCAGGATGACAACAGGGTTCTAAGCAACGCGATTTCCTGGCATGATGCAACCGCCTGCCTTTGCTAATTCCGCCCGCCTGTTGAACAATGAATAGTCCCCCCGGCCGCAGCGGTTAGTTTCCGCCGGCGCGCCCGAGAAAACGCAAGGAGCCTTCATGCCCGCAACTGGAGAACTCATCCGCCTGATGAATTACATCGACGACATCGCCACCACCCTGCGCCGCATCAGCGCCAGCATCCCGGCGATGACCAAAGAAGAGTGCGCCCGCCTGGGCGAATATATCCGCAAGTCCGAACCCAGCTATGAGAGCGTACTTCAGCATCTCGAGCAGGCGGGCAAAGAGGATAAATAATAGTGACCGAAATCCGCACCGTGGCGGTCATCGGAGCCGGCATCATGGGCCGGGGCATTGCGCATGCTGCCGCGCTCGGCGGCTACCGCACCATTCTCGAAGATCTTTTTCCGAACGCCCTGCGCAAGGCGGAGACGGAAATGCGCGCCCATCTCGACCAGGCTGTCGAACTCGGCAAAGTCAATGCGACCGACGCCGACGCCGCCTTTGCCCGCCTGGAGTATGCCGGTTCCGTTGATGAAGCGGCGCGCCAGGCCGATCTCGTCATCGAGGCCGTTCCCCAGGAAATGGAATCGAAGATGGAAATCTTCATCATGCTCGACAAGTTCTGCCGTCCCGGCACGATTCTTGCCTCGAACGCCTCCTCGCTCAGCATCACCGAGATTGCCAGCGTCACCTATCGCGCCAAACAGTGCGTCGGCATGCGTTTTTTCAACCCCATGCAGGAGATGAAACGGATCGAGATCGTGCGCGCGCTCGAAACCGATGACGACACGCTGGCCGCCGTCGTCGAGGTCGCCAAGCGCATGAGCACGGAAGTAGTAGTGATCGAAGAGGCGCCCAGCATTACTACCAGCTATCGTCGACAATGAATGGCAATGAAATACATACAATAGAATCAGTCGGTTATCTATACTTGACTCATCATCGTGAGTCAAATATACTCAATACATGACTAAGCGACTGCAAGTCCTGCTGCAGGACCCCGACTACAAGGAAATCCAGCTTATGGCGCGATCGCGTCGCATGTCGATTGCGGAATGGGTCCGTCAGGCACTCGAGATGGCGCGTCGCAGGGAGCCCCTGGGCGGCGTCGGCAAGAAACTCGAAGTCATCCGCGCCGCTGCGCGACACGAATTCCCGGTGAGCGACATTGGCGGCATTTTGGCGGAGATTGAAAAAGGATATATGCCGGAGCCGCCGCAGTGATTCTTGTCGACTCCAACATCCCTATGTACATGGTCGGTGCATCCCATCCTCACAAGAGCGACACGCTCCGTTTGCTCGAAAAGGCGGTCGGCGAGCGCGAGCGGCTGGTTACGGACGCCGAAGTGCTGCAGGAGATACTGCATCGGTACGTCGCCATCAACCGCCGCGACGCCATTCAGCCGGCCTTCGATGCCCTGCTCGGAATTGTGGATCAAGTGTTGGCGGTTGATCTGGGCATTGCCGAGCGTGCAAAACAGATTGTCTTGGCGTATCGGCCACTGTCGGCTCGCGATGCCGTCCATCTCGCGGTCATGGAGCATCATGGAATCGAGCGCATCTTGACGTTCGATTCCGGCTTCGACATATTCCCGGGGATTTCGCGCCTGTCATAATCGCCGCCCGGGCCGGGTGTCCCTATTTCCAGCTGCCCATGTCAGGTCGGTTATTCAGGCGGAGTTCGGCGCGTCTTGTCAGATTCAAGCTTCTGATCAGTGGACGAAGTTGATTGCTATCGCCGGGGTGATCGTGGCGGGCGTGTTATGCGTGGCCGGAATTAGGCGGGTGCCAAGGAGCACCCCCAGGGTGGGCTTCCAACTGTATTCAATCGCCGGCGCGAAGGCGAACACCTCGCCGGAGCCGGAGTTCAGCAGGATGCTGGACGGATTGTTGGGGTCCAGAACGTTATATCCGGTCACGCGTGTGTTCCAGTTGTGGCGGTAGGTGGCGTCCAGCGCCAGCACCCACCTCCGCGTCAAGCTGTATTCCCAGGACGCGTCGATATAGAAGGAGTTGCCAGGTTTGGCGTGTCCGCGGAAGCCCGCCTCAGTGCCGTAGACACTGACATCCTCCACGCTCACGTTGCTGGAGAAACTCTGCGACACGTTGAAGCGCATGCGCAGAATGCGGCCATTCGGCAGCCAGAAGTACGTCTGGGAGTAGAGTGCCAAGGTCGTGGTGTAGGCTCCGCTGCCCAGGCCGTCGCTCGGCCGGTCGCCCAGCCGATCGTACTTTCCGGTCGGCAACGTTTCCTGCACGGTGACGGCGGTCGCCGGAAACCAACTGCCTTCATGAAACTTCGTGAGCCCGTACTGAAGTTGCAGGGTGAGATCGCCCAGCCCCACGCCGGAACTGCTCGGCCCGTTGCTCACCTGGTTGAAGCCCGCTGTGGGGATCATCCCGACCGTCGCTCGGTCTGCGAGTCCGTAGTTCACGTACGTCAGCGAACCGATGCCGTTCGAGTGCGCGGCGATCACATCGTAAAGATAGGGCTCGATCAGAAAATGTCCGCGCGGTAACGTCGTTGCGTTGGGCGCCAGCATGGGGCCGGTCCACCAGGCATCGTCCAGCGACTGGCGGACGGCGGATGACGTTGACGCCTCCTGCTGAGCCTCCACGCCCGCAGCTCCGGCGAGCAGCCCCGCCACCAGTGCTGCAGCCGCGACGTATCTCCGCATGACCTGGGTCTCCTAGCCGTTGCGGAGCTCAGTGCGCTTTGTCAGATCCATCGTTTACGCGCGTCTGGTCCGTAATCCAGTTTACTTCCCAGGTCTTGCCGCCGTCATCGGAGAATGACTGTTCGAAGTGCGGCATATTCGTGGTCGTGTTCGTCCAATCAAATCGAATCAGGATGGTTTTGCCGTTGATTGTGTCCTGGGCGTAAAACTCGCCGTGCCCGTCCTTGAACTGTCCGATTTGAGGTGGGTCAAGGATGCCAATCTTGCGGTTGGCCCAATAGAGTCTCCACTGGTGGGATTGAGGATTGTACACACGCAAAGTCAGACCTTCGATGTGGCCGGTTGGACCATCGACCTCGATCTGATCCACGCTGGCGCCATCGTAAACCTTTCGACAGACGCCGGTTCCGTCAAATTCCACCCATGTAGTGGAACCGGTTAAGGGATGCAGGCGGCGCTTCAGGTGATATTTCCAGGAACCAATAAGAGGGTCAAAATCGTGCTGCCCATCGCGCTCCGTGGGGGTTGGTTGAACGCTGGTTTTCGCTGCGTCGGAATTCTGCTGTGCAAGTCCCCGAAACGGCTGCAAGATGACGACCAGGCCGCACACCATGAAATAAGTCGCGATGCGTTTGAGGTTCATCGCCGCCTCCTTGTAATTCGTTGGCTTGTCCTGCTGAGGTGGAGACACAAAATCCGAGGAGGGGCGACGCGGAGCAGGGAGCTCCCGCGTCGCCGACTCGTCGCTACTGATTGATATCCTGCTTCGCCTCCAGCCGCTTCTCCAGCCCGTCCAGATACACCTTCTGGTCGGCCGGAGCGGCCGCCATCGACAGTTTCATTTCCTTTGCCGCATCCTCAAATTTGCTCTGCGCGCAATACATCCGAGCCAGGCCGGTATGCACGTACCACTGGTCGGGATGTTTCTTGGCATTGTCGCGGAAGATCGCGTACGCTTCTTCATTGCGCTTTTCACCCAGCAACTGCCGGGCGTATTGATGGAGTTGCAGCGGCCCGGCCAGTTCCAGCGCCCTCTTCTGCGCGATTGCGGCTTCGTCCTTGCGATTGAGCGCCGTCAGCACCTTCGCCTTGGTCGTCTCATTGTCGTAGCGGTCTTCATTCTCGATGGATTTGTTGGCATACGTGAGGGCCTCGTCCAAGCTGACCTTTTCCGCGAGCAAGTAGTTGGCCGCGTCATCCCAACTCATCCACGTATATTGGGAAAGGTCGCGAAGCTGTTTCTTCAAGCTCGCCTCGACCACGTCGTGGACATCGACCGAGACCTTGAACGGGACCGCGACCTTTTCCCATTCCAGTTCGACCACCGCCGAATCCTTCTGCAGGTCGTCGAAGTCGTAGGTCAGCGCGTTGTGCATGTCCGCGGCCTTGGGCTTCACCGTCACGCGCAGAGCGTCTTCTTTCTCGTCGTAGGTGAAGGATCCCCACGAAGTCGAATTCTTCGAAAAAATAATCGTCCATTCATCGGCGTTCGGAATCATGTGCAATCCATAAGTCCCCTTGTCGAGCGGCTGGCCTTCGATTTGGACCGGATCGCTGAACGTGATTGTCGTGTTGATATTGGCTCCCGCCCGCCACACCTTGCCGTAGGGAATCAGGCCATCCCAAACCTTGCGGCCGTTGACCAGCGGCCGGTGATAGTTAATGGTGATATCGGTGATCCCGATACGTTGTGAAATCCGCGCCTCCTGGCTTTGCAGGGGCAGATCGAGTACGAACGATTGCGCCGGGCTTAATTCCGACATAACGCCCGACAGGGCCACCATCAGCAGGCAGAACAGAAATCCTCGTAGAGTTGCACGAAACATGGGAATGCCTCCTTGAATGTGCACCTGACAATGTGCATTCATCGCAAATGTTTTCAAACGGGCCACGGATCGCGGCCCACCCCTGGGTTGGCGTCTTAGACGTGCCTCCCGCCTGGCGGTGAGCAGGAGGATGGAGTTAAATCGCAGCCGCTTGGCGACCTCAATATCAGTCATTAAGGACCGTCAGATCCAGTCGACTCCGACGAACCGGATCGCGCAGCACAGCGATTTCGATAATTCTGTTGCCTCTGATCGTAAAGCCCATGACGGAAAACAGCTGTCCACCTGGACGCCATGAAACGATTCCCGCAGCACCATTCGAGAGTACCGGTTGTACAGACTCGGCGAGCCGCGAGAACATAAGCGCATGCCGGGCCACCGTCCGAGCGCCGCGGATCTCCTTCAATTCGCCGGGAATGTGGTCCGATCTCAGTACAACGTCTGGATCGAGCACGGCCAGGAGCCCCTCGAAATCGCCGACGCGCACGGCGGCGAGAAAGGCATCCACAACCTTCCTCTGCTGAGCAACGTCAACATCGGGAATCGGCGCAGCTCCCCTTACTCTGCGGCGAGCGCGACTCGCGAGTTGCCTTGCCGCAACTGGTGAACACCCCACGATGGGAGCGATCTCCTCGAATGGCACAGCAAACATATCGTGCAGCACAAACGCCAGCCGCTCCGGCGGAGCCAAGGTTTCCAGTACCACAAGCAGGGCCAACCCGACGGAATCGGCGATCAGTGTTTCCTGTTCGGGATCGATCCGGTCTTCGCGGCTGAGAATAAAGTCGGGCAAACGTTCGTCAAGAGACTCCTCTCGTCGCGACGTATTTCTGTCAACCCCCCGTTTTCGAGGTTTTCCCCGTAACTCGCTGCATCGGCTGGCGAAATAAAGTCTGAAAAGTTGTCCGCCTGGGTAGGTCCGAATTGATATAATAGAAGTAGAGCAGAAAAGGGTGCGGATCACTCCCGCACCCTTTTCTGTTTTCTGCTGGAACTCAGAAAAGGCCGTTAAACTTGTGTAACTCCTTAGTTAGCAATACGGTTCTTGTAACTCATTGAAAAATAAATACTTTACTGGAGTTTGCATTCTCTGGTATCCATAACCATATGATTCTAATAGCCGGAGGTTTCTGGCAATCTCTGGCAATCCAGCTAAGTCATTGTTTCTTAAAGACTTTACAAGTAAGTCTATATTTTTTAATACTTTGCGAAAATTGGAGGGGGAGGCGGGGTACTCCCTGGGCTTCGTCAGCGCTCGACGGGAAAAGCCCCGCGACCACACCATCCTGGTCGCCGGTAACCCGCGAGGCGTTTGTCGCGTCGAAAACAGCCGGGCAAAGTGTGCTCTCTTTCGGGAACCGAGCCGGCCACGATCCCGTATTACAAAACAGAGCGCGGAACCCAGGCTTCCGACGTTAGGCGGCCTGCCGTGGATTGCTCTTCGCGAAAAACCATGCGGATGCTCCTCGAAATCGTGCGCCAGTCGCTGGCCACCCTCTGGGCCCACAAACTACGTTCGTTTCTGACCATGTTCGGCATCGCCTGGGGCGTCGGATCGCTGCTCCTGCTGGTCGGCTTGGGCGAGGGCTTTCGCAGCGGCCAAGCCAAGCAACTGAAGAATCTCGGCCAGGACATCATGTTCACCTTCCCCGGCCGCATTCCCGCCGTCGAAGGCAGCACGCAGTCCGGCCGTACTTACCATTTCACCTATGAGGATTACCTCGCCATTCGCAATGAGGCCCGCTCGCTCAAGTATGTTTCGCCGGTGCTCAACCGCGAAGACATTCGCGCCGTCAGCGATTACGGTTCCACCAACGGCCAGGTCTTTGGCATCGCGCCCGAGTACAACCAGATCCGCAATATCCCGGTTGGTGCGGGCCGCTGGTTCAACGATGAGGACAACACCGAAACGCGCCGCGTGGCGGTCGTCGGCTGGGAGTTGCTGAAGAACATATTTCCCGGGCGCCCGGCCGTGGGCTCGCCCATCCTGCTCAACGGCGTCCGCTTCGAAATCATCGGCGTCGTCGCTAAAGTCGGCCAGGACGGCAACAACGGCACCAACGGACGCATCTTCATTCCCATCGAGACCATGCGCAATCTGTTCCGGCTGAAAGACCAGAACAGCGAGGATGCGATTTCATTCCTGAACTATCGTCCGCTCACGCCCAGCGGGGATTTGGTGGCGAAACGGGAAGTCCACGACATTCTTGCCCGCCGTCACGGCTTCGATCCGAAACTCACCGAGTCCTTCGACGACTGGGACACCATCGAAGACAGCAAGCGCGTCGACAAGATCTTCAACGGCATGGATTGGTTTCTCGGCGTGGTGGGTGTAGTTACGTTGGCGCTCGGCGCGATCGGCATCATTAACATCATGCTCGTGTCGGTCACCGAACGCACCCGTGAGATCGGATTGCGCAAAGCGCTCGGGGCCACGCATCGCGCCATCCTGACCCAGTTTTTTGTGGAAGGCGCGTTCCTGACCGCTCTCAGCGGAGGCATTGGACTGGCCATTGCCACCGCATTAGTCACGCTTCTTGCCGCTTTGCCGGCGCCCGAAGGGTTCGACACACCTCGCATCGTTCCATCGTCGGCGGCCATTGCGATTCTCTCGCTTGCTTTTGCCGGCATTGCCGCGGGACTTTATCCGGCGCGCCAGGCGGCCCTGCTGCAACCAGTGGAGGCCCTGCGCCAGGAATAACGGCATGGTGGAGGGACGGGCGTCTCGCCCGTCCAGCAGTTCGGCGGCCGGGCGGGGACGCCCGGCTCTCCATTAGCGGATAGGAACAACTTATGATTCTCGAACTCGCTCGCCAGGCCTACAACGCGCTCAAGCACAACCGCCGCCGCAGCATTCTCACCATGCTCGGCATGGCCTGGGGAATCGCGACCGTTGTCCTGCTTTTGGCTTACGGCTCCGGTTTCGAGCGCGGCCTCTGGGTCGCCTTCCGTTCCTGGGGCACGAACCTGGTCTTCATCTTTCCCGGACGCACCTCCATGCAAGCGGGCGGCACCAAGGCCGGCAGCGAAGTCAAGCTCACGGTCAACGATCTCGACTACCTGCAGGCCGAGGTTCCTCTGCTGAAGCGCATCTCACCGGAAACCGCCAAGCAAAGCACGGTTGCTTACGGGACGCGCAGCGGCAGTTACAGCGTCAGCGGAGTCTATCCGTACTATTCGCGGATGCGCCGCATGGAAGTCGAAGACGGCAGTTTCTTCACCGACCTCGATGAAAACACGCGCAGCCGCGTCGCCATCCTCGGCGCCGACGTCAAGAAAAAGTTGTTCTCCGGGCAGAACGCGCTCGGCGAAAAAGTGCGGCTCGACGGCATTTCCTATGAGGTCGTCGGCGTGCTCAAGCACGTCATCCAGAATGGCGACGAAGACATGAACAGCAAGCTGTACATCCCGTACAGCGCCATGAGCGACCTTACCAACACCTTTTACCTCAACGCCGTCGCTATGGAATACGAAGGCGACCACCTGAAAGTAGCCGACGCGGTGCGCCGCTCGATGGCCTTTCACCACGATTTCAATCCCAGGGACAAACGCGCTGTCTTCGTCTTCGACGTGTTTGCCGATCTGCTTGACCTGCGCGTGATCACGACCGGCATCAAGATTCTGCTCGGGTTCATTGGACTGCTTACGCTCGGCATCGGCGGCGTGGGCCTGATGAACATCATGCTGGTCTCCGTTACCCAGCGCACCCGCGAGATCGGCGTCGAAAAAGCTCTCGGCGCCCGCGGTTGGCACATTCTGATCCAGTTCCTTGCCGAAGCGCTGGCCATCACGCTTCTCGGTGGAATCGCCGGCGTAGTTCTTGCTTACATCGTCTCCTGGTCGGTCGGATCGCTTACGCTGTGGAGCGCATTCGTAGAAAATGGCACCGACGGCGACATCCATCTCGCCATCGATTCCACCACTCTGCTCGCGTCCACAATGATCCTCGGATTCGTCGGCGTCGTTAGCGGCATGCTGCCCGCCATCAAAGCCTCCCGCCTCGATCCCATCGAAGCGTTGCGCTACGAATAGAAGAGGTCTCAGGTGCCAGCTGTCAGGTCTCAGGACGACCCGGAGCCGCGAGCACCCGAAGTTTTCTGACACCTGAGACCTGACACCTTGGCCCTTGTGCTATATTTCTCTGCAAATCACCGGAGGGTTCATGCGTCCACTTGGCGTCACCTTGGTCGGCGTTTATCAGATTCTGCGCGGCGTGCTCGGGCTGCTGTTCGGTCTGTCGCTCCTGCTGTTCACCAGTCTGGCCGTCAAGCTTGCTGCTCTGGCCTCGGAGGGCAATGCCACCGGGCGCTTTTTTGCCGGTTTTGGGCACCTCGCCAGCTTGGTGATTATTTTGTTAGCAGCCGTTCAGTTGCTCGCCGGCTACGGAGTTCTAAGAATGCAAAACTGGGGCCGTCTGCTCACCCTGTTTCTTTCCGCGGTTGGCCTGGTCTTGCTGCTGCCGGTTCTGATTATCGTGCACGGAATTCCGCTGGCTTTCGGGATCATCAACGTCGTCGTGATCCTTTATCTCGCGATGCCGGCGGTCAAGCGCGCGTTTCACGAGCAACGCCACTCGCTCGGCATGGCAGCCTAGGGCCGCGATCGCGGGTTGATTCCTACGGTGGAGGGACGGGCGTCTCGCGAGACGCCCCGAGCGAAGCCGAAGGGTCCAGCTTAAGGAGTCCATCCTAAGTAGAATGGATGCGTGTCCGGCTCCAGCAAACTCGGAATGGTTCAGGAACACCTCAAGCTCTACGATCATCCGCTGCTCGCGTTTTCGGCGCGCGAAAATCGCGAGGAGATCGAAGTTCTGATCGATCTCAAGAACTCCACCGTCCCCGTTCACACCTACGTTTTGCCGATTCATCCCCGCGACCTCGATCATCCCCAGTTCGCCTGGCATCTGCAGCGCCAGCTCTATGACGGACTGCACGACTATTTCATCGAAATGTTTACCTGCACTCCGCAGAATCGCGCCGTTCCCCGTGGGCCGATGCCTGACAAACAAGGAAGCCAAGGGAGCTAGCCGCTTGTCTGTCCAGTCGTCCCTCCGGGAACAAATCGAGCGCGAAATCCGCGAGCGCGGCCCCATCCCCTTTTCGCGCTACATGGAGATCTGCCTCTACGATCCTTCCCACGGTTACTATGCGGCCCACGCCGAGCAATTCGGTAAAGCCGGAGACTTCTACACGTCAAGCGACGTGCACGCCGTCTTCGGACGCCTGCTGGCGCGCCAGTGCGACGAGATATGGCAAGCGTTCGACCGCCCTCCGAAGATCGAAATCCTCGAACTCGGCCCCGGCCGCGGCTTGTTCGCCCGCGATGTGCTGGATTGGTCCAGGAAGAAATTCCCCGGCTTTTTTGCCGCCCTCACCTACACCCTGCAAGAATCATCGCCCGCGCTGCAAGCGAAACTGCGAGGCAATCTCCGCGAGCACATTGCCAACGGCAAGGCTCGCGTAGGGACGGACGCATTCGTCCGTCCAGCCGAGCGCAGCGAGGCAGCTGCAAACATTTGTCGGACACTACTGCCCGACGTTCCCCTCATCGTCTTCGCCAATGAATTCTTTGACGCCCTCGCCGTAGAAGTTCTTAGCGCGCATGGCAAACTCCACCTGGCGCTCGAAAACCATCGCCTGCACGAAACCTGGCTTCCGCCGCTGGCCGAAGAACTGGAATTCCTCGACCGCTACGGCGTCCATCCGGAACCCGGCGAGCGCATCGAGGTGCCCATCGTGGCGCAGGATTGGATGCGGCAAATCGCCCGCGCCACGGAACGGGGCTCGCTCGTGGTCATTGTCATTGACTACGGGTACACGCGCAACCAGCAACTAGCGGGACGCCACCGCGGCACCCTCATGGCGTATCGCCAACACTCCGCCAGCCCCGACCCGTACCAGGCTCCCGGCGAGCAAGACCTCACCGCCCACGTCAATTTCACCGCGCTCGCCGCTGCCGGTGAGCAGGAAGGCATGCAGGTAGAAGACCTGCGAACCCAATCGCAATTCCTCATGGGGATTGGCGAGAAAAATCAGTTTGCCGATGCGTTCGAAGACTGCCGCTTTCCACAAGAACGGGCAAAGGTAGCCCTCCAGCTCAAGCACCTGGTAACTCCCGTGGGCATGGGGGAGACGTTCCAAGTGCTGATTGCCGGCCGAGGGATTGATGCCAAGAAAATAGCCGGCCTAAGCGGCCTGAGCTTCGGAAGCAGTTCTCAGTTCTCAGTTCCCAGTTCTCAGTAGTGCGGGCGTTCTGATCCCTTGGAAATTTGGGGGCTGAGAACCGAGAACTGAGAACCGAGAACTGCCCTTGGTTACCAAAGAGATGCACAATTTTCGTTGCATTTAACATTCCCGAAATATCTTTGCGGTAAACTGCGGACCATGAGCTCGCCTCGCGTCTCTCAATTCGCGCTGCCTCTGCAGGTGGCTGCCGTCTGCTACCGGCGGGTGAATTCGCATGCCGAGTTTCTGTTGGTCAATACCAACGGCGGCAGCAAGTGGACGTTTCCCAAGGGAGCTCCTGAACCCCGCCTCTCGCACAGCCAGGCCGCCGAACGCGAAGCCAAAGAAGAAGCGGGCGCCATCGGCACCATCGAGCCCCGTCATTTCCACATCTACATTCACTCCAAGGGCGTTTTCTGGCAGCCGGGAGGCGTGCAGGAATATGTGGTCAAAGCTTTCTTGATGGACGTGCGCCAAACTCGCCGCCCCGAAGAAGACGACCGCAATCCCACCTGGTTCGACTCAGAAAGGGCGCGCATCATCCTGGCCAAAGGCCGCGAAGTCAAATACGCCCACGAACTCCAGACCGTAATCGACCGCGCGCTGGAGCAGATCGGCATAGCGCGCATGGCCGCCGCTCGCTAAAGCTTGTGCTTGTGTGGGGACGGGCGTTCCGCCCGTCCAAACGAGCGCTCAATAACGACCACGTTTCTCAATCGCAAGATCCGCTCCGGGCAAAGTGCGGTCGCCAAATATCTCCCTCCGCATGGCCGCGAAATCAGGCCAGTCAACGAACTGCGGAGTCGATCCTTCGGGAACAATGCGGGCAATCACTTTGCCTCGCTCGCGGAGTTCTACAGTTTTCCCAGCGTCCAGCCAGGCTATCAGCTGCTTGGCGTTCCGGAGATGGCGGATGTTTACGCTTGGCATACCACGATTGTGCCACCATTCGCGATACATTGCCAAAGGTTTGCCCCGCGGCAAAAAGCCAACTATTATCACGAGTTAGGTATGGCATTCAGGCGGTAATCTATGGGTTATAAGAAGGGCGAAACACTTAAAACGGCTTTCGATACCTACACCATCGAAGGGCAGAAAGGTGCTGGCGGGTCGGGCGAGGTTTATGAAGTCCGCGACTCTGAGGGTGCGCTTTATGCGGCAAAAATTCTCGATACTGCAAGGACAAGTGCTTCCCGCCTGAAGCGCTTTAAGAACGAAATTGGTTTCTGCGCGAAGAACACGCACAAAAACATCGTTAAAGTACTCGCGAGCGGTATTACCGAAAAGGGCGCAACCTTTTACGTGATGCCCTTGTATTCAGGCACCCTCCGCGATCTGATTTCGAAGGGAGTCGAGGTCGCCGCCGTGCTTCCGTACTTTGGACAGATTCTCGATGGAGTGGAAGCTGCGCACCTTCACGGCGTATGGCATCGCGACAACAAGCCAGAAAATATACTGTTCGATCAAAAGACCGACACGCTGGTGGTAGCCGATTTCGGAATAGCGCATTTCGAGGATGAGGAACTGCTGACCGCAGTCGAGACAAGAAACAACGAGCGGTTGGCTAACTTCCTTTACTCCGCGCCCGAGCAGAGGGTCCGGGGAAACCCAGTAGACAGCAAGGCCGACGTTTACGCCCTAGGTCTGATTTTGAACGAGATGTTCACTAGAGCCGTGCCGCAGGGAACGGCGTTCCGAAGGGTCTCAGATGTTGCTTCCGATTTCGGGTATCTGGACGGCCTGATTGAGCTGATGCTTCGCCAAGACCCTTCCCAGCGTCCTTCCATCGGTGACGTGAAGAGGGAGTTAATCGCACGCGGCAATGAGTTCCTCTCGCTCCAGCGCCTGAACGCCCTGAAATCCGAGGTCGTCCCGGAAACTGAAGTGGATGACCCGGTAATATCGGAATCCGATACAACTGGCCGGTGTGGACTACCAGGAACGGACGATGATTTTCAGGCTCAGTTCAGCGCCCCCTCCGAATTGGATAATGGCGTTCCAGAATCCGAAAGGGAGCTGGCAGGCCGTGATGGGAGCCGACCCGAGTACTACACTTTTCGAGGCAATGAAGCGCGGGTTGCGTTACGCTCGGGCGTGGCGCCGCAGCTGATGATGGATCATACGAAATCCTACATCGACCTTGCAAATCGCCAGTATGCAGAGTTGGTGGTTGGACAGCATCGGAAGAGAATGGCTGCAGAGCACGAGCAACTCCGCAGGAAGATCGAAGAAGAAGAGCGCCGCCAGAAAATACTTGCTGAGCTGAAGATCTGATTCCCCCCGCGGCAACTCGCCCCGCCTTCGTGAGACCATAGCACAGACAGCCATGATCCAACTCTCCGGCGCCGGCAAGCGCTACGGCCACAAGCTCTTGTTCGAGAACGCCGACTGGCTGATCACGCCCGAATCCCGCATCGGTCTGGTCGGAGCGAACGGCACCGGCAAGTCCACCATCATGAAAATCCTCGCTGGGAGCGAGTCGCTCGACTACGGCGCCATCTCGCGCGCCAAAGGCATCTCCACCGGATACCTTCCGCAGGACGGTCTCACCCTGACCGGCCGCACCATTTTTGCCGAGTGCATGTCGGTCTTCGCCGAACTCGATGCCATCGAAAAGGAAATGGAATCGCTCACCCGCAGCATGTCGGAGCTCAACCACGAGGGTCCCGAATATGCGAACGTCGCCGACCGTTACCAGAAGCTCGAGCACGAATTCGTGGCCCGCGACGGCTACACGCTCGAAGCCCAGGTCGGCCAGGTCCTAACCGGCCTCGGTTTTCATCGCGACGACTGGAAGCGCCAGACCGAAGAATTCTCCGGCGGATGGCAGATGCGCATCGCGCTCGCCAAGCTCCTGCTGCAGAAGCCGAACCTGCTGCTGCTCGACGAGCCCACCAACCACCTCGATCTCGAGGCCCGCAACTGGCTTGAGGAGTACCTGACCACCTATCCCTACGCTTTCGTCCTCATTTCGCACGACCGCTACTTTCTCGACATTACGGTCAAACGCATCGTAGAAATCTGGAACAAGCAAATCCACTTCTACGCCGGCAACTACGACCAGTACCTCGCCGGCAAGACCGCGCGCAAAGAGCAGCTCGAATCTGCCTACAAAACGCAGCACGACCGTATCGAGCAACTCGAAGTCTTCATCAACCGCTTCCGCTACACGGCGACCAAGGCGAAGCAAGTCCAAAGCCGTATCAAAGAGCTCGAGAAAATGGAGCGTATCCAGATTCCGGAAGAAGAGAAGACGGTCCACTTCTCCTTCCCGCAGCCAAAGCCGAGCGGGCGCATTGTGGCCGAGTTCGCGGACGTCGCGAAGAGTTACGGCGAGCGCGGCATCAGTGAACACAAAGTATTTGAGAAAGTAAATTTCATGATCGAGCGCGGCGAGCGCGTCGCGCTGGTAGGAGTCAACGGGGCAGGGAAGTCCACTCTGATCAAACTGCTGGCCGGTCAGGAGCCCCTGACCGCCGGCGAATACAAACTGGGCCACAACGTCGGTCCCGACTATTTTGCGCAGGACCAATACAAGGAACTTGACCCCGAAGCGCGCATCCTCGACGACCTCGGCGAACTCTCGCCCGCTTCCACGCAAACCCAGCTGCGCAGCCTGCTTGGTTGTTTTCTTTTCTCCGGAGACGATGTCTTCAAGCGCATCGGCGTCCTCTCCGGAGGCGAGCGTAATCGCTACGCGCTGCTGAAAATGCTGCTGCACCCCGCCAACTTCCTGCTGCTCGACGAGCCCACCAACCACCTCGACCTGCGCGCCAAAGACGTCCTGCTCGAAGCCCTGATGAAATACACCGGCACGGTTGTGTTCGTTTCCCACGACCGCTATTTCATCGACAAACTCGCCACGCGCGTCTTTGAAATTGGCGACGGGAAAGTGGAAATCTATCCGGGAAATTACGAAGACTATCTGTGGCGCAAACAGGGCGAGAGCCGCCCGGCAGACAGCGGCGATTCAGAACGACTCGTTGAGCTATCGGCAGTCGTCTCCGATCTCGATGCCGGCGAACGAGGAAGCCAGCCATACGCCAACGAACGGCGGCGCCCCCAGCCGAGATCCGCCGATCCCAAAGGCAAGCGCCTGAACCCGATCAAGCGCAAGCAGATGGAAGACCGCCTGCACGAAATCGAAGAAGAAATCGCCCGGGCCGAAGCCGCGATTGCGCTGTGCGAAACGCAACTCCAAAGCTTCGTGAGCGCCGAAGAAACTCAGCGCCAAACCGGAACTCGCCAATCACAAGAGCGATCTGCAGAACCTGATGAAGGAATGGGAAGAACTGTCGGGAACACTGCAATGAGAAACTGTAGCTAACGAATCTAGAATGCTCTGGCCACAGGCGAATCTGCCGAGCTGCGCTCGGCTTGGACGGGCGAGGGCGCCCGTCCCCACACGAGCAAAGGCAGACGCGGCAAGCCGCGTCTCTGCAGGAAGATGTGTTGGGGCTTTACTGAGAACTGAAAGCTGAGAACTGACTCGCCCTACCCGCCCTGCTTCAACTCCACCAGCACCTGCCGCGCGATTTCCTTCAGCGTCTCGAACACGCCCACGCCCTGGAAGGCCACCGCCTCGACCACCGGCTCGTTCTTCTTGCGCAGTTCCTTGGAGAGCGCGTCCACCGGCAGCACATTGGGCAGGTCGCGCTTGTTCAGTTGCAGAACGTAGGGAATCTTGTTGAAGTCGTAGCCGTGTTCTTTCAGGTTGGCCATCAGGTTGTCGAGGGCTTCGACGTTGGCGTCCATGCGCTCCTGCTGGGAGTCGGCGACGAACACGATGCCATCCACGCCGCGCAGAATCAGCTTGCGGCTGGCGTCGTAAAAGACCTGGCCCGGGACCGTGTAGAGGTGGATGCGGGTCTTGAAGCCGCGCACCGTGCCCAGATCGAGCGGCAGGAAATCGAAGAACAGGGTTCGATCGGTCTCCGTGGCGAGCGAGATCATCTTGCCCTTCTGCTGTTCGGCTGTTTTCTGGAAGATGAACTGCAGATTCGTCGTCTTGCCGCCCAACCCGGCGCCGTAGTAGACGATCTTGCAGTTGATCTCGCGTGCTGCGAAGTTGATGAAACTCAAAAGGTTTCCTCAGAAACTCCTGCGAAAAAGGCGATTGCGAACCACTCCCTCAACGCGCGAATCTCTCGCCACCAAATCACTTGACTACAGGATCCTGACTGATTTTTATACCATACCGGAAGGCTTTGGCGCTGGTTACCCAGGTTACTAAAGAGTTCTCAGTTCCCATTCTCCAGTTCTCAGTTCTCTGTGACAGCGCAGGACTTTTCTGCCCGTAGCATTCGACTGAGACCTGGGAACTGGGAACTGGCTACTGATCATCTCGCCGTCGGCAGCGGATAATATCCTTCCTTCGCATATACCTTTAAGTTGCCGCCTCGGCCTCGCACCCGCACTTCAATCTGCCGGTATCCGCCAATGCCCGGCTTGCTGGGCGTGTAGCCGAGGGTGTACTGATTGCGCGCGTCTCCGATTGCGTCGGCGTAAGCGCGTTCGATATCGGCCCTGGCGGATTCGGGATAAACCTTTCCGCCCCCGGTGGCGCTCACGTACTTCGACAGGATGTTGCCATAGCCGATCGGCTCGAACCCTAACTTGTTCAATCCCATGTTGGGCAGGTGGATCTTCTGCAGCTTTTCATATCCTGGGATGGCCGCGCCGTCCACGCCTACGGCGTAAACAATGATGTTCTGGGTCAAAAGAACTTTCCGCGTGTCGGCGTAGCTGGCGACGCTGCCGCGCTCCCGTCCGTCGCTGATCACGAAGATAATCTTCCGCCGGGCGCGATCCCGCTTGGAAAGATCGCGAGCCGCCTGCAGGATGGCGTCGTTGATCACGCGTGACTGCCTGGGCGGGGTATAAACCGGAGTCACGGGAGCAGCGCCCACCGGAAGACCATTAATCGTCGGTCCCTGAGGACCGAGCGGCCCACTCGTCACCGGAGGTCCGTTATTGGTTCCGCTGTAGCCCTTGACCTCGTTCAGAGCCATCGTCAACTCCTTGCCCACAGCGGTGAAATCTGCCACCCGGCCAACCGTGCTGCTGTAGGTATAGATCGCAACTTCATCGAACTGGCTGAACGCTCCCTGCAACGCCGACAGAGTCTCCTGGATGCGCTTCACCCCAATATCGGGCATGCCCGTATCGATCAGGACCGCTGCGGAAAGCGGAAACGGATCGCTGGTAAAGAACTTCAACGTTTGCGGCTGCCCATTTTCGAGCACGGAGAAGTTCTTGGGCAGCAGACCAGCGACCAGCCTGCCATCGTCGTCTTTCACACTCACCGGAACCAGCACCAGGTTGACGGTCACTCGCGGAAGCGTGTATCCGGTTTCCAGATCTTTCGGAACGCTACCCGCGGGCACCGTCGTCACCGGAGGCATCGGAGGCGGAGCCGGCTTCTCTTGGGTCGAATCCGGAGCCGTCCGGGGAAGTTCCTTTGATCCGGTGGTCACCCCGGCGCCGGGATTATCGGCCGGCGGTGCATTGGGCGGGGTCTGCTCGTCAGCATTCGCCCCGGGTCGGGGGCTGGGCGGCGCCGGTGGCGGCATGGGACGGGTCGCCGACGGAGCGTCCGGAATGTCCTCAGGCTTCTGCTGCGCCGCCAGGGCGCCAGCCAGCAGCCCCACCCATAACAACGGCAGCCCCAGCCCCAGCACCGCGTTAGTTTTCTTGGCCATCCCCGGAATCCTCTGTCTTTCTTCGAGCACTTTTTACTAATTCAGATGCCCAACCCCGCCCCTTTGGTGCATCTAACCGTTACAGCTCTTACAGGATAGACTAGCAAAGTCTCGGGATAAAAACGCTGATGCCTAAATTTCATTCGAAACCGTGCCTGGCCATGGGTCTGCTCGCTCTAGCGGTTGCCCTGTCGCTGCCCGCAGCCGGGCAGAATGCCACGACCCCGCCGCCGAACTCCAACGCCCAGTCGCAAGACGAGCCCACGGAGACCCTCAAGGTCAACGTCGAGGTTGTCCAGTTGTTCTTCAACGTCAAAGACAAGCATGGCGCGCTGATCCCCAACCTCACCAAAGACAACTTCGACCTGTTCGAGGATGGCAAGCCCCAGACCATCAAGTATTTCAAGGCCGAAACCGATCTCCCGTTGACCCTCGGCATCCTCATCGATTCCAGCGGCAGCCAGATGCGCGTCCTCGACATGGAAAAGACGGTCGGAGGTTCTTTCCTCGAAAGCATTCTGCGTCCCAAGGACGAGGCCTTCGTCATCAGTTTCGACGTCGACATCAACCTGCTGCAGGATTTCACCAATTCGGTCAGCCGGCTCAAACATGCGCTGAACGAAGCCAAGATCAACACCGGCGGAGTCGGCTGTTCCGGCGGGCCGCTTGGCCCGCAGGGCCCGATTCCCTGCTCCTCGACCGGCCCACGCGGCACCGCGCTCTATGATGCCGTCTATCTCGCCTCGCACGACGAATTCAGCCACGAAGTGGGCCGCAAGGCGATGATCCTGCTCACTGACGGAGAAGACGAAGGCAGCCGCCTCAAGATCAAAGACGCCATCGAAGCCGCCCAGAAAGCGGATGCCATCTGCTACGTGCTGCTCATTGCCGATCGCGGTTTCTACGGCGGTTTCGGCTATTCCGGCGACTCCGAGATGAAGAAGCTGACCCAGGAAACCGGCGGCCGCGTGATTGAAGTGGGCAACAAGATCGAAAAACTCCGCCAGGCTTTCGACCAGATTTCCCAGGAACTTCGCAGCCAGTACAACACCGGTTACACACCGACCAATCCCAACCGCGACGGCTCGTTCCGCAAAGTCGAGATCAAGTCCAAGCCGGGGGACTACAAAATCCAGGCCCGCAGCGGCTACTACGCCACGCGTCACGAGGAGGACTAGATCCTGAAGCCCGTGTAGTGTGTGGGGACGGGCGTCCCGCCCGTCCAAGCCGAGCGAAGCTCGGCAGTCTGCGCGGTCACTGCAACACGGGTGCCCTACTCATCGCGCACGCTGCGATGAGTGGGCCTCGTACAGGACGCCGTAGACGCCAAGTTTGCTCCCCTGCGATGGCCTCGTTTATACTGATACAGCCGAGCGGGAGTAACTCAGTGGTAGAGTGCGACCTTGCCAAGGTCGAAGTCGCGGGTTCAAATCCCGTCTCCCGCTCCAGTTCCTCGAAGCCCTGCCCCGGCGAGGGCTTTTCGTTTTAGCGTGCTAGTCTTAGCGTATCGTTTTCAAGAACGAGCCGGCGCGGTAGCCAAGTGGTAAGGCCGAGGTCTGCAAAACCTCTATCGTGAGTTCGATTCTCACCCGCGCCTCCAAACTCTTCCCGGATAAACTGCCTCATTGTCTTCTGACGTTGTTTGGTGCCACGAGCCCAAGCCGGAGTCGGCCGCATCCAATCTGAAATAAGAATGGAGGCCAATATGTACGTTGTTCTTGGAGCAAGCGGCAACACTGGAAAAGTAGTGGCGGAGGACCTTCTTGCCCGCGGGCAGAAAGTTCGTGTCGTCGGAAGAAACGCGGCGCATTTGCAATCTCTCGCGGCGCAAGGGGCAGAGATATTTACCGGCGATGTCACGGACGCGCCCGCTCTGACCAAAGCCTTCCACAAAGCCGATGCAGCCTACGTCATGATTCCACCCAACCCAACCAGCAACGAGTACCGCGCTTACCAGGATCGCGTCAGCGACGCAATCGCAGCGGCGGTAAGAAACGCGGGCTCAAGAATGTTGTTTCGCTCAGCAGTATCGGAGCCGACAAACCCAGCGGAAGTGGCCCCGTAGTTGGCAATCACGAACTCGAACAGAAGCTCAACCAGATCGACGGCGCGAACGTGCTCCATCTGCGTGCCGGCTCTTTCATGGAAAATACGCTGCCGCAAGTGGGAGCCATTCGCATGGCTGGCAGTATGATCGGACCGCTCAGTCCGAATCTAAAGCTCCCCATCGATTCTACCCGCAAAAAAGAAGAAGCGACGGCAACGCTCTTTTGCGGTTGGGGTTCCAAGGCAAGCAGACGCAAGAGCTGCAAGGGCAGCGCGATCTCGACTACACCGAGGCCGCCGCCATTATCGGCAAGGTCATCGGCAAACCCGATCTAAGATACATTCCAGGCCCCCGACGGTCAGATTGAGCCGCGATGGCTGCAGATGGGAATGTCCGGCAACGTTGCGGCCTGGAGCGGGAGATGGAGCGCATAAACACCGGGCACATGCGCACACTGGAGCCTCGTCCGCCGCGAAGACAACGCCAACGAAGTTCGAAACGTTTGTCGCCGAGTCGTTTGTCCCGGCCTATCAACAGCAAGCAGCAGCCTGAGCGCCAAGGTCGTAAACTCCGCGAAAGAAAAGGCCGCGCTGCTTTTGCCGCGCGGCCTTTGTTTCAAGCCAACAGCCTACAGCCTCGCGCACACTGCCTTGGTCTGCGTGTACATTTCGAGAACGTCTTTGCCCATCTCGCGTCCCCACCCCGACTGTTTGTAGCCGCCAAACGGCAGCGCCGCGTCGAAGATGTTGTAGCAGTTGATCCAGACCGTTCCCGCCCGCAGGGCGGCTGCCAGCTTGTGGGCCTTCGAAATATCCTTCGTCCAGATGCCCGCTGCCAGCCCGTACACCGAGTCGTTGGCGCGCGGCATAAGTTCTTCCACATCGTCGAACGGAATCGCAGCCACCACCGGCCCGAAAATTTCTTCCTGCACCACCCGCATGTTGTCTTTTGTGTTGACCAGCACGGTCGGCTCGACGAAATATCCCTTGTCGCCCAGCTTCTTTCCGCCCGCCAACGCGGTGGCGCCTTCCGCCAGGCCAATCTCCAGGTAGTTGCACACCCGCTGCAACTGCTCTTCGGAGACGAGCGGTCCCATCGACGTGCTCGGCTCCAGGCCCGATCCCACCTTGATTTTCTTGGCCTTCGCCGCCACACCTTCCACCACGCGATCGAACACCGGCCGCTCCACGAATAGACGGGAACCGGCGCAGCAGCACTGTCCGTGATTGAAGAAAATGGCGCTGGCGGCGCCGCCGATGGCCACATCCAGATCCGAATCCTTGAATACAACGTTCGGCGACTTGCCGCCGAGTTCGAGCGAAACTTTCTTCAGATTTCCCGTGGCCGCGTGCACAATCAGCCGGCCCACTTCGGTTGATCCGGTAAACGCAATTTTGTCGACCAGATCATGCGCTGCCAGGGCCGCGCCCGCCGTCTCGCCATATCCCGGGACGATGTTGACCACGCCATCCGGAAATCCGGCTTCCATAATCAGCTCGCCCAAACGCAGCGCGGAGAGCGGCGTTTGTTCAGCCGGCTTCAACACCACCGTGCATCCCGAGGCCAGCGCCGGCGCCAGCTTCCAAGCCGCCATCAGCAACGGGAAATTCCACGGGATAATCTGCCCCACCACGCCGACCGGCTCGCGGAGCGTGTAGGCGTGGTAGTTCACGCCGGGCGTATACATTACCGAGAGCGGAATGGTTGTGCCTTCGAGTTTGGTCGCCCATCCCGCCATGTAGCGGAACATATCGACGGCCAGCGGAACATCGGCGGCCCGCGCCACGGTGAGCGGCTTGCCGTTATCGAGGGTCTCTAACGTCGCGAATTCTTCCAGGTGCTCTTCCAGCAGGTCGGCCAGTTTCCACACCAGCTTGCCCCGCTCGGAAGCCATCAGGCGCGACCAGGGACCGCTGTCGAACGCCTTCCGCGCCGCCTTCACGGCCAAGTCAATGTCCTTTTTATCGCCTTCGGCGACCTGCGCCAGAACTTCTCCTGTGGCCGGGTTGTAGGTTGGGAAAGTTTTGCCCGACGCGGCATGCACCCACTTGCCGTCGATCAGCATTTGGCGTGGCTTCCCGAGGAAGTCGCCCACGCGCGAATCAATCTGGATTGGGGAAATTGCAATGCCCATACAGCCTCCTTCTTTGTACAAGACCGAATGAGAGAAACCCACCGAAGAGAAATGAATTAGAGAAATACTAGTCCCGCTGGAGGGGGAAGGCAAGGCATTGAGACATTGCGTGGTGTCCTAATTTGATTTCCACAGTCACATTAGGCCTGATGCTACTAGTCAGCATCGTTATGAAAGGGGCACTGGAGGAAATCCCCACTGACACCCTTTCGAAAGGAGCAGAACCGAGTATTGTGCTTGTCGCTAAACACGTCGAAATATGTCAGGTCTCCCCAGATGTAGGTATACCCTGCCTCAAGCGTGGATCGAATATTAGCAGTAACCTTTATCGGACTCGTGAGAGGACTTTTGCGCCTTGGCTTGAGGCGCGAGGACTCCAATACTGGTTTCCGGGGGGGTTATTCCAGATTCAGCCAGAGTATCCAGTTCCTTTTCCGTAGCTATCATCTGTGTGGAAAATCTGAGGTGAGCCGATGGCAGCACATGTTTGGCAAAGGTTTTGCCAGAATTAGTCCAAGTGATCTGAGCTTTGGGGAAAGCATCGAGTTCCAGCCCGCTGATCGTGGGGTCGCTTGCGCCAACCCATGCTCTTTGGTCGTTTCTAGATGCTGCGACACTAGCATCCAGAGAGGCTTTGCTCTGCTTGTTGCTGGCGTCAAGAGCCTTTTGAGCATTATCGGCAATTCTTCGATCTTGGGCTACCATGTCTTCCGCAGCTTGACGAATCTTCTCAGCAGCATCGGACATACTTTTCATTTTCTCGGCTTGGGTTTTTGCGGCCTCGGCCAGAGCATGGGTGTCAGCAGAACCAGCCTTAATTTCTTGCCACTGCTTCCTAGCATAGATCGTGTAGAAAATAGTGGACACGGCGATCACAACGGTCGCCAAGGCAGTCCAGAAGCTAGCGCTTTTAAGGACAATCCACAGTTTAAGAAAGAACCAACGCACACCGTGGAAGGCTGCGCTTATATTTCTCTGGGCGCGTTTTGTTTTATCGCCGGCGTTGTATTCGTTGGCGCTGGTTTCTGTGGGCTGCGGGAGAATTGGCGCTTCGGCATCCTCTCCATACTCATCGGTATCTGCGTTCTCAGTGGGTTTATCGAATTCGTCCGGCATGGCGCACAGCTACTTGATCCAGAATTGAACAAAATTGTAACAAGTCTTGAAGCGTGAGAACTTCAAATTAGGACACCACCAGCCATTGGGGCATTGAGTCATTGAATCATTAAGAACCTTAAGCCTCATGAGCCTCTGACTTTCAATGATTCAATGTCTCAATGATTCAATGCCTCAATCGGCTACTTGATCTCTTTCATCGTCAGCAGCGTGCCGTAGTCGCGTCCGGAGGGCTCGACCGCTCGCGCCACCACCCCGGCAAAAGCTTCGCGCAATTCGGGAGTCTTCGCCACCAGCGCCTTGATCACTGCCGTATTCTCCTGGAACGCGCGCGCCGTATCCGATACATCGGCGGCCTGATACTTAACGACCACGTCGAGATCGTTGCCCACCGGCAGTGGGAAGAAATCCGTCACACGATAGGTCTTGCCCCCGGCGCTCAGATCCATGGCCTTACCGTTGGCGGGCACATCGGCCGGTTGCACCGCCTGGATCTCGTCATAAAGTCTGTCGGTCGCGAGGGTAGACATGAAGTCTACCGGAGCCGACAGCGAGACCGCCTCGCGGAAATAGAGCCAGGCATTGTGGTTCTGCGACTTGGTTTTGAAATCGCGAGCGTGTTGCAGGAACCATGCGGCGTCGTGTCCTGCCGCCTGTGAGGACGTGGCGTAAAAGCCTGCCAGTTTCCAGTCCGCGCTAGCCTGCTGCAGGATTAGCGTCAACGTCATCGCCGTCCCGCCATGAACGTCGAGAATGGTGACGCCATACTTGCCGGGCGGCAGATTGGAAAGGACAAATACCGCGCTGTCCTTGGTCTGCCCCGACTTACCAAACACTCCGCACAGAAACTCAGCGCGAGCGAGAGGTTCCGTGCCTTCGGCGGTCAGCAAAAAGGGCGGTCGCACCGTGGCCGTGGCGCCGGCGAACGCAGCCTGGTTCTCTTTCACGGCGCCTTCGATGCCGGCAAAGCTGGCGGTCACGGCGGCGATGGAGTTCTGCCGGAGGGTCGCCGTATCGCCGCGCGCCGACATGTCGAAATAGCGCTTCGCCGTGGTTTCCAGAGCGCTCCGTACGGAAGCATCCATGTCCGCGGCGCTCTGGCAGGTCTGGGCATGGGCCGACGGAACAATATTATTGAGCGACGTCAGCAGCAGCAGCAGGCACGGCCATCGCCGCCAGTGCCGATAATTCAAGAGAGTGGGTTTCGAAGCAGGACCCAAGGGAAAGCCTCCGCTGGTATTTTACGCGCTGGGCCGTCCGAAGCCAGTCGAAATGCTCGCCAAAGCCGTGCCTGGCAATGGTCGCGATCATGGATTGCGCTCCTCAAGACGCAAGTAATAAGACCCTCTGGCGTTCTACCAGCGGTGGTAAAATCAGCTAGGGCGCAGCCGCTTTGCGGCCGTGGCCGCTGGCGGAAATGGAGGGAATTCCGATGCCGCGCACGCGCGGATGGATCGCGTTGAGTCTCCTGCTGGCGACTCCGCTCCTTTACGCGCAGACTCCCGCCCCGGCCGCGCACTCCACCACTCCACACCGCAAGTCCCATAAGGTCCAGAAGCCGCTCGTGCTCCCACCCTTGCCCAGCGGTCCGCTGCTTCAGGTGCCGATGGACCAGCTTCCGGCCATGCCGGCGAAGGTCGGCTACCAGGGCGGGTTGCTGACCATCGCGGCTCAAAATTCGACGTTAGGCGAAATCCTGCGCGATGTGCGCAAGCTCACCGGAGCTTCGATTGACATTCCTCCAGGCTCAGGCGGAGAGCGAGTCGTCGCGTACCTCGGACCGGGAGCGCCGCGGGATGTTCTGGCGGCCTTGCTCAACGGCACCTCGTTGAACTACGTAATGCTGGGTTCGAGTTCCGACCCCACGATGATTTCGAGCGTCGTCCTTAGCCTGAAACCATCGGCGACGGGAGGGGCCCAGACTGCCGCGAACCTGTATCAGAACAATCCGGGAGCGACGCCTCCGAACCGTTTTCCCCAGCCGCAGCCGTTCAACCGGCAAGTCGTCGTCCCGCAACCGGGCAATGTACAACCCGCGATTGCCGAAGCCGACGACAGCGCCAAAGAGGATGAGCAGGAAAACGCAGACAACGCCGAGGACAATGCGGACGATCAGGCCCAGCCCACTGCACAGCCCGAGATGAACGGCGGAGACGTAGCGGGCCAGCCGCAACCAACGGATCCGAACCAGCCTAACGCCGGCCCGAAGACCCCTGAGCAGATACTGGAGATGCTCCGCCGGCAACAGCCCCCCGGAGCCGTCGTTCCTCCCCAGCAACCGCCCCAGCAGTAGCCGCTCTGGATTCTCTTAAGGTGCAACGGGAGCTTCCGCAGCGGAGACACGGCAAGCCGCGTCACTACGCGAGATCGATGTCAGCGAAGGTGCGCTCAGTCGCCGCTGACCTGGCTTTGATGGGGTACCAAGGCTCGAAGTACGGGCGACGGTCGAGAGGGGTTGACGACGGCCAATACACCGCGAATGGCGAAATATGCGCTGAATACACCCAGGATTACACTCAGGATTGCGGTGCTGCTGATTAAGAAAGTCACGAAAAGTGCGTTCACGTTACCGGCCCTTGCTGGCAGCCACCCTCTGCATGGCGCGGCTGCAAATGTTTTTACTCTATCCGCATTTGACCCCCGCCGCTGTTAGCAAATAAGATACGAGAATCGAACTGCGTATTCCCACTCTCCGACATTTCTTAGGCCCCGTCCACGTTACGGAAGTGCATAAAGACAGAGCAAATGGGCATCACCCAGATTTCGGTGCGCGGCGCGCGCCAGCACAACCTGAAGAATATTGACGTCGAGATTCCGCGCAACACTCTGACGGTCATCACGGGTCTCAGCGGCTCCGGCAAATCCTCGCTCGCTTTCGATACGATTTACGCCGAAGGCCAGCGCCGCTACGTCGAAACTCTTTCCGCCTATGCCCGCCAGTTCCTCGACCAGATGGAGCGCCCCGATGTCGACTCCATCGACGGCCTGAGCCCATCGATCTCGATCGAACAGAAGACCACCAGCCGCAGTCCGCGCTCCACCGTCGGCACCATCACCGAGATCTACGATTACCTGCGCCTGCTGTACTCGTCGATTGGCGTGCCCCATTGCCCCAATTGCGGCAAGCCCATCACGCGCCAGTCGGCCGAGCAGATCGTGCAGCGCGTCATGGCGCTTACGCCTGATGACCGCGTCATGATCATGGCGCCCATCGTTCGTGGCCGCAAAGGCGAGTTCAAGAAAGAAATGGAGAACCTGGTGCAGCACGGTTTCTCCCGCGGCCGCGTCGATGGCGAACTGGTGAATCTCGAAGACGATCTCGCCCTCGACAAGCGCAAGAACCACACCCTCGAAGTCGTCGTGGATCGCCTTCTGGTGAAGCCCGGAATCGAGCACCGCCTCGAACTCTCCGTCGGTCTCGCCATGAAACTCGGCGGCGGCCTCGTTCTGGTCGCGGTGGTCAATGGAGACGAAACGCTTTATTCCTCGCGTCTCGCCTGCCCCGACTGCGGCATCAGCGTTCCGCAACTGGAGCCGCGTTCGTTCTCGTTCAACAGCTCCTATGGAGCTTGTCCCGAATGCCACGGTCTCGGCAGCCGCTACGACCTAGATCCCGCCAAAGTGATCGTCGATTGGTCGAAGCCGCTGCTCGATGGCGGACTGGGCCCCGGTTCGTCATCGCAGAACCTGATGCGCAGCCTGCAGTTGTTTGTCCTGGCCTACGGTTTCGACTTGGCCACGCCCTTCGAGAAATTTCCCGACAAGGTTCAGAACCTTCTGCTGTACGGTGAGCCCCAGCGCGGAGGCAAGACTGGTTTTCTGGGGATTCTCGGCCATCTCCGCCAGAACCTCGAAGCTTCCACCTCCGATACCTATCGCGAATATCTGCTCGATTTCATGTCGGCGACCGAATGTTCGGTGTGCCATGGCAAGCGACTGCGCCCGGAAAGCCTGGCGGTAAAAGTGAACGGTATGTCCATCGCCGATTTCACCGAGCTTCCGATCGCGCGCGCTCTCGAAGCCGCGCGCCGCATCCAACTGACGGGCAGGGAACTGACCATCGCCGGACGCATCACACACGAAATCACCGAACGTCTCGAATTCCTCGACAACGTTGGACTCGGCTACCTGCAACTCGGCCGCTCCGCCGCCACACTTTCCGGCGGAGAAGGCCAGCGCATTCGCCTTGCCACCCAGATCGGATCGAAGCTGCGCGGCGTTCTCTACGTCCTCGACGAGCCTTCGATCGGCCTGCATCATCGCGACAATGGGCGCCTTCTAGCCGCGCTGGAAAATTTGCGCGACCTTGGCAACACCGTCCTCGTAGTCGAGCACGATGAAGAGACCATCCGCCGCGCCGACTATGTTATCGACCTCGGGCCCGGCGCCGGCCGTCATGGCGGCGAGTTGGTCGCGAGCGGAACGCCGGCCGAAATCATGAACGCGCCTGCCTCCCTCACCGGAGCCTACATTGCCGGACGCCAACGGATCGCCATGCTTCCCGAGCGCCGCAGCCCGAATGGAAAAGCGATCGCCATCCTCGGCGCGCGCGCCAACAACCTCAAGACTCTCGACGTAGTGTTTCCGCTCGGCGTGATGACCGTCGTCACCGGTGTTTCCGGCTCGGGCAAATCGACCCTCGTGAACGACATCCTCTACCGCGCCCTCGCCCGCCAGCTCTATCGTTCGCGCGAGGATCCCGGCGCGCACAAAGCCATCACCGGAGCCGAGTTGATTGACAAGGTCATCCGCATCGACCAGTCGCCCATCGGCCGCACTCCGCGCTCCAATCCCGCAACCTACACCGGCATCTTCGCGGCGGTGCGCGACCTCTACGCCATGCTGCCCGAATCGCGCGAGCGCGGATACAAGCCCGGACGCTTCTCCTTCAACGTTTCCGGCGGACGCTGCGAAGCCTGCCAAGGTGAAGGCCAGCGCCGCATCGAAATGAACTTCCTGCCCGACGTGTACGTGCAATGCGAAGTCTGCGGCGGTCGCCGCTACAATTACGAAACCTTGTCGGTCCACTACAACGGCTCTTCCATTGCCGACCTGCTGGAAATGCCCGTGTCGGACGTGCTGCAGATTCTCGAAAACATTCCCCAGGTGAAGCAAAAGCTGCAAACCCTGGTCGACGTCGGCCTCGGATACATTCACCTCGGTCAATCTGCCGTGACTCTTTCCGGAGGCGAAGCCCAGCGCATCAAGCTCGCGCGCGAACTGGGCAAGCGCCAGACCGGAAAAACCCTGTACCTGCTGGACGAGCCGACCACAGGATTGCACTTCGACGATGTGCGCAAGCTGCTCGACGTCCTGCACCGTCTCACCGATCTCGGAAACACGGTCATCATCATCGAGCACAACCTCGACGTAATTCGCAATGCCGACTGGATCCTGGATCTGGGTCCCGAAGGCGGAGAAGAAGGCGGCCGCATCGTAGCCCAGGGCACGCCCGAACAAGTTGCGCGGGTGAAGAAGTCGTACACCGGCCAGGCGCTGGCCGCATATTTCAACGGGTCGGCAAGAAATGGTTCGTCAAAAGATGTGTTAGCGCCCACCGGCACCGGGGAACCAGCGTGAACCTTCCGCCTGACGATCAGCCCGAGAATCCATCCGGGCCCGTGTGGGGACGGGCGACCTCGCCCGTCCAGGCCGAGCAAAGCTCGGCAGCTGCCGGTGGTCACAGTGATGCTGAATTCACTTTAGCTGACGGTCGCCCCTCTGATGCCCCACCCTCCAGCCTCCCACCCGCTCCCCCGCCCGATCCAGCCTGGACCGGCTGGGATGTCCTGCGCCTCGTATTCCTCACCATCGTGGCACTCTTTGCCGGTGTCTTTGCCGTGCTGGTCATCGCGCGCGTCTGGGTATACCCGCACCGGGGTCTCGGCGTAGTCGCGCGCGTGCCGCTAGTCATCGTCGCCGGGCAGTCGCTGGCGTATCTTCTCATCCTCGCCTACATGTACGTTCTGGTGACGCGCGAGCGCCGCCGTCCCGATTTTCTCGCCGCCATCCATTGGAACTGGCCCTCCAACGTTGCCATTTACGTGTTCGGGGGCTTCGCGCTTTCCCTCGCGTTGCAAGCGCTCGCCCATCTGTTGCCCATGCCGAAAGAGTTGCCCATCGACAGCTTTTTCAAAACCCCCGCCGAAGCCTGGGCTCTCGGCATCCTGAGCGTGACCCTCGCGCCTTTGATGGAAGAACTTTTTTTCCGCGGCTTCCTGTATCCAGTGTTAGCGCGCCGCCTCGGCTTGCCGGTTGCAGTTTTCCTGACCGCGCTAGGTTTCGCCCTTCTGCACGGAGCACAACTGATGTTCTCCTGGGGCCCGGTACTCGTGATTTTCCTGGTTGGCATGATCTTGACGATCGTGCGAGCCAGAACCAATTCCGTAGCCGCCGGTGTTCTCATCCACATGGCGTACAACGCAACCATCGCGGTCGCCATTTTCGTAGCCACGGATGGATTTCGGCACCTGGAAAAACTCAATCAATAGAGTTCTCAGTTCCCAGTTCTCAGTGTTGTGGCAAAGGGCTTTTCTGAGAACTGAGAACTGAGAACTGGGAACTCACAACTGAGAACCGGCAACTGCTTTTCTGCTATCGTAGAAATTCATGTCCACGGCACGACAAGAACTATTAAAACTGCTGGCGCGCAAATCGTTTCGATTGGGCGAGTTCAAACTATCCTCCGGCGCCACCAGCGACTATTACATCGACTGCCGCACGACCACGCTCGATGCTCGTGGAACGCAACTGGTAGGTCAAGTCTTCCTCGAGGAGATGCGCGGCCAAGGCTGGCACGCCGACGCCATCGGCGGACTGACCATGGGCGCCGACCCCATCGTCGTGGCCGTTGCCGTCATCAGCGGCACTCTGCATGGCTTCCTCGTGCGTAAGGCCGAGAAGCAGCACGGCACCGCCCAGCGCATCGAAGGTTTCCGCGAACAAGGGGCGCGCGTGGTGATCGTGGACGATGTGTGCACCACCGGCGCCTCCACCGTGCAAGCCATCGAAGCCGCCCGCGCGTTCGGCTTCGAAGTGGCAGGAGTGATGTGTCTGGTCGAGCGCGAGGATGCACACGGCCGCCCCAATGTGGAAAAGGCCGCCGCACCCGCCAACTTCATTTCGATCTTCACAGCACTGGATGTGAGGAAAGAACATTTGGAGATCAGCGAATAGTGGAGGGACGGGCGTCTCGCCCGTCCAGCCGGGCGAGGACGCCCGGCGCTCCACTGATTACAACTGAGAACCGGGAACTGGGAACTGAGAACTGAGAACTAACTCATGATCCAAACTCTCGAATGGACCAAATCCGGCGTCGTCTTCATCGATCAGACGAAGCTGCCCACCGAAGAAGTGTACGTAACCTGCACCACGCACCAGCAGGTCGCCGACGTGATCCGCAACATGGTGGTCCGCGGAGCCCCCGCCATTGGCGTCGCTGCCGCCATGGGAATCGCACTCGGCGTGAAAAATTCCAAAGCCGAAAGCGGCGCCGATCTGAAAAAAGATTTCGACCAGATCTGCGAAACCATCCGCCAGACGCGCCCCACGGCCGTTAACCTGTTCTGGGCGATCCGCCGCATGACGGAGAAATTCGAGCGCATCCGCGTTCGCCCCATCCCGCAAATCAAGCAGGATCTCATCGAAGAATCCCAGCGCATGCACGCCGAGGACATCGCCGCCAACCAGGCCATGGGACGCCACGGCGCCACGCTCATGCCCTCGAGCGGAGGCGTGCTAACCCACTGCAATGCTGGAGCCCTAGCCACCGCCGGTTACGGCACCGCGTTAGGAGTCATCCGCGCGGCCGTAGAAGCAGGCAAGAAGATTCACGTCTACGCCGACGAGACGCGTCCCTTTCTGCAAGGCTCGCGCCTGACCGCATGGGAATTGATGAAAGACGGCATTCCCACCACCGTCATCTCCGACAACATGGCCGGAGCCATGATGAAGCAAGGCAAAATCGGAGCCGTCGTAGTCGGCGCCGATCGCATCGCCGCCAACGGAGACGTGGCCAACAAAATCGGCACCTACACCGTAGCCGTCCTGGCCAAAGAGCACGCCATCCCGTTCTACGTGGCCGCCCCGATTTCGACCGTTGATCTGGAATGCCCCGACGGCAGCAAGATTCCCATCGAGCAGCGCAACCCGAAAGAAGTTACGCACATCGCCGGCAAGCAAATGGTTCCCGACGGAGTCCAGATCGAGAACCCCGCCTTCGACGTAACCCCGGCAAAATACATAGCCGCCATCATCACCGAACGAGGCATAGCCCGCGCGCCCTACACGGAATCGCTAAAGAACCTGTCGGAGGCGACCAAGCTCACGTAGGGGCGGACGCATTCGTCCGCCCCGGCCGGGCGAAGCCCGGCAGCTCTCTGCGATGCCCGCCGTCTCCCAGTCCGAACTCACCTTCCAGAGCGGCGGCAAGCCCATCCGTCTAGATGCCTACTTGCCAGCGACCCCCGGCGCCTCGCTCCCCGCTGTAGTGGCGCTCCACGGAGCCGGAGGCAACGTCGCCGGCATGGAGCAATACGCCGGTACGCTCGCCGCCCACGGGTTCGCCGTCTACCTGCTGCATTATTTCGATCGCACCGGCACCGAATCCGCCGACAAGCCGACCATCCTGCGCAATTTTCCGTTGTGGATGAAAACCCTCTGGGACGCAATCAGCTTCCTCGAAACGCAGCCGCAAGTGGATCGCGCCCGCATCGCCCTGCTCGGCTTTTCCCTCGGAGCCTATCTCTCCCTCGCCAACTCCGCCATCGACCCTCGCGTGAAAGCCGTCGTCGAGTTCTTCGGAGGCATGCCCAAAGAAATGCACCTCTTCATGAGACGCCTTTGCCCCGTGCTCATCCTGCACGGTGAGGCCGATCAGACCATCCCAGTCGAAGAAGCTTACCAATTGCAAAAGTTGCTGGAGAAGAAAGGCGTCCCCTAGGAAATCAAAATCTATCCCGGAGCCGGCCACGGCTTCGAGGACGAAACCATCTGGCGCGACGCCGGTCTCAGGAGTCTGCGTTTCCTGCAGAAGTACTTGACCGCGCCCTAAATCCGGGAGAAACGAAACGGAGCACTAAGCAAGCGCGCCGGCAGCATCACTACCGCCCAGACCAGGGCGAGGGCTCCGTGGACTGCGATCCCAACCAGGCGGAAGGGCAACAACAGCAGCCACACGAACGGATACGCGATCAGCGCCAGCAGCGCCAACGGCCAGCACACCACGAACAGAAAGCACCAGAGCAGGAAGGCAACCATGGGGATACCTCCTCCTGAAACATGATACGCATGCGGAAAGAAAGAAGTTCGACAAATGAAAGCGGACTCGGAGCGTCAGTTCTGAAAGGCAGGGCGCGCGCCCTGCACCATCACGAATGCCGCACTAATTGCTCGCAACCGCTTTGCGTACCGTTCTCCGCTCAATTCTTCTTTCGAACAACTCCCCCTGGAAGATGCGTTTCACATACACGCTGGGTGTGTGAACCATGTCGGGGTCGATTTCGCCCGCATCGACCAGGTGCTCGACTTCGGCGATGGTAATCTTGGCCGCGGCGGCCATCATGGGATTGAAATTCTGCGCGGTTTTGCGATAGACGAGGTTGCCCCATTTGTCGCCCTTCCAGGCTTTGACAAAGGCGAAATCAGCTTTCAGCGCGCGTTCCATGATATAGGTGCGACCGTCGAACTCGCGTGTCTCTTTGCCCTCGGCAACCATCGTCCCAACGCCGGTCGGCGTATAGAAGGCGGGAATGCCCGCGCCCCCGGCGCGAATCCGCTCGGAAAATGTTCCCTGTGGAACCAGGTCGAGTTGCAAGGTGCCGTCCAGCACCATCTGTTCGAGCAGTTTATTTTCACCGACGTAGGTTCCAATGTGCCGCCGGATTTGGCCATTGGCCAGAAGCAATCCCATGCCCAAGCCATCGACCCCTACATTGTTGCTGATGGTGGCAAGGTTCTTGACACCTTTGCGGGCAAGAGCGCGGATCAGGTTCTCCGGCATCCCGCACAAGCCAAATCCGCCGACCATGATCGTGGCGCCTTCGAACACATCCTGAATCGCTTCTTCCGCGCTCGCCACAACTTTGTGCATAGCAGGAGAATTCTATCGGAATCTCACTGCGGAGGCACGGACAAGAAGTCAGAAGTAAGAAGTCAGATTGCAGAAGTAGAACCCAACGCTCGGATCGACTTGCACTTCTTCAATTTGACTTCTTACTTCTGACTTTCGCCGTGCCTCCGCGGTGAAGTCTTTCTCAACTCGTGCGCGCGTTCGAATTCCGCTGCCAGTTCGCGCGAGTCCAGATTTTCGCGGATGTGCGCCAGACGCTGCTCCAACTTTTGCAACGCGCCGGAAAGATTCTTCTTGTTGGTGATGGCGATGTCGCGCCACATGGAATAGGGACTGCCGGAGATGCGCGTCATCTCGCGCAGAGCGCGTCCACCAATGTCGAGCACGGGCGCGTCCGAGCCGAATTCATCGACCAGCGCGGCCGCCAGCGCGGTGGAAATCATCTGCGGCAGATGGCTGATCCAGGCGCAGAAACGATCGTGATCGGCCGGATCGACCACGGCGATTTTGGCGCCCATCCTCTCCGCGCAGTGGACAAATTCTCCGCAGAGCCCGGCGTGAACGTTCTGGCCGGGAAGCGGCGTGAACAGCCAGGCGGCGCCTTCGAAAAGATCGGCGTCGGCAAATTCCACGCCGGCGTGTTCCTTGCCCGCCATGGGATGCCCGGCAAGGAATCTGTGCCCGGCGTTTCGTCCAAACGATTTCGCGGCGCGCTCGACAATCTCCGCCTTCGTGCTGCCAACGTCGGTGACCAGGGTTCTAGCCGGCAGGGTTGGAGCCAGCCGCCCGATCAGATCGAGGATCGGGATGACCGGAGTCGCCAGCACCACCAGATCACTGCCGCGCACGGCATCCGCAGGATTAGCGCTCCCCGCTTCGATGGCGCCGCAGGCCTGGGCTCGCTTCAAAGCGGGAGCGCGATCGCACCCAATAATCCGTCCCGCGAGCCGGCGCTTCTTCAACGCCAGGCCCAGCGAGCCTCCGATCAAGCCGGTTCCGATGATGGTGACTTGCTTGAATGGCATGGAAATAACTTGTCGCCCTGAAAATAACTTTGTCATCCTGAGCGAAGCGAAGGACCTGCTGTCTCAGGCACCCAAAGAGAAAGCAGGTCCTTCGCTTCGCTCAGGATGACAATTCATAATGCGGAAGAAGTTTACGCGATCTCGCGTCCCACCGCCGGCGCAATCATGCGGAGCTGGTCCATCAACTCGGCAAACTGCTCCGGGTAAAGCGATTGCGCACCATCGGAGAGCGCTTTATCCGGCTGGTGGTGCACCTCGATGAGCATAGCGTCGGCGCCAGCGGCAGCGGACGCCAGCGCCATGGGAGCCACCTTGTCGCGGCGCCCCGTGCCGTGCGACGGATCGGCGGTCATGGGCAGATGCGAAAGCTTATGGATGATCGGGATCGCGGAAATATCCATCGTGTTGCGCGTGTAAGTTTCGAAGGTGCGGATGCCGCGCTCGCACAGAATAATTTCGTAGTTGCCGCCCGCCAGCAGATATTCCGCCGAGCACAGGAGTTCTTCAAGCGTGGCGGCGATGCCGCGCTTGAGCAGCACAGGCTTCCGAACCTTGCCGAGTTCGCGCAGCAGATTGAAGTTCTGCATGTTCCGCGCGCCCACCTGGAAGATGTCGACATAAGGCAGCATGAGTTCGATCTGCGAAATCTCCATGACTTCGCTGATCACAAGCAGTTGGAAGCGGTCCCCCGCCTCGCGCAGCAATTTCAGGCCGTCAACGCCGAGCCCTTGAAATGAATAAGGAGAGGATCGGGGTTTGAAGGCGCCGCCGCGGAGAACGCGCGCTCCGGCCTTGGCGACCCGTTCAGAGACGGTAAAGAGCTGCTCGCGCGATTCGACCGAGCAAGGCCCGGCCATCACGACGATCTTCTTGCCGCCGATTTCAATCCCATTGGCGAATTTGACGACCGTGCCTTCCGGACGGAAGTTGCGGCCCGCCAGCTTGTAGGGCGAAGTGATGCGGTGCACTTCCTGCACGCCGGGCAACATTTCGACTTCGCGGGTATCGAAATCGTGCGGTAGCTCCGACGCCGCCGAGAACGGTCTGCCGCGCTCCCGTGGAGCGGTGGACCTCAAAGCCGAACTGCACCAGTTGATCGATCACATGCTGGATCTGATCTTCACTGGCCGAATCTTGCATGGCAACGATCATGAGTACGCTCGCTTCTTGCCGCCGGCAGTGCAGGGACCCTGCGACTGCAGATTAACGACTTCCGCGTCGCTCGGCCATGATAAAAATGTTCTGGTCCAGTTCTAGTCGTTCAGTTGCGAATCGATCTCGGAGTCGCGCGCCGTGGGCTCGGAATCGGGAACAATTTCGTGCTTTTGGATGCTGCGCATCACGTCCATGATCCGCTCGTAGATCTGCGCCAGATCGCGTGCGGCCAACGGACCCGAACTGCTCTGCTGCACATTGGCGATCACCACGCGCTCGCGCTCGGGCTCATAAACGGGCAGGCTGGTATTCCGTTTCAATCGTCCAATTTCGACAGCCGCCGCAGCGCGTTCGTTGAGCAGCGCGACCAGCCTGCGGTCCATGTCGTCGATCTTCTTGCGCCAATCGGAAATGTCCATAGTAGCTATCAGCCGTCAGCTATCAGCTGTCAGTTTAAACGCCAAAGTCGAAAGCTCAATGCGCAAGGCTCGCAAATTCAATTTCGGCGGACGCGATCATCGAGCGCTTCTCACTGATGGCTGACGGCTGACGAGCTGAGAGCTGGTTTACAAATTCTGCCACAGTCGCAGCTTCCCGTCCGGGATTCTGTTCGATCGCGTGCACGATGGCGCTGCCGACGACTGCGCCTTCCGCGAACTTGCCAACGGCCGCGAATTGCTCCGGAGTCGAGATTCCGAAACCGACGGCAACCGGAAGCTTGGTGAAACGGCGGATGCGTTTCACCAGGGTGCGGGCGTCTCCGGTCATCTGCTGGCGCGCGCCCGTCACGCCGGTGCGCGAGATGGCGTAAATAAAGCCGGTAGAAACCTGGGCAATCAACTTCAGACGCTGATCGGTGGAGGTGGGCGCGGCCAGAAAAATGGTCGCGAGGTCGTTCTTGCGAGCCTCGCGCAGATATTCGGCCGACTCTTCCACCGGCAGATCGGTGATCAGCGTTCCGTCAACCCCCGCCAACCGCGCCACCTGGCAGAACTTTGCCAGGCCCATCTTCAGGATGGGATTGAGGTAGGAGAAGATCACCAGGCCGACGGATTGCGAGTGCTCGCGAATTTCGGCGGCGAGCGTGAGCACGTGCTCGAGCGATGTTCCGTGCTTAAGCGCCCGCTCGCTGGCCCGCTGGATTACTGGGCCATCGGCGAGTGGATCACTGAAGGGAACTCCGAGCTCAATCACGCTTGCGCCTGCGTCGATGGCGGCGAGGATGACTGCGCGCGTGGTGGCGAGGTCGGGATCGCCGCAGGTTACGTAGGCGATTAGCGATGGCTTGTTTTCGAAATGAAAAGGCACGAAAGCATTGTAGATTGCGGGGGGCCGAGAAGACATCGGCGGGGAAATCAGGGGTAGTGTCCTAATTTGCTTTTTTGGATTTGGCAACGCTCTCTGGCCATAGTTCCGCCTTACTCCACAGGACCATATTCCCGCAGATTGGACATTGGGTTCGATTGTTACGAATTGTATTGCTTCCATCCGCAAGTTGCGCGGGATCAGCCGCGAGGCCGGAAGGAATGGCGTTGCCACACTTGTCGCAAACAACATAGATTTGTTCTACAGCCATTTGTCACCGCCTAATTTGAAGTTCTCACGCTTCGAGACTGGCATGAATCGTGCTCCTAATCCACTCTGAAATCGTGACCTTACTAGCCCGCGCTGCCTGTTCCATCGCCTTTAGATCGTCGCCAGTAAAGCGCACAGGTACGATCCGGCCTTTCGCCTCACCCTTCGGCATCTTGGGTCGCCCCACTTTAGCTTTCTTCGGCTGTGCCAATTCTCGACTCCTGAATAATGAAAGCCCTGTACAGCGTCTTGCGCTGATTTGACGGGATGCAGATGTAGAACTGTAACGTGTCGCTTAGGATTCGCCGGATCGTCAGTATCGTGCGACCACGCATAGGCCCGGTGCGCCGTAGGATGGTCTTTCAGATCGAATACCTCAACAACTCCCTCCCACACTGTCTGCCCTTGGAATGTCTCTTTCACGGGTACGCTTTCAATGTGCGTAGCCTCAGCGCCGTGCAACCTCCGAATCACATCCTTCAATTCTTCCAGATACGTCACAATGCCGCCTCTACCAGATCGCCAACACTCCAAAAATCTCGCTCGACTCCCGCCGCCATCGCTGGAGTGCAGCGCAGCGTTCTGTGCCGCTTTACGAAATTGTAGTAAGCGAAGTGCAGCGCAACTGCCGCCTCAAAGTTTTCCCGCTTCTTGCTGAATGCCAGCGTTAGGCGGGTCAGGCGGCGCATGTGAAGCCGCGTGGTCGCGTTCAGGCGTTCAATGTAGCTGGTAGAGACAAGGTCCATGTTCGGGATGCCCAGTGACCGCTCTCTTCTCAACGGATACGAACTCAGGGGCGCTGTACTTGCGTCCGGGATGCTGAGACTCGTCATGCTCATAAGTCTTTACGATCTGGGCAAAATCAACCTCAGCACCGAAGGCTTGCTCAATGGCTTCAACGTAGGCTCGCAGCGCATCGGTGGAAATCTGCACGCGGTTGGTCATCCGGCACGCAACATCCTGAAACAAAGGCATTCGCGGTGGCGTAAATCGCGCTTGCCGACATTTGAATGAAGGAACCAGCTTCGTGTCCGCATCAATCGCGCAGAACGTCCACACGTCGCCATACTCGGGTCGATCGTCCAGGCGTGACGATGCCTTTCTTTCTTGCCGATGAATCCCCAGATCTCATCGAATTCCAGACGACGGCAAGGTAGATCGCGCATCTTCGCATCTAGCAGCGTCGCGCATCCTTGCCCAACCTTGCACGCCTAAGCCGCATGATCGTATCGCGGTGAACGCCCGTAATCCGCTCAATCGAGCGAATGCTGGAACCTTCCGCCAGTGCTCCGATGACCGCGATTTGCTTGTCGGTACTGAGGACGTTTGCCATGTCTATTACTGTATTACAGTAATATAATAGTTGTCAAGTAGTTTTTGTGTTACAATATTTACGCCTCCCCAGATAGTGAGAAATGCCCCATGAATGAGAATGGAGAATCCGACAACCAACAACCAGAAATCCCACCCAGCGCCCCGGTAGACGCTCCCAAAGACCCCGAACCAACACAAGCGGCAACCCAGCAACAGCTCCGCGCAACCGAGCAGAAGATAGAAGAACAAATAGACGAACGCCTGACCGCCTTCGAACGGTCGATGATTCGCCTTACGCGGTATGGCTTGGCCGTCACTGTCCTTACAGGGATAATTTTCGCCGGACAACTCTACGAAATGATCTCCGGGGGAACTCAAACGGACAAACTGGTTGACTACGCCAAAACACAAGCGCAAGCCGCCAGCGATATTGCCCAAGCCTCCGACGATTTCACGGACAGCGCCAAATGGATGGAAGAACACACGGAAGACGCTGCAAACGCGATGCAGGATAGCGTCGATGCAGCCAGCGCAAATACAAGGACGACAATTCGAAACGCCCAAAATGCTTTCCGGGAGGAGCAACGCGCTTGGGTAGGAGTAGGAGATTCCCAGTTGACTCAATTCGAATCTGGCAAGCCCATAAGAATGGAAATTATTTTCTTTAATAGCGGGAAAACTCCGGCCATTAAGGTGCACGTGGTCAGCGGGTTCAATTTGTACGCGAGTCCAATATCCGGGCCATCGACGGAGGATATTAGAAAGATAGAGAAAGAATTGCCCGATAATCCTCGACAAGCTCTGGCACCTCAAGGGAAAATGAAGCTTGTAATTGGAGACATCACCCCATCGGGCAAAATGGCGCAATCTCACGCGCTTACCTACAATGCTAATCTCGCCAGGATAGCGGCCAACTATGAACTCATAAAGGCCAAGACTCTGATCCTTTACCTCTATGGGGAAGTTCAATATTTTGACGGGAGCGGAAGGACTCACACGACCCAATACTGCTTCTTCCTGGCGAACCCTGAGACCAAAGAATTGGATTACTGCGAAGGGTTCAACGAGTTGAATTAACAACAGAATCCAAATTAGGACACTACAAATCAGGTGCTGGTGCAGTTTCAGAATTTCGACTCACGTTTGCGAACTTTGCGATTTGCCGGCGAGCATTGCGGGCAAAGTTCTTAAACGCAAAGTACACGAAGGGACTCGCAAAGGGCGCAAAGGGGCGGAGTCTGGAGGTCAGTTGGGCCTGTTTTTGAGGTATTGCTTAGGATTCGGCGAAGGACCCCCCCGCTGTGGTCTTTGAAAACAAAAGACTTAGAAGAAATTCTCCCAGGTCTTTGAGGAATAAGGACTTGCTTGTAAGGTATTTTTAAATCAATAACTTAGGATGAGACTGGCGGCTATTTTGAAGCGGTTCTTTCTTGTATATTATTGAAGAATAAATACTTTACCTTGAAGTCTGGGCTTGATGCGAGTTGCTCATTGCATTCGTATATACAATTGTATAGTTTTGTGCTACTATGAATTTGCAGGTCGGCGGATTTGATTGGGATGACGGCAACCGGTCCAAATGCCAAAAACATGGAGTGTCGATCGCGGAGATCGAGGCCCTGTTTGTGCACGGCCCTCGCGTTGCGCCCGACCCAAAACACTCGGCGGACGAGGATCGTTTGATTGCGGTGGGAAAAACAAGCGCGGGGAGGCCGTTATTTGTGGCGTTCACGGTGCGCACAAAAGATGGTCGCCGCCTGATTCGCCCGGTGAGTGCTCGGTATATGCATGCCAAGGAGATCGCAGCTTATGAAAAAGAAAGTGCCACCCCTAAGAACCGATGAGCAGGCCGAAGCGTTTCTCGCCCAAGACCTTTCCAAACTCGATTTCTCACAGTTTAAGCCGGCGCGGTTTGAATTCGAGAAGAAGGAGGAACAGATCAACATGCGCATGCCGAAGCCGTTGCTCGCCGCGGTGAAGGCTCGGGCCAAGGCGCGCGGCATCCCTTATACGCGTTTTATTCGGGAGACACTGGAACAGGCAGTCACGGCTACGAAGTAGCGGGGGCGTCACCGTTTAACTATTCGGTGACGCTCGCGCCGGTGTGCGACGCGGGCTATGGTGACGTTTTGCAGTGAACGTGCACATGACGGGAATGATATAAACTGAGCCAGCCCGTTACCGATAACAATTGCCGCAAGGTCGCGGTTCTGATTGACTTGAAAAGCATGGAGTAGGCTGCAGGATTATTGGACGGCCTCATCTCCAAGAAGCGGCGAAGGGAAAAGGGCATACCTCTGGAAAAAGTCAAAACAGAGCGACCAAGCACGGGCGACTTTGTGGCTAGGTATGTCGTTGAGTAAAGCCTTCAGCAAGGAAAGAACTCGAAGATTTACCGAATAATGTGCTGGCGCGGGGCGTGCGCAAGGAATTTCCGGCGGGACCGCGCCCGCAGGTTGCAAGAAGCGGAAGGGCTACAATATCCTTCGGCGCATTCAGATACAAGACTGCGGATCCCAAAAATCATTCAGATGGCGCCATGTTTTTTAGTGTCACGCGGATTGCGCCTGGCTCACCGTGACGAACTGAAAATTCCGGTCAAGGGAGTTGTCGGCGCCCTCGTGAGTGATATTGAAACCTAAGCCTGGCCGCCCACTGAACCCCTCAAGCCAAAGGCGGCCTTGAATGGACCACCGGCGCCACAAATTAGGGTCGAGCACTCAGAGTTCAATTTGGGATGGGGAAGACGAAGAAGCCCCGATTTGCCTTTCCATTGAGCCAAAGATCTTCCCCCTTGAGTGTGTTGGGGTCAAAGTAGATTGCACAAAATGGCTCGATATCCCTAGCTTCGATGAAGTGACGTTTAAACGACCAAGACTCCAAAAAGACGGCTTGGGATTGTCCGCCCGTAGATCAATACACCACCTTGCCATGGAATGGCCGTGTACAGGTCGAAAACATCGGTCTTGCCTAAATCTACCTTCTTGCTGTCCCAATAAAGGTCATGGTGCCGCGTGGAAAGCCGCGAGAGAAGAGAATGGGCATCGGAACAAATCTGCAGAAGCCTTCTCGTCGGATTCAGTGATGACAGCCACCTGACTGTCCCAAGCTACTTCCGCACGGTTGGAGTGGTCCTTTCGGCCACCTGTTAACGCCGTGCACACCTCCTCGATGACGATGTGTCCCTTCCGAACCATCACGGCGTCGCAGTGTGAAGAGTCACCCATCAATACGCGGGGCTGCATACTGTGCGGAGGCGTTACTGCCAAAGCAAAGACAGTAATGGTCGAAAGCAGCGAGTTCATAGAGCCTATTATATTGTCGCAATATCGGCATTAGGTGCTAGTCAGTCCAGCTAATCCAGGTTCAGATTCTCTCGCAAAATCCCAATATCTTTATCCCCGCGGCCCGAGATGTTCACTATTACGACCTCTGACCTTCTCATTTGGGGGCGCGTTTGATAACTTCGGCGACGGCATGGGCGGATTCGAGCGCGGGGATTATGCCTTCGGTGCGCGCGAGCAGCGTCGTGGCTTCGAGCGCTTCGGCGTCGGAAGCGGGCAGGTACTCGGCACGGCCCGTGTCGTGAAGCGCGGCGTGCTCGGGGCCGATTGAGGGATAGTCTAGGCCTGCTGAGACGGAGTGCGTCAGTGCGATCTGGCCGGACTTGTCCTGCAAGACATACGAGAATGTTCCCTGCAGTACACCGGGCGATCCTCCTCGGAAGCGGGCGGCGTGGTCGCCTAGGGCTTCGCCTCGGCCTCCGGCTTCTACGCCGATCAACTCTACTTTCTTGTCTTTGATGAAGTCGTAGAAAATTCCTATCGAGTTCGAGCCTCCGCCTACGCAGGCGATGATGGCTTTGGGCAGCTTGCCTTCGGCTTTGAGGATTTGGGCGCGGGCTTCGCGACCGATTACGCGGTGGAAGTCGCGCACCATGGTGGGATAGGGATGCGCTCCTAACACGCTGCCTAGCAAATAGTGCGTGGTGCGGACGTTGGTGACCCAGTCGCGCATGGCTTCGTTGATGGCGTCTTTTAGGGTGCGCGAGCCGGAATCGACTCCGCGAACCTCGGCGCCCAGCAGCCTCATGCGGAAGACGTTGAGTTCCTGGCGGCGCATGTCTTCGTTGCCCATGTAGACTACGCACTCGAAGCCTAGCAGGGCGCAGACGGTGGCGGTGGCGACTCCGTGCTGACCGGCTCCGGTTTCGGCGATGACGCGGTGCTTGCCCATGCGTTCGACTAGCAAGCCTTGTCCTAGGCAGTTGTTGATTTTGTGCGCGCCGGTGTGGAGCAGGTCTTCGCGCTTGAGATAAATTTTCGCGCCGCCAAGTTTTGCGGTCAGGCGGCGGGCGAACGACAGCGGCGTCGGGCGTCCGGCGTATGTCTTCAGCAACTGGTCGAGGCGGTGCTGAAATTTCGGATCGCGCTTGGCTTTTTCGTATGCGCGCTCGAGTTCCTCGAGCGCGGCCATCAGCGTTTCCGGAACGTAGCGGCCGCCGTAGGGGCCGAAGCGGCCGGGGGCCGGTTGTTTTTGGGTGTGAAGCGATGTACGTTTCGAAATCGTTGCGGTCGCCATAAGAACCTGTGTCGTGCGTGCGCTTGGGTGCCGTCCCTGCGGGACTCGATTGGTTTCACTTCCGCCTACCCGGCACTTCCGTGCCGGGCTGTCCTGTTCCGCCGCTTCGCGGCTGGGGCATCGCACGGGGCGCTCTTTTGAGCGATTCCGCAGCCTGCCAGGCTCTCATATTCCGCCCCTCCGGGGCTGCCGGACTACGAGTTCTCTTCCATCGCCCGCACGGCTTGGACAAAGGCGCGGACTTTTCGCGGATCTTTTCTGCCCGGTTCGCGTTCCACGCCGGAGGCAACGTCCACTCCCCACGGATGCAGCAGGTGGATCGCTTCCTGCACATTGCCGGGACGCAAGCCGCCGGCAACGATCAGCTTGCTGATGCTGTTGATGATTCCAGCCCATGGTTGCACGCGTTCCCAGTCGAAAGCCTGTCCCGTGCCGCCTCGCTTTTCCGCGCTTGAGGAATCGAGCAGGACGCCTGAGATCACGCCGGGGCGGAAGCCGTGGGTTTCAAGAAAGAGGTCGCCGTTTTCTGCGACGTGGATTTTGTGCACTCGCTTGCCCTTGTACGCCTCATCCGGTTCTACCAGTCCAACCGCGACCGGATCCCATCCCACCGATTGTCCAGCGGGAACGTCGAAAACTTTCGCAGCCCAGGTGCGGAAAATCGTAGGACGCCCGGGTCCGTTCGCGAGTTTCTGGAACAGCGCGCGGCTGAATTCCACGCTCTGATCGCCGTGCAATTGCACAGCGGTAAGGCCCGCCTGTTTGACGGTGTCAAGCACTCGGTCCATGGTTTCGTTGACGAAGACGCCGACCTTTTCTATTGGCTGCGGTACCCTGGCGACGATCGAGCGCACAGTTTCTAGACCGACGTGGCGCGGGCTCTCCGGATAGAAAACGAATCCCAAGGCGTTCGCGCCCGCATCGCTGGCGGCTAGCGCGTCGTCAAGATTCGTGATTCCGCAGATCTTGATCCAAGTCATAAGAACAGCTGTCAGCTATCAGTTGTCAGTAAAACCCACTATCCACTGGTCACCATTCTTGCTTCTCCCATCAATTTGACCAGCGCTTCGCCTGGGTGTTCCGCTTTCATCAGCGACTCGCCAATCAGGAATGCGTCGTAGCCGGCGGAGCGCAGACGAGCCAGGTCCGCGCCCGATCGGATTCCACTCTCGGCTATGCGGACGCAGCTGGCGGGTATTTTGTCCGCGAGCCGGAATGCGGTTTCGAGATCGACTTCGAAGGTGCGCAGATTACGGCTGTTAATGCCGATCAGGTCGCAACCCGCATCGAGCGCGCGTTCGAGTTCCGGTTCGTCATGCGCTTCGCATAAAACGTCGAGCCCCTGCGATCGGGCGATTCCGGCCAGCGCGATCAGCTCTTTCTGATCCAGTGCGGCCACAATCAAAAGGATGGCGTCGGCACGGTGGGCTCGGGATTCCACGATCTGAAATTCATCGACGATGAAATCCTTGCGCAAGCAGGGAAGAGAACTGCTCGACGACGCCTGGCGCAAATAGGCGAGGGAGCCTTGGAAAAATTCTTCGTCGGTCACGACCGACAGGGCCGCGGCGCCTGCCTGTTCGAGATCGCGCGCGAGTTCCGCGGGGTTGAAATCGGCGCGGATCAAGCCTCGCGAGGGCGAAGCCTTCTTCAGCTCGGCAATCACGGCGACCGCGCGTCGGTCCCGTGCCACCCGGCGCAGCTCGGTGCGAAATCCGCGCGGCGTGTGCCCGGCGGCGGCGGCCTCCAGCGCGTCCAGGACGGAATCCCGGCCTCCAGATATGGGCGCGGACGCGAGCCCGAATCTGCGCTGGGAGAGGCGCTGGCGGGTGGCGGCGACAATCGAGTCCAGGGAGGCGGGCATGGCTGAGGCTCAATTATACGAAAGCCGCCCGATCCCGGTAGACCCGAACCGAGGCCGCTCTCTCACACGCCTATCTGATGGCTGCAGGCGCAGTTGCAAAGCCGCACATTGCAGTGTGATGTGCGCCGTTGACCCGCCTTCCGGCGAGATGCTATAAACGAGTGCTTTATGCCGAGGTGTGGCGCCCGCTTCTGGGCTCCATGCAAACGGCACAGGTTTTCCGACGCGGCCAAATCGGCACTCCTCTTTGTTTATACGCCTGGCGGTGGAAGCGTGTTCGGAACGTGTTGAGAACTCTGGCGTTCAGCCTGGGCTCGCGGCGGGGTGGTCCCGCGGGTGTTGAGGCGCCGGAGGAAGAGCACACGTTGTGACCCCTAAATACGATCTACAGGAGGATATTCATGCGCACTTGGAACGCCAATTTTGCGTCGGCGGGGCGCTGTTTCGCGAAAACCGCGGCAACCCTTGCCACCCTGCTTCTGACCGCCGGCTCTGCGCTGGCCCAACCCGCTGAAGAAGGGGGCGAGGCGGCTCTGAAGCTGCCTGACCTTTCTACGGTTTCATTTCTCGGTGTGAACGGGCACAGCCTGCTGATGATCGGGCTGCTGTTCTGCGTTTTCGGCCTCGGCTTTGGCATGGTTATTTTCATGCGTCTGAAGAACCTGCCCGTGCACCGTTCCATGCGCGAAATCTCGGAACTGATTTACGAAACCTGTAAGACTTACCTGATCACGCAGGGCAAGTTCCTGATGCTGTTGTGGGCGTTCATTGCCGCCGTCATCGTGCTCTATTTTGGTTTTTTGCGGCATTTCGAAATTCCCCGGGTGATCATCATTCTGGCCTTCAGTCTGGTGGGAATCGCGGGTAGCTACGGCGTGGCGTGGTTCGGAATTCGCGTCAACACCTTCGCGAATTCGCGGACGGCCTTCGCTTCTCTGCCCGGCAAGCCTTACCCGGTTTATCAGATTCCGCTCGAAGCCGGCATGTCGATTGGCATGATGCTGATTTCGGTCGAACTGCTGATCATGCTCTTCATCCTGCTCTTCGTGCCGGGCGATTATGCGGGCCCGTGCTTCATCGGATTCGCCATCGGCGAGTCTCTGGGCGCGGCCGCGCTGCGTATCGCCGGCGGCATCTTCACCAAGATCGCCGACATTGGTTCCGATTTGATGAAGATCGTCTTCAAGATTAAAGAAGACGATGCCCGCAACCCCGGCGTGATTGCCGATTGCACCGGCGACAATGCCGGCGACTCGGTCGGCCCGTCCGCCGATGGTTTCGAAACTTATGGTGTCACCGGCGTCGCGCTGATCACCTTCATTTTGCTGGGCGTCAAAGATCCCTCTATCCAGGTGCAGTTGCTGGTTTGGATTTTCGTGATGCGCATCATGATGCTGGTCTCGAGCGCACTGGCCTATTTCATCAATGGCGCCATCGCGAAGGCCCGCTTTGGCGACGCGGACAAAATGAATTTTGAAACCCCGCTCACCTGGCTGGTTTGGCTGACTTCGATTGTTTCGATCATCGCCACCTACATTGTTTCGCGTTTCATCATCCCCAACCTTGGGGGCGATACCACGCAGTGGTGGAAGCTGGCTTCGATCATCTCCTGCGGAACGCTGGCGGGAGCGTTGATTCCTGAACTGGTCAAGGTCTTCACTTCGGTGGAATCCCGCCACGTGAATGAAGTGGTGACTTCGGCCAAAGAAGGCGGCGCATCGCTCGGAATCCTTTCCGGTTTTGTCTCCGGAAACTTTTCCGCGTATTACCTGGGGCTGGCGATGGTCACTCTGATGTCGATTGCTTACTTCTTCAGCCAGATGGGTTTGGGCGTGGCGGCCACCATGATTGCCGCACCGGTGTTTGCCTTCGGCCTGGTTGCCTTCGGCTTCCTCGGCATGGGGCCGGTGACCATCGCGGTCGATTCCTACGGCCCCGTTACCGACAACGCACAGTCCGTCTATGAACTCTCGCTGATCGAGCAAGTGCCCAACGTGAAGGCGGAGATCAAGAAGGACTTCAACATTGACGTGAATTTCGACCGGTCGAAAGATTTGCTGGAAGAGAACGACGGCGCGGGCAACACCTTCAAGGCGACGGCCAAGCCGGTGCTGATTGGCACCGCGGTGGTCGGCGCCACGACCATGATCTTCTCCATCATCATGGCCCTGACCAACGGGCTGACTGCGAATGTGGAGAAGCTCTCGTTGCTGCACGCTCCATTCTTCCTGGGCCTGATTACGGGCGGCGCCATGATCTATTGGTTCACCGGCGCATCCATGCAGGCCGTGACCACGGGCGCCTATCGCGCGGTCGAGTTCATCAAGGCCAACATCAAACTCGAGGGCGCGGAGAAAGCATCCGTTTCCGACAGCAAGAAGGTGGTCGAGATCTGCACCAAGTACGCGCAGAAAGGCATGTTCAACATCTTCGTTGCCGTCTTCTTCGGGACGTTGACGTTCGCCTTCGTGGAGCCGTTCTTCTTTATCGGGTACCTGATCTCGATTGCGATCTTCGGTCTCTACCAGGCCATCTTCATGGCGAACGCCGGCGCCGCGTGGGACAACGCCAAGAAGATCGTCGAGACCAAACTCAAACAGAAAGGCACTCCCCTGCACGACGCCACGGTAATCGGCGACACGGTGGGCGATCCTTTCAAGGACACGTCTTCGGTGGCCATGAACCCGGTCATCAAGTTCACCACGCTGTTCGGACTGCTGGCAGTCGAGTTGGCCGTCTCGCTGACCCGCGACCAGGGCACGGGGCTGACGCACATCCTGGCGCTTTGCTTCTTCTTGGTCTCCGTCTTCTTCGTGTACCGGTCGTTCTACGGGATGCGAATCACGTCGGAGTAAGCGAGAACGTGTGGGGACGGGCGTCCTCGCCCGTCCAGCGGCGCGAAGCGCCGCAATCTTAGAAACGCAAAACGCCATCCAGCGCAACTGGATGGCGTTTTTTTCTTGGTTGACCACCTACTAAAATCGGCTGCCCCGCCCATAGTTGGCTTGGGTCCCTGAGAGGATTCTGGCTCGCAGGCCGGCCGGTAGATTTGCTAGCTTGGTAGCATGTTCATCGGACATTTTGGCGTAGCCCTCGCCGCCAAGCGCCTCGCTCCCCGGACTTCCCTGGGTACCTTGATTGCCGGCGCCCAGCTCCTGGATCTGCTCTGGCCAGTATTTCTTCTGCTCGGTTGGGAGCACGTGCGGGTGGCTCCTGGCATCACCAAGGTCCAGGCTTTGGATTTTTACGACTATCCCCTTTCGCACAGCCTCACCATGGCGGTGCGTTGGTCGCTTCTGGTAGGACTCGCCTACTACATAATTCGCCGCTATCGCCGGGGAGCCTGGGTGGTGAGCGCCTTGGTGCTCAGTCACTGGGTGCTGGATTTTCTGGTGCATCGCCCGGATCTGCCGCTCTGGCCGGGTGGTCCGAAGTATGGGCTCGGGCTTTGGAATTCGTGGCCGGCCTCGATTGCCGCCGAGGTGCTTTTGTCCGCCGCGGGAATCTGGCTCTATAGCAGCGCGACTCGCGGCCGCGACGTGGTCGGCAAATGGGCGTTTTGGAGTTTGATCGCGTTTCTCTTTCTAGGATGGCTGGCGGCGACCTTCGGACCACCGCCTACCAGCGTTCATCAACTGGCTATTGGCGCGATGGCGATGTGGTTACTGGTGCCCTGGGCGTGGTGGGCGGATGCGCACCGGGAAGCGGTCACGCCGGAATAGCGGCAGAGGATCGCTGCGCGTCAGACAGCTAGGACGTGCTTTCCCACTCATCGCGCACATTGCGATGATTGAGATTTCGCTGCGGTGTCATCCCGCCCTGCTCCCACGAAGAACGGCCTCACCTTTTTGCGGCGGTGCTGGGACGCTTGCCACAGATCGTACTGTGTCTGCATGCCGGTCCATAGTTCGGGGCTGGTGCCTAGGGCATCGGCCAGTTTGAGCGCCATGTCCGCTGAAATTCCCGCGCTACCATTCAAAATGCGTGATAGAGCGACCCGGGTTACGCCTAGGTGCCTGGCGGTGTCTGTAACCGACCTCGTCCCCAAATACTCTCGCAGAACTCGTCCCGGATGTGGCGGATTGTGCATGCGCATAAAGACCTCTCAGTGGTAGTCCCGATAATCCACCAGCACGGCATCTTCCCCCTCGAAGGTAAAGGTCAGCCGCCAGTTGCCGTTGACATCCACCGACCAGTGGTCTTCCAGATCGCCGCGCAAGGGATGCAGCCTCCAGCCGGGTGCGTTCATATCCTTCGGGGATTTGGCGTTGTCCAGCGCGGCCAGCTGTAGTCTCAATTTCCCGGCATGATGCGGCTGGATTTTCGCCTTCGATCCTGTGTGGAAGAACTGCTCGACACCCTTGTGCCGGAAGCTCTTGATCATCGCGTATAGTGTATATATATACTATACACATTGTCAACCGTGTATTGTTCAAGCCACCCAGGGCAGGTGGCACACTAACGCTGGATCGGGCGGACGAATGCGTCCGCCCCTACGCGAGCTACAGCGAGCTCATCTTGGCCAGGAATTCGCTGTTCGTCGTCGCCTTAGCCAGCCGCTCAATCAACAATTCCATGGCTTCGACCGGCGACAGCGGGTTCAGCACCTTGCGCAGCACCCAGATGCGCTGTAAATCTTCTTTCGGAATCAGCAGCTCTTCCTTGCGTGTGCCCGAGCGCTGGATGTCAATCGCGGGGAATGTCCGCTTATCCACCAGCTTGCGATCCAGGATGATTTCCGAATTGCCCGTGCCTTTGAATTCCTCAAAGATCACGTCGTCCATGCGCGACCCGGTGTCGATGAGGGCCGTAGCAATGATGGTGAGCGAGCCGCCTTCTTCGATATTGCGGGCCGATCCAAAAAACCGCTTCGGACGCTGCAATGCGTTCGAATCGACGCCGCCCGAGAGCACCTTGCCCGAAGGCGGAACGATCGTGTTGTAAGCGCGCGCGAGGCGCGTAATCGAATCGAGCAGGATGACCACGTCGCGCTTGTGCTCGACCAGTCTTTTAGCCTTTTCAATCACCATTTCGGCGACCTGCACGTGGCGGGCGGCGGGCTCGTCGAAGGTCGAAGAGATGACCTCGCCCTTGACCGAGCGCTGCATGTCGGTAACTTCTTCCGGGCGCTCGTCGATCAGCAGCACCATCAGCACGACTTCAGGGTGATTCGTAGTAATCGAATTGGCCACGTTCTGCAGCAGCATTGTTTTGCCGGCGCGGGGAGGCGAGACGATCAGGCCGCGTTGTCCTTTGCCGAGCGGCGTCAGCAGGTCCATGACGCGCGCGCTGATATTCTCTTTGACGGTTTCGAGCTTCAACCGCTCCTGCGGATACAGCGGCGTCAGATTGTCGAACAGAATCTTGTTGCGCGCCTCGTCGGGCGACTCGAAGTTGACCGCCTCGATCTTAACCAGCGCGAAATATTTCTCGCCCTCATGGGGCGGGCGCACCTGGCCGCTGATGGTGTCGCCGGTTTTCAGGTCGAACTTGCGGATCTGCGACGGCGACACGTAAATATCGTCGGGCCCAGGCAGGTAGTTGTAATCGGGCGAGCGCAGAAAGCCGTAGCCGTCAGGGAGGATCTCCAGCACACCTTCGGCGAAGATGTGTCCTTCTTTTTCGCTTTGCGCCTGCAGGATCTTGAAGATGAGGTCCTGTTTGCGGAGTCCGCTGGCGCCCGGCAGCTCCAACGATCGGGCGATCTTGGTCAGCTCGGTAATATTTTTTTCTTTGAGTTCTGCAATGGTCATATTTGCCTACGTGGATGATTTTTCGGGAGGGATTTTCGTTTTCTCTCGCGGGACTGGATTGCTCTGCCGCCGTGCGGGCACACGGCGGAGCTGCTTAAGCAGCTCGCCGTTGTGCTTCGGCAAAGTTCTCGGGTTCGCTCAGGATGTCATGACGCTCGGCATCGGCGATCTTGTCAAACACCTGATTCATGGTTTCCTGGATGCGGGTGTTCGGCTTATGGAATCTCCGCGTTGCCTTCGAGGCAAGTTGGCAGAGCATATACCGGTTCCGCAAAGTATGTAGAGCGTCAAATACGCGATCAGAGCGCATGTTCATCGTTCTCCTCACAATAGGGATAATTTAAGCCACGATCCCATCGTCTGCCCGCGGGGTGATGGTTGACTACGCTAGCCAGACTGTAACGTGAGCCAGATGCAATGGGATTTGCCAGAATTACCCAAGATAGATGCCCCGCCCAGCCCAAAAGTTGCTTATTCTTTATGGAGTTGCCACAACACGGGCGGAGGTTCCAAAGGACCGGCAGAAACTGCTTTGATGTCCTGAGAACACCTAAGTATAACAAACCGCTAGGGAAGGTCAAGGAATATTTGCACCCCTGCGGAACCCTCCACGGCCAGCAGGGGCAGAAGCTACTTCAGCGCGTTCAGCCGTGCCGAGAGCCGCGATTTGTAGCGCGAACCGGTGTTTTCGTGCAAAACACCCTTCTGGATCGCCTTGTCGAGCGCCGACACCGTCTCGCGGTAGGTCTGGCCGGCGGCGGCCTTGTCGCCCTTTTCGAGGCTTTCGCGCAGGCTCCGCAAAGCGGTGCGCAGTTGCGAACTGTTGGCCCGGTTGCGGACGGTTCGTTTCGCTGTCTGACGGGCGCGTTTCATCGCCGAAAAATGATTTGCCATGAGGCTTGATTACCTTTGTTTGCCCTAGATCACGCTAGGAGAGTATTCCGGTAGGAACCGAAGCTGTATTCTACGGGAGCAAGTCGCGCCCGGTCAAATAGATATGAATTCGCCCCAGAGTCCAAGTGCCATCGACCGCCTCAAAGTCCTGATCAACTCCTCCACCCCTATCGTCGTCATGGAGACGGTCGAGGAAGTCCGCGCGCTAACCCTGGTGCGCACGGCCTGCTCCGAGCTGAGTCTAGCCGTCTTTGAATGGACCATCGCCGACGGCCTAGTCCGCTCCGGCAGCGGTGTGGGGGCGGGTTCCGCAGCCGGCCAAGGCGGGTCGGAGACCCACCTTCACACGTTCAGCGGCACCGACGCCGGCGCGGGGGCGAAGGCTGCCATGTACAACACCGCCGACCCGGTGCAGGCGCTGGCCAACCTCGAAACCATGACCATCGAGGCCGTCTTCGTGCTCAAAGACTTCCACCGCCACATGGATAACCCGGTAGTGGTGCGCCGTCTGCGCGACGTAGGCCAGAAATTCTCCGCCAATCGAAGGACGCTGGTGCTGACCGCCCCTGCCATCGAAATGCCGCCCGAACTGGCGAGCCTGGTGGAATTTCTCGATCTCCCGCTGCCCGACCGCGACCGCCTGCGCGAAATCATCCGCGAAACCTACACCCGGCTGGCCGGTACCCACACCCTAAAACTCCAGCTTGATGCCAATGGCGTGGACGCGATGGCCGCCAATCTCCGCGGACTAACGGAAGAGGCTGCCGAACGCGCCATCTCGCAGACGGTAGTCGGACGCCTGGCGCTCTCGCCCGACTGCATCACCGACGTACTCGACGCCAAGAAAGCTTTGCTGAAGCGTTCCGAAATGTTGGAGTTCGTGGACGCAACCGACACCATGTCCAGCGTCGGCGGCCTCGACAATCTAAAGCACTGGCTGCAGCAGCGCCGAGGCTCCTGGGACGACCAAGCCCGCCAGTTCGGCCTCGACCCGCCAAAAGGCGTAATCATTCTGGGCGTCCAAGGCTGCGGCAAGAGTCTCTGCGCCAGAGCCGTCGCCGGGGAATGGAAGCTGCCGCTAGTGAAGTTCGACACCGCCGCCGTCTACGACAAATTCATCGGCGAAACCGAAAAGCGAATTCAGAAAGTATTTCGAGTAGCCGAGGGTCTGGCCCCCTGCGTCCTGTGGATCGACGAACTGGAAAAAGTCTTCGCCGGAAGCGGCCCCGATTCCGCCTCCGCCGACGCGGGAGTCTCGTCGCGCTTGCTGGCGTCGTTTCTATCCTGGATGCAGGAGCGCAAGCCCGCCGTCTTCGTAGCCGCCACCTGCAACAACGTAACCGTCCTGCCGCCGGAGCTAATCCGCAAAGGCCGCTTCGATGAACTCTTCTTCGTAGACCTCCCCAGCGCAGCCGAGCGGAAACAAATCTTCGCGATCCAACTGACCAAGCGCAAACGCAATCCCGCCGACTACGATCTGGACCGGGTTGCAGACGCAGCCAAAGGCTTCTCCGGAGCGGAAATTGAATCCGCCGTGCAAGGTGCAATGTACGCCGCCTTTGCGCGCAAACAGGAATTGGCGACCGAAGACCTCCTTACCGCGCTCTCGTCCACCGTGCCGCTGTCGATCACGCGCGCCGAGGAAATTGCCGAGTTGCGGGCGTGGGCTAAGGATCGGGCGGTGTGGGCATCGACTCTTGAGGCCCGGAGCGAAGGCGTGTAAAACAGCCTCGCTGCCCTCGTCCTATTTTCTTGCTCGTTGCTTCTGTATATTTTGCGTATGCGCAGGCAATGGCCGATTGTGGTGTTTGCAGCGTTGTTGGTGTGGCCAACTCTCGGTCGCGCCGAAAACCTAGTCAAAGAAGTCAAGAAAGCAATAGAGCGGAGCACGCTGGATCAGGCGGGCACCAAGCCCTTTCATCTTAGGGCGACACTGGCGCCCAGCTTTGAGCGGGACAAGGACTCTGGCCGTTCTGGCGAGGTGGAGATATGGTGGGCGTCGCCGACTCAGTGGAAACGGGAGTTGCGATCGCCGGGATTTCATCAGACCGAAATCGTGGATGGTGCCCACGACTGGCAGAAGAACGAAGGCGACTATTTTCCCGAATGGCTGCGCGAGACCGCTGTCGAGTTGGTGAAACCGGTGCCGCCCCTCGACGAGGTTCTCGAGCACGTGAAAGAGGCAGAGGTGCGCCCCATAGGGCCGATGACGAACATAAACTGGATCACCACCAGCGGGACTGCGGAGGTTAAGAACATACTGAGATCATGGGTCGCTTTGCAAAACAGCACGGGACTGCTGCTTTATGCAGGTGGCTTCGGATGGGGTGGAGAGTTTAAGGACTATAAGAGCTTTCATGGGCGGATGATCGCGCGAACGGTGAACGCAGGATCGATCCAAGTAACGGCGAAGGTGACGACCCTCGAAGATCTGGGAGAAGCTGCGCCGGGGTTCTTTGACGCTACGGCAAAAGGGGGAGACCCGCAGCCGCTACAGACGGTGTTTCTTGACGAAACTTCGCTACGAAAGAATCTGCGGCCGATGCAACCAATAGTCTGGCCGCCGGTTCAGGACGGCCCCCTCCAGGGAAATGTCACAACGATCGTAATTATCGACCGCGAAGGAAAGGTAAGGGACATAGAGAGCATCATGTCTGAAAATTCCTCCGTGAATGAGACGGGGAGGCAAGCAGTTGCGGCGATGCGGTTCAAGCCATTTCTGCTCAACGGTGTGCCAGTTCAAGCCATGTCGCAAGTCAGGACACCTTTCAAGACCACTCGGCCTGCGGGGCTTGAAACATTCGAGAGCGCACGTGCTTACTTCGAACGGGGCAGGCACATCGGCTTTCCGGCGGCGGGAACAGGCGCACCCTATGTGTTGCGCGCGGAATTCGAAGCAAGAACCAAAGCGGGAACGACCGAAAAAGGGCGGTATGAAGACACTTGGTTAAGCGATACCCAATGGCGTAGGGAAGCGTGGTTCGCAAGTAGCCATTATGTGCGTTCAAGGAACGGTGAGAAGACCTATCAGTTCGCAGAAGGCGAGGATGCTGCGATTCTACGATTCGTGCTGAAGGCACTCGAACCCGTTCCAGCGATTGATACTTTTACAGAGTCAGATTGGAGGATCAAACGGGACACAGTGGACGGTACTCAGACGCTGCGTGTACTCGCCGGATATGAGAGTCCCGAGGGAAACCTGGACCCGGAACAGGCCCGGGGATACTGGTTCGACAATTCAGGATTACTCCTGAAGACATATTTTAAGGGGATCGAAACACGTCGGTCAGAGTTCGAGGATTTCGCTGGTGTAAAGATCGCACATCGAGTCGACGTGCTAAGAAACGGGGCGCCGGCCATGCGAATTAGCGTCACCGAGGTATCGCCCGCAGGGACGATGCCAGCCAAGACTTTTGAAGTTCACGGCCACGAATGGACTCGGGCATTTACTGACGAAGTGCGGTAGGACCCGCTTCCGTCGATCACTGCTAGGTGCTCAGAGATCACGCGCCTGCCCAAAATTCCGACTCAGTCCGAGATTCCCGCCGCCCGCTGTGCGTCGCGCCACTCTGTTTCCAAACCCAATTCGGCAATGCACCTGACCAAGTACGCTCGATCGAGCGTTTCCCATCGCACTCTCAAAATTGCCGCAACGTCCTCAATTTGCCTCCCTGAGTGCGCCCGTTTGGCCCATTCGAGCTTGGAAATGACTGCGTCTTCCGCAGTCGTCATGAAAACAGCAACGCCATGCAACGTCACTCGCTGTCGACGACGGAATTCCTCCTGGCTGTAAGGGCGCGACTTGCGAATGATGAAATCGATCTTCCAGCCGGTGGCTTGGTCGATCACATTGAACATGGATTGTCGCTGGTGGGCTTCGAGGGCTGAATCGAGATCGCCGTAATACTCACTCACGGGCAACGCGCCGATGAATGAGCGCAATTGCTCGGAACTCGCATGGATGACGAAGTCGATGTCTTGTGTGGAGCGCGACGCGCCATAATACGCGCTGGCGAATGAACCCGAGAGCATGTATGCAATCCCTGCTTGATCGAGCGCCAAGATAATTCTCTGGAGTACATCCTGGATGCTCATCGGAGCCAGGCGGGTAAGGGCGCGGGAAAGAACGCCCGCCTCAACAATTCTCGTGCAATTTGCGCTTCGGTCCAGTCGGGATGATCGCGCCGTATGCCTTCCTTCGCTATCTCTCGCATGAACATGCTCATCTCGTATGCCAGCATCATCCGCTGTTCTCCCGACATGGCGCGTAGAATTTCAAGCTGGCGGGCCCTCGCCTCAGGGGTTGTATCGGTGATCGCCACGGCGAAATGTTAGCACGCATTCCTGCAGGCCGCTGCCTTACACTCGGCTGAGCATTTCCAGAAGCCTGGCGGAAACATCCTGAGCAGTTTTTGCCGACACCACCCCGAGCCTCCGCACCAGACGCTGCCGGTCCACGGCGCGGAGTTGATCCAGCGCCACCTGCCCTCGTTTCCCCTGAAAGCGCACCGCGACGCGTGTGGGGTAGGGGCGCGTGACGGTGGTCATGGGGGCAATGATGACGGTCCGCAAGTGCCGGTTCATTTCATCGGGGGAGATGACCAGACAAGGGCGCGTCTTTTGGATCTCCACTCCCTGGGTGGGGTCGAGCGTGACGAGCCAGACCTCATCCCGTTGCGGCCCGCCTACCACCGCCACTCCGTATGGTCGAACTCGTTGGGCTCCGTGATTTCAAGCATGAGTTCGTCGTCTACGCCGTGGCTTGAGGCGCGGAAGGCATCGTCCCAGCCCTGGCGTGGCTGGCGTCCCGGAGAGATGATCAGACAATCGTTCCTGACCCGTAACTCGACTGTCTCGCCCAACCCGCATTGTTCGATGAAGGGCTTGGGGATGCGAACGCCACGAGAATTGCCGATGCGAACCAGTTCGGTTTTCATCTTGCGAAACCTCAGTAATTACATTGTAATCACTTGAGAGCGCGACCGCAAGCGCCGGCGAACAAATTCTTCGACCGCGCGATACTAGAGAAGAGAGCGGGCGATGTATACGCGGGCGACGATGCCATGTTGAACCACATTAAAAGTGTCCCCCTGCGACCACATTAGAAGTGTCCCCTTTTAGAGTTCCTTCGGCGAGGAGGAACGAAGATTGGGGAGAACGGGATTGAGCAGGAGAGAGTTGAGTCGGGTCGAGGTGATGAGCCGGGTGAAGGCGCAGAGTTTGCGCTTGCGCGAAGCGGCGGAGTTGTTGGAGTTGAGTTATCGGCAGAGCAAGCGGATCTGGGCGCGGTATCGGGCGGGAGGAGCGAAAGCGTTGCAGCATGGGAACTGCGGGCGAGTGTCGAACCGGGCCTACCCAGCGAAGTTCCGAGCGGCGGTGCTGCAACAGGTGCAAGCCCGCTACGAGGATTTCGGGCCGACGTTGGCGGCCGAGCACTTGGCCAGCGATGACGGACTCGAAGTGCAGGCCGAGACGCTGCGGCGGTGGCGGAAAGAGGCGGGGCTGTGGCCGAGACAGCGGCGGCGGAAACCGTATCGGCAGCGGCGAGAAGCGAAGGCGCACTTTGGCGAGTTAGTGCAGTTGGACGGCAGCTTTCATGAGTGGCTGGAAGAGCGCGGGCCCCGCGGCTGTCTGATGCACATGGTCGATGACGCGACGACGAAGGCGCTGGGGTGTTTCTCGGAGGAGGAAACGATCTGGGCGGCGGCAGGAGTATTGCGGCGCTGGATCGAGCGCTACGGAGTGCCGCAGGCGTTGTACACAGACTGGAAGAACGTGTACGTGCGGCCGCCGAATGCCGAAGAGCGGGAGCGTGGAGAACCGGCGGTAACGCAGTTTGGGCGGATGTGCGCGAAGCTGGGCATCCGGATCATCGCGGCCAGTTCGCCGCAAGCGAAAGGACGCGTGGAACGGGCGCATGGCACGCATCAGGATCGGCTGGTGAAGAAACTGCGGCTGGCCGGGATCGCGAACTACGGCCAGGCGAATGCCTATCTGGACGAGCACTATCTCGCCGAGCACAATCGCCGTTATGCGCATGCGGCATTGGCCAAAGCCGATTACCACCGGCGACGGCCGACGGCGCGGCAACTGGACGCAGTGTTCTGGCTGGAGGAGGAACGAGTGGTGAGTGAGGACTGGGTGGTGCGCTACAACAATCGACTGCTGCAACTGGCACGGCAGAGTCAGCATTGGGCGCCGGCCAAGAGTCGCGTGCTGGTGCGGGAAAACGAAGCCGGGGAAGTTGCCATTCACTACCGCAATCAGCGTCTGGGCTTCCACGAGTTGAAGGCCTCGATAGCGCTGGGCGAGGGAAGGGGCGCTGCCCCTTCCCCCGCGCCCCCTTCCCCGATCCTAAGGCGGAGCCTTCCTCCAGCTTCGAATCATCCTTGGAGAAAAGGCTTTTCCGCCAAGGCACGCGCCCTCTTTTCCGGGGCAGCATGAAACCACAACCCAGGGGACATTTCTATTGTGGACAAGACGGGGACATTTCTAATGTGGTATGAACGCGGGCGACGATGCCATTGACTCCCCCGCCCGCCCGCGCTACGCTTAATTCAAATGATGGCTGTCCGCGCCCCCTTGGCGCGCGTTCCGGAACCTTCCACCCTGACACACAATTCTTGCGTGCAAAAACCGGACGCTCCGATCCCGACCCATCGGGCACGAAACGACCATCGCAACAGGGCCCCCAGGCTGCAGGAGGCAGCGCCATAACCCTGAATGAAAAAGAATATTGAACTTACCCCCGACATCGAGACCCTGTTCGGCACGCGCGATGAAAATCTCCACGTGCTCGAAGACGGCCTGAACATCAATATCGACCTGCGCTCCGACCGCATTGAACTGGAAGGCGCGCCCCGCGACGTGGCCCGCGCCGAACAGCTCTTCGCCGACTACGAGCATCTGCGGAAGTCCGGCCACCAGTTCCTGAACGGCGACCTCGGCAGCATGTTGCGGGTGGTGGTCAGCGACCCGAACACGACTCTGCGCGGCCTAGCCGAAGCGGGACGCCAGCGGTCGTTTGGTCGCCGCACCGTCCAGCCTAAAAGCCCCAACCAGCGCCGCTACCTCGAAGCCATCGAGCAGCACGACATGGTGTTTGCCGTAGGCCCCGCCGGCACCGGCAAAACCTACCTGGCCGTCGCCATGGCGATCTCGGCGCTGCTGAACAAGCAGGTCAACCGCATCATTCTTGCGCGCCCCGCGGTCGAGGCCGGAGAACGTCTGGGCTTTCTCCCCGGCACCTTGCAGGAGAAGATCGATCCTTACCTGCGTCCCTTGTATGATGCGCTCTTCGACATGCTGGAGCCGGAGCGCGTCGAACGCTATCTCGAAAAAAACATCATCGAGATCGCGCCCATCGCCTTCATGCGCGGACGCACCCTGAACGATTCGTTCGTCATCCTTGACGAAGCGCAGAACACAACCTCCGAGCAGATGAAGATGTTTGTCACCCGTCTGGGATTTGGTTCCAAGGCGGTGATCACCGGCGACGTCACCCAAATCGACCTGCCCACCGCCCGCCGCAGCGGCTTGATCGAGGCCGTCGAAATTCTGAAAGGTGTCAACGGACTCGCGTTCGTGCACTTCGACGAAAGCGACGTGGTGCGGCATCACCTGGTGCAGAGAATCATCCGCGCCTATGACGACTACAAAGCGCGGCTGGCGGAACAACAGTTGTCGCTGCTCGAACCCAAGTCCGAACCCAGGCCGGTCGCGCCGCCGCCGGCTTCCGAAGAGCCGCCGCCGCTGCGCAATTAAGCGCGATAGGATTTGGATTGTCATTCTGTAAGAGTTTGAATTGTCATCCTGAGCGAAGCGAAGGACCTGCTGTCTTGTCGATGCAAAGAGACAGCAGGTCCTTCGCTTCGCTCAGGATGACAACTTCGTAAGTATGACAACTTGGTGGGGATGACAAGCAGGGGTGGAAATGTGGTGATCTTTCAAAAGCGCGTCGACGACCTGACCGAGCTGGCGCTCAACCGCTTCGTGGCGCGCGCTCGCCGTGCCGTTGGATTGAGAGGTCGAGTCGACGTGCTCCTGACTTCGAGCGCCGAGATAAAGTCTCTGAACCGCCGCTTCCGAGGAAAAGACAAGCCCACCGACGTGCTCGCTTTTCCCGCCGAGCCCGACGCCCAAAAGCAATTCGCCGGCGAAATCGCCATTTCGGCGGAGATCGCAGCGAAAAATGCGTGGGCGCTCCGGCACTCGCTGGCCGAAGAAGTGAAAATTCTCGTCTTGCACGGCGTCTTGCATCTTCGCGGCTACGATCACGAGTGCGACAATGGGCAGATGGCGAGGCGCGAAAGACTGTTGCGCGCGAAACTTCACCTTCCGCTCGGACTGATCGAGCGTACCGGGAGGAAGCGCTAGCCATAGCCTGGCAATCGCAATCACAATGATTGGCGTCGGCATAGCTCTCGTGCTCCTGTTCGGCCTGTTGACGCTGGTCTCCTACGTCGACCGTCTTTACCAGGAGCTCGGCAAATTCCTCTCCCGCGAATTCCAGGACAACATCGACGCCTTCGAGCAGATCGTCGAGCCGCGCCTCGGAGTGACGCGCACCCGCGCCTCGCTCTCCATGGCCATTCTCACGCAACTGGTCACGGCCGCCATCGCCATGATCGTCGGCTTCACCGTTTTTCGCGACCGCGCCTGGAGCATCAATGAAGTTCTCGAAGCCACGCTCAGCCTGATCCTGATCATCATCATTTGTAATCGCCTGCTCCCCTTCGTCTTTTTCTCGCGAACCCAGGGACGCTGGCTTGGGCACTGGACGCTGCTCTTGCGCCTGCTCATCTACCTCGTTCTGCCCGTGACTCTGGTGCTCGGATTCTGCCAGTCGGTTGCCGCCCTCACCCGCGAGCACGCCGACCCGACGCCCGAGAATTCCTCCGAGGCCGTCGACGCCTTGATTGAAGCGGGACAGGAAGAAGGCATCATTCAGGAAGGCGACCGCGACCTCATCCAGTCCGCGGTCGAGTTCAGCGGCAAGACCGTTCGCGAAGCCATGAAGCCCCGGCCTGAGATGGTGGCCGTCCCGGCCGACTGCACCGTCGAGCAGGTGGTCGAGTTGCTCAAGGGCAAGCATTTCTCGCGGATACCCGTCTACGAAGGTTCGATTCACCACATCAAAGGCATTCTCCACACCCAGGACGTCTTGCAAGTTCCCGACTCCGAGGCGCACACGCGTACGGTCGCGACCCTGATGCGCAAGGATGTGCACTTCGTCCCGGAAAGCAAGTTAGTAAGTGATCTGTTGCGCGAGATGCAGCGCAGTAACGTCCGCATGGCAATCGTAGTGGATGAATACGGAGGTGTAGCCGGCCTGGTAACCATCGAAGACCTGGTCGAAGAAATCGTAGGCGAAATCGGCGACGAGCGCGAGAAAGCGCAAGTCGTCCGGGAAAACGACCACTCCTACATCGTCCCCGGCAACATGGATGTCGACCACCTCGACCAACTTTTCGGCATGCGCCCCGAAGGCCGCGAGTCCTCCACCATCGCCGGCCTGGTCAGCGAACTCGCCGGTCGCATTCCCAAGAAGGGCGAGATCATCGAAGACGAAGGCCTGAAGTTCGAAGTCCTCGATGCGACCGATCGCCGGGTGGAGCGCGTGCGCATCACCACCGCCGAACCCAAGCAGATGAAGCTGATCTGAACCCATGTGTCATGTTGTTCGTCATGTGACATTGATGTATAATATGTCATATATTTCGGAGTGTGACACATGGAAACTGAAACCCGAATGCGGGTCAACGAAAATGGCCGCGTCGTTATCCCCGCTTCCTATCGGAAAATGCTCGGCATCAAGGCCGGAGACGAAGTGATTTTGCGCATGGAAGACGACGAACTGCGGATCACGACGATGAAACGCAGAATTGAGCGCGCTCAGCGGCGCATTCGAAATACGTGAAACCGGGTGTATCGCTGGCGGACGAACTCATCGCGGAACGCCGCGAGGCCGCAAAGCGTGAGTAGGATCGTATTGGACGCGTCCGCCATGCTCGCGGCGCTCAATCATGAGCCGGGCTCGGAGAAACTGACACCTGAAATGTTGAGCCATGCCGCTCGGCAGCACGGTTAATCTGGCGGAAGTCCATAGCAAGCTGGTGAGTCGCGGCGGCGATCCCGAGGAAGCGTGGGAGGATGCCCAGCGCAATCAGACCCGTGCCATTCAGCGAGGAGCACGCGAGAATCGCTGGCGGTCTCGTAGCCGTGACACGCGCCCTCGGTTTGTCGCTGGGAGACCGGGCCTGCCTGGCGCTGGACTGGCTCTGCGAGCTCCCGTCTACACGACGGACAGGTCGTGGAAGAATCTGAAACTCGGCATTCGCATCCACGTCATTCGATGATGAGCTGAGGGATAGCTGGCAGCGAGCAGCCAGAAGCTAGTAGCCTATCCCCATGTCCTTCCACTCCGGATTCGTCTGCATTCTGGGCCGCCCGAACGCGGGCAAGAGCACGCTGCTGAATGCGCTGGTCGGCGAGAAGCTGGCCATCATTTCTCCCAAGCCCCAGACCACGCGCAACCGCATTCTCGGCATCATCAACGTCCCCAAACAGAAGCAACGCGAGGCTGGCCAGATCGTGCTCATCGACACGCCCGGAGTCCATCAGTCCGGCTCCTCGCTCGGCCGCAAGATGATGTCCGAGGTGCGCGAGGCGCTCGAAGGCTGCGAACTTATTTTGATGATTGTCGACGCCAAGAAGAAGTGGGACCGCGACGATGCCTTCGTCCTCGACCTCGCGAAAAAGGCCGGCACTCCAGTCTTCCTGCTGCTCAACAAAATCGATCTCCTGGCCGACAAGAGTAAGTTGCTCCCGCTGATCGCGCAGTTCCAAACGCTGCACGACTTCAAGGAGATCGTCCCCATCTCCGCTCTCAAAAAAAAAGGCCTCGACGAGTTGCTCGCCTGCGTGCTGAAAGCGCTGCCCAACGGCCCGCGCTATTTCCCCGAAGATCAGATCACCGACCAGCCGGTGCGTTTCATGGCGGCGGAGTTGATTCGCGAGCATGTTCTCATGCAGACGCATGAAGAGGTCCCGCACGCGGTTTCGGTCCTGATCGAGCAGTTCGAAGAGAGTCCGCGTCTGACTCGGATTGCGGCAGTGATCTATTGCGAACGGGACGGCCAAAAGGCCATCCTCCTCGGCAAAGGCGGTCAGATGCTCAAGAAGATCGGAACCGCCGCCCGCCTCGACATCGAGAAGATGGTAGGCACCAAAGTCTTTCTCGAACTCTTCGTCAAGATCAAGGCGGGATGGCGCGACTCGCGAAGCTTTGTGGAAGAACTCGATTGGCGGCGTCAACTACAGCAGATCGGAGGCCCGCCGGGGGAGGAGTCGTGAACCGGCTTCTCCGTCGAGACGCGGCTTGCCGCGTCTCGGCATTGCTGCGTTGCCTGAGACGGGGCGAGCCCCGTCTCTACACGAGCGCCCTGGCCGTTGGTAACACGCGGTCGTAACCGCCAAGGTTGCCTGCAGATCGAAAAAAAGTTTGCATCTGAGCCCATAAGTCCCTAGAATCTCTGAGCGCCTTCCTGCATCTTAGTCAGAGGATAGGCTGGAGCCAAGACCACAGCCGAATATGGAACATTCTTCCTCATCCTCTGAGCAGCCGCCGCAGTCGTGTAACTTCGACGCGGAAAAGCTTGACCTCAAGCTCAGCGTGACGCTTTCCGGCGACCGCGATGCCATCGACCCCGTCGTCCGCAGCGTGATGAATGTGGTGCGGGAAATGAAATGCGCTCTGGGCCACGAAGACGAAATCGAACTCGCGTTGACCGAAGCTCTGGCCAATGCCGTCGTGCACGGAGCGAAAAGCGATCCCTCCAAAGTGGTCGAATGCGATGTGGCCTGCGACGAGGAGCGGGGCATGCTGATCGTGGTGCGCGATCCCGGCCCGGGTTTCGATCCGGCCGAGATTGCCAATCCCTGCCACGGCGAGAACCTCTATTCCAATCACGGCCGCGGCATCTTCCTAATCAATCAGTTGATGGACGATGTCCAGTTCCACAAGAACGGGACCGAGATTCACATGCGGAAACGCTGATCGCTTTTCGCGTTTCGCTATTCGCATTTCTGTTTTGCCACAACTGAACAGCGAACGACGAACAGCTAACAACGGCTTCACTCCTTCGCCGCAATCCCTAAACTCTTCATCTTCCGATACAGATGGCTGCGCTCCAGTCCAAGCACCTCCGCTGTGCGGCTGACGTTGCCATGGTTCTCGTCGAGCTTCTTGAGGATGTAGTCGCGCTCGTAGGCCGCCCGCGCCTGATGCAGCGTCGAGCCTTCCGTGCCCGCCACGCGTCGGCCGCCGTCGCGGTGCACCAACGGCGGAAGATGCTTGCGCTCAAATCGTGAAGTCGTGGGATTCATGATGACGATGCGCTCGATCACATTGCGCAGTTCGCGGATGTTCCCCGGCCAGGCATAGCGCATCAGCGCGTCAATGGCATCGTCGGTAATTTCTCGTGGACGGCGGCCATAGGCCGAGGCGAATTCCTTCAGAAAGTGCCGGGCAAACAGCGGGATGTCTTCCTTGCGCTCGCGCAGCGGCGGCACCACAAACGGAACCACGTTCAGACGGTAAAAGAGATCCTCGCGAAAGTTACCCTTGGCGATTTCTTCCTCCAGATCCTTATTCGTAGAGGCAATCACGCGCACGTCCACCGTGACCGCGATCGTCGCTTCCCACGGGATTGAACCGCTGCTGCTCCAGGGTACGCAAAACTTTCGACTGCGTCTTCAGGCTCATGTCGCCGACTTCGTCCAGAAACAGAGTTCCCTTGTCCGCTTTCTGAAACTTGCCTTCCTTGTCCGCCGTCGCTCCGGGAAACGACGACTTACGATGTCCGAACAGTTCGCTGTCGATCAGGTCTTCGGGAATCGCGGCGCAGTTCATCTCTACAAACATCTGCTCTTTTCGCAGGCTCTGCATGTGGATGGCGTGCGCGACCAACTCCTTGCCCGTGCCCGATTCGCCGTAGATCAGCACGCGCCCGTTGGTCGGCGCCATCAGCGCGATCTGCTGGCGCAGCGCCTTCATGGGAACGCTGTCTCCGACGATCACGCTCTTCGACTGCAATTGCTTGCGCAGGTCGAGATTTTCATGGCGCAACCGTCGCGCGTCGATGGCATTTTTCACCAGGATGAGCGTCTTCTCGAGAGACAGCGGCTTCTCCGCAAAATCGTAGGCGCCGAGCTTCGTCGCGCGCACCGCCGTCTCGATAGTCCCGTGGCCCGAGATCATGATGACCTCCGGCGGATCCTCCATCTCGCGGATCTTTTCCAGCACTTCCAGCCCGTCGATCCCGGTCAGCCACACATCCAGCAGGATCAAGTCGAAGCTGCTCTTGCGCAGCACTTCGAGGCAGTCTTCCCCGCTCGGGCTGACGCTGATTTTGTATCCCTCGTCCTCGAGGATGCCGCGTAAGGACTCACGGATCCCGGCTTCGTCATCGACGATGAGAATGTGTGCCATAATTTAACTAGTCGTTAGTCGTCGGTCGTTCGCGGTTATCTGCATGCGCTGAGTACTCGGTCGTCCCTCCGGAGTCTGTGTCATAGGGAGGTGTCATCCCTCCGGGATTCGTGATCTACCCACTTCAGCCTTCCCAGCGCTTACGCGCTGGGCTAATGAATGTCGCCGCTTCGCGGCTCACGCGTCGCGCGCTAAGTTTGGTCGTCCCGGGACTTGAGTCAATTTTCCCCACTTTACCCAGCGCTAAAGTGCTGGGCTAAGCTCGGTCGCCCCTCCGGGGCTGCATTCTCCTGTGCTTGGTTGCACCCGACTCTCCGAAAACGAGATCTCACGCACACGGTGACGCCATGCCAACGAGTGACGACCAACGACTAACGACTTTCTCCTCTAGCTCGCTGCCGGAGCGCTGATCGTTTCCGCGGCGATGGGCAACTCGACCACAAAGCGGCTGCCGAACGGTTTGTTTTCTTCCACCCGGATCGAACCGCGATGGTCTTCCACAATTCGGCTCACGATCGCCAGACCCAGCCCCGTGCCACGCTGCTTGGTCGAAAAATATGGCAGGAACAGCCTTTCTTTCACATCGCGCGAAACGCCCTGCCCCGTGTCCGAGACGGCCAGTTCGACGGCATCGCGGCTGGCCACCAGCGAAGTGGAAATCGTGATCTCTTTCAGCATCGCGTCCTGCATGGCCTCGGCGGCATTGTCCACCAGATTTGCGATCGCGCGCTTGATCGCTTCCGGATCGGCCATCACCGCCGGCAGATCGTGCGCCAGTTCCGTACGCACGCGTATGCCCTCCAGCCGTCCATTGAACAGGATGAGCGCACCCTCCACCAACTGATTCAAGCTGGCGGGTTGCGGGCGCGAGGCGGGAAAACGCGCCAGCGCCGAAAATTCATCCACCAGCGTGCGCACGCTTTCGACGGCGTTCCCGATGGTTTCCGAGCAAGTCCGGATCACATCGAGCGAAGCCGCATCGGGAGCCGTACCCCGCGTCAAATGGCGATGAATGCGCTCGGCGGAAAGGGCGATCGGGGTCAGCGGGTTCTTGATCTCGTGCGCCACGCGCCGCGCCACTTCTCGCCAGGCGGCCTGTTTCTGCGCTCGCAGCAGGTCCGACAGGTCTTCGAACACCAGCACATATCCCAACCTCTCGGCGTGGCTCAGCGCCGACACGGTTACGGCGACATTCAGCTGCGCCCGGGGCAGGTCGAGTTCCATGTTGGCGGCCGTAATGCCCATGCGATCCGCGCGGCGCAGCAGCGGTTCCAGGTCGGCCAGCACCTCGGCGGGCATCACCTCCCGCAGCGGCCGGTTCACCAGCGCCGCCGGACTCATATACTCGCTTTGCTCCACGTAAAACATGCGGGAGAAGGCGGCGTTCGCCAGCGTCACACGGCGGTCGGCATCAATCGAAATCACTCCCGTCGGAATACTTTCGAGAACGGTTTCGATATACCGGCGTCGTCTTTCGAGCGCTTCGTTCGCGGCGCCCACATCGCGGCTGGAAGCTTCGATTTGCCGCCGGCTGGACTCGAGCTGTTCCGCCATGCTGTTGAAGGACTGCACCAGTTCGGCCAGTTCGTCGGTGGCGCGAATATCGACGCGGTAATCCAGTTGCCCTTTGGAGATGGCTTCCGTTCCCGCCGCCAGCGCCGCCACCGGGCGGTTGACCAGCTTCGAAAGCAGCAACGCCAGCCAGGTCGAAGCGAACAGCACCAGCACCGTCAGCAGCAGCAGAAATCCGATATACGTCCGCCGAAACAGCTTCCTTTTTGCCGCCAGTTCGATGTAACGCTTCTGGCTGTCCTGAATCTGCTTGGCCGTTTGGGCAAATTTTGGCGGCAGAGGCATGGCGACGAATACCGCCCCGCCTCGAAGCGGGGCTGCCGCGACAAGGTAGTCCGTCTGGCCCCACTGGAAATGCGGATGCTCTCCGCGCAGTGCCGCCTGCACCGGGAAGCGATCCTTCATGTCGGCCCAGTGCGCCGGAGGGTTCAGCTTGGCGGCCACGCTGCCATCGTGCCATGGCCAGAACGAATCCGCCCTGCAGCGTCGGGATGTGTTCCTGAAGTTCATCCGTGGCCTGACTGAAAATTTCCGCTGGCAAAAGCCTTTTGGAATTCCTCCGTCTGTGCGATGGATTGTGCTTCCGAGGTTGCATTCTGGCCCGCGTAGTCATAGAGCAGAGCCGACATCGCCGCCGTGTCCGCGCGCACTTCCTCGACCGGCTGCGAGAACCACTTGTCGATCGAGCGGTTCATCAGCCCGTACGAGAACCAGAACATCGCAATTACGGGCAAAAACGACAGCAGCAGACTGACCACCACCAGGCGCGTGCGGAACTTCGATCCGGCCACCCCTTGCCGCCGTTCGGCATAGAGCTTCAGCAGATTGCGCCCGAGAACGATGGTCAGCGCCACGAAGGCAAAAAAAATCAGCCCGCTCAGTCCGGCAAAAAATAGAAGCTTCCTGATTGCTGTCGGGGCTGATGAACTTCAGATTGAACGAGGCCTGCGCCACCAGGATGGCGAGCAGCAGAAAAGCGCCAATCGCCAGCCCGATGACCGCCTTCCGGCGGCCCGAGGTCTTGGTTTCGTCGCGAATTGGATTGGTTGTGGCCAAGGATTGGTCACATTATAGGGCGTCGTTGGTCGTTAGTCGCTGGTTGATCGCATCGGCGGAAAGCGGGGGCACTCGCCCGCCAACGACTAACGGCCAACGACTAACGACTGCTTTCCCGCTCCAGCGCATTCCTCAGCGCCTCATACGCCGGCTTGGCCCGGTAGTTCCGATCGAACGGCAGCGCCGCGCCTTGCGTGTTCTTCGAGTGCGATCCGATCCAGGAATACTTGTCCGTGAATCCCCAGGTCTGGATCGCCGTGCACCCGGGATGAGGCGAGGCAGGCCGCGGTAATCTGCCGATAGATGTCCGCTTGCCGCTGCAGATCATCCGGGCTGGCATTGCCGTTGGCATCGACGGCAAGCGAGACGTCCATCTCGGTGATGTGGACCTGAACGCCGAGAGCGGTGAAGCGCTCGATGTTGGCGGAGATGGACGCGATATCGGCGTGCAGATTGGCGATGTGCATCTGAAAGCCCACGCCGTCGATCGGGACGCCGCGCTGTCGAAATCGCGAACCATGGCATAGATCGCGTCCGACTTGGGATTCACGACCTCCGCTTTCGGCCTCGTTGTAAAAGAGCAGAGCCTGCGGATCGGCCTCATGCGCCCAGCGGAAACAGCGCTCCATATAGGCGTCGCCATTTGCCCGCGTAGCCGATGCCGGGCTGGTCGTGCCAGATCGTGCTGCGAAGTTGTCCCGGATGCACTTCGTCGAAGGCCTCATTGACCACGTCCCAGGCGAAAATCTTGCCCCGATAATGTCCGACGACCGTCTTGATGTGTTTCTCGAGAATTTCGGCCAGTTGGCCGGAAGTGTAATTTCCTTCCGTCAGCCACTTCGGATTCTGCCGGTGCCAGACCAGCGTGTGGCCGCGAACCTTCATGTCCGTGCCGGATCGCGAAATCCACAACCTGGTCCGCTTGAGAAAAGTCGAAAGATTGCGGCTCCGGATGCACCGCTTCCCATTTCAGCGCGTCTTCCGGCTCCAGCATATTGAATTCGCGCGCGAGCGTGGACGCGTAGGCCGGCTCGGAAAGTTGAGCCGGCCGGACCGCGGCGCCGATCAGCATTCCAGCGCCCTGTGCCGCCTCGCGCAGTGACGGCTCGGGGGCCGCGGCGCCCAATCCCAGAGAGACCGCGACTGCTAGAACAAAGAAAAGCGCTCGCCATTTCATGAGCTCACTCCCGGGTCGTCATACTCATGACTCACTGTGCGCGAGGAAGGAACTTCTGCAAAGGACACTGCTCACACCGCGGTTGTGACTTTAGGCAGTAATTCTTGCCCACGCCGACATCAGCCCGTGCATTTCGTTGAATACCTGAACCAGGGGTGGCCGGGCGCCCTCACTCACGGCAGAAGGCCGATGCGAAGAGCCGCGCGGCCGCCGCACATCATTGTTCACCGCCGAGATGCCGAGAGCACCGAGGGCAACTTCTTGATCTTTTGAACAATCATTCGAACTTAGCCCCGAATTTTCTAGACGGCCTCGGCGTCTCCGCGGTGAAAAGCCCTCCGCTGCGGGTACCTCGCTGAGCGCCTGCTCGAACAGCAGTCGAATTTCGTCATAGCTGGCCGTGCTCGAAACCATCTCGTGCCGTTCCAGAATCCGCCGCGTGTAAGCGTCGACCACAAAGACCGGATGATTGCCGGCATACAGCAGAATCGAGTCGGCGGTCTCCGGTCCCACGCCATTAAGCGCGAGCAGTTCGTCGCGAAGCTCGGCCGTCGGCCGCGCGAACATCCGCGCCAACGACCCGCCGTAACGCTTATCGAGAAAGCTGACAAACGTTTTCAGCCGCTGCGCTTTTTGCCGGAAGTAACCCGCCGGGCGGATCCATCGCTCCAGCTCAGCCTGAGGCGTGCGCCGGATCCCGTGGATGGTCAGAAGCCGCGCCCGGCGCAGGTTGCCAAGCGCCTTCTCGACGTTCGTCCAGGAAGTGTTCTGCGTTAGATATGCCCCGACGATGACCTCAAAGCGCGATTGCGCCGGCCACCAGTGCTGGCGTCCCCAGGCGGAAAACAGCGTGCGGTAGTAAGCGCGGATCGCGTCGTGTTGGGTTTCGCTCATGGGGTGCGCAGGTTGGAATGCCAGCGTCATCATTGTAGGACCTCGCCGGCCGCTGTTCGTCGTTCGCTGTTCCCTTTTTACCCGGCGAACGACGAATAGCGATCAGCGAATAGCGACCAGCGTGAGATTTCGCACTCAAAGACGCCGCCGCCCTCCCCACACCGAAGATCATGGTCCGCCGATTGTGATCTTCATCACACGGCGCTTTTCTCGCAAAAATGCCAACAAAAGCGCGTAAAACCCGCACTCTCCGCGCAGTACAGGTACCGAAGTTACTTTTGCGGAATGCCCATTGGGTTGACAATTTGTGTCAGTGCGAATGCTTCTCCGCTGATTCCCCCGGGAAATCAGCGGTTTCGCATGACCTCGCAGTTCGCGGGAATACAGGAGAGATATGTCTCAGCGGCTGGGTGACCTGCTCGTCAAAGAAAAGGTCATCACCCCAGAGCAGTTGGAACAGGCGACCAAACTCCAGAAGGAGTCGCACTCCCGGCTCGCCTCGGCGCTGGTGAAGTTGGGCTTCCTCTCGGACGAGGATGTCACCAACTTCCTCTCGCGCCAGTACGGCGTGCCCGCCATCAATCTTTCTTATTTTGAAATCGATCCCGCCGTCGTCAAGCTGATTCCGTACGAAACCGCGAAACGCTATCAGATTTTGCCGCTCAGCCGCGTCGGCGCTTCGCTCACCATCGCCATGGTCGATCCCACCAACGTCTTCGCCATGGACGATATCAAGTTCATGACCGGCTTCAACATCGAGCCGGTGGTGGCTTCGGAAAGCTCCATCCTCGAGGGCATCGAAAAGGCCTACGGCACTTCCAAGGAAGCCGAGCTCGAGCAGGTCATGCAGTCCATGAACGACGTCGGCGAGGGCAGCCGACGTCGAGGTGCAGGCCGAAGAGCAGGAGCTGGAACTCAAGGAACTGGAGAAGGCGGCCGACGAAGCTCCCATCGTCAAGCTCGTGAACCTGGTGCTCACCGATGCCGTGAAGCGCGGCGCCAGCGACATTCACATGGAGCCCTACGAAAAGGAATTCCGCGTCCGCTTCCGTATTGACGGCGTTCTGCAGTTGATCATGAATCCGCCGCTCAAATTGAAGGACGCCATCACTTCGCGCCTCAAGATCATGGCCAAGCTCGACATCAGCGAAAAGCGGCTGCCGCAAGACGGCCGCATCATGCTGAAGATGAAGATCGGCGGCAAGAAGAAGCAGCTCGATTTCCGCGTCTCCACTCTGCCCACGCTGTGGGGCGAGAAGATCGTGCTCCGGTTGCTCGACAAGGAAAATCTGCGGCTCGACATGACCAAGCTCGGCTTCGAGCAGGAGTCGCTGGTCAAGTTCGAGAAGGCCATCCTCAAGCCCTACGGCATGGTGCTGGTCACGGGGCCGACCGGATCGGGCAAGACCAACACGCTCTATTCTTCGATTTCGCGGCTGAACCAGCCCGATACCAACATCATGACCGCCGAAGACCCGGTTGAGTTCCAACTGGGCGGCGTCAACCAGGTGCAGATGAAGGAGCAGATCGGCTTGAACTTTGCGGCCGCCCTGCGCGCCTTTCTGCGGCAGGACCCCAACATCATCCTGGTCGGCGAAATCCGCGACTTTGAAACCGCGGAAATCGCCATCAAGGCCGCGCTCACCGGCCACCTGGTTCTGTCGACGCTGCACACCAACGGCGCTCCCGAAACCATCACCCGTCTGATGAACATGGGCATCGAGCCTTTCCTGGTGGCGACTTCGGTGCACCTGATCTGCGCCCAGCGCCTGGTCCGGCGCATTTGCAAGGACTGCGCCGAGCCGGTCGAAATGCCGCCGCAGGCGCTGATCGACGAAGGCTACACGCCCGAAGAGGCCAAGACGGTGCAGATCATGAAGGGCAAGGGCTGCGCCACCTGCAACAAGACCGGTTACAAGGGCCGCACCGGATTGTACGAAGTGATGGAAGTCGACGACGAGATCCGGGAACTGGTTCTGGTGGGCGCTTCGGCGCTCGAACTCAAGAAGAAAGCGATTGAACGCGGCATGATCACCCTGCGACGCAGCGGGCTGATCAAGGTCGCGCAAGGCTGGACCACGCTCGAAGAAGTGGCTCGCGAGACGATCCACTAAAAACGGCAGAAGGAAAGAAAAAACTTATGGCACTCTCATTAAGCGATCTGCTCCGCCGCATGCTGGAGATGAACGGAAGCGACCTCCACATCACCACCAACTCGCCGCCACAAATTCGCGTGCACGGGCATCTGGTGCCGCTCGACCTGCCCCAGTTGACGCCCGCCGAGACCAAGCAACTGGCCTACAGCGTCATGACCGATTCGCAGAAGCACCGCTTCGAAGAAAACCTCGAACTGGACTTCTCCTTCGGCTTGAAAGGCCTGGCCCGTTTCCGCGCCAACGTTTTCAACCAGCGCGGCGCGACGGCTTGCGTTTTCCGTCTGATTCCGTTTGAGATCAAGTCGTTTCACCAGCTGGGCCTGCCTCCGGTGGTCAGCAAGATGTGCGACAAGCCGCGCGGACTGGTGCTGGTGACCGGGCCGACCGGTTCCGGCAAGTCCACCACCCTGGCCGCCATGATCGACAAGATCAATACCGAGCGCCACGAACACATCCTCACCATCGAGGACCCGATCGAATTCGTGCACATGAACAAGAACTGCGTGGTCAACCAGCGCGAATTGCACTCCGACACCAAGAGCTTTACCGACGCCCTGCGCGCCGCCCTTCGTGAAGACCCGGACGTGGTGCTGATCGGCGAAATGCGCGACCTGGAAACCATCGAGTCGGCGCTGCGCATCGCGGAAACCGGCCACCTCACCTTCGGCACGCTGCACACCAACTCCGCGTCTTCCACCATCAACCGCGTCATCGACGTGTTTCCCTCGCACCAGCAGTCGCAGATCCGCGCCCAGCTTTCGCTGGTGCTCGAAGGCATCATGTGCCAAAGCCTGTTGCCCAAAATCGACGGCAAGGGACGCGCCATGTGCATGGAAATCCTGGTGCCCAACGCGGCCGTCCGCAACCTGATCCGCGAAGACAAGATTCACCAGATTTACTCGTCCATGCAGTCCGGCCAGGAGAAGTTCGGCATGCAGACGTTCAACCAGTCGCTCGCCAACGCCTATTTCCAGAAGCAGATCACCCTGGAAATGGCGATGGCGCGCTCCAGCAATCAGGACGAACTGCAGGAAATGATCTCCCGCGGCGCCATCTTTGTGAACCGGGGCGGTGCGGCTCCGATGGCCAAGGGAGCCGCCGGGAAACGATGACATCGAAAAATGCCCGGTAGAACACCGGACCGAGAAAGAGGAGACGAACCGAAAGAGGAAGAAGAGACAACCGGGAGCGGGCCGCTAGCAGGATCGGCAGCCCACGCTGACGGAATACGAATAAGGAGAACAACATGCCGGTTTTTACGTTTTCGGGAAAGACCGCTTCGGGCGAGAAAGTTCAGGGAGAGCGCGTAGCCTCCACCAAGGACGGGCTGGCCTCTCAGCTCCGCAAGGAGCGCATCACGCCCGGCTCCATCCGGGAGAAGGGCAAGGAATTCTCCCTGCCCACTTTCGGCAGCGGCAAGGTCAAGGTCAAGGACGTGGCGGTGTTCTTCCGCCAGTTTTCCGTCATGATCGACGCCGGCCTGCCGCTGGTGCAGTGCCTGGAGATTCTCGGCGCCAACCAGGAGAACCCCAGCTTCCAGAAAACCCTGATGGGGGTCCGGACCACGGTCGAAGGTGGCGCCACGCTGGCCAATGCCATGCGCCAATATCCGAATATTTTCGACGACCTGACCACCAACATGATCGAGGCCGGCGAGACCGGCGGTATTCTCGACATCATCCTGCAGCGCCTGGCGATCTACGTCGAAAAGGCGGTCAAGCTGCGCGCCGCCATCAAGTCGGCGTTGATCTACCCGGTGGCCGTCGTCTCCCTCGCCGTGCTGATCGTGGGCGCGCTGCTCAAGTGGGTGGTGCCGATCTTCGCCAACATGTTTGTCGGACTGGGAGTCGCGCTGCCGCTGCCGACCCGAATCGTCATCGGCCTCAGCGCCTTCATCGGCACCTTCTGGTGGGTCCTTATCGGGGGTTGTCGCCACCGTCTTCGGCATGAAGCCGATTCGCAAGCACCCGCGAGGGCGCTATCTATTCGACGCCATGCTGCTCAAGATGCCCATCATTGGCATGCTGCTGCGCAAGATCGCAGTCGCCCGCTTCACCCGAACCCTGGGCACGCTCATCACCTCCGGCGTTCCCATTCTCGAGGGCCTGGCCATTACCGCCCGCACCTCGGGTAACGCCGTGCTCGAAGAAGCCCTGATGAAAGTGCGCAAGGCGATCGAAGAAGGCCGTACCATCGTCGATCCCCTGCGCGAATGCGGCGTCTTCCCCAACATGGTGACCCAGATGATCGGCGTCGGCGAAGCCACCGGCGCCATGGACTCCATGCTGCAGAAGATTGCCGACTTCTACGAAGACGAAGTCGACGCCGCCACCAAGGACATGCTGGCCATGCTGGAGCCCATCATCATCGGCTGCTCGGCATCAGCATCGGCGGCATCGTTATTTCTCTGTACATGCCGCTGTTCTCGATGATCTCGAAACTGGCAGGATAAAAAGACCGCCGTCGCCGTCAGTCCGTCGCTGAACAATGCCTGGCGGACGGCGACTGCGGCGGATGACTGACGACTGAAAGCTGACTTTCATGCCCTTCATCTCCGACGAGCGGAACTGGCTGACCTGGCTGGTCAAGGTTCGCATCCTGATCCTGCTGGTTCTGCTCGCCATCGAACTCGCCGTCATCCGCCTTACTCCCAGCCCGCTGCCCATCCTGCCCTTCCTCACCGGGATGGTGCTCTGGTTCGTGCTTTCGCTGTTTTTCCTTTTTCTGGTTTCGGTCTGGAGCGAACACCGCCTCCAGGCCATTCTCCAGGTGCTCGCCGATCTGGCCATGGTCACCCTGGTCGTCCATGTCACCGGCGACATCGACAGTTCGCTGAATTTTCTCTACCCCCTGGTCATCGTTGTCGCGTGCATGCTCCTGCCTCGATCCTGGGGATATCTCAGCGCCGCCCTGGCTTTCATCCTGTTCGGAACCATCCTCGAACTCGATTATTATTCGGTTATTCCCTCGTATGCCAACTCGCATCCCAAACTGGAGGCGCTGCAGGTAGTCATCTTCGTCAACCTATTCGCCTACTTCGCCATCGCTTATCTGGCAGGTCTGCTGATGAGCAAGCTCCGCCAGGTGGATGTGCAACTGAAGGATGCCAGCGGCGCCCTGGAAAATCTGCAGGCGCTCCACGAAAATATCGTGCAGTCCATGAGCGGCGGTGTCATCACCACCGGGCTCGACGGACGAATACGCTGGTCAATCGAGCCGCCCAGCAACTGCTCGGGATCCCCGAAGCCGAGTTGCGCGGACGCTCCGTGGCCGGGTTTTTCAGGATCCCTTGCCCCACTTCGGCGTGGCCCGAGGCGATGCCGAAGTCCGCTACCTAGCCGTTAACGGTTTCCGCAAGACGTTTCGCGTCTTGATTTCCGCCCTCAACGTGACCGCGCCTGGAGACCTGGGATTTGTGTATTCCTTTGACGATCTCACCGAGATCCGCCGCCTGGAACGCGAAGTGCGCATGCAGGACCGCTTGGCCGCCGTCGGCCGCCTGGCCGCCGCCATCGCTCACGAAATCCGCAACCCCCTGACCTCGATTGCCGGCTCGGTCAGCATGTTGTCGGATGCGCCCTCTTTGAATTCCGAAGAGCGCCACTCCTGGAGATTGTGACCCGCGAGTCCGATCGCCTCAACAACATCATCACTGATTTCCTGGCCTACTCGCGCGGCAAGCAATACGCTTCGAGCGCGTAGATCTGATTCCGTTGCTCGAGGACACGCTCACCTTGCTCCAACACCGCCTCACCGCCGAGAGCGCGGGCATCGAAGTCGAGCGCAACTTCGCAAGTCCGAAGCCTGGGTGCTGGCCGATGGCGACAAGCTCAAACAGGTGTTCTGGAACTTCTGCTGGAAAACGCCGTGCGCGCAATCAAGACGACGGGCAAGCTGGAATCATCACCGTAGCCCTGGCCGAGCGCGGTCCCGACTGGGAAATGAGCTTCGCCGATAAGCCGGCATCAATCCGCAGCAGACGGAGAAAATCTTCGAGCCCTTCCAGTCCTGCTTTGGCGGACTGAACCGGACTTGGCCTCGCCATCGTGTACCAGATCGTCCAGGCCCACGAGGGCAAGGTGTGGGCGCGTTCCAAAGCTCGGCAAGGGCACCAGCTTTGTGGTGCGGTTGCGGCGGCTGGCTGGAACAGGCCGTCGCCGGCGGAACTTCTTCTGCGGCGGAACCCGCCGGAGTCGCGCTGGCTGCGGCGGGAGGAGCAAACCGTGGGTAACATCCTGGTCTGCGACGACGAGCGCTCGATCTGCGAACTGCTCGACATTGCCCTGCGCCGCGATGGCCACAAAGTCGAAACCGTCACCGGCGGCGAATTAGCCAAGCGCAAAATCGACAGCGCCCTGTTCGACGTGATCGTGACCGACATCAACACGCCCGCCGTCGACGGCGTCGAAGTCCTGCGCCACGCCCACCAGGTCTCGCCTGATTCCGCCGTGATTTTGATGACGGCGGTCGACGACTACGAAGCCGCCGTCGAGGCCGTCAAGGCGGGCGGCGCGACCGATTA
>CAVQHM010000004.1:0-117330 GCA_963712295.1 uncultured Acidobacteriaceae bacterium
AGAATCGCGTGGTCCCAAATACTCAAACCAAACCTTAGGAGAGTTCCATGAAAACGAAGTTCGTATTCGCAGCCATCCTGGCGGGTATGATGTTATTCACCGCTTGCGAAAATGCACAGAAAACCGCCGCTGACGCCGCTATCAAGGGCGCCCAGGCGGCCTATGCCGCGGTGGCCGACCAGGCCAGCCGGTACGTACCCGATCAGGCCAAGGATGTTCAGACCGCCATCCAGTCCGCCAAGGACGCCTTCGACAAAGGCGATTATGCCGCCGCGTTTGAAGCCTCCAAGGCTCTACCCGGCAAGGTAAATGCTGACCCCGCCATATCCGCCTACAGAAAAGAAAGACGAACTGACCGCCAAGTGGAAGGAAATGAGCGAATCGATGCCCGGGTGCTTACGGCCGTTCAAACGAAAGTCAACGCGCTCACCAAGAGCCATAAACTTCCGGCGGGCGCCGCCGACGGCCTTGCATCCGTGAAGCAGAACTGGACCGATGCTTCGACCGCATTCCAGTCCGGGCAGCTTTCCGACGCCATGGCGAAAGCCTCCTGCTGAAAAAGCAAAACGGACGGAGCTGCAAACCATGCTCAAGATGAAGCCTGCAGCGTAATTGCACGCGTGGGGCGGACCTTTTCCGCCAAGACGAAGCACAACAAACGCACGCCGCCCGATGTTTGGGCGGCTTTTCTCTTTGCATCACGCGCCATCAGTGCTGCGAACGCGTGTACACCAACTGAGAAATGGCTGTGTGCGACTCAGGAGCAGTGTATTCATCCTCGGGCCTAAGCTTATACTCGGACTGGCTGTCGGAAAGGATACCTCGTATGAATCGCAAGAGTCTTTTGCTTACCGTGATCTTGACTCTGGCCTCTCTGGCGTGGCGCAGACGCAAAGCGCACCGCCACCGGCGCCTCCCACCAAGGGCGGGACCGGCCAGATGGGCATGGAGCACCACAACAAGATGAAGGAGATGCACAAGCAGCACATGGAGGCCATGAAGGCCGACGTGGACAAGATGAAGGCATCTCTCGAGCAACTGAAAGCCAACGTGGCTAAGATCAGCGACCACGGAGAAGGCGCGCTGGCAAGCCAACGTAGATATGTGGACGGTGATGGTTGGCCACATGGAACAAATGATGAAGCACATGGACGCCATGGGTTCCGAAGGCATGATGGGTCCCGGCATGATGCACCACGGCGGTATGGGGGCTCCGCCTCCGCCAACCGAACCGAAACCGCAGTAAGTCCACGTTCCGGCGGGTTGAAATCCTCAGCTGCCAGCGGCTCCTTCCGGCACCACGGAGAGCCGCCCGGCGGCTCCAAGAGGGATCGCCAATCCGCTTCGTGTTATCCTTCTCGCCGTTTCCTCGCATGGAGAATTCATGTCGATTACCCGTCGTGGATTTCTGGAGTCCGCCGTAGCCGCTTCGCTGGCCACCGGCTTAAGCGCACAGAACAACGTAACAAGGATGAAAGCCCGCGCCCCGGCAAGCGGCCGATCATTATCTGTGCCCACAATGGCTTAAATACCTCGATGACGCCTTCGCGTTCCTGAAAAACGGCGGCGACACGCTGGACGCCGCTCTCCGCGTGGTCAAGGGCCCGGAAGACGATCCGAACGACGATAGCGTCGGACTGGGCGGCCTTCCCAAGAAGAAGGCGTCGTCGAACTCGATGCCTGCTGCATGCATGGGCCTACGCGCTGCGCGGGGTCGGTGGGCGGCGTCCGCAACATCAAGAATGTTTCGCTGGTGGCCAAAGCGGTCATGGAGCACACCGGCCACGTCATGTTGGTGGGCGAAGGCGCCGAACGATTGCGGTGGCCATGGGCTTCCCTCGCGAAAATCTGCTCACCGAACGTTCCCGCAAAATCTGGCTGCTCTGGAAGGAGCACCACTCGACCGACGATTGGTGGGGACCGGGATGGCCGACCCGCAATGGAAGCCGCCGGCATTACCGTCAGCGGCGCCATCCGCGACTTCGCCGCAAAGTGAACTTTGGCAACAGCGCATTCAGCGTCTGGAACAACGCGCGGCCAAACTGGACATCGAGCCGGAATTCCGCATGGCCGCGATCCGGCGCGTGCTGTCTCGCCCACTGGCACGATTCACTGTCGGCGCTCAACGACAAGGGTGAAATCTCGGGCTGCACCACCACCAGCGGCCTCGCCTTCAAACTTCCCGGACGGTGCGGCGATTCGCCGATTATCGGCGCCGGCTGCTACACCGATCAGGACGTGGGCTCGGCGGGCGCCACCGGCAGCGGGGAAGAGACATCAAGGTCGCCGGAGCGCACACCATCGTCGAGAACATGCGGCGCGGCATGTCGCCGCTCGAAGCGGGCATGGAGGCCCTCCAACGCATCGCCCGCAACTACAGCGGCGACATGGACAAGCTCCAATTCATCGACATGGCCTACTACGTCCTGCGCAAGGACGGCGCTTACGCCGGCGTCTCTCTGTGGACCGGCTATTCGGAGAAGCCGCACACGATCGTGGTCCACGACGGCACGCGGCGCTCCGAGGTTACGGTTTCGTTATTCAAAGGCCCGTCGCATGAGTCTCCGCCGTTTCCGGTCGAGATGCCGAAGGAGTTGACGAAGGATTCGGTTAGTGAAATAGGACGCCGTCCCAATCATGGGAAAGGTCGAACGCAATTTCGCGAAGTGTTCCCTCCGGGACTGAAAAGCAAAGGATCGATGGCTGCGGCGGCCTCACCTTAGCGGCTAAAGCCGGTGCTGAAAAAAGGCTGTATGCAGCGCTGAAGCGTGTGCCACCCAAGAACAAGTGCAACGCGGGAAGATAAATAGGCATGAATAGGAAAGGCAAAGCCTGCGGAAAGGCCCCTCTTCACCCCTTCCCAGCGGGTGTACAATCGTCTTGTTAGGACCGCCGCTTCATGGGGCTGTTGCCCGCGTTCGAGGCTCGAAAATGAACGTTCACGTCAGCTATAGGGTCCACAAAACTCCCGACATCGAAAAAGAAATCAGCCACCAGATCGAGAAAATCCAGAAGCGGCTTCATGTCTTCCGGCCTGAACTGGTGCATCTGAAAGCCGTCATCGATCAGAATTCGGCGCGCGAGGGCACGCTCGTTTCCGTGAATCTGCGCTTGCCCTCGGGCCAATTGACCGCTGAGGCGAAAGCTCCCAGCCCCACCGCGGCCATCAAGGCAGCCTTCGACGAACTCATTCAGCAAATTGGCCGGCACAAGGAACTGCTCCGTTCCAGCCACAAATGGCGGCGCTGGCGCGGAGGTCCGCAGGAATCTCCCGAGCCCGGCGTTCCCTTCGAGCAGACGCTGGCGGCGGTTATGCCGCCCACCATTTCCGCCGACGACATCGGCTCCTATGTGAACGCGAATCTTGGCCGTCTGGAACGTTTCGTGGACCGCGAACTCTACTTCCGCCGCGCCGACGAGGAAATCCTGGAAGACGGTCTCTCCACTTCCGAGGTAGTGAACGAAGTGATTGCCCGCGCCCTCGGCGATCGGGAGCGTCCGGAGAAACTGTCGCTCGAACCGTGGCTTTACCGCCTTGCCCTCGAAGCCATGAACGAAATGACAACGCGCCTGCAGGAACTGGAGTCGCCCGACGCGCTGCATCTCGAAGCCAGCCGCCGACGGCAGAATGTTCAAGGCTCGGACGAGGCCACATTGCAATTCCATCAGCCGGACGAGGGCTGGACGCGCGAAAGCGCGATCCCCGATCGCCGTGTCTCCACCCCGGAACAGGCCGCCTACTCCGATGAAATGATTGCGCTGGTGCAAGCGGCGCTCCGTGGCGCCAGCCGCACCGACCGCGAAGCCTTCCTTCTCTACGGGATCGAGGGCTTTTCTCTCAACGAAATTGCCGCCATCACCGGCCGGCATGTGGAGGCCGTGCGCGAGAGCGTGCAACGGGCGCGCGACTGCGTGCGCAGCGCGCCTTCCATCGCCAGCGAGTTCCACCAGGAACTCTTAGTCAAAACTCGAATCTAACATTTCCAGTACCAGCATCTCAGTATTTATCTCAGTATTTAAGGAGAGTCGAGATGATGACCCGGGACGAAATCCGTGAGTTGGCGTCTTTTCAAGTGGACGAAACCAAAGGGGCGTGTGCCCTGAGTTTTTACTTCCAGCCCGATACTCCGCAGGATCGTTCTCATCGCCGCGAGGCCATCGTGGCCAAGATGTGGTGAAGCAGGCGCTGAAAAGCGCCGCCGCAAGCGGTAAGAATGGATCCCTTCACGCCGACCTGGACCGCGTGCTCGACCTGGCCACGAACCTGCGCGGCAACGCGCGGGGGAAGGCGGTGTTTGCCTGTTCCGCGCACAATTTCTGGAAGGAGTACGAACTGCCGCCGCGCCTCGGAGCCACCCGAATTTTTCTCCAGCCTCGCTTTCAGTTGAAACCACTGGCCACTTTGCTGGGCGCGCAACCCGCGCTCTGCGTCGCCATGGTCGACCGCCAACGCGCCCGCGTTTTCGACCTTCGCCTGGATGACTTGCGCGAACGCGGAGCCATCGTCCACATGCTCTCGCGCAACGCCGCCAGCTACGGTTACAACGGCTACGAGGGCGGCCATGCCGAACGGCGCGTCTCGGAGGAAGCGCTGCAGCATTTCAAGGCAGTTGCGGAGCGGCTGCGGACCGACTTCGAAAAAGGTGTCTGGGAGCGGCTCATCGTCGGTTGCCAGGATGCGACGTGGCCCGAGTTCGAGGCTCATCTCCATCCCTACGTAAAGCAGCGCCTGATTGGCCGATTCTCCGCCGACGTTGCCAGCGTCGCCAATGAAGAGATTCGCGATCATGCAGGCGCCGTCCTGAATCGCTGGATCACGGAGCGCGCTTCCACGAAGGCCAACGAAGCGGTGGATTTCGCCAAGTCCAACGGACGCGGCGTCACCGGACTCCGCCGCGTGCTGCGGGCCCTTGAAACCGGGGGAGTGCAGACGATCTTTTCTCGCCGAAAACTATTCGGCTCGAGCGGTCGAGTGTCCGAACTGCGGCCACCTCGACGCCCATCTGGTAACGTCGTGCGTCGCGTGCGGAAGCCTCACTCGCGAACTCAGCGACGTGTCGGACGCCATCATTCCCATTGCCATCCGTCGCGACATCGAATTGCTCTACCTCAAGGAACATGCCGATCTGGATCGCGCCGGAAGTATCGCGGCGCTGTTGCGCTTCCGCTCCGATCAGACGACCGGGCAGATCGCAGTGGCATCGTGAAGTGAGTTTCTAGAACCGTGGTGAAAGGGTGGGTGCGACGCGGCTTTGCCCCGTCTCCGCGAAGATGGGAACCTAGTGTGCAGCTGCCGTCACAGGAGATACTAAGACGCACTAACTCCCGGCTGGAGGACCTAGTCGTTGCCGCGCACGTTGGTAAGACAAACTAGCCCTCGAAGACTGACCTCACATCGCAGACCCGGGACGATAGGTTTCAATTAGTGCCCGTGTACGCCACCGCCGCCGCTTCCTCCGTGGAATCCGCCTCCTCCGTGGAAGCCGCCTCCGCCACCATGGAACGCGCCGCCACCAGATCGTCCGAAGCCTCTGGCGGCGCTGGCCATGCCAGGTCCAGAATGGAAACCGCGTCCCACGGATCCTGGGCCACGGTAGATGCCATTGGCGTATCTGTGGTCTCCCACATAGTGGGAACCCGGACCCCAGTTCTTATAGTTAGTACTAAAGTTGTGGTAATAGCGCCCGTATCCGTATCCATAGAACGGAGCTCCGTACACATACCAAGGCGAGTAGAATCCCCAGCCAAATGGGCTGTAGAAGATTCCGTCGCCGGGAATGAAAGTGAAGGCGTCAAACCAGGGGTCCCAATACCAGTCAGCGCCCCACCAGCCATACCCCCACGGACCCCATCCATCCGCTTCGTACATGCCAGCCGCATTGACATTGGCTTCCGCCAGATAGGCGGATCGCAGACTGCTCCAGCGATACAAATCGCCTTCTTCGTACGACTTCTTGTTGAACTTCTGTGCGTGGACCGAACCATTTGCGGCGAGGCTGACCTCGCGTCCGCCTTTCACCGTGACATGCCCACCGTCTTCCGCGACCGATGCCTTGCCGTCAAAGACGCGAAGCTCTTCTTGCTTCACATTAAAGTCATAGAGCCCAGTTTTCATCAAGCGAGCAGTCGCACCGCCGGAAGTAACGTGAATATCGTTTTCCGGATGGATTTCTTCGATCTCGACCATTGCGTGGCCCCGGTCTACTTCAATCCCTGTGTTGGTGATGCTGGGCGAGATCATCTTGACGGAACTGCGAGCGCCAACCCGCAGGAACACGCCGGGTGTCAGCAAAATCTCAGCTTTGCCGCTTTGCGTAGTGAGGGACTGGCCAGGTTGCAACTCGGCCGTACCGATCGACTTCGAGCCGAGGGTCTGGGTGCCAATCGATACCTGCCCTTCGACGTAATTCAGAGTTCCTGGTAGCGCGGAATTTGCGCTCGAATTATCTCCCCACGCGGGCGCAGATAGAAACGCGGCCAGGAAGAAACTTGCGAGAACTTTCATCCTGAGGAGCCGCATACATTGTCTCCTTCCAACCTTTACCCGATTAGATGAGGTTGTCAGGTCTTGCGATGCCCGGAGTAACATGTTGACGCGAGCCACGCATGTGGTTGTTCTTAGACGAGATAGGGCGCTGAAGATGGCGCCGGGAGTATCGCGGCGCTGCTGCACTTCCGCTCCGATCAGAGGACGGGGCAGGTCGCGGTGGCATCGTAGGGCAGGTTGGGTCGAAGACGTAATTTATGATCATAGAGACGCGGCCTCCGCGTCTCTATGAGTCATTGTTTCACGCTGTCGAGGAGCTTCTTTTCCGCATCGCTCGGCGGTTCGTACTTACCACCAAGATACTTCGCGAGGAACTCTTCCGCCGCGGCATTGAATGCCATTTTGTTTTCGGGCCGGGCGAAACCATGTCCTTCGTCTGGGAAAACGAAGTATTCAACCGGCTTGTTATTTTTGCGCATGGCGGCGACGATCTGGTCGCTCTCCGCTTTGTTAACGCGCGGATCGTTGGCGCCCTGGCCGATCAGCAAAGGCGCCTTGATCTGGCCGGCCTTGAACAACGGCGATTGTGATTTCAGAATTTCTTCATTGTCTCCCATGCGTTTGTGAAAAACGGCGAGCAGCGTAGACCAGTACGGCGGGATGGTCTTCAGCAAGGTGTTGAGGTTGGAGGGGCCGACGATATCGACGCCACAGGCATAAGCATCGGGTGCAAAGGCTACGCCAGCGAGTGTGGCGTAACCGCCGTAGCTGCCGCCCATGATGCAGACTTTCAAGGGATTGGCGACGCCTTGCTTGACGACCCAATCTTTGCCGTCGAGCAAATCGGTGCGCATGGTACCGGCCCATTGCCGATCGCCGGCGTTGAGGTACTGCTTGCCGTAGCCGGTGGAAGCTCGGAAATTGGGCTGGAGGACGGCGTAGCCGCGATTGGCAAGCCACTGCGCGTAGGGATCATATCCCCAGAGGTCGCGAGCCCAAGGACCACCGTGCGGGAAAATGACCATAGACAGGTTCTTCGGTTCGACGCCGGCGGGAGTCGTGAGATACCCGTAGATGGTCATGCCATCGCGAGCCTTGTATTGGATCGGTTTGACTTTCGCCAGTTTGAAGTTCTCGAGCGCCGGACGGTTGCTGAAGAGCACGGCGGCTTTCTTGCGGGGGCGGTCGTACAGATAGTAGTAGATAGGAGCGTCGTCACCCTCAAAGGTCACAATCCACTTGTCATCGGCCAGGTCGCGGCTGACGTCACTGATGTCGGCGTCGCGCACTTTCTTGAGAGCGTCGAAATCTGGCCGTAGCGCCGGTTCGAGAATCTGGAAGTCGCGGCGCTCGCGCAGAAAAACCACCGCCTGGAGACGGTTGGTCCGGGGATGCGTGACTACAAACGAGACGTCGAATTGCGGGTCTTCGGCAATGACCGTCCTTTTTCCGGTGGAGACGTCGACCGAAACCAGACGGGCGGCGTTGGCCTCCAGAGAAGTGATGACCCACAAAGCGCGGTTGTCCGGAGAGAAGCCGGAGACGTTGCCCAAGGTTTCTTCGGGGCCCCACTTTATCAATTCACGCCAGGGCGATTTTGCATTGTCGCGCACGCGGATCACGGCGCCACCATCGTCCGTGGTCACCTGCGCGGCACGAACCTGAAGGTCGTGATCGGGCTGGTAACCGGCAACATCGCCCGGGTTCTCCGTATCGAGCGTGAGTTCGCCAGTCTGGAGATTCACCCGGTAAATATCAAAGAGCTTGGGATCGCGCTTATTCAACTGAATCAGGGCGGTCTCCGGATGGGCAGGCTCGAGAGCGACGATGTCGGCGCGAACCTTATCGAAAGGCGTCAGGTCGCGCGTCTGTTTGGTGGCGATGTTGGTTTGATAGACGCGCCAGTTCTCATCTCCGTTCTGGTCCTGGGCATAGAGGATCGTCTTCGAGTCGTACTGCCAAAACAGATTGCGAATGCCTCGCTTGCGGTCATTGGTGATGGCGCGATCGTCTGTTTTGCCCAGAGTGCGTACCCAGATGTTGAGGACTCCCTGGTCGGGGGCAAGGTAGGCGAGCATGGCGCCGTCGGGCGAAATTTGTGGCGAAGAGCGTTCAGGATTGCCAAACAAGACGCTACGCGGAATCAATTGATTCTGGGTTTGGGCGAATGCGCTGAGGGCAAGGAGAAAGAAGACAGCAATGCGGGCACTGCGGTGAAGGCTCATCAAAAGACCTCGGCAATTGGCAGGATTGTACGTCAGCTCAGATACGATGAACAACTGAGAGCGGTTCCGTGAAATCCTCATAGTGGCTTCCGATTGTGGTGGAAACCCTCAGCCTGAGCGAAAATGAATTCATGATCCACAAGATCCTTCCCGTAGGCCCGCTGCAATGTAACTGCTCCGTCATCGGCGATGAGACTACGCACGAAGCCATGGTCATCGATCCGGGCGACGACATTGAGGACGTTCTCGCCATCGTCCGTCAGTACAAGCTGGAAGTGAAGCAGATCGTCATTACTCACGCCCACATCGATCACGTGGGCGGGGCGATGAAGCTGCGCGCGCAGACGGGCGCGCCCATCCTGCTCAATCAGAATGATTACGCGCTGCTGAAGATGCTCGACGTGCAGGCTTCGTGGCTGGGCATGGCCGCGCCGGGCAAGGTTGCCGTCGAAGCGAGCATTGGAGACGGCGACGCGTTGCAGGCGGGAAATTTGACGGGGAACGTGCTCCACACGCCCGGCCACACCGAGGGCAGCGTCTGTCTCTATTTTCCCGCAGAAAAATTGCTGATCGCCGGCGACACCTTATTCGCGCGCAGCATTGGACGCACCGATCTCCCCGGAGGATCGTTCGAGAAGATCATGAGCTCGCTGCACGAGCGCGTGTTGACTCTGCCCGATGAGACTGTCGTAGTTCCAGGACACGGCCCGCGAACCACCATCGGCGAGGAAAGGGAAGAGAATCCCTTCCTGAACACAAGGTCTTAGGTCTCAGGAAAAGCAAGATCTTGCGGGCGCTGTTGTGGAGCGACTGGACCGATGGCCGGGGAGCAGTTCCTGAGACCTAAGACCTAAGACCTGAGACCTCTATTTTTGTGGCGCCTGGTTTTGCGGAACGGTGGGCGGAGCGGACGTAGGGGCCGGTGTCGCGGGCTGCGACTTGGTCTGCGACGGCTTCACTCCCGAAAGCACGGATGTCGGCCCGGTTCGGCGCGCCGCATAAATCGAAAGCGTGATCGACGTGAGCATGAAGATGATCGCGGACCAGGTTGTCGCCCGGGAAAGAACCGAAGCGGCGCCCCGCGGGCCAAATGCCGTCTGGCTGCCCTGACCACCAAACGCCGCGGCCAAGTCGCCGCTCTTTCCGCTCTGCAGCAAAACGACTGCAATCAGAAAAAAACAAACGATAACGTGAATTATTGTGATCAAAATCGTCATTGCAAAAAGCGCTCCGTCGGGGCCGCGGCCCGTTTTCACATTCCGGTGGATCAATACGATGGTGCGGAAGGGGGGATTTGAACCCCCACGCCTTTCGGCGCCACCCCCTCAAGATGGTGTGTCTGCCAGTTCCACCACTTCCGCTTTGAAATCAATCTTTTGCAGACTGTTTGAGGGCGACCGAAGTCTGCATCGCACGCGCCGGAATTCCTCTTCCCGAGCAGCACCCGGCCGCGTGCTTCCTATGTCTTTATACACGCTCAAACGAGGCGGTTCAAGCTCGCCGGCGTTCTTTGCCGGAGGTCGGACTCACGAGCCGAGCTTGAGCAGGGCTTCGCGGAACCGTTCGTGCCGCTGCGTAAGGTGAAGATAGAGCATTTCGTCGACTTTGGACTTGCTGCGAATGATTCGGACCAGCGCGTCTTTTTCGTCGCGCTTCCAGGAACGAAGGCCGGAAACTTGAGCCAGGAGCATGGCAAAATTTTCGAAGGTGGCGCGTTCTGAAGGCGTCCACTGTGACGGATCGATGCCGAGCGTCCGCGCGACCGAGCGCACCGATTCCTTGCGCATGCTGCCGCTGTCGCCTTGAAAATCTCTCGCCATTCGCCGGTTCACTCGCAGGCCAATCTTGCGCGTGCTGAAGCTGTCCCACGCTCCCACTTCGCTGCCCGGCAACTCGTAGAACACGTGCCCACTTGCCAGGCGGCGCAAGGTTCGGGCGGGCGTCCGGTATTTCGGATCGGCGACAATCTTCGCTTCTTCCCGTTCCGCCAATTCTTGCAGCTCTGCGCGCCCCGGCCGGAAGCCCAGCTTGCGATAAAACCAGAAAGCACCCGATTCGATCGCCTCCTCGTTGTCGTGGCCGAGTTGATACGGATAGACCGAGACACATGTCGTTCCCATGAGGTGACACAGGCTGCGCAGGACTTGCGCGTAGATCCATCCCGCTTCACCGCCGCGGAACGTGTAGAAGGTGTTGAAGCCGACCTCCATCCACTCGCAGAGTCCGATGGCTTCGATGTAGTTAATGGGCACACCGTTTTTCAGCGTCAGTCCCGCGACATAGGCGCGCAGCGGCAAGCGGCGCTCTGGCGGCAGGTTCCAGAGATGGATAGTCACCCCCCGTCCTACATCGGCCCGCACTACCGACGCGGGATCGCCCAGCGTGGTGCCATAAAGTTCGCGGTAGCGCACCAGCATGACTTCGCGGATCAGATCCATGATTTCGTCGCCCTGCTTGGGCGAGAGCTTGGTCAGTTGCACTGGAGACCGCGCCAACTCGGCGGCCAGCGACACCTGGCTGCGGCTGATCAAGGGCTCGCTGTGGTAATAGACTTTGCGGGCGGGCTTCCAGTTTCGCGTCCGCGCGATAGTGGAGTTCTTGAGATTCCAGCGCAGGGGCACGCGCAGGGATTCGTAGAGCTCGGCCTTTTGTTGAGCGGGCAGCGGCAACTGTTCGAAGCGGGCAATCAGCCACGAAGGACAAGCATTCTTCTTGCCGCTCGCCGTTTCAATCCATCGGCGCCACGGGGTATCGGCCTCGACATCGGCGTCGTCCGCAAGCAAGGGCATGAAGCGGGGGCCGGTCGAGCCGAACTCGCGGCCAGGTTCGTAGTTCTCCCACGCAATTTCAACTTTACCGGGCATGCGCTGGATCAGCCAGCGCGCGACGTCGAAGCTGAGCGTGTCTTCCATTTCGGTGCCGGCAATACCGGAGACCTCGATGGGCTCGAAGGCGTTCATGTCAGCACCGTTCTCATGTAACCCTTCGACTTTCTTGTGGAACCTGTTTAGAATACGCTCGGTTACGCTAACAACAACTCGCCCTTGAGGAAAGGCACGCAGGAAAAGCAACGCTTCGTGGAAGCGGATCAGGGAAGCCGGATCGGTAAAGCGCACGGCGTCGAGGCGTTGCAGTATCGTCACGACGCGAGCGGTTTCATATTGGCCGAAGCGATAGCGGCACGCCTCGAGCTGGGTGAGTTGGTGGTCGAGCGCGTTCGTGGCCATGGCAGTCCCGACAAGGGTACCTCATCTCTTGCTCGCCGGGTGCACCGCTTATTCGCGGGTTTTGCCGATTCGGACCAAGTTCAGGCGGCAAAGTGACCTTCGCCGCTCAGCCCCTAAAGGGGCGTTTGATTTCGAAGGGCTTGCGGTATCGCTAAAGCGATACCCTGATACGAACCTTGCACCGGCCCGGAGGGTTGGGAGTTCTTGGGACCCCAAGAACAGCAGACGCTCCCGAAGGAGCGTCTGCTGTCGCGTGACTCGGCTGTGGAGGATAGATTACTTGAGTTGAACCGCCGGCAGGACGCCGGTTCCTTCGGCGCGAACGGCGTCAAGTTTCCGAGGGTCGAGACCCAGGGCTTGGAGAATGGTTGGCGCCACTTGCGCAGTGCCCACTGCGGCACTTACCGTCCTGGCTTCGAAGTCCGGGTGGGAAAGGAGCAGGATGACATTCGTGTCGTCATGGGCGAACCCGCCGTGCTCGGCCTGTTTCTTGGTGCTGCCCGAGTAGGTGACGCCGACGTTCGGGGTCACGATGATGTCGGGCGTGCGCGGGTCAACGGTTGGGTCGTTGAAGTTCAGGGTAAGCGAAGGGCCGTAGTAGATCTGGCCGAGTCCGATCCCGGTGGACGTGGAGGGATTGGCCTCGAGGATCGCAACGGCGGCGTCGGTGTCGGACGGGCTGTTCAGCCAGAGCAGCGAAACGTCATCTTCGGTCGGGCCAATGCCAGTGGGGTTGTTGGTGGATTCCGACCATGGAATGTAGCCCGCGTTGGAGAGCAGGGTCGCGGGCGAAGTGCCGTTGATGGTCTGTCCGACGTAGCGGCTGGGGTCGATCGGCGACTGGCCGTGCTTGGCGGTGATCACGATCAGGGTCGAATCGTAGAGTCCCTGTTTCTTGCAGCTCGCTGACGAAGGCCCCAATCGAGGCGTCAACGAACTTGAATTCGTCGAGCAGCGCCGCGCTGGGCGTGCCCGCGGCATCCAGATATCCGCCCGCCGTGCTGTTGCTCGGCTCAATGAGCTTCTGGCCTACGCTAAGGGCCTGGAAGTTCATGCCGAAGATGGTTGGGAACTTCGGTCTTCCTGGTGCCGAGGTGGTTCTTGCCATCGATCTCGTTGAGGATGGCGTCAACTTTCAAAGTGTCGTAGCACTGAATGTTCTGGAAGCTGTTGGTCCAGGCCGACAGGTCTGAGTTTGGATCGCGAACCGTGGCGCAGGAAATGCCGGTGGGTGTGGTGACGCCGGGAAGGCCAATCACGTTGGAGTTGATTTCCGGGGCGTAGAAGTCATCGAGCGCGCACGGTCCGATGCCGGAAGCGACGGAAGAGTAGGCGGGGTGCTTGTCGGACCAGGCCGCGTATCCGCCGGCGGCGTGAATCACGCTGAAGATGCTGTTGGCGCGGACGAATTCCCACGGCCAAACGGGCTTGCAGCCCTGGGCAGGGTCGCGATCCAGTTTCTGCGGGTCGATGGAGTGGATGCCGCCGTCGGTGAGGGACGCTCCGGGCGCGCCGCCGTTCACCTTGGTCTGGTCGATATCGATGCCTTCTTCATACTCGGTGGTAAAGCCGGTTGGCGCCGCACCCGCGGTGCAGGTGCCCGGCCCATTTCCATTGCCGGTCATCACCGCCGGTCCGTCGAGGGCGCGGGAATAGGCAACGTCGTAGTAGATGCCGGTGTAGGCCGGGCTTCCGCCGGTGATAATCGCGGTGAGGCCGGGGAAGGAGTCTGACGGTTTTGAGGTGCTTGCGGCGACGTAGTTGACGCCGGTCTGGCCGAGGGCGGCAATCGCTGGGCAAAAAGGTGTCGCCATGGTTGGCAGTGCCGATTCCGTTGGCGCAGTTCAAGAAATCAACGGCGTGCATGCCGTCGACGCTGATCAGCAGAACCCGTTTGATGTGACTGTGGTGGCGGTGATTGCTCTGGGCGACTGCGGTACCCGCCCAACAGAGCGCTACGAGCGAAAGCAAAGCAAAAGTTTTTTTCACGGTGACCTCGGGTGGGGATACTAGGGGAGGCGTTTGAACGGAAGGTTACAGAGAGTTTAACTTTTCGTGAAAACGATGAGGTTGGACGCGGCGATCGGAAGCAGGCTCTACGCTTCAATTAGCGGAGCAGCTTCATGCCGGCGGCGCTCGCCGCATTTTGATCGAAGGTGGCGGTGTATTGGCATTCCGCCGCGTGGCCACAGCGTTCAATCAGGCAGTCGGCAAAATCCGCGCGACTGGCGTGGAATTTTCGCAATGCCTGCCAGACGATTTCCGCTCGCTCAATCACCAGTTCTCTACTTCGCAACAGAGTGTCGAGCACGTGCTGAATTTCGTTCTTCTTGAAACGGTAAGAAACTTCCAACACCCAAACCAATTCCACAATGACGATCAGAGAAAGAAATCCGGGCGAATCCTGGGAGAGTGAGTCGATTAGTCTGACCGCCGTGGCCGTTTGGGCAGCGTCGTCGTGCGTAAGATAGCGGACGACAATATTTGTGTCGAGGCCGATCATCTCAACAACATCATCGGGACCCGGATGCACGCCGCGCGATGGCGGTGTTCATCTCTTCAATCGATACCGGCTTGTGTCGCTTTCGTTGAAACAACCCTTTCAGCTCCTGTACCGAACTGGTGGCGGCGACGATGGCGAATTGTCCCTTGGCCTGCTCGACGAATTCCACGCGATCTCCCGCCTCTAGCCCGAGTGCCTGGCGCACCCGCGAGGGTATCGTGATTTGGCCTTTCGAAGTGAGGGTTGCAATCGCCATAATGGGATTATCCTTACATCGTAGTAAGGAATGTGTTAAATGTCAAGGAGCAAGGCAAGGAAGCGGGCCCACCCTTGGCCCCCAACCGACTGGGGCTGGTCCAGTTGTCGTAGGAATTCAGCAAGAGGGGCGGGCATTCTCCGCCCCATGCTATAATCCATATTCGCCTGAACGTGTTACGTCGAGGCTGATCCTGTGATTTCCTCCGCGGGCGGATCCATAATTCCGAGATTCTGCGCCATTCCAGTTCTCTAGAGATGAGGTAGAACCATGTCCGGCCATTCGAAATGGGCAACCATCAAGCACAAGAAGGGCGCGCTTGACGCCAAGCGCGGCAAGATCTTCACCCGTCTCATCAAGGAAATCGCGATGGCGGCCAAGTCGGGCGGCGATCCCGACATGAACCCGCGTCTGCGGACGGCGATTCTGGCGGCGAAGTCCGAGAACATGCCGGCCGACAACATCAAGCGGGCCATCCAGCGCGGCACCGGCGAACTGCCGGGCGCGACCTACGAGGAATTTGTGCTGGAGGGCTACGGTCCGGGCGGCGTGGCTTTGCTGGCGGAAATTTCCACCGACAACCGCAATCGCACGGTGAGCGAAATCCGGCACGTGTTCCAAAAGAACAATGGCAACATGGCGGCAGCGGGCGCCGTTGCGTATATGTTTCACAAGAAGGGCGACATCATTGTCCCCAAGTCGGCCGCCAAGGAAGACGATCTGATGAATATCATCCTCGAAGCGGGCGGCGAAGATTTGAAAGACGATGGCGAGAGCTGGGAAATCCTGACTGAGCCTCACGCCTACGAAACCGTGCTGGAGGCGGTAAAGAAGGCCGGCATTACACCTGCGTCCTCGAGTGTGGCGATGGTTCCCGATACCTACATCAAACTGGAAGGACAGCAGGCGGCGCAGATGATCCGCCTGATGGAAGCGCTCGAAGATTGCGACGACGTGCAGAATGTGCATGCCAACTTCGATATCGACCAGAAGCTTCTGGAAGAAGTTGCGGGCTGAGTTTATCGGGCCATCGGGTCATCGGGTCATCTGAAGTGCCAGCCTGCTCTGCCTGTCATTCTTGACTTTGCTTTTCGAGCACCCGACGACCCGATGACCCGATGCCTTTCCGAACTTTTCAACACCGCAGAGGAAAAGTTTGTGGAAAAGCGGGAACTTAATCCTGTAACCTTCTGTTAATAAATCGCTTCAACATTCTGCACTGCATCGGGTGCTAGGCGCATCGTGCGGATCGGATTTTTCGCTACCCGTTTTTCGCTGGTCGTTTTTCGCTGCCCCGTGAAGACACGTCTCGATAAGTTGCTGGTGGAGCGAGGCCTTGCGTCATCGCGCGAGCGCGCGCAGGCCCTCATCCTCGCTGGAAAGGTTCTCGTGAACGAACAGAAGATCGAGAAGGCGGGCGCACCGATTGACTCTGGATCGACCTTGCGTCTGCTGGGCGAGGATCTCCGCTACGTCAGCCGTGGCGGGCTCAAGTTGGAGAAGGCTCTGGAGCATTGGCGAATCGATCTCCAGGGAAAAGTCTGTCTTGACGTGGGCGCGTCCACGGGAGGCTTCAGCGACTGCATGTTGCAACACGGCGCCGCCAAAGTGATTGCCGTGGATACCGGTTATGGTCAGCTGGATTTCGGATTGCGCAACGATTCGCGCATGCGGCTTCTGGAGAAGACCAATGCCCGCTATCTCGAACCCGCGGACGTTGGTGAGAATGTGGACTTCATTGCCATGGATGTCTCGTTCATTTCCGCCACGCTGGTGCTGCCGGCGGTGATTCGCGCTGTCTCGTCTTGCGCCGGCCCGGCGCCGAATCTGCCTCGCCAGATTGTGGTGCTGGTGAAACCGCAGTTTGAAGCGGGCAGGGAACTAGTGGGGAAAGGCGGAATCGTGCGCGACGAATCGGCACAACGAGCGGCCGTAGCCCGGGTGGAGGCGTCGCTTAGAGAACTCGGATGCGCGCGCGCCGAATGGATCGAGTCGCCCATTCTCGGCGGCGAGGGCAATCGCGAATTCCTGCTGCACGCGGAGTTTTCGCCGCCTGCCGTCCGGTGATTCTGTACAATCGGAAGTCCGATGTCAGAAGCCATGTCAGAAGAGACGCCCGAAGAAATGTCCGAGTCCGCTCCAAGTTCATCCCGCCAGAAAACCGTTGCTATCGTTTCGAAGCCGGACCGTCCCGAGTTGTCCCAAGTACTGCCGGTGCTCGAAAAATGGCTCGAGCAGCGCAACTACGCGGTGGTGATGGACCGGGAAAGCGCAGCCTATTTCTCGGGGTCCACGGTAATGGGGCGCAGTGAATTGGCCACGCGGTCGCCGTATTTGGCGCTGGTGCTCGGGGGAGACGGCACTCTGCTATCGGCGGCGCGCGCGGTGGCCAAAGCCGGAACGCTGATTCTCGGCGTCAACCTCGGCACGCTCGGATTCCTTACGGAAGTGCCGCTGGCCGATCTCTACCCCGCGCTCGACGCGGTCGCCAAGGGTGACTACGTGGTGGAAAGCCGCTCCATGTTGATGTGCTCGCTGGTTCGCGGCAAAGAAGTGGTCGCAACTCACCAGGCGTTGAATGATGTCGTCGTGAGCAAGAGCGCCATTGCCCGGCTGAACTACTTTGAGCTGTTCGTGGATGCGGAGTTCGTTTCCAGCTATAAAGCCGACGGTCTGATTATCGCGACCCCAACCGGTTCTACCGCCTATTCTCTCGGCGCGGGCGGACCGATTCTTAAGCCGGATGTGGATGCCTTTGTCATTACGCCCGTTTCGCCTCACGGATTGACACACCGTCCGGTAGTAGTGCGGGACACGGTTGAAATCGAAATCCGCGTCAAGACTGCGGAGGAAGAAGCCTACCTGAGTCTGGATGGACAGGTTGGCATGCCCGTGCGCGACGGCGATATCGTGCGCTGCGTCAAGGCGGAACATGCGGCTAGGTTGCTGCGTTTTCAGAAAACATTTTTTGAGGTTCTCGCGACCAAGCTCAAGTGGGGAGACCGCTAGAGGGCACTATTTTGGCGGCGGTCGCGATGCGGCTTGGTGCTTCTTGATCGAACCGGAATCTGAGCGGGAGAAGAAATGAAGCAATGTTCTCTGCAACTCAGCGTTGTTCTCGCTTGCGCGCTCTGCGTCCTCGCGCAAACTAAACCCGCCGCGGACCTCATCATCCAAAATGCGCATGTCTGGACGGTCAATCCGGCGCAGCCGGAGGCCGAGGCGATGGCCGTCCTTGGCGATCGGATCGTTGCGGTTGGATCAAGCCGGCAGGTCGATGCTTGGCGCGGGCCCCAGACTCGCGTGGTCGATGCCGCCGGGAAGCGTCTGCTGCCGGGATTCAACGACGCTCACGTGCACTTCGCGGATGGCGGAACGCAACTCGATAATGTCCAGCTCAACGACGCAACCAGTGCGCAGGAATTTGCCCGCCGCATTCGGGAGCGCGCTGCGAAGACCGCCAAAGGCGAATGGCTTCTCGGCGGCGATTGGGACGAAACCAAGTGGAGTCCGGCGGAGCTGCCGACCAAAGAACTGATCGACGCGGCCACGCCCGAGACGCCGGTGGCCGTAGGCCGCTATGACGGCCACATGGTTTTGGCGAACTCGCTCGCCTTAAAGCTGGCCGGGATCACCGCGCAAACACCCGATCCTGCGGGCGGAGTGATCGTCCGCGATCGTCAGGGAAATCCGACCGGCGCGCTGAAAGACGCGGCGCAGGATCTGTTATTCAAAGCGGTCCCGCCACCGGGCCACGATCAACGGCGACATGCGATTGAGCGTGCGCTCGCGCACGCCGCCTCGCTCGGCGTGACCAGCGTGCAGCACATGGACCCCGACCCCGCCGACATCGCCATCTACTCGGAACTGCTGGAGGAAGGGAAGCTGACCACGCGCATCTATGCCGCACCGCTGATCACGCAGGTGGACGACCAGGTGAAAATCGGCATCCGGCGGGCATTTGGCGGACCCTATCTGCGCATCGGCGGGGTAAAGGCCTTCGCGGATGGCTCGCTCGGCTCGGGAACGGCGTATTTCTTCGAGCCTTTTTCGGATCAGCCCGGCAATCGCGGCCTGCTTTCGGACGAGATGCACCCCATCTCCCTGATGCGCGATCGCATGATGCGAGCCGACGCGGCGGGATTGCAACTCTGCACACACGCCATTGGAGACGCTGGAATTTCGGCGATCCTTGACATTTATGCCGCAATTGAAAAAGAGCATGGCAGCCGCGACCGCCGTTGGCGGATCGAGCACGCGCAACACATGGCGGCCATGGACTTCGACCGCTTCGCCGAACTGCATGTGATCGCGTCGGTGCAGCCCTATCACGCCATCGACGACGGGCGCTGGGCCGAAGCCCGTATCGGACACGACCGCGCCAGCCGCACTTACGCGTTCCGCACTTTTCTTAACCACGGCGTGCGCCTGGCATTGGGCACGGATTGGGATGTCGCGCCGCTCAATCCCATGCTCACGCTGTATGCGGCGACCACGCGCGCGACTCTCGATGGCAAGAATCCGAAGGGATGGTTTCCCGAACAGAAGTTGACCATCAAGGAAGCGATCGAGGCCTATACCATGGGCTCGGCCTACGCCGAATTTCAGGAAAACGAAAAAGGGTCGATCACCGCGGGGAAACTGGCCGACATGGTATTGCTTAGCGACGATGTGCTGAGTATCGATCCCGTCAAGATCCGCGACGTCAAGGTGCTCAAAACCTGGGTCGGCGGCAAACTGATACACGACGCCGACGGCTCGAACCGATGAGTGAAACCGGTGGAGCGGCGGGCGTCCCCGCCCGTCCACCTGCAGCCGTCGTTTCCGGACGGGCGGGGACGCCCGTCACTCCACTAGGAAAATATTAACGTTGTGAGCGAAAATCATCCAGGCCTGGTCGAGCGCACCTTCGACGCCGGCGAAGTTCGTCTGAACTATGCCGAAGGGCCTGCCCATGGGCCGCCGCTGGTGCTGCTGCATGGACTTGGGCGGCGCTGGCAGGTGTTTCTGCCGGTGATTCCGGCGTTGAGCCTGCGCTGGCATATCTTCGCGCCCGATCTTCGCGGTCATGGCAAGTCTTCCCACGTGGCGCGGGGATACCGCGGTCCGCAGTATGCTGAAGACATCGCCCGCCTTCTGCGCGAGCGCATCTCTTCTCCCGCCGTTCTCTTCGGACATTCCCTGGGCGGCATGTTGGGCATGTGGGTCGCTGCTCATCATCCGGAACTGGTGCGGGCTCTGATTCTGGGTGACAACATGATCATCGCTCAGGGGCTGCGCAATCCGATGTACACGGCGTTGTTTTCCGGACTGCGCGATCTCGCGCGCAAAGGCGGCACGGTCGAACAGATCGCGGACGGGATCGGCAAAATTGTGCTGCCGGTTCCAAGCGGCGGGTCGGGCACGATCCGCCAACTTCCCGGCAACGATGAGGCCTATCTGCTTTCCTGGGCGCGCTCGGTGCAGCAGACCGACCCCGAAGCCTATGAAATGACTCTCGACAGGTCGTCGCTCGAGGGCTGGGACGGCGAGGCGGTGTTGCGCGGAATCACTTGTCCAACGCTGCTTTTGCAGGGCACTACGGAATTAGGCGGCTTGATGTCCGACGCCGATGTTGCGCTGGCTACGCGGTTATTGCCCCATCACGCGCATGTGAAGTTTCGCAACCTGGGACATGCGCTGTTCATCCAGCAGCCTGAGCCGGTGCTGCGGGCGGTGACGAATTTTTTGGAGTCGCTGTGAAGTTGGGCATAAAGGCTGGGGAATGTTCGTTCCGGTCCACTGCCCCCCTGCTGCCAATCAACGATGGGACAAGAAAATGACCACCCACAGAAAAAAGCCCAGGATAGTCAGCATGAATCCGCTGCAACAGATGGAGATTACTGAGAAAAGCGCACGTGGCGGGTGGCCTCCAGAGAATGTGCGCAGCAGCAGGATAATTGCCGCCACTTCAAGACCAGAATGGCAGCCAGTCCGAAAGTGGAGAAGAACTCCGTCAAGCCGCCGGCGACTACTGCCAAACCAGTTGCCTTTTCTCTTGCGATTCCATTGAACGCGCTGATCACGGTGGGAATAAAGAATAGGAACGGAGTCCAAGCGAGGCACACACCCCATAGAAAGCGCTTTCTTTTTGTGTCGTCGGTCTGGATATCCATTCAAGACACCTCCATTCTTAGTTGATCGGCCAGGCTTTCCCGGCGCCGGATCACCTCTGCCCTAGCACCATCCACCAACAGTTCCGCTGCCCGGCCACGCGTGTTGTAGTTCGAGCCGAGCACCGCGCCGTACGCGCCCTACATCCAGAATGGCCAACAGATCTCCCTCGCTGACGAGTGGAAGTTCTCGGTCGCGCGCAAAAAAGTCGCCGGTCTCACAGATGGGGCCGACCACATCGGTAACTTCCGTTTCGCGCGGACTCGCGACGAACCGGAACAATCTCGTGATACGCGCCATACAGAGAAGGACGCAGCAGATCGTTCATGGCGGCATCGACAATCAGAAAGCGCTTGTGATTATTCGTCTTCCGGTAGAGGACGCGCGTCAGCAAAACGCCCGCCGGTCCCACGATGGCACGTCCGGGTTCGAGCAGTAGATGCAGATTCAAGCCGCGCAACGGACCAGCACCGCCTTCGCGTACGCCGCTAATCTGTTTCTCGAAATTCTCCTGCGCTCCCTCGTAGGAAATTCCCAGGCCGCCGCCGGCGTCGATGTAGCGAATGTCATGGCCTTCTTCGCGCAGCATGCGAACCAGATCCGCCACGCGTTCGAGCGCCTCCTGGAAGGAGCCGACATCGGTGATCTGCGATCCGATGTGGACACTGACTCCCGCCACTTTCAGATAAGGTTGCTTCGCGGCCTGTGCGTAGAGCATCCGCGCCTCCGGAATCGGGACGCCGAACTTGTGCTGATGAAGCCCGGTCGAAATATACGGGTGCGTTTTGGCGGAGACATCGGGATTGACCCTGATCGCGACTGCTGCCCGTTTCTTCACTCGATTCGCGGTTGCTGAAAGCACATTGAGTTCCGAAGCGCTTTCGATGTTGAACAGCAATATGCCGGCGCGCAGCGCAAGTTCCATCTCCGCCGCGGTCTTGCCCACGCCGGAGAACACGACCTTGCCCGCGGCCTTCGGGCTTGCGCGCAGCACTCGTTGCAGTTCTCCGCCGGACACCACGTCGAAGCCCGCCCCTTCGCCGGCCACCAGGCGCAGAATTGCGAGCGTCGAATTCGCCTTGACCGAATAACACAGCGTGTGGGGAGTGGAATGAAACGCGTGGGCGAAGGCATTCAAACGTGCGCGAATCATCGCCGCCGAATAAACGTACAGAGGAGTTCTATGGCGCTTGGCCAGTTGAGCCAGCGACACGGACTCGCAGAAGAGTTCCGAGGAGATCTTTTTCGAACCAGGGGATCGACTCAACTCGCCAAAACGGGGCAGAGCCCCGTCACCCCACCGATACGCAAATGCGGGCGGACGTATGGCCGGGGATTGTCGCGCGCGCTTCACTTGCGTTTGCCCGGGGCGGCTTTTACTTTGATGGCGACCACCGTTTGATCGTCGAACGTATCCACGCCAGCGGCGTGCTCGGTCACCGCTTTGAAGATTTCGTTCACCACGCAGCCGGCTGACTTGTTGGCGCAGCCGGCGACGATCGCGGCCACGCGCTCCGGTCCAAAGGAGTGGCCGTCGCGGTTGCGGGCGTCGAGAATACCGTCGCTGTAGAACACGAACAGATCGCCCGGCTTGGCCTTGAAACTGAATTCGTCGTAATCGGCTTCGTCGAACAATCCGAGGGGCAACCCAGTCGCGTCGATGAACTCAATTTTGCCGTCGTGACTATAGATGGGCCGGGGCAAGCCGGAATTCGCCACCACCAGCGTCCGCCGCTCGTCGTCCCACACGGCGTAGATGATGGAAACAAACTGCGCCGCGATCCTGCGTTCCGCCAGCGACAGATTCACGGCCGAAAGCATCTCCGCCGGGCCCGGCTCAATGGGCGCATGGGAACGCAGAATGCCGCTGACGAGCGCGGCATAAATGGCGGCCGGAGCGCCTTTGCCGCTTACATCGCCCACCGCGATCCCCAACCTCGACAACGAATAGGGAACGAAGTCGTAGAGATCGCCGCCGATGGCGCGGGCCGGAAGGAACTTCGCCTCAACTTCGAGATGCTGCATTTTGGGAAGCGAATGCGGCAGCAGGCGAAACTGCAGCTCGCGCGCCAACGCCAGATCGTGTTCCAGGCGCCGCTCCTGCCGCGCGATGTGTTCGTAGAGGCGGGCGTTTTCAATGGCGATCGCCACCTGCGCCGCGAGCGTGGTCAGGGTGCGCTTGTGATCTTCGGTGAAATAGCCGCGGCGCGTGTGCTCGAGATCGAGGACTCCGATGACCTTCTCTTGATAGATCAGCGGGACGGCCAACTCGGAGCGCGTCTCCGGATTCACGGCGATGTAGCGGTCACTCTTGGCGACGTCGGGCACCAGGGCCGCTTCCTTGGCCTGCGCCGCGTACCCGACCACTCCCCGGCCCATTGGGATATCGTGCTTCAGGTGCAGCCGTTCTTCGAAGCGTTGCGAGAACCGGTGCCGCAGTATTTCGCCGCTTGGGTCGAGCAAAAGAATGCTGAACATCTGGTAGTCAATCAGCCGTTTGAGCAGCTCGGCGATGCGCTTGAGCAGTTCGTCGAGGTTCAGAATCGACGTGAGTTCGCGCGCAATTTCATTCAGCAAAAGCAGCGTGCGGGCCTGGCGCGTGGTGCGCGTGTGCAGGCGAGCGTTCTCTATGCCTACCGCCATGCGCGACGCGATCAACGTCAGCAGACGTTTGTGCTCTTCGGTGAAGTAACCCTTTTCGCGCGCCTCAATGTCGATCACGCCAATCACCCGGTTCTTGACGATCAGCGGGATGGCAAGTTCCGAGTGAACGTTGGGCAGGGCCTCAATGTAGAAATCTTCCTGCGTGGCATCGGCGACCAGTACGGCTTGGCGAGTTTCGGCCGCGCGTCCGGTTACGCCCTGGCCCACCTTCACGCGCAGGCGGTCAGCCACTTCCTGCGGATATCCCACATGGAAGCGTACGTACAATTCCTGACGGTGCTCGTTGAGCAACAGGATCGCGAAAATTTCGTAGTCGATAACCTTGCGGACCAGTTCCGCCACCCGCCGCAGCGTGGTTTCCAGGTCAAGCGTGGTGTTGACCACGTCGGCGACTTCGAGCAGGAGAGGGTCCACCTCGGAAAGGCGTCCAGGTTGCGAGGCGGTCGTTTTCACAGGCTTCATGATAGCAGGCGGTCGCAGCGGCTCTTCCACACGCTCAACGAGTTCTCAGTTCTCAGTTCTCAGTTCTCAGAAAACCCAGTGCCGTTCGGTTTCCATTGAGAACTGCGAACTGAGAACTGGGAACTCTTACAAATTTTCCAGCACGCAGATATCCGGAAGATTGCGATATTTTTCCGCATAGTCCAGGCCGTAGCCGACCACGAAGGCATCGGGAATGGTGAAGCCGATGTAATGGGCCTGGATCGACTGCTTGCGGCGTGAAGGCTTGTCGAGCAAGGCGGCGATGCGCAGCGACCGGGGCTGATGCGCTTGCGACCAGTTTCGAAATGTAGTTCAGGGTCAGCCCGGTGTCGAGGATGTCTTCGACCAGAATCACGTTGCGATCGGCCAGCGATTGATCCATGTCTTTGGTCAAACGCACCTCGCCGAGCGAATCCCAGCGCGCGTGGCCTGCCGGATCTTCTTTGGCAGTGGGACGGTCTCCGTAACTCGAAACCCCGATAAAGTCGAAGGTGGCCTCGAGGGGAACCTGGCGCGCAAGATCGCTCAAGAAAACAGCCGCGCCTTTGAGAACGCCGACGAAGATGATCGATTGGCCGTGGAAATCGCGCGCGATCTCCGCTCCCATCTCGGCCACCCGCTTGGCAATCGTTTCACGTGACAGCAATACTTTAAGGTTGGGCATTCGAGTCACCATTCTACACAGGAGTGGGGTCGGCACACGACGCCCCGGAATGAGGGCGCTGTCTTACAATGGACCGCACAATGGACAACGTGACTGAGAACCCAAAGCGCGCGCTGTTGGTGATTGACGTTCAGAATGAATATTTCACAGGCAAGCTTCCCGTCACCTATCCAAAGGGGAATCTGGCGAACGTGCTGCGCGCCATGGATGCGGCGCGCGCACGCGGGGTGCCCGTGGTTGCAATTCAACATGCGTCGCCGCAGGCTGATGCCGCCGTGTTCCGGAAAGGGAGCAAGGAATGGGAACTGCATGCGGAAGTGGCGTCACGGCCGCATGATGTTCTGATCCACAAATCGTTGCCGGGCAGTTTTACCGGCACGAATCTTGAAACGTGGCTGCGTGAGCACGGTATTGGGACGGTTGTAATTGCGGGCTATATGACCCAGATGTGCTGCGACACGACTGCACGGCAAGCAGTTCACCTTGGCTTCGGAGTGGAATTTCTTTCCGACGGAACCGGCACGCTTGCGGTCAAGAACGCCGCGGGAACGGTCTCCGACGAGGAGCTGCATCGGGCGATTCTGGTCACGCAGCAGATGCGGTTCAGTCGCGTCATGAAGACGGACGAGTGGATCGAGCAGCTGTGAACTCGGCGTGAGCGCCCTGAAAAATCCGCGGCACCCTCGCTCGTTGCGCGCTGTTTTCCGAGGCACTAGAATGCTAGTTCGCAAGATACCCTATCGAGGTGCGTCGTGAATCTTCACGGAATCCAACTTACATGGCTGGGCCACGCCACGTTTCCGCATCCAGACTCCGGAAGGGAAGACCCTCTACGTCGACCCGTGGATTGCCGGCAACCCCAAGTGCCCGGAGAACGAGAAGAACGTCAAGAAAGCCGACGCGCTGATCTGTACTCACGGGCATGGCGATCACATCGGGGATGCGGTCGAAGTGGGCAAGAAGTGCAATCCGGTCGCCGTGGGCATCTACGAACTCTGTTTGTGGCTGCAGAAAAAAGGCGTCCAACAGATCGCACCGATGAATAAGGGCGGCACCCAAACGGTCGCCGGAGTGAAGATCACCATGGTGCACGCGGTGCATTCCTGCGGCATTCAGGATGGCGACCAGATTATCTACGGCGGAGAGGCCTGCGGCTATGTGCTCGAGTTCTCGAATGGAGTCAAGCTCTACCACGCGGGCGATACGAATGTCTTCAGCGATATGGCGATCATCCGCGACCTCTATGCGCCGAAGATTGTGATGTTGCCGATCGGCGATCATTTCACCATGTCGCCGCGCGAGGCTGCCTATGCTTGTAAACTTCTGCAGCCGGAGACGGTCATCCCCATGCACTTCGGCACGTTTCCACAACTGACGGGCACGCCCGGCGAGTTGCAGAAACTGGCGCCGAACGTGAAAGTGCTGGAGATGAAACCGGGGCAGACAATTTCGTAAAAATGTTTACCACGGCGGCAGGGAGACACGGAGGAAGGCAGGTAAGGGAACAGAGCTTGCTGATTGTTCTTCTCCGTGTCTATGGGTCTCCGTGGTAGATGTGTTTCATGAAAGGAAAGAATGGCTGATCCGAAGGCAAGTGCAGGATGGCGCATGGGCGGAATTACCGTTCCGGAAGTCGAAGACTACCTCTATGCCATGCTGCCGCCGCGCGACGAAGTTCTCACCGAGATGGAAGCTGACGCCGCCGCGAACGATGTGGCCATCGTCGGCCCCGCCGTGGCTCGCGTGCTTTATCAACTGGCCATCATTAGCGGTGCGAAGAAGATCTTTGAAATGGGGTCGGCCATCGGCTATTCCACGATCTGGTGGGCGCGCGCGGTGGGCGAAGGCGGACGTGTCGTCTACACCGATGGCGACCGCAAGAAGGCCGAAAAAGCCCGCCGCTATTTCGATCGTGCCGGGGTGAGCCGGCGTATCAAGGTTCGGGTGGGCGACGCGCTCGAAATGCTTTCCGAGGAGAAGGAGGAGTACGACATCATCTTCAACGACGTGGATAAGACCGACTACCCGCGCGTCTTTCGTCTAGCGCTGCCGCACCTGAAGCGTGGCGGCCTTTTTATCACCGATAATGTTCTCTGGAGCGGCAAGCTGGGTATGCCCAACCCCGACGCCCAAACCAAGGCGATCCTCGAGTTCAATCAACTGATCTGCGAGTCACAAGATCTGTTTACGACCATCTTGCCCATCCGCGACGGGGTTTCCGTTTGCGTAAAGAAGTAGCGGATTGGGTGCGGTGCTAGAATTGTGGGTTTCCACCACCACGATGAAGACCCCGACACCCTTGCCCGTTGAACAGATTCCCGAAACTCTGCCCCGCACGCAAGCTCATGCGCGGCCCGACTCTTCCAGCGACGTCCTGGTCGTCGGCGCTGGCCCCACTGGACTGGCCTGCGCCATCGAGGCGCAGAAGGCTGGCTTCAAGGCTCTCATCATCGACAAGGGATGCCTGGTCAATTCCATCTATCACTATCCGAATAACATGGTGTTTTTTACCACGCCGGAATTACTCGAGATTGGCGATATTCCGTTCACGACCTCCCTGGCCAAGCCCACACGCCTCGAAGCCCTGGAATATTACCGCCGCGTCGCCGAGCACTATCACTTGCATGTCCGCCAGTACGAATGGGTGAAGACCATTACCGGCGGCGACGGTAAGTTTCGCGTCACCACCACCGACCGGCACAGCGCTATTCACGACTACCGCGCGCGCAAGATCGTGGTCGCCACCGGCTACTACGATCTCGCGAACCAAGTCGGCATCCCCGGCGAAGACATGGACAAAGTCTTCCATTACTATCGGGAGCCGCATCCTTATTACGACGCGGATGTGGTGGTCATCGGCGGCAAGAATTCGGCGGCCGAAGCGGCATTGGATTTGTGGCGGCACGGCGCGCGGGTCACGCTCGTGCATCGCGGGCCGCAAATGCACCACCACGTGAAGTATTGGGTGCGGCCCGACATTGAAAACCGCATAAAGGCCGGCGAAATCGTCGCGCGCTTCAACAGCACGGTGCAGGAAATCGGCGCCGATTTCGTGGTGCTGCAAACTCCGTCCGGGCCCCAGCGCTTGAAAAACGATTTCGTGTTCGCGCTCACCGGCTACCATCCCGACTACGACTTCCTCCGCAGCGTGGGGATCGAACTCTCCGACGAACAGATGCGCCCCGTCTGCGATCCGGAGAACCTGGAATCGAATATTCCGGGAATCTACGTCGCAGGAGTCATCGTGGCGGGGTCACGGACGAACGAAATCTTCATTGAGAATGGGCGCTTCCACGGCAAACTGATCGCCGCGCATCTGAGCGAGAAGCTGGGCGGCGGGAATCCGAACTACCCGCTGGATGCGACTTAACGAGTGGCCGTGGCTCTCGGCGCGTCCAAGACAAACCAGGCAGGGATTTCATAGTGGCAGGGAGAATGGGGAGGCCAAGAGCGTCCTGCGTGGGGAGAACTCACTACTTTTCAATAGATTAGCCGGGGTTCCCGCTGGCATTTCAGTTGCTTGAAATCACAGCCAGGAGAACTCCCATGTCAGAAGAAACACCCTCTCGCCCAGATTCTGCGAACCAAGGTTCTGCGACCCGATTCCGAGCCACTGTGGCGGCGCTCTTGGCGGTCGGAATCGCTGCTGGCGCCTACGCCGTGCACGAGCGCAATGTGGCCAAGCAATTGGCCGACCAGAACAGCGCAGTTACCTCCGCACTGAATACGACCCGCGACCAGATGAGCGCGTTGACCACGAGGCTTGACGCCATGAACGCGGAACGTCAGGCGGGAAAACCGGCGGCGTCTCATTCCGCCCTCGATCATTCCACCTTCTATCGAAAGCCGCTGACGGCTGCGAGTATGCGCCACCGCATCGACGACCCACGCTGGAAGAAAGTCCAGGGGCAACTGGACGAGCAGGGGAAACAGATCGATTCCACTCGCGAGGATCTCGCGAACACCCGTACGGAACTCCAAGGCTCGATCGCCACCACCCACGACCAACTGGTGATGCTGGAGAAGAAAGGGGAGCGGAGTTATTACGAGTTCGATCTCGACAAGAGTGGACAGGTTCAACGCGAAGGTCCCGTGGGCGTTCGATTGCGCAAGGCCAATACCAAACATGAGTATGCCGACCTCGAACTGATGGTGGATGATTTCAAAGTATCGAAGAAGCACGTCAACATCTATGAACCGGTGGTCTTTTACTCAGCAGATCGCAAGGTGCCGGTGGAACTGGTGATCAATAGCATCGGCAAGAACCACATCCACGGCTATGTCAGCGAGCCCAAGTACAAGGGGGCGGAACTGGAAGCGATGGCCAACACGTCGGCGAACAACGGGGCAACCAATACCAGCAGCGAGCAGCCCGATTCGGCAGCGAAGCCGTCGCCGGTGCGACAGAAGTTGGAGCCGCCTAACAACTGAGCGGACGAGTTGCATCACCTGCCTCAATGCACCTTAGCCCAGGAAGCTTCCTGAGCTCTAAGGTGCATGTGAGGGCAGGACACGGTCGCGGACCCAGCAGCACCCTTGTGATCTGTGTGGCCTGATGAAGGTGGGTTATAAAACGGACTATGCGGTTCCATGCCAAAGGCGCCTTCGTGTTTCTGCTGTTCTGCTTGGGTGCGCATGTTTCGTTCGCGCAAGAGCCAGAGCAGCGAGGGGGTACCAACCAGGCTTACCGGACCACCCGCGAGACTCCTGACCCGCGGCAGCGGAAGCCGACTAAGGCCCAGCCGCTGACTCCGAGTGAGGGGTTGGCGATTCTGGGTGAGGCACTCGATTTCCGCCACCATGCCAACCTGCCCAAAGATTGCTCGCACTTTGTGCATGAACTCTATGAGCGCGCCGGTTTTCCTTACGAATACGCGAGCTCTTCGGACCTGTACGCGGGGATCGACGAATTTCGACGAGTGGCCAATCCGCAACCGGGCGATTTGGCCGTCTGGCCCGGGCATGCCGGAATTGTGGTGAATCCCGCTCAGCATTCCTTTTTCAGCGCGTTGAGTTCGGGCCATGGCGTCGAGTTGTACGATTCGCCATACTGGAAACGGCGCGGGCGGCCCCGTTTCTATCGTTACGTTAAGCCGATTCCAAGGGGCGTCCTCTCCACTTCGGTCCGGACTGCGAGCCTGAAGCCCGCGGCTTTGGGGCGCACGGAGCCGCATGAGGCGACGGCGGACGACTCGCCGGATCAGTCTCAGGCTGATCGTTCGGAGAAGTCGTTGAACGAGGTTGGGTCTTCCGTGAAGCCTGCGGAAAACCTGCCTATGGACACGGCGACTTCTCCTCTTACCGTGGTAAATTTCGCGCGGCCCAAACCGGATCAGGTTAGCGCAGCTTTCCTGGCAGCATGCAAAGGCAAAGGCTGGGAGGAGAGCCTCGGTGGGCGAAGCCTCTTCACTTCGGCCCAACCTGTGATTGTGTTTGACCGGTTCGAAGTAAGAAAGGTGCACCTCGCGGGGAACCAGGGCTGGGTCGAGGTTCAGTTCGATGAACTTCTTTCTGTTACGGATGGCAAGTCGCAGGCGCACGAACGTTCGGAACGGCAGCGCTGGTTTCTGCGTCGCCGCAACAAGACGAGTTGGGAACTGGCGCCTCCAAGAGACACGATCTACCTTCCTCAGCCTATAGCCGCGCGCATTCTGGCGCACGAACTCGCACAACTTACCGAAGACAGTCCCGACACGGCTACTAGAATCGAGGAGAAGGCTGAACTGGCGCGCCTTCTGGATGGGCTTCTGGGCAAATAGCTCCCCGGTCCGGAACCTCAGCTATTTCTCGGCCGACACGTCTGCCGTCCGGCTAAGATGCCCAGCGTACCCACCTTGAAACTTGACACCACCGTGCAAAGAAGTAGTCTGCCAATAGGGTCTATGTACGCCATGGTGGGGTATGCAGTTGTCAGTAGAGGACGAAGTTTCTCGCCTAAAGGCGCTCGCTGAGTGCCGAATCGTCGACAGCCCGCGAGAAGAGTTCTTCGACGATATTGCCGATCAGGCAACCTATCTTTGCGGCACTTCCATCGGGTTCATTAGTTTCATCGATTCGCAACGCGAATGGCTGAAGGCCAAGGTAGGGTGGGATGTCGCGGAGATCCCACGCGACCAATCGTTCAATGCGTTGGTACTCGGCAATCCCCACATCCTCATCGTGGAGGACACAGCCGCCGACCGAAGATTCCGTCTTCATCCCTGGGTGACGCAATCCGGGATCCGTTTTTATGCCGCTGCCCCAGTGGTTACAAGAGAGGGCTACGTTCTGGGCGCCATTAACGTGCTAGATCGTTTGCCCCGATCACTCCCCAGCGGTCATCGGAGGATTTTGCAGACGCTCGCCAATGCGATCGCGGGTCAACTGGAGTTGAGGCGTGCCTCCCTCAACGCAACAACGTCCGGTCCCGATAGCCGCCATCAACTGCTACTTGACCAGAACGTGGCAGGTTTTTACCGCACCACGCCAGACGGCCGAGTGCTTGCCTGCAACAATACTTTTGCACGGATGCTGGGATATGCCTCCCGGGAAGAGGTGCTCGGCTGCCAGGCACAACAGTTCTACTTCTCGGTCGAGGAGCGCGAACAGTTCCTCAAGGATCTGCAACGGGAAGGGAGTCTGGTCAATTCGGAGCTGTGCCTTCGACGGAAGGATGGAAGCCCGATCTGGGTGTTCGAGAGTGTGGTGGCAACCTGCGATGAACAGGGCAATGTAACGCTCATCGAGGGCACGATGGTGGACGACTCGGCCCACAAGCGCGCTGAAGATGCTGTTCGGGAAAGCCAGGAACGCCTACACGGCATTATCGCATCGGCGATGGATGCAATCATTACGGTCGACGAGAGGCAGCAGATCATCGTGTTCAACAAAGCGGCCGAGGAGATTTTTCGTTGCAGCGCTGCGGACGTGATCGGCAGATCCATCGATCGCTTCGTTCCAGAGGGCCTTCGTGAGATTCATCGACAGCACATCCGCGATTTTGGACAAATCGGCGTGAGCCACCGTTCCATGTACGCGCCGAGAACGATTGTTGCGGTCCGGTCGAATGGTGAGGAATTTCCGGTCGAAGCTTCGATCTCCCAGATAAGAACCTCTACCGAGAATCTCTACACGGTGATCCTGCGTGACATCAGTGTGCGCAAGCGCACCGAGGAGCAACTGCGTCAGGCCCAGAAGATGGAGGCGGTCGGGCAGTTGGCAGGCGGCGTCGCCCACGAATTCAACAACTACCTTGCCATCATCATGGGATACACCGAACTGCTGGAACGCGAAACCGCATGGAAACGACTCCCTGCGAACGAGTCTAGCGGAGATCAGAGACGCGAGTCAAAAGGTGGCGTCGCTGACCAGGCAGTTGCTGGCCTTCAGCCGGAAACAGGTGATCGAGCCGAGGGAAGTCGATCTCAACTCCACGGTGTGGGAAACCCACAAGCTGCTGCGCCGATTAATTCCGGTGACCATTGACTTGATTCCGAAACTGCAGGATGACGTGGGCAAGGTGAAAGCCGATCCGGCTCAGGTGCAGCAGATTCTCATCAATCTTGTGCTCAACGCTCGAGACTCGATGCCCGACGGCGGCAAAATTTTCATCGAGACGGAGGAAGTAGACTTGGACCCGGAATACGCGAGCCGCCAGCTCGACGTCCAAGCGGGCCGATACGTCATGCTCTCGGTGGCGGACACAGGCATTGGAATGGATAAGGAAACCCTCTCCCACATCTTCGAGCCCTTCTTTACCACCAAGGAGGAGGGCAAGGGAACGGGGTTGGGGCTATCGACCACTTACGGAATTGTGAAACAAAGTGGCGGGCACCTCACCGTGGCCAGTGTTCCGGGAAGGGGATCTACGTTCCGCATCTATCTGCCGAAGCTGTCGGATTGCGGCGCTCTCCCGAAGCCCTCGAAGGCGCAATCTAATCAGCCGCGAAGACAAACGGTATTGGTGGTGGAGGATGAGGGCGCGCTGCGCAAACTCATGACGAAGGTGTTGGAGCGGGCTGGTTTTCAGGTGGTAGAGGCGAAAGATGGCGAGCAGGCGGTAGAGATCTGCAAGAGCGGGGCGGAACCGCTCGACATGGTGGTCAGCGATCTGGCGATGCCAAGACTGAATGGTCTTCAACTGAAGGAGCTCGTCGCAGGTCTGCGCCCCCAGCTGAAATTCTTGCTCATTTCGGGCTACGCCGAGGATGTAGTCGAAGATCCCACGATTCTGCGGACCGATACGAACTTCCTCGAAAAGCCATTCTTGCCCGACGAACTGATTCTCAAGGTTCGAGAGATTCTGCAAGGCAAGAACGGGGAACCGACCGGGGTTGAGTCCGCTCCCCCGGCGGATGTTGGAACTTGATTTTCGTAGGAGTGCTTACCGCGGGCTAACTTAGCTAGGCCGTGAAATTCCGCGGCAAAAGCGACCTGGCGCCTCATTACCCTCGTAATCTTCCCGGTTACTGACTCGCCGACTAGACTCATCCAAATGGGCCGGAGTCTCGGCCCGACTTGGCTATATGCCTAACGCCGGACAACCCGAAGGGCAAAACCGGCTTCGCACTCTAAACCAACGACTGGAAGAATTATCAGCGGTGCCGCCCAGCGCCGGACATGCGGAAGAATTTATAGCCTTGACCCAGGAAAAACGCCACCTGGAGGCAAGCTTCCGCGCCGACCCAACCCTCGCCTCTCAAAATCAACCCATAAAGAATTCAGGACAAACCGCTCAGCCTGGCCATGACTCGGGTAACGTTTTGGCAAATGTTAATCGGGAACTCAGAAGGCTGGAAAAGCGCGACGGGGAATTGTGGCTGATTGCGACTGTCACCGGGATCCTGGTGGGAACCGCACTCCTGGCGGTCCTGTTGCCCTCCGCCTTTTTGAAGTCCAGTAGTCTGCATTTTGAGATCACGGTATCGAAAGAACTGGCGTCCGGTCTGTTCGTGCTGCTGATCCTCGCGAATACCTATATCGTGTCTCGGCGCATCGAGTTCCGGAAATTGCGGCAGCAAACGATCTCGACTACGATGCAGAATGAACTGATTCGCCTGCAGTCTTTTACCGATCCGCTTACTGAAATCTACAATCGCCGCGCACTCGAAGAACTGTCCAGCCGTTTCATCGGGCAGGCAAGGCGTGTGCGCACCCCTCTGACTTTTCTACTGATCGACGTGGACCGCTTTAAGCAGGTCAATACTCGATTCGGTCACCTGACCGGCGATTTTGTCCTTACCGAGATCGCCACACTGCTCAAAGGTTCGATCCGAGGTACGGACGCTGCCATTCGTTACGGTGGGGATGAATTCCTGATCATGCTGTCGAATACCGACGCGGCAGGCGCCGCCAACGTCGTAGACCGGATTGCAGCTTCCTTGAACGATTGGAATCAATCGAGCGTTCTGGATGGCTTTACGGTGAGCGTCAGTATCGGCGTAGCGCAATGGAGCGACGGCCAGACGATCGACGAAGTGCTCGATCTCGCCGACCGGCATATGTACGAAGAAAAAGTCCAGGGCACGCTCTTGTCTGCACCGGAGCCCAAAACGGCGGGTTCAACCCTGCAAATGCGGGAGTAGCCCCGCGTCCTTCCGGCTCGATCGTAATTCTCCCGTGCCGCGCTAGAACCAGAACGACCAGATGGCGTCCACGCTGGCATGGGTGATGGCCGAGGCCGGCACCCGCCGGTGCTCGCGCCAGGCCCGACCGTAGAAAATCCCGGCGATGCTGGCCAACACAACATAGTGCCAATTGAAGTGCGCCGAACGTTTATTGAAATGGGAGAGCCCGAACAGCGCGGCAGTGATGGCCAGCGCTGCGCGGCGTCCCACGCGCCGTTCCAGCAGGTTCTGCACCCAGGCGCGAAAGAAAAGTTCCTCCGGAACCGCAATGAAGATGAAGATATAGATCCAGCTTGGAATCATCGAGAGCCGCAGCGCGTTGCCATGCGGATGAAGAAAGCCCAGCGCCAAGCCTCCTGCCAGAACTAACGGCGAAAAATAGACCAGTTCGCGCAGCCCAGTTTTCCAATCGCTCCACCGGAAATGAAAGTCAAAGCCGGCGCCGTTGAGCTTCCGGATCACGACGAATCCGTAGAGCGCGGCATCGACCAGGAGCAGCTTTCCCAGGCCCGTAAGGGTGCTCGGCCACGCCGGCTCGAACCAGCGCAAGTCCACGGCCAGGCCGAGCGTCAGGAGAATGATCGCATCTCGCCAATTCCCGCGTTGCTCGGGGTCGGCGATCGCGGCCTGTCCCAGGAGCCACGCAATCGCCACAGGCAGCGCCACATAGAGCGCACACCATTTCCAGGAAAACATCTGGTGCGAACAGGAAATCAGAACGTAAGGCAGTGCGCAGAATACCGGCAAGGCCGTTCGCAGGCTTGACGGCCAGCGAGAGCAGGCTTGCCCAACCCGCTCGCCGGCTAAGGCAAATAGGGCTGCGGGGGCGAGTTCCAGCACAAGCACCGCGAGGTCTGTGGGCGATGCGTTTTGCATGGGGATATCTTAATTCGAGAAGGGGCTACACAATATGCCGCCACCCGGCCACCCGGCGACGATATAATCTTGACGTTCACCTATGAATAGAGCAATGTTCCTTTTGTCCGGTGCGGTCCTGATGGCCTGTGCGCTTTACGCGGCAGGGTCAGCGCAGCAATCGAACCGCAGGCGACGCCAGCGCAGGCCCCTGCTGCTGCGGAAGCGGTGCCGGCAATCGATGGTGAGGCGGGGCCGTGCTCGGTTGAATTCACGGTCACCACTGCCGGCGGCAAACCCGCCGGGGCGGCGACTGTCAAAGTTCACATCGCGTATGGCTTTGGCGGATTTCACAAGCTCGATCTCCAAGCCGGCACCAATTCGGACGGCAAAGTAAAGTTCACCGGACTGCCGTCGCGTGTCCGGCGTTCGCTGCTGGAGTTCGAGGCGTCGAAGGATCAACTGGTGGGGACGGCAACCTACGATCCAGCGACGGAGTGCCAGGGGAAGCGGGAGATCAAGCTTGGGAAGGCGAACGGGGCGGGGAACTGATCGGTTGGGGGTGGGTTTCGGCGATTTGAAGATGAAGATCCGACCCCGGGCCGGTCAATGTTAAGAGACAAAACCGCGTTATACTCTCCCGTTAAAGTGGCCCACCTGCCACTCGGATATACTCTCCCAAATGGTAAAAGAGCCTTCGACCTATGTATGCGGCAATTGCTGAGATAATTCTCGAGAATGAGAAGAACGACTACCGATTCGAGTGCTTCACACGCGAAGTGTGCGAGAAACATGAAGGTGTGTCGTTCGTCCCGACCTCTCAAAGCTGGGATCGCGGGCGGGACGCTCGGACCACGGCGCCCGGGAGAGGATCTCATCGTAGTCTCATCTGCGCCACTCTTAACAAGGATGTAAACGCGAAAGCCGACGCTGACCTGCTGAGGGTGACATCAACATCGAGCCCTGATCGACTGGTCTATTGCTCCTCTCAAAGGCTCTCCGAAGAGAAGGTGGACGAAATCACAAAAACTATAAAACGGCATGTGCCTAGCGGAAGCGTGCTCGTGATGGGCGGGATTCAACTCGGTGCGCTCGCCGAGAAATACCCTGAGATTTTTGAGAAGCATTACCGTGGTGATATCCAACTGGTGCGTAGCACGATTCTTGAGTCGCCCGCCGCCGACAGCTCCGCGACCCGCGGGCTCAGGCTCGCCCTGATTGCGTTTGGTTCTGACGAGGCGGCCGCCCTGCGCCACGAGATTTTGCACAAAGCTGCCCTTGAGTCGCTTGCTGATGGAAAGCCGCAGACGATCCGCCAAATCATAGCCGGTTTTTCAGCTGGCCTGGGACTTCCTAGGCCGCTTCGGACTGAGTTGCTAGTAAAGGTCATGGCGGATGAGGAGCGCGAGGGAACGGTCAGGCGTGAACAGGATTCCTTTGTGGTAACGGAATTCGGCAGAAAGCAACTTAGCTTAGTACCGGTACAGGCCGTGGCCCATCTCTTGGAGGGTCGGGCGATCATCAGGGCGCGCCTCGAGGAGCTAATAGGGAAGCAGATTACTGACAGCCAGTATGAACAGCTCTGGTCCGGACTAGTGGACTTTCTAGCGGGACTCTTTCACGCGAATGGGCTGGCGGTGATTCGTTCGGTGGAGCAGTTTCTATCAGGCCGAGTCGACGATTCGCATGAAGAGCCAAATCTGCGTGCGCTCTTGGTCGACGGCATTAAGCGAACGGTTTCGGTTGTTAGCACCCCAGAGCTCCGGGGTACGGTGGAGTTGGCTATGTCGGACCTGTTTACGGAAAGGTCAGGCCCCGCCTTTGATTGGTTTACCAAGGTAGCCGAGCGCTTCGTGATCCTCTGCAGCTTGGGGTTGGAAGCCACATCCGGAGATGAAGTCCGGCGAGCGATCGGGGCACACCAGATAATCCTCGACAGCGACATCATCCTTAGCTACCTGTGCCGCGCGGAAGTGGACCACCCTAGATCTCGGGATTTCTAGCACGGTGGCTGCAAGCCGGGGGCCGGATACTTGTTGCGCCGGTTGTTCTAGAGGAAGTCGCATACCACGCATGGATAAGCGAAAGGGACTTTCGTGAGACGGAGTATCTGCTCGGCAAACTGAAGAAGCATGAGCTGGGTCGCTATATCAAGAGCGCATTCGTGCGCACGTATCACGTGCTGGAGAAAACTGCGGATCGGTGGCCAGAATACATTGGGCAGTTTCGTGGCAACTCGCCCGGCGATTACACAAAGATTCTGTCGATGTTGCGACTACGCCTCAAGGTGGAAACGTTGCCAGAGGTATTTGACGATGATGTGCGCAAGGGGATTTCGGAGTATCTTATGACTCTTGCCAGAGAGTTTCCCCGTGGCCCGGAGCAACTGGAGGACATCAGTTATAAGGTTGAACGAGATGGCAAGCTGATGGCATCAATCGCGTCTGCCAGAACGGCGCAGGAACGAATGGGTGCCGACAGGCCGATTGTGCTCCTCTCTTCATCCTATCTGCTGCGTTGCGCAGAGGATCGATTTCGCCAGAATTTTGGCGCAGCAAAGGTATTGATTTCTATTGGCGCTCTGTCTTATTTGCTGTCTACTGTCCCTGACGCGGGGCTCGGCGCAGATTCCTTGCGGCGAGCGCTTTTCGAATTTGGTACGGGCGCGCGCTTAAGCGACCCGGGGCGTCGTGCTCTAAGAATAATTCGCGCAACCGAGTCTTACGATATCCCATGGGCTGAACGGGAACTACTTCAGGTGAAGCTCACCGCTGCTATTCGGTCCGAGGCGGAAAAACGCGGTATGCCGGAGGCAAGTCTTCGCACGAGACTGGCGTCTGGTGAAGAGCCAAAGGTGGGTGCACAGCTTATCGCGGAGACACTTCAAGAAATGGCGATCAAGGATAAGACGAGTGAAGAACTTGCGGAAACCAGCGCAAGATCGCCAAACTCCAGGACCAAATCGTTGTGCTTGAAGAATCGCTCAAGTCCGCCAAAGATCGCAAATAGCGGCCGGTACCCATCCTGTTCGGAGGGTAGTCACGGTCTCGTCAACATCGAATTGCTTTCACACGCTCGCACGCGCCGTGGGGCGACCGTTCCTTTCACTGGTTTATACTGAACCAATGTCGGGGTCCGGCGACAAGACGTTTTACCTGGAAACCTTTGGCTGCCAGATGAATGCGCACGACTCCGAAAAGGTGGTCGGAACGCTTTTGCAGCAGGGGTATCGGCAGGTTCCTTCGGTGGAAGAGGCGGGGCTGGTGCTGTATAACACCTGCTCGATTCGCGACAAGGCGGAGCAGAAGGTCTTTAACCGGCTGGCGGATTATAAGAAGTATCGGGCGCAGGGGAAACAGTTTGGCGTCCTGGGGTGCGTGGCGCAGCAGGAGGGAGAGAAGATTTTTGAGCGCGCTCCGTATGTGTCGCTGGTGTGCGGGTCGGCTTCTTACCGCAATCTTCCGCAGATGCTGGTGCAGTTGGAGACCGGTCAGTCGCGGGTTACCGGGCTTGACGATCGCGCTACCGACAAGTGTTTTGAAACAGAGTACACGGCTCGCACCAATCCGCATCGCGGGTACATCACGATTATCGAGGGATGCGACAAGTTCTGCGCTTATTGCGTTGTGCCCTATACGCGGGGCAAGGAGCGGAGCCGGACTTCCTCCTCTGTCCTTGACGAAGCGCGGCAACTGGTGGACTTGGGCTACACGGAGATTCAACTGCTTGGGCAAAACGTTAACTCTTACCGCGATCCCAATGGAAAGAAGAGCTTTGCGGAGTTGCTGGTGGCGGTTGCTTCGGTGGCGGGAATTCGGCGGGTGCGGTTTACTACTTCTCATCCTCGGGACTTTGGACGGGATATCGTTGACGTCATCGACTCGGTGCCGGCGCTTTGCGATCACGTGCATCTGCCGGTGCAGAGCGGATCTTCGCGTGTGCTGGATGCCATGCAGCGGCTTTACACCCGGGACGAGTACCTGGAGCGCATCGGCTGGATTCAGGCGGCGCGGCGCGATATCTCTCTTACCAGCGATCTGATTGTTGGATTTCCCGGCGAGACGGAACGGGAGTTTGAAGAGACGCTGTCGTTGATGGATGTGGTGGGATACGACTCGGTGTTTACGTTTAAGTATTCTCCGCGGCCTAACACTCCGGCGTTGCGATTGGAGGATGCGATCCCGGATGCGGAGAAGGCTCGGCGGCTCGCTATATTGAACGACAAGCAAAAGCAGATTGGGGCGCGGCGGAATCAGCGGCACGTTGGGCAAGTGCTTGAGGTGATGGTGGAAGGGAAGAACCCGGCGCGCGGACAGTGGATCGGGAGGACTTCGCAAATCAAGGTGATGAACTTCACCGTGCCTGCGGGCGTTGAGCTTGCGACGGGGAGCTATGTTCCGGTGCGCGTCACGGGAAGCTTTCCGAATAGCTTAGTGGGAGAGATGGCGGGTTAATGGAGGGACGGGCGTCTCGCCCGTCTGCCGGGCGGGGACGCCCGGCGCTCCACGGCGCTCTGAGGGTCCTTATGGAAGTCGAAATGAAAATTCGCGGGCTGATGATGGATCCGGTTTCGAACATGCCGATTGTGCTGCTGAAGGACGTGGGCAGTGACACGGTGCTTCCGATCTGGGTAGGCGTGTATGAAGCCAATGCCATCGCCCTCGAAATCGAAAAGGTCAACACGCCGCGACCCATGACCCACGACTTGATCAAGAACGTGCTCACCGGTCTCGACGCACTGGTGCACAAAGTGGTGGTCACGGAACTGAAGGACGATACTTTTTACGCCGTGATCTGGCTGGAAAGGGAAGGCCACGTGGTCAGCATCGACTCGCGTCCGTCGGACGCGCTGGCGCTCGCGCTGCGGGTGGATTGCCCCATCTTCGTGGAAGACGAGGTGCTGAAGAGCTCGAAACAGGCGGCCAACGCCGTCCCAGCGGTGAACAGCGAGGAACTGCGCAAGTGGCTGGAAGACCTGGGCGATGACGACCTGGGCAAGTACAAGATGTAAGGAGGCAGGTGTCAGCTCTCAGCTGTCAGTCTTCAGTTTCAGTCTGGCGCGGACAGCGGTTTTTGGGTACGCGATGAGATCGTTCTCAACTGTTTTGATCACTGTCGTGGTCTTCGCCGGGTTATTCGCTGGGGCCGCGGCGGCGCAAATCAATTCCGCGACGCCCGCCAAGATTCCGGTTCCAGCATCGGATCGACGATCAGCCATTTCCGAGCCACCCATTGCGCTGCAGATTTCCTCGACCATGAACGTTGCTTCCGAGATGGGTGGAGCGTTCATGAGTGGCTCGAAGTGCGACGGGGAAGGGAATCTCTACATCCGCAAGTTCGCGACGGACCGGCCGCTGCTCGGTCCGGTGGTTAAGATCGATCCAGACGGGAAGCGGGTTGCGCTCTTTGACCCAGCGGCATTTTCTCAGCTGGCGCTCGACCGCGCCGATGCTTTCTCGCCCGCCTCCGACGGCGGCATGTATCAGGTTGCGCAGAGTGGAGTTTTGAAGCCGCGCATCTACGTGCTGCATTTTTCTTCCGACGGATCGACTTCCTCGCCAACGCTTCTGGCCGCCGACCTCGAGGTGTATACGTTCGCCGCGTTTGCCAGTGGAAGTTTTCTCGTCTCGGGCGTCGAGCGCGATTTGGAGAACAAGAACGATCGGGGCCGCAACTTCACCGCGGTTTTTTCCGCCGACGGAAGGGAACTGGCGCAACTGTCGTTTGAGGAATCAGGCGGACCTCGGAAGGCGGGAGCGAAACCCAGCGCAGGCGGAAGTCCGAGGGCCGCCGCGCACAACGAAGTTCAGAACGACGCTGGGAAGGCCGCGCCTGGGCTCGATCTGGCGGAGGCGGAAGCGGGTAGCGATGGCAACCTCTACGTCATGCGGCGCTCTTCGCCGGCGCGGGTCTATGTGATTGCACCGAGCGGCAAGATTATGCAGACGCTCAAAATTGCCCCTCCTCAGCCGGGCACAGCCCCCAGCGCGTTTCATGTGTCGGAAAATCGGTTGGCAATTTCGTTCGGGAATGAAGAGGGCCAGAGCCAAACGATCGTAGTCGCGGACGCGCAGACTGGGCGAAAGATTGCCAGCTACTCCGATCCGACTGGCCTGGGGACATCGTTTGCGTGCTATTCGGCCAACGAAGGAGTGTTCACCTTCTTGAATCTGGGCGAGGGAAACGCGCTGGAAGTCATCCGAGCCGAAGCGCAGTAAGGTTTCAAATTACAAATTACCGAACCCCAAATTACAAATTCCCCATGCCCGATTCCGCCGAACAGCTCCAGCGCCTCTACCTTGCGGGATTCGAACTTCAGACCTTTGAACGGTTTCCCAAGTGCATCGGCTTGATGCGCGACAACTGTATTGCCCTGCTCGTGCCGGGCGTGGACGGCCTGCAAATCCTGGGCGCGCCCGGCTGGCGCATGGGCGAAGTGATGGGAGTGCTCACCGAAAGGGAAGGGCGGCAAGTCTTTCAGGCGAAGAGCGAATTGTGGAGGCCACGCCGGAGCGGCTGGCGGTACTCCAGAGGTTTCGCCAAGACCTCACACGGTTGCTCGGAGCCTAGGCGGGACAAGGCCTATCTATCAGTCCTGGAAGGGGATACTGGACCCGCGAAGAGTTATCTTGACTTTTGACTGTTAATTCTGTAATTTCTGTCATGAGAGAAATATGGCGAACTTGAGCGCAGCCAAGAAGCAGTTCGTCCTGCACTGGGGCGAGATGGGAACGCGCTGGGGAATCAACCGGACGGTGGCGCAGATCCACGCCCTCCTGCACGTCTCCGCGACGCCTCTTACGGCGGAGGAAATTGCCGGCACCCTGCGTGTTGCCCGCTCCAATGTGAGCACCAGCATTCGCGAACTGCAGGGCTGGGGCCTGGTTCGGCCGGTGCATGTCTTAGGCGACCGGCGGCAGCATTTTGAGTCCATTAAGGATGTATGGGAGATGTTCCGCATCATCATCGACCAGCGGAAGCGGCGCGAAATTGACCCAACTTTGGAGGTGCTGCGCCTGTGCATTTCGGAATTGGACAAGAGTGACACCAAGGACGCTTACACGAAAGAGCGACTGCGCGAAATCTATGAGTTCTTCGCAGACGTGGAGGCGCTCTATGCGGACATCCGCCAGTTTCCCGTCGCGACTCTCCGGGGAATCGTAAGAGCCCGTGGCGCTGTCCGCAAAATCTTGTCCTTGAAAGGGGGCCGTTGATTTGCACCATAAGTTTAGTAGAGCCGCAACGTCGGAGATAACGTTAAAGGAGTAGTCCAATGACAACTTCGGTTTTGTTTCTGCTGGGCCTCGGCCTCACCCTGATCGCAACGTTTGCCATTGTCGCGTACCTGCGATCTCCTCTGCACAACATCCTGGTTGAGCTCTGCGGTACGCGGGAGCGTGCTGCATTCTGGGTCTCCTTCTCGAATGTGACCATCACGCTTGTACCGTTGATTTTCGCGATGTAGTACACCCCCGACTTAAAAACGGGAGGTACAGCAGTGCTCGAGTTGGCCGCGCAACTCAAGTGGGCCCTGGCCGGTTTGCTCTTCGCGGTGCTGGTTCTGGGCTGGGTGCTGAGGGGCTTCATACGCCGGCAAGGCGGTCACTTTGTGACAAACCAAACCGCTGCCGCAACAGTGGCCTAGTTCGCTAGGGCATAGAGGGAGACGATATGGATTCCGAGCGAGAGGGCGGTGGTCGGGCTACCGGAACTATGAGTATTGTGACCGGAGCATTTGGGTTCAGTGGTCAGGAAATCGCGAAGCGGCTGCTCCTCCGCGGAGATAAGGTCCGCACGCTGACGAATCATCCGCAGCCCGGGTCGCCGCTCTTTGGCCGGGTTCAAGTTTCTCCGCTTGATTTAGCCAACCCTGAACAACTGACCGCGTCCATGAGGGGCGCCAGCATCCTTTACAACACTTATTGGGTCCGATTCTCCTATGGCGGCTTGAGCCACGGACGCGCGGTGCGCAACACACAAACTCTGATCCATGCCGCCGAGGCGGCAGGAGTGAAGAGAATCGTTCACGTCAGCATCACCAATCCCTCGATAGATTCTCCGCTACCGTATTTCAAAGGGAAAGCTGAATTGGAGCAGGCGATTCAAGCATCCTCGTTGTCTTATGCGATTCTGCGGCCGGCTGTGCTGTTCGGAGAGGGCGAAATCCTCATCAACAACATTGCCTTCATGTTGAGGCGGTTTCCGCTGTTCGCGATCCCAGGAACGGGTGAGTACCGCGTTCAACCCATCTTCGTGGAAGATCTGGCGGAACTGGCGGTCGATGGCGGACAGCGATCGGACAGCTACACTTTGGACGCGGTCGGCCCGGAGACGTACACATACACGGAACTGGTGCAGACGATCAGGCGCGCTATTGGAAGCAAGTCGCGCCTGGTTCATTTGCCGGCGGGTCTGGTTCGGGTTGCTTCTGGAGTTCTGGGAGCGATCCTGAAGGACGTCGTTCTGACGGAAGACGAGATTAAAGGACTGATGGCGGACCTCCTCGTGTCCCATCAACCCCCGACAGGGCGCACGAGTTTGGAGAACTGGATCAAGTCGCACCTCGAGTCGATCGGGAAGACCTACGCATCTGAACTCGCACACCACTATGTTTCCGAGAACGCCGGGAAGAATTCCTGCCCAGGATGCTAAATGGAAAGGTTGTTGCTTGGCGGAGATGCCTGGTAGTGCAGCGTAAGCAATAAGGCAATATAGGCTTCAGGTCTGTAAGTGACGACAGCAGGGTTCTGGCAGTTCACATAATACCTGTTATCGGACATTGCCGATATCATTGGTTGGCTAGGCACCTTCAAGCACGTAAACCGCCCAAGGCGCAATCTTTGCCTCGCTGACCCAACGGTAGGGCTCGTCTTCCCTCCCCAACGGCTCGTATTTCTGTTGGAGCCTCAGATGCGCCTCTTCGAAGACTTCGCGGTACGCTTCATCGGTCCACAAGATGTCCTCGACCGGGCGCGGATCGGCGTGATCGGTCACAATGATGCGCACTTTGTCTCCCGACTTGGCCGCATGGTTTTCGGGAAAGTCTTTCGTCGAAAACGACGCCCACTCGTGGATGTAAATCTCCGGTCTGGAGACGATGAGCACGAGTTTGCCCTCCCGGTTCAGCAGGCGGCCCAGATCCCGCAGAATGTTCACCTTCTTGTCTCGGCCCGCAATGTTGTCGAACGTAAAGGCCGCGAGCACAAGATCGTAGCTCGCGGCCGGCAACGCGCTTAGGTCGTCGCCGGGCACCAGGCGGTAAGTCGCCGGAGGGGTCCAATTCCCGTGCCTTGCGGATCATATCTTCGGCAATATCGACTCCCGTAACCTCGAAACCCAGTTGGCGGAGGAAGCGCGTGGACCGACCAGTGCCGCAGCCGAAGTCGACACTCTTGCGGCCGTGAACATGCTCGGCCAGGATGGCGGGGATGTCGCGATACGCTAAGTGGTAAGTGTTCTTGAACTCTAATGTGGAGTAGGCTTCGGCGCGGGTGACATCTTCATAGCAGTTGGAAAAGGTCACGGGTTCCCTTCCGGCGACGACTCAAGCCTCGTCCTTCGGCCAAAGTATACTGCCCATCCTGACGTGCGTCTGTGACGCGCGGCGGACCCTTCGACTTCGCTCAGGGCAGGCTCGCGAGGCGCCCGTCGCTCCAACGTATTACGCGGAAAACACGATGCTCGGATGGAAAAGGGTCCCGGCGATTCGAGTGGCAATAGCGATCAAGTCGCGCTGGCCGTAGAAGACCTTTACCAGCGGGGCACGAGACATTTCCGGCAGATTCACGGCGCGGCCGCTGCGGATCAGGGCGGCGCTCTCTTCATTGGCAGTGACGCTGGGCAACTGCGGCACCAGCTTTCTGGGATGGATCAACAACGACTCCGCGCTTCCCTGCTGCATGGCGGTTTCAAGTGCTTGCAGAGTGTGGGCGTCTGCGATGGTGAACTCGGCGACGGCGGTGCGCCGCAGGCTCGCCAGGTGAGCGCCGCAACCCAGCCTCTGGCCCATCTCGTGCGCCAGCGATCGTATGTAGGTGCCCGAAGCCACGCGTGCGCGGAACGTGGCTTGATCGGCGGTGGTGTTCAGAATCTCGAATTCCTTAATTTCCACCTGCACCGGCTTGAGCGCGACTTCCTTCTTCTTGCGAGCTAGTTTGTAGGCAGGGACACCGGCAATTTTCTTGGCGGAAAACGGCGGCGGCATCTGCTCGATGATGCCGCGAAACTCGGCGGCCAGGGCGCGCACTTCGTCGCCATTTATGCGCACGTCTTGCAGCGGCGTGGTGGGCTCGCCATCGGCGTCGTAGGTGTCGGTGGCGAAGCCGAAGCGGATCACGCCTTCGTAAGTCTTCTCCGAATGAACGTAGAACTGCGCTAGGCGCGTGAGGTTGCCGAGAACAATCGGGAGAACTCCGGTGGCCGCGGGATCGAGGGTTCCGAGGTGGCCGACCGCGCGCTGACCGAGAATTCGGCGCACGCGATTGACCACGTCGTGCGATGTAGGCCCGGGCGGTTTATCGATGACCACGACACCATTCATAAGAATTTGTAATCTGGTAATTTGGAATTGGTAATTTAAGAGCAAGATCGCTGGAGCTGATGTGGCAACGATTGGATTTCACAATTACCTATTACAAATTACCAGATTGCAAATTAGATGATTCCTCTTCGCGACGATCAGCCTACGTTTTCTACGCCGTTCGTCAACTATTTTCTGATCGTGCTGAACGTGCTGGTCTTCCTGTGGGAGCTCTCGCAGGGCCATCGGGCGCTGAATTCATTCATGATGGAGTTTGGCGTGGTTCCTCACCACACGCTGGCCGTGCTCACCGGACACTCCTACGATCCGGCGGCTACGGCGATTGTGCCTTTGTTTACGTCGATGTTCCTGCACGCTTCATTCTTACACGTGGCCGGAAACATGCTCTTCCTGTGGATCTTCGGCGACAACATCGAAGACTACATCGGACACTTTTCCTATCTGGTGTTCTATTTGATGAGCGGAGTGGCGGCCAGCGCGACACACATTCTGCTGAACCAAGGCTCACGCGTGCCCAGTGTGGGCGCGAGCGGCGCGATTGCGGGAGTGTTGGGCGCTTACTTCATTTTGTATCCGCGGGCGCGAGTGCTGATCTGGTTTCCCCCGATCTTTTTCTTTCACGTTCCGGCGTGGCTGATGCTGGGCTACTGGTTCGTGGGAAATTTCCTGAGCGGCTTTGCTACCGCGATCGCCGAAACCAGCCAGACCTCAGGCGGGATTGCTTTCTGGGCGCACGTTGGAGGCTTCGTCGCGGGCGTGGTCATGATTAGAGTATTCCGGGAACGGCCGCACCGGTATCGGTATGGGACGTGGTAGGCAGCTCATTCAGCGTCTTTCGATTCTCAGCGGCGCGGCTGCGCTGGCGCGGGGCCAGGCGGCAGAATCTCGACGGCTCTCCGGAACTGGCATGCACCTTGTGGCGGGTGACGAACCATACGGCGGCGGTCCAAGTGGGAAAAAGGTCGGCGCCGGGAATGAGTTCGGCGGCGAGCGTTGGCAAGAAAGCCCAGTGCCATCCGAGCAGGCGGATCATAACGTAGGCCACGATCAGGTCGAGCAGCGAGTCTGCGGGGGACAGTCCTCCCTCGGCAAAGAATGGAAACGCGGCGATCTGGAGGGCGTCGGCGGCAATGGCGACGGCCCACGCCAAGCGGTGCTCCGGCTCTTTCAGCGATTTGAAGTAATCTAGGAGGGACATCGCTTCATCAGCCTGCGGTTGATTAGATGCTCAATCAAGCATCGGCGCATCTCCAATAAGACTCTTGTAGAGCGGCTTGCCCCGTCTCTCTCTCTGCGGCGGGAGACGCGGCAAGCCGCGTCTCTACGGGAATTGGTCCCCCACTTCCCTACAGTGCGCCGCTTGAGGGCATCACTACTACTTTTTCTACGGTCGTGTTTTCGGGCAAGAGCAGCGCGCTGACCACCGCGCCGGCGACGGTTTCGGCGGAGATCATTTTGCGCCTGGGCGCTTTGGGCCACAGCGTGTTCCAGAGCGCCGTGTCGGTCGCACCGGGCATGAGGGCGATCACACGAATTCCCTTCGGCCTCAACTCTTCGCGCAATGTGTCGGTGAATCCAAGTGCGCCGTGCTTCGATGCGTTGTAGGCTGCCGATCCTGGGAACACGCGCTCGGCGGCGATCGACAGATTGTTCACTATCGTGCTTCCCCGCTTCATCACGGCCAGCGCCGCCTGCGTCATCAGGAACAGGCCGCTGAGATTCGTGTCGATTACTTCCATCCAAGTGGGATAGGGCAACTCGCCGACGCTAAGGTTCGGATGTGCAATGCCGGCGTTGTTGATGAGGATATCGAGGGGCTTGTGCATTCCGCGGACGAGGGCGAAGAGGTAGTCGACCGAGTCGGGGCTGCGAACATCACAAGACTGCGCCAGCACATGCAAGTGCAGCTTTGGCGGCTGAAGCTTCTCCAGTTCATGGCGCGCCTTGACCAAAGCTCGTTCGTCGCGGGCGGTGATAACCAGGTTGCAGCCTGCGCGCGCCAAGGCCCGGGCTATGGCCAGGCCGATGCCGCGAGTGGCGCCGGTGATGAGGGCGAGGCGGCCGGCGAGAGTGGGTTCGCGCGATGTGGGTTTGCGCTTAGGCATGCGGCACTTGTCAGCTTATGCCAACCGCCGCGATCTTTCGAGCGGGGAGTCTCCAATTCGGCAACAGCGTGGCAACGCATCCGGAGCGGCTGTGACTGCCGGCGGCTGCCGAGCTGCGCTCGGCATGGACGGGCGAGGGCGCCCGTCCCCACACGCGCATCCAGATCAGGCGCCGTTGCTGCGCTGGCGGATGAGGGACAGAAATTCGGTTCTTGTTTCTTCTTCGTTGCGGAAGCAGCCGAGCATGGACGACGTTACCGCCGCGGAATGCTGTTTCTCGACGCCGCGCATCATCATACACAGATGCCGCGCTTCGATGACCACGCCGACGCCCTGCGGCTCGATAGTGTTCTGGATCGCTTCGGCGATCTGCGTGGTCAGGCGCTCCTGAATCTGCAGGCGGCGCGAGAAGACTTCGATAAGGCGCGGGATTTTGCTCAGGCCGATCACTTTGCCGTTGGGGATGTAGGCCACGTGCACCTTGCCAAAAAAAGGCAGCAGGTGGTGCTCGCACAAGCTGAACATCTCGATGTCTTTCACGATCACCATTTCGTCGTAGCTGACCGTGAACAGCGCCTTGCGCAAAAGCGCATCGGGATCGTCCTGGTAGCCCTTGACGAGAAATTGCATGGCTTTTTCGACGCGAGCCGGGGTGCGCACAAGGCCTTCACGATCGGGATCTTCGCCGAGGCGGACGAGCATTTCGCGGACCAGTTCTTCGTAGGTGGCGCTGGTCAGAGTGGTGGGCAGGTCGGTGGATTTCATAGGTCGTTGGTCGTTGGTCGATGGTTGTTGGTCGTTGGCAAACTAAATCAGCGAACGCCAACGACTAACGACCAGTGACTAACGACTATCTTCTCCCGCATACTCGAACGAATTCATCATCGTCTCTTCAATCCGTACTTTTTCTAGATGAGCTTGGAGGAAGCCGCGCTTCACAATTTCGTAGATCGCGGTGCACAGATTTTCCGTGGTCGGAACCTGCTTCGCGAATTCTGGGAGCAGGTTCAAGTTCTGGTGATCGTAGCGCTCGAGGACATGGCTGTGCACGAGGTTATCCAAATCGGCCAGATTGCAGACCATTCCGGTCTGATCATCGACCTGCCCGCTGACGGTGACTTCGACCATGTAGTTGTGACCGTGTCCGTAGGGATTATTGCACTTGCCATAGGTCGCGCGGTTTTCCTCGGCGGACATTTCATCGCTCTGCAAGCGGTGGGACGCCGAGAACATGTAGCGGCGGGTGAGGTGCGCTTTCATGCTTCTCCGTAGAAATCGGCAAACAGGTCGGGCGTTTCGTAGACGCGCACGCGATGCAACTGGGTGGCGGTGAGTTTCGGTGCGAGGCGCTGCCAGATGGCGATGGCGAGGTTCTCGGTCGTCGGGATTTTGGTGAAGAACTCGGGCACTTCCTTATTGAGGAAGCGATGATCGAGCGCGTCGAGCACTTCCCTGTTCATCACGTCCTTCAATTGTTTCAGGTCGACGACGAAGCCGGATTTCGGATCGACCGCTCCCTTTACGGTGACTTCTAGAGTGTAGTTGTGGCCATGCCCGTTCGGGTTGTTGCACTTGCCGAAGATACGCTGGTTCTCTTTCGGAGTGAATTCCGGGTTGTGGTAGTAATGCGAGGCGGAAAATTCCGCTTTGCGTGTGAGATAGACCATAAGAATCAGTTCTCAGCTTTCAGTTCTCAGTACTTCTCAATCCTTGAAGTGGTTTTGCCGGTTGCATGGTGCCCGGCATGTTTTCCGTTCGCGTTCCTACGCTGTAGGCACGGCCTTTCCACGATACTTGCCCACTTGCGTGGGCCTTCTTCGAACGGAGCAGCAGATAGGCGAACAGCGGCAATCCGAAAGCAATGGCGATCAGATTATTCGCAGGCGTGAAATGGGCGCGGCGAATTCTCCGATATACGAACAGCCAAAGGGCGGCGAACGCAATCCACGCAAAATGTCCGGTGGCTGCACCAGACACGGCGACGATAAACGCTGCCCACGCCAAGAGCCACAAGAACATACTCTGGGCTGCACGCCGTTCGGGACGGGGGAACAACAGTACCAGATTTTTCGTCCATCCTTCGCGAAGCTGCGTCCAATTGCGGTACATACGGGTGCGGACGGCGTCTCCACCATAACGGAAGTAGATGCGGTGGCCGGCTTTGTGGAATAGACGGGCGAGGGCTACGTCCTCGAGTATTTCCGCCGCCACGGCGGTGTGTCCGCCGATGTCGTCGTAGGCGGCACGGCGGACCAGAATATACTGACCGTTTGCGGCGACGATTTCCGAATCTTGCTCGCGCACTTTCTGGGGCGGATACTGCGCCGCCAGTTCCGCGAAGGCTATGGGCATCACGGCTCTTTCGGAGAAAGTGACGGCCACTTGCTCGGGCGAGTATGACAACATATCGGCTCGCTCACGCTTGGCTTCGGCCAAAGCCCGCGCCAGCGACCCCGGCCGATGCACGGTGTCGGCGTCGGTGAACAATAGCCACTGGGCGCGCGCTTCTTTGGCGCCGGCAATCACCGCACTATTCTTTCCAGTCCAGGTCTTCCCTGCCGAGTTCTCCCGCAGAAGGTCCGGGGAAATCACCCGCACTCCGGCAAAACTCTGCGCGATCGGCCGAGTACCGTCGGTCGAGTCGTCGTCGACTACGATGATCTCGCATGCCACGCCGGTCTGGGCCATCAGCGATTCGAGACATGCCCCGAGGCTAGCCTCTTCATTACGCGCCGGAACGACAACAGAAACATCGGGGATCGGACCCTTTGGTATTGGGGCGTGCGGCGGCGCTGCGGGGTATGAACTCTCCATCGGTTTTTCGCTATTATAGCGGGGTGAGACGAACGCATCTTTCCACGCCGCTTTTCACGCTGCTAGCCATTGGATTGCTGTCTGCCCTGATCGGATGCTACAGCGGAAGCCATCCCGCTCGCATCGGGTCGAATGCCCCGGACTTCACGGTGCAGGATTCCGACCACACAATCACGCTCAGCCAGTTTCGCGGGCAGGTGGTGGTGCTAAATTTTTGGGCGACTTGGTGTCCGCCGTGTATTGAAGAAACGCCGTCGCTGGTTCAGATGCAGTCGCGGCTCAAAGACAAGGGCGTCGTGGTGCTTGCGGTCAGTATCGACGCCGACGACGCGGCGTACCATAAGTTCCTCAAGGACTACAGCGTCAACATGGTCACCGTGCGCGATGAGGCGAAGAAGGCGGCGACGCTCTACGGCACGTTTGGCTGGCCGGAAAGCTACGTGATCGACCGCAATGGAGTCATTCGCCGCAAGTTTATTGGGCCGGTGGATTGGACCAGCCCGGAAGTCACGGATTATTTGAGCAAACTTTGAAGCAGGTCTCAGGTCTTAGGTGTCAGGTCTCAGGAAGACCGTCGCGTGATGAGTCATAGGGTGGAGGACGGGCGTCTCGCCCGTCCAGCCGGGCGCGGACGCCCGGCTCTCCATTACAACTTCACACTCCGCAAGCGCAGCGAGTTCGTAATTACCGACACTGAACTGAGGCTCATGGCGGCGGCGGCTAGAATTGGGCTTAGCAACAGTCCGAACACGGGATACAGCACGCCCGCCGCGATTGGCACTCCAATCGAGTTGTAGAGAAACGCGAAGAAGAGGTTCTGGCGGATGTTGCGCATGGTTGCCTGGCTTAGTTTGCGGGCGCGCAGGATACCTTCAAGGTCTCCTTTAAGCAGCGTGATGCCGCCACTTTCCATCGCGATGTCGGTTCCCGTCCCCATGGCGATTCCGACGTGGGCTTGCGCCAGCGCGGGGGCATCGTTGATGCCGTCGCCGGCCATCGCCACCACTCGGCCTTCGTTCTGCAGGCTCTTGACGATCTCGGCTTTTTGCGCGGGTAGAACCTCGGCTTTGAAATCTTGGATTCCGAGGGTCTGTGCAATCTCCTGCGCCGTCGCCTGATTGTCGCCGGTGAGCATAACTAAACGGATGCCCTGGGCTTTCAGTCCGCGTAGCGCGTTCGGCGTGGACGGCTTTAGCGGATCCGCTACTGCGATGTACCCGGCATACTTGTCATCGACCGCCATATAAAGCACAGTCGAACCGGCGCCTTTAAGGACTGAAATCGCGGTCTTGTTCTCGAAAGCTCCGGTCGCGCGCATCAAAGCGCCGTTTCCAACCGCTACGTTCTTCCCTTCCACGGTCCCGCTTATGCCCTGGCCGGGCGTGGCTTGAAAATTGGCGGGCTCGCTCAAACTCAACTTCAGCTCATTGGCCTTCCCGACAATCGCAGCGCCCAGCGGATGCTCGCTGGCGCGCTCCAGACTCGCCGCCAAGCGCAGAATCTCATTGCCTGAAATGCCTGGCAAAATCTCTGAGGTTGAGAACGCCACCACTTTCGGTTTTCCCTCAGTCAGCGTCCCGGTCTTGTCGAAGACGATGGTGTCGACCTTTTCGAGCGTCTCGATCGCCTCCGCATTCTTGATGAGGACGCCCGCGTGCGCGCCGCGTCCGGTGCCGACCATGATCGCCATCGGCGTTGCCAGGCCCAGCGCGCACGGACACGCGATGATCAGCACGGCCACGGCGTTTACGATGGCGTGCGCGAAACGCGGCTCCGGTCCGAAGCTTACCCAGGCGATGAAAGTCACTACCGCGATCGCGATTACCGCCGGAACAAACCAGCCGGCAACTTTATCCGCCAGTCGTTGGATCGGGGCGCGGGTGCGCTGCGCCTGGCTTACCATTTGCACGATCTGCGCCAGCATGGTTTCGCTGCCAACGCGCTGGGCGCGCATGACGAGACTTCCGTTGCCGTTCACGGTTGCGCCGATCACATGCGAGGCCGCCGTCTTCTGCACGGGCACGGATTCGCCCGTGATCATCGACTCGTCCACCGTGCTCGAGCCATCGAGCACGACGCCATCGACGGGAATCTTTTCTCCCGGACGCACGCGCAGGCGGTCTCCCGGCTTCACCTGTTCGAGCGGAATGTCGCGGTCACCTTCAGATCCGTCTTCACTCGGCAGAATTACGCGCGCCATCTTTGGGCTTAGATCGAGCAGCGCGCGGATGGCGCTCGAGGTACGGCTGCGGGCCCGCAATTCCAGCACTTGCCCCAGCAAGACGAGCGTGACGATCGCCGCGGCCGCTTCAAAGTAAACATCGGGGCGGCCGCCCATGCTGCGGTTCATACGGCTAAACGACGCGGGAAAGATCCGTGGAAACAAAGTCGCTACCACGCTGAAGAGGTAGGCGACGCCCGTGCCCATGGCAATCAGCGTGAACATGTTGGTGCTGCGGTTCACTATGGACGCCCATCCGCGCTGAAAGAACGGCCAGCCGCCCCAGAGAACAACGGGCGTAGCGAGCAGAAGTTCGAGCCAAGGGAGGTTGGGTTCCCACGCCGCTTTCACGGACATTTTTGACGAGAGCATGGTCGCCATGGCAATCGCCAACAGGGGCGCGGTGAGGGCCAGGCTGATCCAGAAGCGCCGCGTCATGTCGCGCAGTTCGGGATTGTCTTCTTCGATGGTAACCGTGCGCGGCTCGAGCGCCATGCCGCAGATCGGACAACTCCCCGGCTCGGCGCGCACGATTTCCGGATGCATGGGGCAGGTGTACTCGGTCTTGCTCGCGGGGAGCGCGGGCGACTCGGGATCGAGCGCCATGCCACACTTGGGACAGGGGCCCGGCCCTACCTGACGCACCTCCGGGCACATGGGACAAACGTAAGCTCGGGTGTCTTTTGCAGGCACGCCCGGCTGGCTCCTCGCCGGCGTGATCGCTGCTGGCATGATCGGTTTCGAAGCACTCATGGGAGCTCCAAGCGACACCAATCCCGACGTTATCGTCGCCGGCTTGGTCATTGACATGGGCTTGGGAGGAGCGGACAGAATCTTCTCCGGATTCGCCTGGAACTTCGCCATGCAGCCGGCGCAGCAGAAGAAGTATTCTTTTTCGTTGTGCAGCGTTTTGAAGCGGGCGGTCGCCGGATTCACGTCCATCCCGCAGACGGGATCCTTCTGCTTGGCGGGGGACGATGCTTCGTTCGGGGTGTCGGCGGGGTGGGGATGGTCCATAGTGTGGTGCTTTCAGTCTATAGCGAATTTAGGGGTGCTGCGGGAACAGGCAACTGCGAGCTTTGCTCGGCTTGGACGGGCGAGGGCGCCCGTCCCCACACGAACTCCCAGATCGCGCTTGGCGGAACCCAAGCCTTGTTAGATACTCAAGGAGTAATCTTCGAACCTATTCTTCTTCTTTGGGAGACAAAGAAATGACGTACCTCGAAGCCGTCTACCGCTATCAGACTCCGCCCGGAGAATCTGAGTTGCGGGCCATCGACAGTGTCCGTGAGGTCTATGGCATTCAGCGCATTCAGTTTAACGACCAACAACGGACGGTGCGGGTACGGTTCGACGCCTCGCGAATGAAGGGCGACGCGGTGGCCAGGTTGCTGCGCCAGGCCGGGATCGACGTGCAGGGCGAAATGGTTCTGGCCTGAGAGTTTTGGCGAGAGGTTGGCGAGGGGTCGAGCGGCACTCCGCCTGCTTCCCAGCTAATCCTCATGTCTACGGAGGACTCTCGGGGGAGGGCCGGGGAAGCCAAGCGGAGTGCGCCTTGGTCGACCAACGGAGTAAAGGCAAAGGGGCACTCGGAAAGACCTCTGGCCGAAGTATTTTCCAAGATGCCCCGTTGCGCGCCACTTCGTCTGTCCTAAAGAATAGCATGTCGTGTGCCGTAGCTAACGCCTTGACAACAGGTGGGGGAGGAAGGTTCGGGTGGGTAGGTTTTGCGCTGGGGCGGAAACTTTTACGCTGGTGGAATCAACCTCGGGTTTTGCAACGGTGCGCGGCAACCATTTTCCACAGCAACGGGAGATGGGCGCGAATCGGAGCGTAGCCAAACAGCGCCAGATTTTCCGAGAGCAGATCCCGCGATCGGAGTTGGGCGAAACGATTCTGTTCCGTTATAATTCAAAGACGCAATTCCGCGCACGATGCGCCCGTAGCTCAATTGGATAGAGTGCTTGGCTACGAACCAAGAGGTTGGGAGTTCGATTCTCTCCGGGCGCACCATTTAACCCGCCACGGTTATTGCGAGTCTCCAGATCCTCGCACCGCTCGGGATTTCGCCTGAGGGCTCCCGTGCTGAGAAGCGCTCTCACACAACGATCTGCTAGCCCTGCTTCATCTTTAGCTTGCTCTTATTTTCTTCAATAAAAACCTTAAGATCGGGAGCGGCGTCGAGCAGCCTCGTCCACTGTTCGTAGTAGAGCGTCACGGGAAAGCGGCCCAGTCCGTACACGCTGACGCCCCCCTTTTCACTGACGCGGAACTCCATGGCGCCGCTTCTCTTCTTCGTTTCCACCTGTTTTTCAAGATCGGCAAGGCGAGCTTTTAATTCTTCGTAACTGGGTTCTGTCATGAGTCACCTCGAATGTCCTTTTTTATCATAGGGCAGCGATGTCGCGGCGACAATCGCGGGGCGTGGGCTTAGTCAGTTTCGCGCAAAGGTCATAGAGCAAGAACGTGAACCACCAAGGACACGAAGGATCACGAAGGTTTTCACCCCAGTGTTTCCTTCGTCTGCTTCCGCACGGGGCAGGTCCTGACAACCTCCCGTTGCCCCGAGTGGAGGTCCGCTTGCGGGGTCCGGCAGTTTCCATTAGGTGAAAAACTCTGCGGCATTGCCTGGTTAACGGACCCGCTCCCGCCATCTCTAGCTGCCGCAAGGTGTTGTGCCCCTGTTCAGAGCTGGGAATGGAAGCGAAAATGCTAAAATCGACGGGGATACCAGATTCCAAGGAGAGAACACAGAATGGCGAAGATGAAGAAATCACTGCTGGAAAGCATTCCCATGCTCGTGCTGCTGGGCCTGCTGGCTGGCGCCGTGGGAGGCCTGGGAATCGGCTTGGTGCAGATGCGTGCGATGTCGGTGGCTTCCTCGCAGGCCAAGTAAAGGCCGATCCCCGCGCCGAATTCAACCCACCTGGAACGCCACTTTAGAAAGTCGGGGTTGGAGCGGGAGACGGGGATCGAACCCGTGACATCCAGCTTGGGAAGCTGGCGTTCTACCGCTGAACTACTCCCGCTCAACTTCGTTAGAGTACCATTCCAGCCTATCCAAAACAACGGTTCCAGAGAACGGGTCCCGGTGTGTACTGCGGAATAAATCTTAACCACGGAGGTTCACAGGGGAACCTCGCTCGTTGCCCCTATGAGATCGCTGCGCTCCTTGTGATGCAATGTTTCTATCGCTGCGCGCTTGGGCCTGGGATCGGGGAGTGATCGGGACTCGCCTTGTCTTGCGGCGCCTGATCTGGAGTCTTGTTTGGAGCGAGAGGCGTAATGGGCGCAAGCTGCGGCGGGTTCGACCCCGGCAGTAAAACTGATGGAGTGGCAAACAGCGGGTCGGACAGCGAATCGGGCGCCGGCCGCGGTTGCGAGGGCCGGATTCCTTTGGCCTCCACGATCGACCATCGCCAATCTTCATCGGGGCCGGGAGTGATGCCGATATTCTCGTGAAACGCGGTGGTGCTGAAGGGCTTGGCCTCGGCTTTGAGGTGATAGAGGAGCGTGACGTCGGAACGCCGCTCGACGGCGACGGGCGCGATGCCCTCAGCAGCGGGAATCACACGCGCCCGTGCCGCCACTTCGGCATTTTCTCCGGGCTTGCGTTCGAGCGTGAGGCCCACCGTAATTTCGCGCAGATCCCAGTCGGTTCCATTGAACACTTCCAACTGCAGACTCTCGTCCTGGATAGATCCGGGCCCGTCGATCTTGAGCAACTCGGTCAGTGGCAAATCTTCTAGGAGGACGGGCTTGATCAGCAGCGCGCTGGCGCGAGCGTTGAACGAGAGACTGCAGGTTACGTCCGGTGACGATACTTTGAGGGTATTGCTGGAGGGGTCAATCGAAAAAACGGTCTTGTCCGATTTGACCGGCTTCGCCTTTCTGGCGTCGTCCATGACCTGGGCGAGATTGTCGTTGTCGATCACGGGGCGGGCCGCGTCCGGCGTTGCTTGAGGCTGTTGCTGCGCTTTGTTTCTGCGCTGGTCACGCGCGAAGTCGCCGAGCGACGGGGCGTCATCTTGCGCCGACGCAGCAAAGGGGCAGAGCAACGCCAAGAGCAACGCGACGGAAGCCAGCAACGGCGAAGTGGGGAATTTAGATCGCATGATTTCGGTCGTTGAGCGGTATGTTTTGAGTGACACCACGCCCAGCGGGTCCACAAGGAAAGTTTAGGCGAGATGGGATGGAAAAGAAGTTACCGAAGGGACACGGTGGTGCTAGCACTTCCGGAGTTGGCAAAACAGGAATGGGGCTAGGGCAGGGACGCGCTCAGATCGAAGCGCCGCGCAACGGGGCGCGTCCATGCCCTTTTGACCCAGTGACGCTTACAGCAGGCCAGAGGTACGAAAACGGGAAACCGGATCGGTTACTTGCATCGATTGACGCTTAAAAACCCAGCGCGCCACCGCAATTCCCAATGCCGCATAAGCCAGATGCCAGAGTTTCATGATCGCTCCCCACGCCGGACCTTTATCGGGGAGAGACTACGAAGGTCCCGTCGTGAATTAACCCTACCGCTGCTCTATCGGCAGGTCTAGGCCACGAAGGTGCTAGGAGATCGCACAAAAGTACTGGTTAGTAACCTGCGCAGTAATCAGAACACGTGCAGAGACGGGGCTTGCCCCGTCTCCGCTAGCGCGGCGATGCCGAGACGCGGCAGGCCGAGTCTCCACATAGAAGATTGTTTAGGAGTTCTCGATCCAACCGCCGCCCACGACCGTATCGCCATCGTAGAAAACGGCGGCCTGGCCGGGGGTGATTGCGCGCTGCGGATCGTCAAAGGTTACGCGGATTTCGTCCCGGCCGGCGGATTCGATCATGGCCGGCGCGGGTTGATGTTTGTGGCGGATCTTCACGGCGACTCGCATGGGCTCGCGCAACTCGGCCGTCGAAATCAGGTTCACGCGGCGAGCGAACAGAGTGCGCGAGTAAAGCTCCTCGTCCTTGCCGACCACGACTTGCCGCGTGTCGTTCTTGATTTGGATCACGTACAGCGGCGCTCCGGTGGCGACACCGAGTCCCTTGCGCTGACCAACGGTGAAATTGTGAACGCCGGAGTGCTCGCCGATGACCTTGCCGTCGCTGGTAACCATTTCGCCGGCGATTTCGGTTGGGCCATTTCCCTGCTCTTCGAGATATGCTTCAAGAAAACGCTTGTAGTCGCCTCCGGGAACAAAACAGATTTCCTGCGAGTCGGGCTTTTCGGCGATCACCAAGTTGTGCCTGCGGGCCAGGTCGCGCACTTCGGGCTTGGTCATGCCGCCGAGCGGGAACAGCGTGCGGCTCAACTGCTCCTGCGTCAGACCGAAGAGAAAGTAAGTCTGGTCTTTGGACTTGTCGGCCGGACGCTTCAGCAGCCAGCGGGCGCGTGGCTCGTCGAAGACGACCTGGGCATAGTGGCCGGTGGCAATCTTATCGGCGCCAACCTGCCGCGCCACAATAAGAAGCTGATCAAACTTCAAGTGATTATTGCAGAGACTGCAGGGGATGGGCGTGCGTCCGGCGAGATACTCCTCGACGAACGGACGAACCACATCGCGCTCAAAACGCTCTTCGTGATTGACCACGTAGTACGGGATGCCCAGGGTCTCGGCGACGCGTCGAGCGTCGTAGACATCATCCATCGAACAGCAGCGGCCCTGGACCGATTCCGGCATGCCTTCGTGTCCGGCGAGACGGCGCTGGTTCCAGAGCTGCATGGTGAGGCCGATAACGTTGCGCCCTTCGGCGCGCAGCAGGGCCGCAACAGCCGAGGAGTCGACTCCTCCCGACATGGCGACGGCGATGGTGGAGGCCTCACGCACGTTAGTCCTCAACCCTAACCTGCCTTACACCCGGCGTAGGAATTTCTACTTCTTGCTTCTTTCCAACTACAGGAGAATGAGGGGCGTCGGCTTGTTCCACGCGCATACCAGCCGGACCCACGGCCAGCGCTTCGTTATCGGGCATAAAAAAGATCCAATAATGATCGCGTTCGTCAGGGCTTTCAAGATAATCGGCGGGCGAAACCACCAACCGAAAATCGCCAAAAGTGAAAGTAGTTTTTCTCGTGCGGGCGTTGAAATCGATGTCGGTCAGCGGTTCTTCCTCAAGCCGCCGGACGGAAATTGTTATCAGTTTCCGATCAGCATCCGAGTCGACTAGCTGGCGATCACCGCGAGAAAGTGTCCAATTGGACAGATAGATCCAAAGGTGCCATTGTCCATGAAGGTGACCGTGCGCCCTGATGCGCGACCCGAATTCAAAGGTCAAAAAGCTACCCACTCCAAGTTTGACCCTCCAAGGCCGGGAACCCAGGACGGGTTGAAAATGTTGCCGAATTTTGAGCGCTGCCGCCTTCATAACCAGTTCACCCGAACATCGCCAAGCCGACCTGGACTATGGTGTCGAAACTAAACCCCATGCCAGATACCTCGCGATGCAATCGATCCCACTCTACAATTGTAAGGGAGCGGCCAAGGATTCTTTCAATTTCCCGCAAGGCGTCGCGAAATTGCCGATTTTGGTCCTGGTTGCTCAAGCAGCTAAACCTCTATTTGGCAACCACTGCCCTGTAAACGGGGCTGAGGTCCCGCAGACGCGCGACCGTCTCCGGAATCAGTCCCAACGCGAAACCTAGATCCTCCGGCGTATTTTGTTTTCCGAGGCTGAACCGGATGCTGGCCTTGGCGCGGTCGGGACGCAGGCCCATCGCGGTCAACACGTGCGACGGTTCGATGGCTCCGGAAGAGCACGCCGCGCCGGTCGAGACTGCCAGCCCCTTCAAGTCCAGCGCGATGACCAGCGCCTCGCCTTCGATGCCATCGAAATAAATGTTGGTCGTATTCGGCACGCGCGGCGCGCCTTGGCCGTTTAAGCCCGTGGCTTCGATCTCGAGCAGTTCCCTTTCCAGTTGGTCACGCGACGCCGCCATTTTCAAATCGTCGCCGCGTTCCAAGCCAGCACGGGCTAACTCGGCCGCCTTGCCTAATCCCACGATGCCCGGGACGTTCTCCGTCCCGGCTCGGCGCGATCGTTCGTGGCTGCCGCCATAGAGCATCGGCTCGAGTTGAGTTCCCTTCCGGACGTACAGCGCGCCCACCCCCTGTGGCGCGTGAAGCTTGTGGCCGGAGACGGTCAGCAGATCGCACCCGATTTGGTTGACATCGATCGCCATCTTTCCCGCTGCCTGCACGGCGTCGGTGTGGAAGTAAATGTCGGCTTCAGCGGCAATCTTTCCGATTTCCGTCACGGGTTCGACAACGCCGGTTTCGTTGTTGGCGAACATGATCGTGATCAGCTTCGTGTTCGGGCGAATTGCGCGCTTCACATCCGCCAGGTCGACCAATCCGCGGCCATCCACGGGAATGTAGGTGACCTCGCAACCCTGAGCGGCCAAGTGCTTGCAGGCGTTCAGCACCGCGTGATGTTCAATGGTCGAGGTGACGATATGGTCGCCCGGCCGCACCAGGCCACCGCTCGTCAGGCCAAAGATCGCAAGATTGTCGGCCTCGGTGCCGCCGCTGGTAAACACGACCTCGGAGGCGCGGCAGCCCAGCAGTGCAGCAACGGATTCGCGGGCGCGCTCGATCGCGGCCCGCGTCTCCTGTCCATGATGGTGGATGGAGGACGCGTTGCCAAAGTGCTCGCCAAAGTACGGCCGCATGGCCTCCAGTACCTCGGGGAGCACCGGAGTCGTAGCGTTGTTGTCGAGATAGACCCGGCGCATTGTTTCTATTGTACCGATGCTATGGGAGCTTGACAGGGTGTGCGAGGGCCTGACAGCCGCTCACCGCGAGCGACGATGCAGATGCAAGCACCGGTTGACGTTTACGCACAGTTGCCGTCTCACCCTTGGCCGGGAAGGATGCGCGGCGTAGACTGAGCGGTGCGCTTTTTGGCCGCTGGAAGCTGTGCTTCCCTGGCAAAATCCCCAAAATGACTCGGAGAAATTCATGAAGAAGAGAATGCTTATTTTCGGTCTGATCCTTGCTTTGGCGACGCCCCTGGCCCTAGCCGACGAGGGTATGTGGTTATACAACGCGTTCCCGAAAGATCGCGTGCAGAAGCAATACGGCTTTCTGGCGACGCAGGAATGGCTGGACCACCTGCAGTTGTCGTCGGTGCGATTTAACAATGGAGGCTCCGGTTCTTTCGTCTCGGCCGACGGCCTGGCATTCACCAATCATCATGTGGGCGCCGACTGCATCGGGAAACTGAGCTCCTCCGGCACGGATTACATGAAGACCGGCTTTTACGCCAAGACTCAGGCGGAAGAAGCCAAATGTCCCGACCTGGAACTGAACGTGCTGACCGGCATCGAGGATGTCACTGCCAAGATCAAAGCCGCTGCCACCCCAGCCATGTCGGCTGCCGACGCCGGCCAGGCACAGCGCTCCGCCATGAGCGCCATCGAAAAAGATTGCGCGACTTCGACCGGAATGCGTTGCGACGTGGTCACGCTCTATTCGGGCGAGGTGTACAACCTCTATAAATACAAAAAGTACACCGATGTACGTCTGGTGTTTGCGCCGGAATTCGACGCGGCGTTTTTTGGCGGCGATCCCGACAACTTCACCTATCCGCGCTATGACCTGGACATCACTTTCTTTCGTATCTACGAAAACGATAAACCCGTCCATCTCGACCACTACCTGCAATGGTCGAAGGCCGGCGTGAAAGATGGCGATCTGATTTTCGTTTCCGGCAATCCCGGAGGCACGGACCGCCTGAAGACAATGGCGCAATTGCTGTATCTGAAGAACGTGGATTATCCATCGCGCCTGGCCAACTACAAACGGCGAATCGACATGTTCCAGAAATTCAGCGCGGAGTCGGCGGAGAACGCGCGCATTGCGCAAGAGGACATCTTCGGGTACCAGAATTCGCAGAAAGCCATTAAGGGCGAGTACGAAGGGCTGCAGGATATGGCCATGATGTCGCAGATGGACGTGGCGGAGCACGAGCGAGAAAAAGCATACATGGATAAACATCCGGGCGAGCCCAATCCGTGGCAAGAGATATCCAACGCCATGAAGACGAATCGCGAGATTTACGACCCACTGACGTACGTCGAGCGGATGCGGGGGTTCCCCACGGATCTGTCGATGTATGCGCGGCAACTCGTCCGCGCCGCGGAGGAAAGACCGAAACCGAACGGCGCCCGTCTGCGCGAGTATCGCGATTCCGCCCTGCCCTCGCTGGAACAGGGACTGTTCAGCACGGCTCCAATCTACAAGAATCTTGAGACCGCGACTTTGGCCCTTGCCCTGACCCAGATGCGGGAAGCGCTGGGATCTGAGGATCCAGCGGTAAAAGCATCGTTAAACGGCAAGACGCCGGAAGAAGCCGCCAAGGCGCTGATCGGCGGAACCAAGTTGGACGATGTCGCGCTACGCAAACAACTGTACGCGGGTGGGAAAGCGGCAGTAGATGCGAGTACGGATCCGCTGATCGTCCTGATGCGCAACGTCGATCCCGAGGCGCGGGCTGTCCGCAAGCGCTTCGACGACGAGATCGATGCGGTGGTACGGCGCGACGGCGCGACCATCGCCCGGGCGCGGTTTGCCCAAACCGGCTTCACCCAGCCTCCCGACGCGACCTTCACGCTGCGCCTCAGTTATGGCACGGTCAAAGGGTATGAAGAGAACGGAAAGAAGATTCCTTACTTCACCACCATCGCCGGCGCGTTTCAACATTCCGAGGAGCATGGCAACAAGTCTCCGTACAATCTGGGGGCAAGCTGGCCGAAGATGAAGTCGAGACTGAACCTGGATACGCCGCTGAATTTTGTTTCCACCGCGGACATTATCGGCGGCAACTCGGGGAGCCCAACCGTGAACCGGGCGGGCGAAGTGGTCGGAATTATTTTCGACGGTAATATCCAGTCGCTGGTTTTGAATTTTTACTATGACGATCGCCAGGCACGCGCCGTATCCGTCGATTCGCGCGGCATCATCGAGACGCTGCGCAAGATCTACGGCGCCGATGCTCTGGCCAACGAACTGACCGGGGCGAAAGCCGCGGCCAAGGCGGCGGGCGAATAGTAAGTTTCGATTCGGAACAAAGGGCACAGAGAAAATTTCCGCAAATGCCGTGGCACTGCAAGCCACTTGTTCCGGACCAAAACGCGGCTTGTTTTGCCCGTAGATACGCTGCGAAGCTACTGGCAACTCGATAACCCGCAGCGCCATCGAACTTTGGAAGATGTCACGGAGGGATTCGTGAAAACACTAGCATTATTGGCGCTGTGTGCGATATTCAGCTCGGTTCTTGTCTCGGCACAAGCAACCCCAACCAACGACGATGACGCTAAGTTGATCTCAGGCGTGAAATTGACACTTGCGTCGCAGCTTGATCCGGTTCTACCGCCTGTACCGTTGGAAAAGTGGCTGCGTCTTCAAGTTGGGAGAGACGCAACGATTGGTTGGGCGGTGCGGACTGGCGACGGCCACGGCCTGCCATGGATTGAGGCCGACGTTTCAGATCAGGGCCGTCCCGGAATAGTCATTATGATTTCTTGCGGAGCATCAGAGGGAGCGATCATGAGGCCCAAGTTTCACTCCCTGGAGTTAGTGCGGGCCGACGAGTACGCGGAATGGCCTCGTCTTCGTGATCTGCCTGCGGCGCTGCAGAAAGCGAGAGGCGGAGCGAAATAAGAGAGCCGAGCACGAAAGCTCCACTATTCCGGCCAGAGCGAGGCCGCAGTCTTGCTCAAAATCTGGTCGCACACCTCTGCGCTCATGGGCAGCGCCTTGAGTTCTTCGAGATTCTGCTTGACATCTGGAACGCCCGGGCCCGGCCAATCGGTGCCAAACAGCGTTTTGTGGGCAATCTCCTCGAGCCGCGGAAAATACTTCAGCAGCGCCCTTGGAGGAATACCGCTGATGTCGAGATAGACGTTGGCATGCCTCCGGATTAGAAAGAACGCCGTGTCCATCCAGAGCGGCCGCCCGCCGTGTGCCAGCAGGATCTTGAGCTTGGGGAAATCGACCGCGACATCATCAACGTAGATCGGATCTCCATACTTGTTGCGCGCGCCGGGGAAGATCGATGTCCCGGTGTGAAACATGACGGGAATTCCATTGGCCTCGGCGGCGCGGTAGATGATTTCGAGCTCCTTCACTCCGTGCAGATAATCGTTGGGAAAAAGCAGTTGATGCGGCGGGTGAATCTTGATCATCCGCAAGCCGAGACGCAGAATATGTTCGACATCGGCCAGGATATTGGTAGTGTGCCGCGGATGCAGGCTGCCACAGGAGATCAGGCGCCTGGGATCGTGCCGAGAGTAGTCGGCAACGAACTGATTGACCTCGGGTGTAAAGCCGATCACTTCCGGTGCCACGTAGTTGATCAGCACCGCGCGGTCAACGCCGCAACCATCCAGATACTTCAGGAAGGCCTGGGGCGAACGGCAATACTCCGCGATCTCATCGAAATTGGCGCGCTTGCGCTGCATCAGTTCCAGCGCATGTGGCTTGAAGAGTTCGAGCGGCGCGATGTGGATGTGGCAGTCGGTGATCAACACAGTTCTCAGTTCTCAGTTGTCAGTTCTCGGTGGGACAGGATGCGAGCTGCAGCCTGTCGGTGGGCCCGCTCGCAGCTTGGGGCTCGTAGCTCGCAGCTCAGTACAACGGCACTTTCGGATCCACAGTCCGCGCCCAGCCGTCGATCCCGCCGCGCATGGATTGCACGTTTTCGTATCCCTGCTGGCGAAGCCAGTTGGCGACCATCAACGAGCTCATGCCGTGATGGCACACGACTACGATGTGATCGTCGGGATCGAGTTCCTGGTGAGCGCGCGTTGGAACATCGCCCATGGACATGTGCTTCGCCCCTTCGATGCGGGAGGCTTGGTATTCCCAGGGCGCGCGAACATCGAGCAGCGTAAATGTTTCCCCGCGCTCCTGCAGCGCCTTGACCTGAGTGGGGGAAATTTCGAAGTCCATAAAATCAGCGATTAGCAGTTAGCACTTAGCATTTAGCCCCGAAAACCCTGCCACCCTTATTGTGCTGCGCCATCGCTCGACGGCTTAGGTGCGAGCGTGGTCAGGCTCACCAGCGCGGCCAGCGCCCAGAGAGCGCCGGTTCCGATCCTAGCTATGCGCACATCGGCGGATGGGACGCTGCCCCACAGGGTCAATCCGCAGCCGATCACAAAATTGATCACCAGGAGGCCGAAAAAAACACGTTCGCGCCGGCAGCGCGTGTCGACCGCCAGGCCGGCTAACAAGACGATCCAAACCAGGTAGGTGGCGGCGGTCCAATAGTCGTGTGGCCATTCATAGTCGTTGCGAGTGACGCGGCTGAACGAAATCCATGCGAAGTAGGCACATCCGAGGAAGCCCGCCAGTCCCCACAAAGGAGCGCGGCACATCAAGTGGCCGGAACTGGAGGGCCGTTTCGCCGCGACTTCTGATCCGGCACCCGCGCCAGACTCACCTTTCGCGTCTTCTATTTGCTGATCCATTTTGCCAACCCGTTTATCGAGGAAGGCAATGATACGCTCGCGCGGGTCTTCGGTACAGAGGATCGCGCAGAACACCTTCTGATGCCCTTCGTGGCCCCGCGCCTCATTGGCGGGCCCACTCCAGGCGGGCAAGAGTGCCCGCCCCACACGGGCGCTAAATGTTGATCGCCGACTTCCGCGGCTCGCCAATCGTGGACAACGGATCGCGCGCGCCCTCTTTCTCTTTGATCCACTTCTTTTCGTTGCGCAGGATGTCGAGCAGCAGTTCCTTATCTTTAGCGCTGGGCAAATTCTCGGCGCAGTGCTGATCGTAACTGAGGTCGTCCAGCGGTTCGCCAGTTTCGCAGTGGTGTTTTTTCCCCGCCCATCGCCCAATGTTGCGGTTGAAGTGGATGTCGGGTGTGTAGAACTTCTTCTCCCCTGGCTTCAGGAACGTGTTCAGCCGCTCGACCAGTCCGGCAACTTCCTGCCGATAGAGGTGACGACTGTAGTCGTTCAGGTCGTCGAGATCGGCGGCTTTATCGTTCTGCAACTCGTCGTAACGGCCCTTGATTCCCCAGACGTAGGCCCAGTGCGCCGAGGAAGAATGATCGGTGCCGAAAAGGTCATACGAACTTGAAATCCATTTGTTCAGATATTTCTGCATGAGCCACCGCGGGATGACTCCAGCTTCGACCACGCGGCGCAGTCCATCGTGGCCGGTTCCCATGTGGAAGGCTTCTTCGCGCAGCATGTAAGAGGTCGAGCGTCCGAGCGGCGCGAACGCGGAATACTTCAGCATCTGGAGCTGGAATTTGCCGTCGCGATCCACGAAGTCGGTGTAGGTGAAGAAGTCGAGCCAGTTATCGACGTCGACGTTGAAGGTCCCCAGCAGCCGTTTGTTCTCGAACGCCCGCCGCTCCAGCATCTTCTGCGCTTCGACTTTTCCCGAAGACCCGAAGAAGTCGATGAGCAGGGCGCACATCTGCCAGCCGTGGCGCATCTCTTCGATCATGACGCGCGTGATCGCTTGGCGATCATATTCGGTAGGCGCCGTTACGAACAGGTTGCGCTGCTGCTCCACGCTGGCAAATTCGGTATCGCCCTGGTAGACGATCATGTTCATAAGAGCATCGCGCATCTGCTGCGTCGGCACCTGGCGCAGGTTCTCCCACTTATTGCGGCCTTTGTAGGAACCGAACTGGATCTCCCCGGTTTCGATTGCGCCGTAGAGCGTATCGAAGTGAAACGATGAAACGTCATCTTGATTGACGCCGATTTCCTTGCGCCACTCGTTGAACAGGCCGATCCAATCGCTGAAGCTTCCAATTTTTGCTACTTTGCCTGGCATAGGACCTCAGGGGCTAAAGCCCGTGTTTTTTTTGGCTTCGGATGGCACGGCTGAGGCCGTGCCCTTCCCTTGAATCCAAGAAAACGAGAGTGGTAGCAGTCTGAGACGGGGCAAGCCCCCGTCTCTACCCGACTGAAAACTACTTCGCCGTAAATACAGCCGGACGCTTCTCCACATACGCAGCCAGTCCTTCTTTGGCGTCGTCGCTCTGGAAGAGGATCTGCTGGTTCTCGCGCTCGACGGCCAAGGCCGATTCCATGGGGATTTCCCATCCTGTTTGCACGGCGCGCTTGATTCGTCCCACGGCCTTGGCGGCTTTGTTTGGAGGTGTGAACTGGCGCGCATACTCCATGATATTTTCCATGAAGCCATCCCGCTCGAAAATGTCGTTCACAATGCCGAACTCCTGCGCTTCTTCGAACGAGAAGGTATTGCCGGTAATCATCAGTTCGATGGCTTTGCTCTTCCCGACCAGCCGCGACAGGCGCTGCGTTCCGCCAGTACCCGGGAGCACGCCCAGGTTGACCTCGGGCAGGCCAATCTTGCCCGCGTCTTTGCGCGCGATGCGCAGGTCGGCAGCCATCGCGATCTCCAGGCCTCCACCGACACAATGGCCGTTGAGCGCGGCGATGACGAGTTTCGGCGTGTGCTCCAGCCGCAGCAGCGTTTCATTGGCGTGCAGGCAAAAGTAATACTTAAACGTCGGATCGACCGAGGCCAGCATTTTGATGTTGGCTCCGGCGGAGAAGAACTTGTCGCCCGCGCCCGTCAGCACGATCACGTACACGCCGTTATCCATGCGCGCCCGAAGGATGGCCTCGTCGAGCTGGCGGTTCATTTCATAGGTGTAGGTGTTTGCCGGAGGATCGTTCATCTCGATCACCGCCACGCCGGCGTCGGTGCGATAGTTGATGAGCTGTTTGGTGGTTTCGCCGGTGGCCGGCTGCATCGTCGTTATGGTCGCCATAGATTGCTCCTAATTGATTTCGCGTTAACTCTTTTTGCGCGGCTTGCCGCCGTGCACAATTCCGTTGAGAACCATGTTGCCCATCCGCTCCGCGAGCGCCTCGGCGTTGCCGTCGACGCGCGGGTTGTACCAGGTGTAGATCCAGTTGATCATGCCAAACAAGCTCATCACGGCGGTGCGCGTGTTGAAATCGAGGCCGCGGTCGCGCCGCAGGTCTTCCATCAGTCCGAAGCAGATGCGGTAGTATTCGCGCTTGATGCCGGCGATCTCCGAGCCCAGGCCATTCTTCAAAGCCTCGTCTTCATGCGCCAGCACCTTCAGTCCGTGCTCGTTGCTCACGAAGTATTCGAGGTGATTCAGGATGAAGATGCGAATGCACTGCTCGGGATCCGTGACCCCTTCCAGTCGCGCCTTGAGTTTTTCGACGATGGTGGTGAAAGTATGTTTCTGGATCAGGAACAGCAAGCGCTCTTTGGATTGAAAGTAGTGATAGAGCCCAGCCAGTGACATGCCAGTGGCGCGGGAAAGATCGCGCATGGAGGCCCCCTCGTACCCCTTGCGGTAAAAGACCTCGGTTGCATGGTCGAGAATCTCCCCCAGGCGGCGGTCGAAACGGGTCGCGGGCTCACCGCTGGGGGTTCTGCGGGGGCCGAGCGCAGTGCGGGTTGCGGGGAGAGTGGCCATACGTTCGAACGTTCGTTCTAAGTATAGCTGGATGTGACGTACATCACAAGACCGTGTGATGTATTGCGCTCGGCTCAGTGTACCGGATCGCGCTCGGTCAGAAGGACGCGCTTCACTTTGTTACGCTCCAGCGTTTGTATGGCTCCCGCCACTCGGACCTCAATCTCCATTCCGCGGACCGAGACCAAGTCGCCGGTTAGGACCGATCCATCACGGATCGCAAAGCGCCTAACTGCGAATTCCGGCCATCAACGTCTCGATCTCGGCCTTTTGCTCTCCGGTGAGCGGTAGGAATGGCAGGCGCGACGGGCCTCCATAGTAACCGTTCAGGTCCAGGGCGTACTTCACGCCGGGGACGCCGAGTTCACCGACCACCCGCTGGGCAGCAAGTTTCACGCGCTCTTGCTTTTCACGAGCGAGCGCGTTGTCTCCATCTTTGAGCGCGGCGAAGATTTCGTAGCACGCCATGGGTGCAGGACAGGCGAAGGCCAGAATCGCGCCGACTGCTCCCAGTCCGAGCGACGGTTCGAGTTGGTGAGCGGCGCCAACCATGACCTGGAAGCCGACTTCTTTCTGCCTCGTCTTCAATTTGCCTACGAGGGTCACGGCAGAGGAGGAAGACTTCGTGGCGCTGCTTGCGCCCTCGTGGACGGGCGAGGACGCCCGTCTCTCCACCGCTTCAGCAGGGTTCGCGAGCGAGGCCACACTCACAAGTTCTCTGCTCTGCTTCTCGCTTTCAGCCGCCGCGGCCTTCAACATACGCGGAGTCACGGCCTCAAACGTCTCGGTCACCGTGGCCTGCCGTTTCAAATGATGCGTGCCCACGACCATCTGTTTCACCTTGTCGAGGTTGCCGCTCGATTCCTTGATGGCGGCGATGTTGGGATGGCCGGCAAGTTCAATCACGACTTCGGCGGGAATGTCGTATCCGGTGGCTTGCGGAAAGTTGTAAATGATAATCGGCAACGCGGACCGGTCGGCCACCGTCCGATAGAACGCGAGCAGGTTCGCCGGCAGCATCTGCTTTTTGTAGTAGTGCGGAGTGCGCACCATGGCGGCGTCGTAGCCGAGCTCGGCCGCATAGTCGGCGAGCCGCAGCGTTTCCTTCGCAGACTCGATGCCGGTGCCGGCGATCATGACTTTATTGGGCGCGGCAGCGGCGATGGCGGCCTTGAGGACGTCGCGGCGTTCCTGATCGGAAAGCAGAATCGCTTCGCCGGTCGAGCCTTGGACGACGACGCCCGCAACCGGCGTGCGTGAGTAGCGCTCGACGTTCGACTCGAGCTTCTTGTAATAGACTTCGCCGTCAGGGTAGAAGGGAGTCGTGATCGGCGGGAAGATTCCGGATAAGAGCATATTGCACCTCAGTCGTTAGGTGTTAGTCGTAGATATTGTAAGTCGCTTTGGTTCGACGACCCCGTAGACACCCCTTCTTACTTCACAGCGACTCGCTCCGCGTGCAGGGCCTGCAAGGCTTGCACGCGCACCTCTCCGCGCTGCAGCGCGGCGATCCCTTCCGCGGCGGCGCGGGCCGCGGAGAGCGTAGTAATGGTCGTGATGTGTCCGCTGACGGCGGCGCGGCGGATCGCTTTCTCGTCGAAGTAAGGATCGGGCCCGTGCGGCGTGTTGACGATCAACTGGATGCGATCGGCCTTGATGAGGTCGACCGCATTGGGGCGGCCTTCCTTCACTTTGTAAACCCGCTCCACGGCCAAACCGGCTTGTTCCAGGACGTCCGCCGTGCCGTGCGTGGCCACCAGTTTGAATCCCATGTCGACGAAGCGGTGCGCCACCTCGCTCACTTGCGGCTTATCGCGGTCGGTAACGCTGATGAAAACCGTGCCCTCGATCGGCAGTTTCTGGCCCGCGGCAATTTGCGCCTTGGCGAAGGCACCGCCAAAATTGTCGGCAATGCCCATGACTTCTCCCGTGGAGCGCATTTCTGGGCCAAGCACCGTGTCGACGCCGGGAAATTTCGACCAGGGAAAGACCGGAGATTTCACGTAGAAGCAGCGGCCCGTATCGAGGTCGGTGCCACGCTCTACGTATTCGGGGAGAAACTCGCGCAGCTTGCGGCCGGTCATGAGCCGCGCCGCGATCTTGGCCATGGGCACGCCGGTAGCCTTGGAAACGAAGGGCACGGTGCGCGAGGCGCGCGGGTTTACTTCGAGCACGTAGACCGTTGCTTCGTGATGGCCATTTCCCTTCGCGCCGTTGCCGCGCGGAATCGCGAACTGCACGTTCATCAGGCCAATCACTTTGAGCGCCCGCGCCAGCTTGAAGGTGTAGTCGCGCATGCGCGTGAGCAGCGGCTCCGGGATGTCGACCGCGGGCAGCACGCACGAAGAGTCGCCGGAGTGGATGCCAGCTTCCTCGATATGCTGCATGATGCCGCCGATCACCACGTCCTCGCCATCCGAAAGCGCATCCACATCGATCTCAATCGCGTCTTCCAGAAATTTATCGATCAGGATGGGGCGGTCTTGTGAATACTCGACAGCCTGCTTCATGTACTGCTGAATCGTATCTTCGTCGTAGGCGATGACCATGGCTCGACCTCCGAGGACATACGAAGGACGAACCAGCACGGGGAATCCGATCTTCTTCGCGGCTTCGACGGCCTCTTCGACCGAGGCCACCATGGCACCGGGGGCTTGCGGGATGTCGAGTTCTTCCAGTAGCTTGCCGAAGCGCTTGCGGTCTTCGGCAAGATCAATCGATTCTGGCGTGGTACCGATGATGTTGATACCGGCGGCTTTGAGCGGCAGCGAGAGATTCAGCGGCGTCTGACCGCCGAATTGCACGATGACGCCGACCGGCGCGCCGCCGGAAGCTTCGTGCTCGCAGACGGCGAACACGTCTTCGAGCGTAAGCGGCTCGAAGTAGAGGCGGTCGCTGGTGTCGTAATCGGTGGAGACCGTCTCCGGATTGCAGTTGATCATGATGGTTTCGTATCCATCCTCGCGCAGCGCGTAACTGGCGTGGCAGCAGCAATAATCGAATTCAATTCCCTGCCCGATGCGGTTCGGTCCGGAACCGAGAATGACGACCTTCTTGGTCGCGGTGGGCGCGGCCTCGTCCTCTTCTTCGTAAGTGGAGTAAAGATACGGCGTGTAGCTTTCGAACTCCGCCGCGCAGGTGTCGACCCGCTTGTAGACCGGCTTCAGTCCATGTTTCTTGCGGAAGTGGCGCACTTGTTCCTGGCCGCCTTTGCCGTCCAAACGCCAGGTGCCGGCGAGGCGTCCGTCGGAGAAGCCCATGCGCTTCGCTTCGCGCAGCAGGTCGGTGGGGATCGATTCCATCGGGTGCTTTTCCAGCTCCAGTTGCATGTCGTTAATCTCTTTCAGCTGGTAGAGGAACCAGGGGTCGATCGACGTCATCTTCGCGATCTGCTTGATCGGGTGTCCCTGGCGAATCGCGTACTGCACGTAGGTCAGGCGCTCGGGATGCGGCGTAACCAGTCGCTGGGTGAGAATTTTGGGTTCAATTTTTCCGGAGCCGACACGCTTGCCGGTGTCGAGCGCGCGAATTCCCTTCTGCAAGGCTTCCTTGAAAGTGCGGCCGATGGCCATCACCTCGCCGACCGATTTCATCTGCGGTCCCAGCGACTCGTCAGCCCCGGGAAATTTTTCAAATTGCCACTTAGGAATCTTGACGACCACGTAGTCGAGCGTGGGCTCGAAGCAGGCGGGAGTCTTGCGCGTGATGTCGTTCGGAATCTCGTCGAGCGTGTAGCCGATGGCCAGCTTGGCGGCAATTTTCGCAATCGGGAAACCTGTAGCCTTCGATGCCAGCGCCGAAGATCGCGAGACACGCGGGTTCATTTCAATGACCACCATGCGGCCGGTAGAGGGATTGACGCCAAACTGAATATTCGATCCCCCGGTTTCAACACCGATCTCGCGGATCACAGCAATCGAGGCGTCGCGCATCATCTGGTACTCGCGGTCAGTAAGCGTCTGCGCCGGAGCGACAGTGATGGAGTCGCCCGTGTGCACGCCCATGGGGTCGAAATTCTCGATGGAGCAGATGATGATGACGTTGTCTTTGGTGTCGCGCATCACCTCGAGCTCGTACTCTTTCCATCCGAGAACCGATTCTTCAATCAGGCATTCGTGCACCGGCGAAAGATCGAGGCCGCGAGCGAGCACTTCCATCAGTTCTTCGCGGTTGTAGGCGATGCCGCCGCCGGTGCCGCCAAGCGTGAACGACGGACGAATGATGACCGGGAAGCCGATTTTGCCGGCAAATTCGATGCCGTCTTTCAGGTTGTTGACCAGCGCCGATTTCGGCACGTCGAGTCCGATGCGCTGCATTGCATCTTTGAAAAACAGCCGGTCTTCGGCCTTCTTGATAGCGCTGATCTGCGCGCCGATCAAACTGACGTTGTACTTGTCGAGCACGCCAGCATCGGCAAGTTCAATGGCGAGGTTGAGTGCGGTTTGTCCGCCAACGGTAGGCAAAAGGGCGAAACCAGCACTGGGCGCCAGTTCGCGCTCGACCCGAATAATTTCTTCGAGATACTCCCGAGTTAGCGGCTCGATGTAAGTGCGGTCTGCCGACTCGGGATCGGTCATGATGGTAGCCGGGTTCGAGTTCGCCAGCACAACTTCAAAGCCCTCCGACTTGAGCGCCTTGCAGGCTTGCGTGCCGGAATAGTCGAACTCGGCCGACTGTCCGATGACAATGGGGCCGGAGCCCAGGATCAGGATTTTCGAGATGTCAGTTCGTTTTGGCATGAATCGTCGTTGGTCGTTGGTGTTCGTCGTTAGGCCTCACTCAAACAGCACCTCGGATCCATCCTCCTTGAAGCCCCCTAATCCACAACTGGTCATGATGAGACCATACCTTTGAATCTCAGCGGACTTAGAGGTCGGATCGACCTCGACAAGAATCCTGCCCTTAATCTTGCACAAATATCCACTGCAGTCCCGGCGCTCTTCGATATGCAAAACATAGAGGCCCCGATCTTGTTTTGAGAACGAAAACCTGCCTTGCTTGTCCGTGATGGTCCGGCCGACTTCCCTTCCCGTCAGGGTATCGGTCAGCCATAAGTCTGCGCCGGCGAGTTGAGACTGCCGATTTTCTAGAAGTAGCTGTCCCGCAATGCCTTGAGCCTGTTCGATTGGGCCTTCTGGCCATTTGAGTGAGATCCACGCCGACCCGGAATCGTCAGCGACCGGCAACAGCTCGGCAACGGTGCCGCTAACGCCTGCGTGCTCGGTGCTGATCCAATAGTCGCTGATCATCAAGTCGCGGAAAACGACCTTACCGTCTTTATCCGAAAGCTGTTCGGCAACTAGGTCATGGGAAGGGATTGCAACCGCAATTTTCACTGAGATTCCTTCCAAGACCCATCCGTCTCGGCCCCTCACCGTAACCGCAAAGTTCTGACGGACCTTGAATCTGAGAAAACCGCGTGAACACGCGTATGCATCCTGTGTCGCGAAGACGATCGCGGTTGCGACAGCGATTATGAGCGCGGCAACGAGGGGTCGCCTCACCGTTTGGACTCCTCCATCATCTTTACAAAATCCTTGAACAAATAATGCGAATCGTGCGGGCCGGGCGCCGCCTCCGGGTGGTACTGCACCGTGAACAGCGGCAAGTTTCTGTGGCGCATGCCTTCTAGCGTCTGGTCATTTAGATCCATGTGCGTCAATTCGACTTCGCTTTGCGGCAGCGAGTCGGGATCGACGGCGAAGTTGTGGTTGTGGGCGGTGATTTCGATTTTGCCGCTAGCTAACTGCTTCACGGGATGATTTCCGCCGTGGTGGCCGAATTTCAGCTTGAAGGTTTTCCCCCCAAGCGCAATGCCAGTGAGTTGATGCCCCAGGCAAATTCCGAATATCGGCTGGCGGCCCATCAGTCGCCGAATGTTATCGACCGCATAGGTGCAGGGCTCGGGGTCGCCTGGGCCATTCGACAGGAACACGCCATCGGGCTTCAACGCCAGCACATCTTCCGCCGTTGTCTGCGCCGGGACCACCGTCACCTTGCAACCTTCGCCGCGCAGCTTGCGCAGGATGTTCTGCTTGATGCCGAAATCGTAGGCGACCACGTGGAAGCGGGCCGGCTCGTCTTTTACGCCGACTACTTCGTCGGGCAGGTGCGAGCGCTCGCCCGTCTCCCACACGTAGGTGTGGTTGGTGGAGACGACTTTCGCGAGATCCTGGCCATCCATTTTCGGGATCGCGCGCGCCTTGGCGACGAGTTTGTCGGGGTTTTCTTCGAGCGTCGAAATCACGCCCCGCATAACGCCGTAGGTGCGCAGATGGCGGACCAGCGCTCGCGTGTCAATGTCCGCGAGCACCGGAATCTTGAACTGCTCCATGAACTCGTCAGTGACCTGCTGCGAGCGCCAGTTGGAACTGACTTTCGAAAACTCGCGCACGATCAGCCCCTCGATGTAGGGGCGCACGGCTTCGCTGTCTTCGGGATTGGTGCCGTAGTTTCCGATTTCGGGGTTGGTCAGGACAACGATCTGCCCGGCATACGACGGGTCGGTGAAAATTTCCTGGTAGCCGGTAATGGAAGTATTGAAAACAACTTCGCCGGAGCACTCGCCTTTAGCGCCGTAGCCTTTGCCTCGGAAGACTCTGCCGTCTTCGAGGGCAAGGATCGCTTGCATTGGAACTCCTGGGAGTGGATTTTACAGATTCTAGCAGCAGAGCAAGATGGTGTCAGCAGAAAGCTGTCGCAGAAGAGCTGTCAGCTCTCAGCTATCAGCTGTCAGTAAAATCGGCCGCCGGGACGCGGCTACCATTCACGGCGCGGGTTGGTTTTACTGAGAACTGATAGCTGACAGCTGAGAGCTGCTTCACCGCAGCCTTCCCAGCTTCTCCATCGGCCAGTATCCGAAGACGGCTTTGCCGTAGATGTAGCGTTCGTTCACGGGGCCGAAGTCGCGGCTGTCGTTCGACATGGTGCGATGGTCGCCGAGGACGAAGAAGCTATTCGGCGGAACCTTGACTTCGCCATAGGAGCGGGCGTCGGCGTACTCGCTGGGAACGTAGTCTTCGTCGAGGGCCTCGCCGTTCACGAAGACCTTGCCGTTCTCGATGCGGATGCGGTCGCCGGCAACGCCGATCACGCGCTTGATGTAGCTCTTCGAAGTGTCGCGCGGGTAGCGGAAGACGACGATGTCGCCGCGCTCGATCGGCTCCCAACGATAGACGAACTTGTTGACGAAGATGCGCTCCTGGTCTTCGAGGCCGGGCATCATGCTGGTGCCTTCCACCTTCACCGGTTGGTAAAGGAAGATAATGATGAACGCGGAGATGGCGAGCGAGACCAGCAGATCCCGCACCCAGACCGCCACCACGGGCAGAGGGCGTGCGCTAGATTCTTGTGCAGCCGTCGGGGCCGGCGGCCGAGAGTTCCCCACGTCAGACATTGTGGTCATATTCTATACGAGAGGTCAGAGGTTAGAGGTCAGATTGCAGAGGTAAAACCGACTTCGACTCTGCTCTGACTTCTGCACCTCTCTTACCTCTGACCTTGCCAATCCGCTCTATTCACCGTACAACTAAATTTCTCCCATGACCGACTACTCCCTCTTCCCGAAAATCAACGCCACACTGAACGGAGCGAGCGCGCTGCTCCTGATCACGGGACGTGCGCTCATCGCGCGCGGAAACCGGGCGGCGCACCGCGCCGTGATGTTGACCGCGCTCGGAACCTCTTCCCTTTTCCTGGTTTCGTATCTCTATTACCACTATCATGTGGGTTCGGTGCATTTTCGCGGCACCGGTTGGACGCGGCCCCTCTACTTCACAATCCTGATCTCGCACACCATCCTGGCCGCGGTCATAGTGCCGATGGTGATCGTTACGCTAACGCGCGCCTTGCGTGGACAATTTGACCGGCATCGGGCGATCGCGCGCTGGACCTTTCCCCTTTGGCTCTACGTCTCAGTGACGGGCGTGATCGTCTACCTGATGCTGTACCAGATCTTCGTATAGACAATCTTCCACATCGGTTTCGATGCCACGCTCGTGTGGGGACGGGCGCCCTCGACCGTCCAAGCCGAGCGCAGCTCGGCAGCCGCCAGCGGCCACACCAACTTTGGATTCACCCCAGTTCTGACGCGTCCTCGGGGCTCGGCGTCGATAGTCCACATTTCTGAAACCTGTCCCGATTCATCACATTTTCTTGGTACGTGCGACACTGCGTCGGGGCCGCCCAATTCTGTTATAGTGTGCATCTCGAAGGAGCCGCACTCATGAGTGGAAAAAGCGTCAACAAAGTCATCCTGGTTGGAAACCTCGGCAAGGATCCCGAGATCAAGTACACGCCGCAGGGCAAAGCGGTGGCGAAGTTTTCCCTGGCCACCAACGAGCGCTACAAAGACAAAGACGGCAACTGGCAGGACCGCACCGAGTGGCACAACATCGTGCTCTGGGAGCGGCTGGCGGAGATCGCCGGAGAGTATCTCAAAAAGGGCGGCAAGGTTTACATCGAAGGCCGCATTCGAACCGACTCCTGGGACGACAAGCAATCCGGCCAGAAAAAGTACATGACCAACATCATCGGCAATGACATCGTCCTGCTCGGCGGACGCGGCGAAGGCGGTGGTGGTGGCGAGCGCGCCGGTGGCTCGCACGGAGTCTCGACATCCGCGCCCGGAAATAATTTCGACCAGAGCGCGCCCGAACCGCAACACGCGCCCGCGGGCAGTTCTCCGATCACGGACGAAGATATTCCGTTCTAGATCCTGTCCGGAAGTTTGTGGCACAGGTTTGGGTTGTCATCCTGAGCGAAGCGAAGGACCTAATGCATTGCGCCGGCAAGATGCAGAGGTCCTTCGCTTCGCTCAGGATGGCATTGTGGTTTTAGACCACAAACTTCTGGGATCGGTAGGGCTGTCATAAAGTGGAGAGCTGAGCGACCTATGCTCGCAGACCGAAAATGTGTCCCCTGCCACGGCGGCGTTCCGTCGTTGAAGGGAGAGAAGCTTGCGGAGCTTCACCGTCAGTTGGCGGAGCCTCCGCAGTGGAACATCGTCAACCAGCATCACATCGTGCGCGCCTTCAAGTTCCCCGATTTCAGTTCCGCGCTCGCTTTCGTGAACCGGGTTGGCGAAGTGGCCGAGGAGCAGGGCCATCATCCCGACATCCTGCTGGGATGGGGCAAAGTCGAGATCACGCTCTGGACGCACGCGGTAGATGGGCTGACCGAGTCGGATTTCATTCTGGCCGCGAAGATCGAAAGAATCGGGTGAACGGTTGATCGGGTCATCGGGCCAGGTGAGAGCCCACCGGTTTCAGATCACCCGAGGGCCCGATCACCCGAGGGCCCGATTTCCCGATTCTCCTGGTTCCGCCGCACCGTCAACCCCCACCACGCCGCCGGAATCAGCATGACCAAGCCCGAGACGCTGGCTACGTTCCGCGCGGCGAAGCCCCAATCCACAAAGCGCCCGGCGAGATACGCTCCGGCGGCAATGGTAAACATGCAGAGGCCGAGGTCGGCGGCGAAGACGCGTCCGCGAAATCTGTCGTCGCTCTGCAACTGCAACAGAGTGGTTGAAAACACCCACACGATCGAACTTCCAAAGTGCGCCAACGCCACGCACACACACGCCTGCCAGAGGTGTCCCGATACGCCCAGCAGCGCGTACCCAGCGGCCGTTCCAAGGTATCCCCAGAAGATCGCGACTTCCAGGCGATGTTTCCAGTGGCCTGCCCACGGAGCGGCCATGAGCGGCCCGAGCAGCGCTCCCAATCCGCGGGCCCCGAGCAGCAGACTCATTCCGAGAAACGCGCCGCGCTCGGGCGACATGCCGCGCCAGCGGACTGCGAATTCATTCTGTCCCATCACCGTGAAGAGCACCCAGCCTGGTCCGATGATGAGGTTTCCGAATTTCACGAAAATCGTCGAGCGCAAACGAACCTGCGATCGCACGTAGCGAATGCCGGCGAGGATCGGCGAAAAATCCACCAACTCTTTCGCTCGGAATGGGCGGCCGCCCTCGGCATGAGGTTCGGAAAAGCGCATCCTCCAGATCAACCCGGCGGAAGCTGCGAACGACAACGCATTCAGCACGAAAACGGCATCGCGGCCCAGTAGCGCCGCCACCACGCCTCCCAGGGTCGCGCCCACCATAAGATTCAGGCTCCACGTGGACGAGGCCAGCGTGTTCGCCAGCACCACGTCTTCCCGCTCCACGATGTTGGGGATGATGGCATTGCGCGCCGGTTCAAAAAATGCGGCCAGCAAGGTTTCCGCCACCAGCAGCGGATACACCAGCCACACCATTTCTTTCGAGCGGATCAGCAGCATGCAGAGCACGATCAGCATGCGTCCGACATCCGCTGCGATCATGACCTGCTTGCGCCGCAGCCGGTCGTTTACCACGCCGGCCGTCGGCCCGATCAGAGTTTGCGGCAGGACTTGCAGCACCAGCGCCAGCGCCACCGATCCGGCGCGTCCGGTGAGTTGCAGCAGCAGGTTGTAGATGGCGAGGGTGTAGAACCAGTCGCCGAGTTCGCTGACGATTTGCGCGCTCCACAAGCGGCGAAAATTCCGGTTCCCGCGCAGCAGGCGCGCGTACGACGCAAACGACACCGGACTAACTTCCAGTTCAGGAGCAGGTTCCATACCGGCGTGAGCTCGGAATTTCCCAGCATACCGGATCGGGCCAAACCCCGCACCCTTCGCCCCAAACCGGCCGCCCGCTGGGCCCCACTGTGCAAAGCGCTGCACACCGCGAAAACGATACACTTGCCCCTTCTCTAGCGTCTTGTTGTACCAGCTCCACACCTACTTGGGGATATGGATTATGAAAAGTCTGTACCTTGTGCTTCTGCTCCTAGTGCTGGCCATGGCGGTTCCTTTCGCAGCGGCAGACACGATCTTTTTGACGAGCAACAACCTCGGCATCAGCGCCACCATCGGCAGCGTAACCATGACGCAGCAAGCTGGCGGCGTGATGGTCACGCTCCAGGCCAATTCCGGCTACAGCTTTAAGCTGGCGGGCGGCGACATCGCTTTCAACACTAGTGGCACGCTCTCTTCGAGCGACATCCAGAACCTGCTGATCGATGGGACGTACGCATCGAAATTCTCGCTCGACTCGAGCAAGAACGTTAGCCAATTTGGCCGCTTCACTTATGACCTTGCCAGCCTGACAAAGGGGACGCTCCCCCATGGCTACGTCAGCGCGACCACAATCTCGTTCCTTATCTCTGGCGCCGAGCTCTCGCAACTGCAGCCCTACAAGTGGGCTGTTCACTTCTGCGGTGGTGGCGGAACTGGCTGCGGCACCGGGGTGACAGGATTTGCCTCCAACGGCCCGACCGTACCGGAACCGGGCACGCTGTCATTGCTGGGTACGGGAATCCTGGGCCTCGCTGGGTTCTTCCGGCGTCGCCTCCTTTCCTAAGAGCCTGCGCGTAACTTCCATCTCCCCAATCCCCGGGCGCTAGCCCGGGGATTTTTCCTGCCTTGAAGAAATGAGAACTGGGGACAGCACTAACCGCAGAGGGCGCAGAGTTCGCTGCGAAGGACTCCGGAAAACCAAATAAAAGATATCTTCACGGCTGTCTCTGCGTTCTCCGGGTCCTCCGCGGTTAACGCGATTTTTACTTATTGCCAGGCCGGTTGTTTTCGACGAGATCCAGAAAGTACTGGTGAATGCGGCGATCCTCGCTGAGTTCCGGGTGGAAGGTGGCGGCGAGAGTTTTTCCCTTGCGGACTAACACCGGGTCATTGCCTTCGGTCGCGATCACCTCCACGCCCGGTCCCACGCGTTCGATTTTGGGCGCGCGGATGAAGACCATCTCGATCGACTGATTCAGGAAGCGCCCTTCGCGGATGGAGCTGTCGATCTGCCGTCCGTAAGCATTGCGGCGCACCGTGATGTCGAGCGCGCCCAGTCCGGCCTGCTTCGGATTCTCGACTTCTGTAGCCAGGAGGATGCATCCCGCGCAGGTGCCAAACGCTGGCTTCGCAAGCACGAAGTCTTTCAGCTTCGCCAAGCCGTCTTTCCCGAGCAGTTTGAGAAATGTCCCCGACTCGCCTCCGGGAATCACCAGGCCGTCGATCTCGTTTAGTTGCTCGGGTTTTTTCACCAGGACAACTTCCGCGCCCAACTCCTCGAGCCGACGGCGGTGAGCGTCGAAATCGCCTTGGAGTGCGAGGACTCCTATTTTCATGGTTATCGCCGGTCGTCTTTGATCGTTGGCCAAGAACGATGAACTAATTTTATACGACGGCTCGCGCTGCCATCCGGCCTACTGCTCGTTCTCAAATATTGACTCCATATCACGCAGAGCGCTGCACAAGGGAGAGACCCTTCTTGCGACAATCGAGAGAATTCTGAAAGACTGTGCAATGGGAGTAGGTTACCAAATGGGCGAAACAAAACAATCTTGGATGGAACTCCGCGAGCAACAAGCTACAGAGCAGGACTCAAAGAAGTCGATCGCCCCTCCTTCGCAAGACCTCAGCGAATTGCTCGATGACAAACTCCAACGGCTCAAGCAGGACCTGGAGCGGAGCGTTGCCGAGCTGACCGGAAAACTTAATACCGCCAACGAGGAACTGCAAAAGGAAATTGCCAACCGCCAGAGTGCCGAAAATGCATTGCACGATGTGCAGGCGGACCTTGCTCACGTTACCCGTGTGCTGGCGGTAGGAGAACTAGTCGCCACCATTGCCCATGAAGTCAGCCAACCGCTAACCGGTGTCCTCACGACCAGCAAGTTTGCCCTACGCGAGATGAAGGGCCGCAGCCCGAATCTGAGGGCGGTGCAGGAAGCAATTACAGAGATTGCGGAGGACGCCACCCGAATCAGTGACATCATTTCCAGAATACGGGCCCTGGTAAAGAAGGAAGCTCCCGATAAGACGGAACTGAACATCAATTATGTAGCCCGGGAAGCCGCCCTTATCGTGAGCCATGAGGCAGCCCGAAACGATGTTCAAGTGCGGCTCGACCTCGCCATTAATCTGCCGGGCGTGCTGGGTGATCGAGTGCAATTGCAACAGGTCTTGATCAACTTGGCCATGAACGGCATCGATGCCATGCGCACTGTCGTTGGCCGGCCCCGTGGGCTGGTCATCAAATCGGCGGAATACGCGGATGGCGTGCTGATTCAGGTTCAGGATTCTGGAATCGGACTCAACGCGGATCAAATCGACCGTATCTTTGAACCGTTTTTTACCACCAAGCCGCAGGGCATCGGAATGGGATTGTCGCTCAGCCGCTCCATTATTGAGTCCCACGGCGGTCGTTTGTGGGCCGAACCAGGTTCCTATGGTGCGCTCTTCCAGATCACCTTGCCCGCCAATCGGAGCCGTGCCGCATGAAGGGCACCGCTCCCATGGTTTTCGTGGTCGATGACGATTTCTCAGTTCGCCGTGCGGTCCAGCGACTCGTAGAGTCGGTGGGTTTGCCAGTCAAGTTGTTCGAGTCTGTACAGGAATTCTCGCTGAGCAAGCGTCCGGATGCGCCCAGTTGCCTCGTGCTCGACATCCGGTTGCGGGGAATCAGTGGGCTCGATTTCCAGCGCGAGTTGGCCGAAGCTGGCATTCACATTCCGATCATCTTCCTCACCGGACACGCGGACATTCTTATGGCGGTGCGAGCGATGAAGGCAGGAGCCGTCGAGTTTCTCACCAAGCCTTTCCGCGATCAGGATTTGCTGGATGCGATTCAAAACGCACTGGAGAAGGATCGGGTCAGACGCAAAAAAGAGGCGGAGATTGAGGTTTTGCAAAAGCGGCTCGAATCCTTGACACCACGAGAGCGCGAAGTCCTCGCTATGGTCGTCTTGGGCACGCTCAACAAGCAGATCGCAGCCCGTATTGGAACCACCGAAAACACGGTAAAGGTTCAGCGTAGTCGTGTGATGAAAAAGATGCAGGCACGATCTCTGGCCGACTTGGTAAGAATGGTGGAACGAATTCCTTCCGGAAAAAGCCTCTAAACTAAAGCACTATGGACATACTGCTTTCTGTTACCTCGCACTTACTAGTTACTAATAGTGTTCGTCGTTCAAAGGTCATATAGTCGCGGTGACCAAAACCAACCAAATTTGAGAGGCCTCGCGTGGGCTTGCGAACACGGAACGAGATTTTTCCGATACGCGCCACCGACGAGCATGTTCAACGGTGAAGCCGCCCATGCATCGTAGGTCAGGCCCGGCGCCAGTCGTTTTTCTCATCTCCGAACGGGACATTAAAGAGGAAACATGATGACTCTGGAGACCCGTTGCAGATCGGGGCACTATCTCGCGGCGGTCATGGCCATTGATGGAGACGCCAACCGAACAGAATATCAAGTGCTCGTTTTTCGGCAGGGACACGAGGTCTACCAGCAAACCGAGAAAACATTAGACGATGCGATACGGATTGCCAGCGCCTATCTGGATTGGCAGAGCGAGCAGGATTTCGACAGCTAGATTGGTTGGAAAGTAGAACGGCACTTGGCCTCGGTGGACGCTGCACCTTGGAACCAGGCAGCACGCAAGCCTCGCAATAGACAGGATGTTCGAGAAGGAGTGACACAACGATGAAGCGGTGGTTCAAAGCAAAAGCAAAGAGAGGCGTTCCGTCCGGCAATCCTCCATCCCCGTTTCTTTCCGAAGCGAAGGACGGCAATCCTCTCCCTGGAAAACCCGTAAACGTCGTGGTGGTTGTAGTGGAAGACGAAGAAGTAATTCGACAGGTAATCTGCGAGCGCTTGCATGGAGCCGGTTACGAAGCATTCGGGGCTGCAAGTGCCAAGGATGCTCAGCGATTGCTGCTGGAGCACAAATCGACTCCGATGATATTGATCACGGATTTGGCTTTGCGTGGGGATGGCGGCTGGTCGCTGGCTCAGTGGGCATGGGAGCGGTTCCCAAATTTACCAGTTGTCTTCATGTCTGGATATATCGACGAATTCACCGTTCGCTCGGCTCTCGGTCATCGTCATACAGCCTTCTTGCAGAAGCCGTTTTCGCTGGACGCTCTCGTCAAAAGTCTGAGGTCCCTAATTGCGGCATGACGATCTCGTGCGGACCAGCCCGGCACGACCATTCCGCCTGGGCTTTCGCACTCTGTTTCGGGCGTCGAATGGGAGTCGTGATGGAATAGGAAGTCAGAATCCCCCACCGGTCTCAAAACCAGACACAAGGACAGGCCCGCGGGCGTCTGAGATGAGGAAAGGGTGGGCCTGCCCCAGGTCAGCACGGTTATTAGTCACGTAGTTTTCACTCAGCAGAATGCGGCTTCGGAGAGGCTGGCCCTGGTCGAGCGTACCGCGTTCCCAGTGGCGTAAGAGTGACTCGACGCTCTCTATCCAAGCCGGAGCAATCTTCGCAACGTCAAGAGCCCGTTCTGTATCAGATACCCGTTCATCCTTTTCGACAAGGTCCACTATCTGATTCCCGCCCCGAGGTCGTCTTGGAAGTGAGTTCCATGTCCAAATGTACTAGCTCTCAATGCCTGGTCATGCTCGAACTTCCGCCTCTGCATTATGGACCCGCTCATGTGCGACTTTCAACAATAGCAACTGGCTCGATGTACGTCCCTTCGCGATCTGAACAAAGCTGGTAGTTGGCGAATTCTCTCGCCATCAGTAACGTTGATTTTGTATTACCGAATAGAACATCGCCTTCAACGCTTCAAGCCTATCTTGCGGTCCGGTGTCGTCCTCGCCGAAGAAACACTGAGGAGTTCGGACGCCAAGATTTAGACCGGTATTTGTTTGCCGCGAAATCGTCAGGAGATCTTCGCCTTGATTTCTCAAGCTGCACTCACCTTGTTGCTGACCTGCTCGAACGAATTTTCCACTTTGATCGCACCTTGCACAATCCGGCCAATCTGGCAGGAACGATAGAGCTTGCCTAGGAAGCGGTATCGCCAAGTAGTTGCATCTCAGCAATAGCTGATTAATGGTTGATCGAGGAAATCTTCATAGCGCACTTGCGTCATTCGGAGGTCTTATGGATCTCCGCTAGGTCCCTTCTTGACGATGTAGCTTTCGTCCTTGAGACATCTCCGTGACCTTCTGCTACCAGCCCCGCGTTTGCAGCAGGTGCGCCTCATCAAGCGTGGACACGGCCAGCCCCTTCATGGCGCCCGCCAGATTCTCGCTGACTTCAAGTAACACTTTAGGGTCTTTGAAGTGCGTTGCCGCCTGCACAATCGCCTTGGCGCGCTTCTCGGCTTCGGCGGGCTCGGCGAATTCGGTCGAGTTCTTCATGAAGATGCCCGAGCCTACGAATACCGCTTCCGCCCCCAGTTGCATGACCAACGATGCATCCGCCGGAGTCGCGATTCCTCCGGCAGAAAAATTGGGCACCGGCAGTTTGCCGTCACGCGCCACCATCCTCACCAGTTCGTAGGGAGCGCCGTGCTCTTTGGCTTTGGCGTAGAGTTCCTGCTCGCTTAGCACGGTCAGAATCTTCATCTCCTGCACAATCTGGCGAATGTGGCGGACGGCGTGGACCACGTCTCCGGTGCCGGCTTCGCCCTTGGTGCGGATCATGGCCGCGCCTTCGGCTATGCGCCTTAGAGCTTCGCCCAGATTGCGGGCGCCGCAGACGAAGGGGACGGTGAAGGCGTGCTTGTCGACGTGATGCGCTTCGTCGGCCGGGGTCAGGACTTCGGACTCGTCAATGTAGTCGACGCCCAGCTCCTGCAAAATCTGCGCTTCCGCAAAATGGCCGATGCGGCACTTCGCCATGACGGGAATATCCACCGCCGCCATGATCTCGCGAATAATTTTGGGCGAGGCCATGCGCGCTACTCCACCTTCGGCGCGAATCTGCGCGGGGACGCGCTCCAAGGCCATGACCGCGACCGCGCCGGCACGCTCGGCTATTTCCGCCTGCTTCGCGGTGGTGACATCCATGATGACGCCGCCCTTGAGCATTTCGGCGAGGCCGGTTTTGAGGCGGAGGCTGGTGTTGTGTCCATTGTTCTGCGACATGGGTTTGCTCTTTTCTGCAATCGTGAAGGATAGCGATGGAATCGCCGGCGCGCCGGAGCGCAACCGAGAAGGAGGCGCTGGAACCTCCGCGCTTCCCGCTCCTGTGCTCATTTTACAGCCGCTTGGCGATTCGTGGTACGCCTATCGCGTCAGAGTTGTTGTCGGCACAGGCAGGTGCCGAGCTGTGCTCGGCTGGACGGGCGAGGTCGCCCGTCCCCACACAAGCTCTAGCGATCCACAAATCTTGCGAACATTTTGTGCGGATCGATGGCTATGAACAGGCCTTGGCTGCGCGCCAGCACTTCGCCTTTTTCGTTCAGGATTTCAGCCATGTTAATGTGCTTCCGGCCCTTGACCTTCACCTCGCGCGATTCCACCCGCAGTGGTTGCTTCAGGGGCACCGGCTTCAGGTAGTTCACGGTGATTTCGGAAGTTACCGCTACTACGTCACGCAGCTTGTTCACTTTGCCCATGGCTTCATCGAGGATGGTGGCGATGATGCCGCCGTGGCTGTGTCCGGGAGGCCCGGTGTAGCGCTTGCCCAGCCGGAACCGGCAGACGAAACAGCCGCGCTCCTTGTCGTAGGTGAAGCGCAGGCGCATGCCGTCGGGGTTATTCTTGCCGCAGGCGAAGCAGTAGTTCTTCTGCAGTTGTACGTAGCGCGTGTTGTGTCCAGCTTCGTGCTTCTTGCCAGCCATCGCACGATTCTATCGCGAGCACCCACCAAGATTGGGTATCATGGCAGGCCGAAAGGGGGTTCCCATGTCTGCCTTTACCAAAATACCCGGCCCGTACTCGGTTCATCCCGGCGTTGCCCAGGTTCAGAAGTGGATTGAGGAACTGCCGCAGAAAACCGGGCGATCGCTCGACGAGTGGATCGCATTCACGAAGAAATCTGGGCCGCCAACGGAGCAGGAACGCCGCGACTGGCTTAAGAAAGAGCACAAGCTTGGCACATACGCCGCATCGTGGATCGCGGAGCGCGCCGACGGCAAAGGCACGGAGGAAGACTCGCCGGAAGCCTACCTGAAAACTGCCGCCGAATGGGTGGAGGCGCAGTACTCGGGCTCGCGCGCCGCGCTGCGTCCGCTGTATGAGCAGTTGCTGAAGCTCGGGTTCTCTCTCGGCAAGGATGTGAAGGCTTGTCCGTGCAAGACGATGGTGCCCTTCTATCGCAACCACGTGTTCGCGCAGATCAAGCCATCGACGAATACGCGAATCGATCTCGGATTCGCGCTGGGCAACATGAAGACACCCAAGCGCCTGATCGATACTGGCGGGTATGAAAAGAAGGACCGAATTACGCGGCGGATTGAGATCAGGTCAAAGGTCGACATTGACGGCGAAGTGAAGCGGTGGTTGAAGAAGGCGTACGAAATGGATGAGTAGAACGGGACGGGCGAGTCGCCCGTCCCCACACAGGCCATGCTTTAGTCGTAGTACTCCAGCCCCAAGTGCGTGATCAGCTCTTCGCCTTTCAGGTGGCGCAGCGTGTTCTTCAGCTTGATCAACTGGATGAACAGGTCGTGCTCCGGATACAGCTCCGGCGCAGTCATGGGCGACTTGAAGTAGAAGCTGAGCCATTCCTGAATGCCCAGGCGGCGTAGTTCCGGCGTGCGCTGCGCGAGGTCCATGAAGAGCACCAGGTCGAGCACGATCGGCGCGGCCAGAATCGAGTCGCGGCACAGGAAGTCGACCTTGATCTGCATGGGATAGCCGAGCCATCCGAAGATATCGATGTTGTCCCAACCTTCTTTGTTGTCGCCGCGGGGCGGGTAATAGTTGATGCGAACTTTGTGGAAAATATTGCCGTAGAGCTCGGGATACAGCGCCGGCTGCAGAATGTGCTCGAGCGCGCCGAGCTTCGATTCTTCCTTGGTCTTGAACGAGCCGGGATCGTCGAGCACTTCGCCGTCGCGATTGCCGAGGATGTTGGTCGAATACCATCCGCTCAGCCCGAGCAGGCGCGCCTTGAACGCGGGCGCCAGCACGGTCTTCAGCAGCGTCTGTCCGGTCTTGAAATCCTTGCCGCAGATGGGCAGTTCGCGTTCATGCGCGAGTTCGTACATCGCCGGTATGTCCACGGTCAGGTTCGGAGCGCCGTTGGCGAAGGGCACGCCTTCCATCAGCGACGCGTAGGCGTAGATCATCGAGGGCGCGATGTTTTCGTCATTCTCCTTCATCGCCTTTTCCAGCGCCTTCACGCTCTGGTGAGCGGCGGTGGGCTTGATGAAGCTCTCGGTCGAAGCGCACCAGATGGTGATCAGGCGGCTGGCTTTGCTCGACTTCCTGAAGTCGCGGATATCCTGCCGAAGTTGCTCGGCGAGGTCCAGCTTGTTCTTGCCCTTCTTTACGTTGGGCCCGTCGATCTTCTTGACGTAGTTGTGATCGAACACGGCCTTCATCGGCGTGATGGCGCTGAGCCGCCCCTTCACTTTGTCGAGCAGGTCGCGCTCCAGCACTCCGGCGTTGCGGGCGGCGGCGTACATGTTGTCCTCGAAAATGTCCCAGCCCGTGAACACCAGATCATTGAGACCGGCGAGAGGAACGAAATCCTTGATCTTCGGCGACCGGCCATCGGTGCGCTTCCCGAGACGGATGGTTCCCATCTGCGTGAGCGAGCCGATGGGGTGCGAAATTCCCTTGCGCACGGCTTCGACGCCCGCTACAAACGTCGTTGCCACCGCGCCCATGCCCGGAATCATCACGCCCAGCTTGCCCTTGGCGGGCTCGATCGCGCCGTCGTGCCCGGCGCCGATCGTCGCGTTGCTTGAGGATGTCACCGCGTCGGACTTCACCTCGACGCGCGCCGCCTTCTTCACTGCCTTCACCTTCGCCATATTTTGGCTGCTTCCTTGTAGGAACTGTGGGATATATGCAAACCAAGTATGTTCTCGCTCGGCTGAGTTTTTTGCAAACACGCGCGCCTGAATCCGCTGGAAAACCACTTCAATGGCATCAACGGCGCATTGGGCGGTGTGCCTTCGCAGGTATTCGAGACGGCTTTACTTTCTGTCCAGTTCCACATTCTTGATCGGCAGGTCCCAATGTGCGTCGAGGATTTCAAACCGCCGCTGCTCTTCCTTCGCATAGGTGGCCTGGTCGGGCCAGAGCTGCTTTTTCAGCGCGTCTTCGTCGAAGGGCTCATTGGCGGCCGCCGAGTTCTTGAACACGATGGTCACGCGATAGTCCCAGCGCCCGTCTTCAGTCGTGTGGTAGCGTGGCTGGTCCATCCAAACCTTGAGCATGCGGCCCATTTCCACCTGCTTCTTCAGCAGCGGGTAGTGGTTCTTCTTGAACAACTGCAGAAACTCGTCGGCATGGCCCCATTTCGCCTTGTAATAGTATTCGATGACGAAGGGCTTGCCGGTTTCTGGTGCGGGCTGGGCAGGGAGAGATACAGGAAGCAGAGTCAGAAACAACAGCAGGAATCTGAATTTCATGGATGGTCTCCGTGGGGAATGATTGTCGCATAAGTGCATAGCAAAGTGGAGTGACAGTACGTCTCGCACCGTGCAGCCGGGCGGGGGCGCCCGGCTCCACCACAATGGTAAAATTGTCTGTGGCCGCCAATTCCCTCCGCCTCGTTGCTATTGATATTGACGGTACCCTGCTCAACCCGGAATTTCAGATTTCCGGGACCGATCTGGCAACCCTCCGGAGCGTGCACTCCCAAGGCATCGAGGTCATCCTGGTCACCGGACGCCGCCACACCTTCGCCCTGCCCATCGCGCAACAACTGGGATTCGATCTCTGGCTGATCAGTTCGAATGGCGCCGTTACGCGGTCGCTTGCCGGAGAAACCTTCCACCGCGACCTGCTGCCGGAGGAGACCTGCCGCGAACTCTTGCGCCTGATGCGAGAATTTCGAGGGCAGACGGTACTGACCTTTGACAGCGATGGCGAGGGCACCATCGTGATCGAGCGGCTCGACGAACTGGAAGCGAGCATCCAGCGCTGGCTGGAGAAGAACAAGCAATACATGCAGTTCGTGGTTCCGCTCGAGAATGCGCTTACCACCGACCCCGTGCAGGCCATGTTCTGCGGACCGGTGGCGCGCATGCAGCACGTCTTGCAGCTGCTCGCGAGCTGCGGCCTGCCCATCACGGTCTTACGCACCGAGTATCCGGGCCGCGATCTTTCGATTGTCGACGTGCTTAACGCCGGCTGTTCCAAGGGGCACGCGCTCGAACGCTGGGCTAATTACCGGGGCATCACTCGCGACCAGGTCATGGCCGTTGGTGATAACTACAACGACATCGAAATGCTTGCCTTTTGCGGCCACCCCTTTATCATGGGGAATGCATCCGAAGAGTTGCGGAGCCGCGGCTGGAAGCTTACGCGCTCGAACGCCGGGAGCGGCGTAACCGCCGCCATCGAGCACGTGCTGTACGGAAAGGCGCTCGAGCCCCAGGGCGGCGACAAGGCTGGCGGACCCGTGAGTTTGGGATCGGCGATCGTGAGCAGCTTGTGATGATTCGAAGAAGACGATCAACAACGGGCTGGGCAGAGAAACTTGCGACCGAAGGCGCCAGCGCCGCCTTGTTCTGCGTAGTTGCCATAGCATTCCTAGCTCGTCCCGCGATTGCCGCCGACCTGGCGATCCTCAGCAACGGCTTTAGCATCCGGCACGAGCATCGTCTTGTAATGGGAGCAACGACCCGTCTCTTTTTCGGCGCCGACGATTCCAGTTTTACCGACGTGCCCACGGCCGAGATCACGGGCTACGAAAAAGACCTGTCTCCGCCGTTGTCTTCGTCCTTGCCGCTGCCGGTGCCCGCTGGACAGCCGGGGGCGGCAGTTGCAGCGTCCATCCCGTCTCACTCTGTGCCTGCGCTTTCTGCGCCCGCTCTGCATCAAGTCGTCGACTCCGCCAGCGCCGCCTATCATCTTGATCCCGACCTGGTGAATAGCGTGATTCATGCCGAGAGCGGATTCAAATCGCACGCGGTTTCTCCCAAAGGCGCCCGCGGACTGATGCAATTGATGCCGGGCACCGCCAACCAACTGGGCGTAAACGACGCCTTTGATCCGCAATCGAACGTCACGGGTGGAAGCCGCTATCTGCGCGAACTGCTGGAGCGCTACAATTTCGATCTGGTCAAGGCGCTGGCCGCTTACAACGCCGGCCCCGAGCGCGTCGAGCAGTATCGGGGAGTGCCGCCATTTCGCGAAACCCAAGCCTACGTGGCGCGCATCGTGCACGAGTACAACCAGAAGAAGATCGCCCAGGAAAAAGAGGCGAAGCAGAAACAGGCTGCCGGCAGGACCCGGAGCGCCGCTCATTCCAGTTTGAAACCCGGCAGTCTGAAACCCGGTACTCCGAAACCTGCCTCCACCACGATCGCCGCCCAATCCACGCGTTGACCCTTTGTGGTTCCTCATTTACCTTCAAGTGGGGCTGCGCTCGCCATAGCTCTCTTCAAATTAAAGTTCTGAAATTGAATTTCGCACTGCATGAACAGAAAAAAATACTTGGCGTACACGGTCGTCTTCGTCGTGCTGGCCGTATTGGTCTACCTCCAGTTCCGCACCTGGCAGCACTTCGACTGGGCCCGGCTGTTTCAGTTCGGCCTGAGTTGGCGTCATATCCTGCAAGGGGTGGCGTACATCTACCTGGCCTATTTCTTGCGGGCGGTTCGCTGGAAAATCTTTCTTCGACCCGTGCGCAAGGAGGCGTCCATTCTTGGGTTGATCCCAGCTACGATGATCGGATTCGCCGGGCTCGCCTTGCTCGGCCGCGCCGGTGAAATGATTCGCCCCTACCTGATCGCGCGCCGCCAGAACCTGCCTTTCGCCTCGCAAGTGGCGGTCTGGGCGGTGGAGCGAATCTTTGACATTGGCGGTTTCACGGTTCTGATGGTGTCCGCCATTTTTCTGCCCACGAAGCTCCGCGCGTTTACGGAAGCCGCAACCACTCCGCCGGAAGTCAGGCATTGGGTTCATCTTGTAGGATTTGCACTGATCGCGCTCGTACTCGGATTGCTTTCGGGAGCGGTGCTGTTTTCCTACCGCGGAAATCGAATTGCCCAGTGGGTGGAAGACCGTTTCTCCCATCTTGCCGAGAACCTGGGCCATCGCATCGCGCAAAAGATTCGCGAATTTACCGTCGGACTCAATACTATCCACGGACCCGTCGCATTCCTCCAACTGACGGCCGTGTCGGTCTTGATGTGGTGGGTGATCGCGCTGGCCTATAAGGATGTGACGCGTGCTTATGGCGCACCTATGCATGACATGAGCGTCACCAAAGTTCTCCTTCTCATGGGAGCCAGCATGATCGGGTCCATGGTGCAATTGCCAGGGGTCGGCGGCGGTTCCCAACTGGCGACCATCAGCGCACTCGATCACGTCTTTCATATTGTCCCCAAGGAACTGGCGGTCAGTTGCGGCATCATGTTGTGGCTGGTGACGTTTGTCGCCGTCGTACCGGTCGGATTCTTGTTCTCTCATCACGAACGGCTCTCGCTCCGCAAGTTGTCAGAAGAGTCCGAACGGGCCGAAGAAGCCGAAGTGGCCGAGACGACGGGCTAGGTGTCAGGTCTTAGGTCTTAGGAAAGTCGTACACACTTGGTTTTCCTAAGACCTAAGACCTGAGACCTAAGACCTGGGCACTGCACCTCCCTGCTACAATCTAGCCGTACTCTGAGCGCCCAGCATGAAATGCCCCTTCTGCGGGTTTGAGAATGACAAAGTCGTGGATTCGCGCGAGAGCAAGGAAGCGGATTCCATTCGCCGCCGCCGCGAATGCCTGAAGTGCGAAAAGCGCTTCACTACCTACGAGCGCATCGACGAAATCCCGTACATGGTGGTAAAGAAAGACGGGCGCCGCGAGCGCTTTGACCGTCAGAAGGTACTCAACGGCCTGATGCGCGCCTGCGAGAAGCGTCCAGTGCCCATCGGCAAGCTGGAACAGATCGTCAACGAAGCCGAGAGCTTCGTCATCGAGTCGGCCGAGCGCGAGCGCAAGACCAGTGAAATCGGCGAGCTCATCATGAACCGCCTGCGCCGCTACGACAAAGTTGCTTATGTGAGATTCGCCTCCGTCTATCTTGACTTTAAGGATGTGCAGGAATTTATGACCGAGTTGAAAGACCTGCTCAAGGCCAAGGACAAAGACGCGCCCGAAGCGAAGGGTAAAACCAGTAAATCGGGTGATCGGGTCATCGGGTGATCGGGTCATCGAAACCCAACCTTCGGCGGTTTTCAGATGACCCGATGGCCGCTGATCCAATATCTGATTATTTATTTATGACGCACAAAGTAACTCTCATCCCCGGCGACGGAATTGGTCCCGAAGTCACCCAGGCCACGGTTCGCATACTCGAAGCCACTGGCGTCAAGTTCGAATGGGAGACCTTCGCCGCCGGTGCCGAAGCCTTTGAGAAATACAACGAATACATTCCGAAAGAACTCGCAGAGTCGATTGAGCGCACCCACGTCGGACTGAAGGGACCGGTGACTACGCCCATCGGGGGCGGCTTCTCGAGCATCAACGTCGAGCTCCGCCGGCGCTTCGAACTCTTCGCCAACTTCCGGCCGATCCACAACCTGCCGCATATTCCCACGCACTACCCAGATATCGATCTGATCGTAGTACGCGAAAACACCGAGGGGCTTTACTCGGGCATCGAACACGAAGTCGTTCCGGGAGTGGTCGAGAGCCTGAAGATCATGACGGAGAAGGCTTGCACTCGCGTCTCGCGTTTCGCCTTCGAATATGCGCGCAAGAACCAGCGCAAGAAAATCCATTCCATCCACAAGGCCAACATCATGAAGATGTCCGATGGATTGTTTCTACGCTGCTCGCGAGCGGTTGCGAAGGAGTATCCCGAGATCACTTACGGCGAGCACATCGTCGACAACACCTGCATGCAACTGGTGATGAATCCCTATCAGTACGATATTTTGCTGATGGAGAATCTTTACGGCGACATTCTTTCCGACTTGTGTGCCGGGCTGGTGGGCGGACTTGGCCTGGTCCCCGGCGCGAATTTCGGGCACGAATGCGCCATCTTTGAAGCGGTGCACGGTTCCGCGCCCGACATCGCCGGAAGAAATATCGCCAATCCCACCGCTGTTTTGCGATCCGCGCTGCTGATGCTGCGCCATCTTGGCGAGCACAATGCCGCCTTACAGATCCGCAATGCCATCGACGAGGTTTACCGCGACCGCAGCAAACTTACCCGGGATGTGGGCGGGACAGCCGGCACCTCGGAATTCGCCGACGCCATTATTCGGACGATGGAAACGCAGAGATCCGCAGCGGCGGGGGAACAACTGCAACCGTAGTTCCTTGTTGACACGGGATACGGGCGCACATATACTGTGTTCATGAATGTCACACTATCAATTGACGAGCAGACTGTCGAACGCGCCAGAAAGCGGGCGGAGGCTCTCGGCAAAAGCCTCAACCAGTTAATCCGCGATTACCTGCAAAAACTGGCTGGCGGCGACGATCCCGAGCGCTGGATCGAGGAATTCGAACGCCTTTCCGGTGGTGGACACTCGCAAGGCTGGAAATTTGATCGCAACGAAATTCATGAGCGCTCGTAGTTTCTTCGACACCAATGTCTTGGTCTACGCAGACGATGACGACGCCCCCGCGAAGCAACGACTCGCCCGTGATCTCATATTAGCGCACAGGCGTGGGGGCACTGGGGTCGTTTCGCTTCAGGTGCTACAGGAGTATTTTGTAACCGTCACGAAGAAGCTGAAATTTGATCCGCGTAATGTGCGTCGCAAGGTTGAACTGCTCGCTGAATTCGATGTAGCCACTCCTGAAGTCGCCGATATCCTCGCTGCCATCGATCTCCACCGGTTGCACGGGTTTTCTTTTTGGGATGCGCTGATTTTGCGGTCGGCCCAACAATCCGGCTGCCGCGTTCTGTTGTCCGAAGATTTTCAAGACGCCCGCGAGATCGATGGAATTCAAGTCGTGAATCCGTTCCGATAGGCGGTGGTAAACTGTTGCGTTTTGGGAAACGTGCCGGGCACCGTAGGAGTGCTCGGTTGGCGTTCTGGGAGCTATTCTGAAAGGCATCGAAATTCCGTACCATCGCGGACTGCATCGCTTCGCCGTTTTCACCGCCTGCGCCACTCTCGTCCTCATCGTCGCCGGAGCGCTTGTCACCAGCAATGACGCCGGGTTGTCTGTCCCCGACTGGCCGACCAGCTTCGGCTCCTACTACAAAATGCCGCACATGGTGGGCGGCATAAGGTACGAACACGGCCATCGCATGGTGGCGGAGTTCATCGGGCTGCTCACGATTATTCTGGCCGTCTGGACCTGGCGCGTCGAAAAGCGCCGCTGGCTGCGCCTTCTGGGCCTGGCCGCGCTGGCGACCGTCATCGCCCAGGGCATCCTCGGCGGAATCACGGTTTTATTCTTCCTTCCCGCACCCATCTCCAGCGCGCACGCCGCCGTGGCCCAGACGTTCTTCTGTATCGCCGTTGCAATCGCGGTCTTCACCGGCCGCCGCTGGGTGGAAGAGCAGCCGCGCGCGGAATTCGACCAGCGCCGCCCCGCTCTTTTCACTCTGACTTTGCTTTCGATTTTTGTGCTCTATGTGCAACTGGTTCTCGGCGCGATGTTCCGCCACCATGGCATGAGTTGGTGGCCGCACGTCATCAACGCGGGCGTTGTGGCCATCGTCCTCTCCTGGACTGCCGTTCGCGCCATCTCCGTCTACTCGCAGGTGGAGGCCGTCCGCCGGCCGGCGATTGCCATGCTTGGACTGATGGTCGCGCAACTCTGCCTTGGCTTTCTCGCCTTCATCACCCGCGTCATGTGGGGAAGAGAAGCAGAACAGCCCGAGCTGCCCATGGTGATTTCGACCGTGGTCCACGTCGCCGTCGGAGCGCTGCTTCTGGCGACCACCGTCGTACTAGCGATCCAGGTGTGGCGGCACGTCCCTGTCGCATTCGAGGAGCGCGTCCCCGGACAGAATCCAGTCGCCGCATAGGTGTTTCGGCCCGGGATGGCGAGACCGTGAAGGCGCAGCCCCAAAAGGGGCAGGTGACCTCGACCATCTTTGGCATCGCTAAAGCGATGTCCTGATACGAAGCACCCCTCGGGATGATGGGCCCATCGTTCTCGTCGTAGAATGGCTTGTGACTCCGAACTCATCTGCTATCGACTTTCCCGCCTCCGTCCAGTCTGCCGAAGGCGCGGCCGAGCCCATCATTGCCGTTCGCGACCTGGTGCATCGCTACCAGGATCGCATCGCGCTCAACGGCGTCTCTTTCGAGGTCCGCCCGGCTGAACTCTTCGGTCTCCTTGGCCCAAACGGCAGCGGCAAGACAACTCTGTTCCGAATTCTTTCCACGCTCATGGTTCCGACTTCCGGCAGTGCCATGATCGCTGGCCTGGACGCGGTTCGCCAGCCCGAAGCACTTCGCCGCCACATCGGCGTCGTTTTCCAGGCCCAGAGCGTCGACCCTAAACTCACCGCCTATGAAAACCTCTGGCATCAGGGCCACCTCTACGGCCTGCGCGGCCCCGAGCTCAAGCAGCGAATCAAGGAAATACTTATGCGGGTAGGATTGCTGGACCGCTCCGGCGACCGCGTGGAAACATTTTCCGGGGGCATGCAGCGCCGCATCGAACTCGCCAAAGGCCTGCTCCATCATCCCGAAGTTCTGCTTCTGGACGAGCCCACCACCGGCCTCGATCCCGGCGCCCGGCGCGACCTTTGGCAATACCTCCAAATCCTCCGCGATCAGGAGCGCGTCTCCGTAATCGTGACCACGCACCTGATGGAAGAAGCCGAACGCTGCGACCGCTTAGCCATCTTGAATGAAGGCAACCTGGTAGCGTTAGGTACCCCTGACGCCCTGACCCGCGAGATCGGCGGCGACGTCATTCTCTTGGAAGCACGCGACCCGCAAACTTTGGCCGATCGCATTCGCGCAAAGTTCAACGTCGATGCCACGGTCATGGACAACCACGTCCGCCTCGAAATTGAAAACGGACATCGCTTCGTTCCCGACGTGGTCGAAGCTTTCCCCGGAGAAATCCAGTCGCTAAGCGTGAGCAAGCCTACCTTGGAAGACGTGTTCATCCACCGAACAGGCCACCGCTTCTGGAGTGAAGACGCCGAACCAACGGCAAAAAGCGGCAAGAAGAAGGCTAAGAAGAAGTGAGCAACGAACGCTGCTAGACTGGAAACAATGGCCACTCAGACCGCATCCTTCCCCACGAGCACAACCGCTCCCGCATCCGCCGGAGTCCTACTGCCCGCCTTCACGCTCTGGTGGCGCGAAGTCGTGCGCTTCTATCGGCAGCGGGCGCGGGTGGTGGGCGTCATCGCTTTCACCGCTCGTATTCTGGGTCGTCCTCGGCTCCGGGTTCGGAACCTCATTTCGTTCCGGACAGGGCGCCGGCCAGGAGCACTACCTGGATTATTTCTATCCCGGCACGCTGGTGATGATCGTTCTTTTCACCGCGATTTTCACCATGATGTCGGTGATCGAGGACCGCAACGAGGGCTTCCTGCTCTCGGTTCTGGTGGCGCCGGTGCCGCGCGCCGCCATTGTTCTGGGAAAGGTGTTGGGTGGCACGACCCTCGCCGCCGCCCAGGGACTGATTTTTCTGATTTTTTCGCCACTGGTTGGCATCCACATGACGCTCGCCTCGTTCGGGCTGATCGTCCTTACCGTATTCCTGGTGTCGTTTGCGCTGACCGCGCTCGGCTTCGCCATTGCCTGGCCCATGGATTCGACGCAGGCGTTTCACGCCATCATCAATTTGTTTTTGATTCCGCTGTGGCTGCTTTCGGGAGCCCTGTTCCCTCTCTCCAAGGCTTCAGGGTGGATTCGCTGGATCATGTACGCGAATCCGCTGACCTACGGCGTCGAGGCGTTGCGCACGCTGATGTATCCCGAAGCGCCCAGCGCATTCTCGCTGACCGCATCGATTTTGACGCTGGTGCTGTTTGCCTCTTTCATGTTCGGATTGGCCTTCGTGCTGGCGAACCGGCGCACGACGAAGCCGGCAGCGTAGAGCGATTTTGTAATTTTGCAATCGGGTAATTTGGTAATTTAAGAGCGCCAGCACGGCGGTTTTAAGATTGCAGAAATTACCCGATTACCAAATTACAAAATGCCCTTAGACATTCTCGCCCTAGCCGCGCACCGCGACGATGTGGAACAAACCTGCGGCGGCACTCTGCTCAAGATGGCCGAGCGCGGATACCGCACCGGCATCCTCGACCTCACGCAAGGCGAAATGGGGACGCGCGGCAGCGCCGAAGACCGCGCGAGCGAAGCGGCGGAGGCGGCGCGCATCCTGAAAGTTTCCTGGCGCCACGCGCTCGATCTTCCCGACGGCCGCGTCGAAAATACCTGGGAGAATCGTCTGAAGGTCGTCCGCGTGCTGCGCGAGCAGCGTCCGCGAGTGCTGATTCTTCCCTACTGGGAGGGGCGCCATCCGGATCACTACACGGCCTCGGCCCTCGGATATGAAGCATCGTTTTTATCGGGACTCGCCAAACTAGCGGTCAGCTCTCAGCTCTCAGCTGTCAGCGGACCATCATCGCACCGCACCGACGCTGTGGTTGCCGGCGAGGACGCCGGCGCTACTTTGCCTCATCGGCCTTTCAAGATCATCTACGCCAGCCTCTACCGCGACGTGCGCCCGACGTTCGTCGTCGACATCACCGCCCAGTTCGAAACGCGCCTCGAATCGCTGATGGCGTACAAGTCTCAGTTCACCGACCAGCAGGCTGGCAGCGGAATCTTTCCCGTGCAAAAAGAGATTCGCGCACGGATAGAATCCATGGCCCGCTTTTACGGCATGATGGGCGGCGTCACCTATGCCGAACCGTTCGTGCAGAAGGAAGTTGGACTGGTGGAGGACGTAATGGCGATTCCGGTGAAGTCGATCTGACCGATCAAGAGCGGCGAAACCCTCCCCCCAGCCGAAAGGAAAAAAGATGCCTCTCACGAAACTCGACACCACTGCTGCCCTGGTCGTGATTGATCTGCAAAAAGGCATTGTCGGTATGCCGACAGTGCATCCTGCCGGTGAGATCATTGGCCGAGTTGCCCAACTGGCGCGCGCTTTCCGCGAGCGCGGTCTGCCAGTCGTTCTCGTCAACGTGGCGGGTAGAGCTCCGGGCCGCAGTGATGCCGGATTCCCCAAGTTTTCGTTTCCGGCCGATTGGACCGAGCTGGTTCCTGAATTGCAGCCGCACCCCAGCGATCATTTAGTCACCAAGCAACGATGGGGCGCGTTCCTGGGCACAACTTTGGATGATTACTTGCGCCAGCGCGGCGTAACCCAGATCTTCTTGACGGGCATCGCGACGAGTATCGGCGTGGAATCGACGGCGCGCAGCGCCTACGATCTGGGCTACAACGTGGCGCTGGTCGTGGATGCGATGACGGACCGGGACGCCGACGCGCATCGCCATAGCGTCGAGAAGATTTTTCCCCGGCTGGGTGAGACGGACACGACTGCCAGTGTGCTGAAATTGTTGCAGGAACTCGCGGCTCGGTGAAACGGGCCGCCAGCGCACTGTAGCTCTGAGGCATGCCGCACAGAGCGGAGTGGAACAGTGTTAGAGGACAAACCTGCGCTCTACTTCGCCGTTAAAGTGGTTCACTCGCCTGCTGAAACCTGGAAAACAGCCGTGATATAGGTCACAGCTTTTCAATCAACAAAGATCATACTGGCCTCTCTGCAAGGAGGACGTAGATCATGATTCAGAAACTTGGATGGCTGGTTCTGTTCGTGGGGCTTAGTTCAGTCTGGTTGCATGGTGCGCTGCAAATGGGGGAGGAAAAAGCGCCGGCAGCGCAGACCGTAACGGGTTGTCTCCAGAAAGGTGCTGAACCCGGAGGATTCTTTCTCATTAGCACGGACAATAAGCACTGGGAGCTATACACCAACCCTGGAGTCTCTCTCGCCGATCATATCGGCCATACCATTACTGTGACCGGTACTGTGGCGCATAGATCGAAAGCGCAAGAAGAAAAAAGCCAACCTTTCGAACAGAAAGAAATGGGAGGAAGGCAACACGACGATTTGCAGGTATCGAGCGTGAAGATGGTCAGTGCGAGTTGCAACAAATAGAAGTTGAGGCTCCGCTTTGGCATGAGCACGAGAAGTCAGGCGGCCACGGCCACTCACCAGATAAACGGAATCAACCGGTAGCGAACGCGAGCAGCGTACTCGGGGTAGCCGGCGAGACCGCGTTGGAGTTCGCGGTCTTCCATCGCCGTCCGAAAAACCAGGCCGCCTAAGAAAACCACCGAGGCCGCCAGGCCGGCCCAGGAGCCAAGCATTAGCGCAGTCGCCGGCAAGTAGATCAGCATCGAGGCGTAGAGCGGATGGCGGACCGTGGCGTAGGGTCCGGTAGAAACCACTCGGTGTCCGCGCTCGGTTTGGATGCGCACGACCGCCGCGAGAAAAGGGTTCTCACGAAAAACGCGGCCGATCATCCCGAACGACAAGACGATCAGGGCCGCACCCGCGCATTGCAACCAGAGCGGCATGACGAACCAACGGAAGCGGACAGCATCCAGACCCATCAGGACGAGCCAGCCGCACCAGGCAACCATCATGGGCAGGATAAAGATTTTGTCCCAGAAAGGCTGACCTTTTTGCCAGGGCGATTTGAGGCGCTCGGCCAGAAGCGCGGGATCGCGGCGCGCCAGCCAAAAGGTGAGCGAGGAAGCTCCGGTGACGAAGAGAATGAGATAGCCCCAGGCGGCAGGCCAGCGGACGGTGCCCGCGGCGCCAAAGAGCAGGGCCGAGAAAAACAGGAGTTCCGCCCCAAGAATAACGCAGACCTTGATGCCCATAGGCGCCGCCTCTGTCATAGTAGACCGGCGCTAATGACGTGTCACGGTGGTGGTCGTATCCGAAAGGTTTCAGCAGCGCACGCGAGATTTAGAGTCGGGATGCTTGCCGGGGCCTCGGCTTGGGCTGCTTCTTGCCCCGGTCCTTGAGATTGAGCGCCACGGCAGCGCGGATGAGATCTTTCAGTGCTGCCTCATCGATCTTGTCGCCTTCGTGGATGTCGATGGCCCGCCGGACATTCCCGTCGAGGCTGGAGTTGAATAGACCAGAAGGGTCTGGCAACGCAGCTCCCTTGGCAAATGTCATCTTGATGGCGTTCTTGTAGGTCTCTCCCGTGCAGACGATGCCGTCGTGGGAAAAGACGGGAGTCCCCGGCGATGTCGGCTTGACCCACTTCCGCTCTTCGACGATCTCCGGGTCCGCCGCGTGGATGATTTCGCGCACTTTCGCGAGCGTCTTTCCGCGCCAGTCCCCAAGTTCCTTGATCTTCTCGTCGATGAATGCAGAGGCAGATTCCACCGGGGCCCCCACGAAGCCCGGTTTTGGCTTCGTGGGGTGGCTGACCGCGACGTACCTTTTCATGTTCCGCTCCAATTCTCGCACTAATTTAGCTGGGCTCAGGGTAACCTGCAACCTCCGCCAGTGGAGGTTGGGTGCTCCCACACATTCGCGTTCTTTGAATGGGTGCGCAAATGCAGCGCGACGGTTGCGGCGATAGTCATGCGCAAAGCCCACGAATCGCAAAGATCGCGATGAGTGGGATACCCAGCGTTATGCTTTCAGGTTAAAAGTGAGCCACCCGTCGTATGATCGCTTTGGAACTTTTCAGCCAGCGCTGCGTATGTGACTGTGGAGGAGTACCCATGCGAACCCTGCGAACACTTCTGATCTGCCTGCTTGCGCCAGCCGCGATCGCCCTGGCCCAGGAGAATCCGCTCAGCGCCTATAACAAGCACGTCTACACAGGGGTGAAGGACATCATCCTCCGCTCCGCCGAAAAGATGCCCGAGGAGAACTACACCTTTAAGCCCACGGAGGCGGTCCGCAGCTACGGCCAGATCCTGGGACACGTAGCCGACGCACAGTACCTGTTTTGTTCCATCGTGCTGGGTGAGAAAAATCCCGCCCCGAAAATTGAGCAGACCAAAACCTCGAAAGCCGACCTGATCGCCGCCCTCAAAGAAGCCTTCGCATACTGCGACAAGGCCTACGATGGCATGACCGACGCCTCCGGAACGCAAATGGTGAAGCTCTTCGGAGGCGACACACCGAAACTAGGCGTACTGTCGGTCAACAGCATGCACACGGTGGAACACTACGGCAACCTCGTCACCTATATGCGGCTGAAGAACATCGTTCCTCCCACCAGCGAGCCGAAACCCCAGCCTCAACCGCAGCCGAAGAAATGATGTGCCTCAGGGCCGGCCGCTGGTCGGCCCTAACCTCACTCGCGAATCGTCCGGCCGCCGCCCGCACTTCGCTTCGCGATAGGACGGCCACCCGCCAGGAGTCCCTCAACTTCTGAGATCGTGGAAACGCGCGACTCTTGCCTGCGCCCGCTCATCGGGCTCGCGACATTGCCTTCTGGAAGTCGTCTGCGGTGGTGCGATAACACGGCAGGACCAGGTTCAGATCGAAGTCACGCAACGCGGCTGGGAGCTTTGGGTACTGTGCGGATGCACGAGTTGGATCGGAGTAAGGTCGCATGATCCGGCCCAATGACTCATTACAGCTCGGATCTGGGGTCACACGCAGCTTGATTACCTTCCCCGACCTTTTGCTGAGATCATATTCAGACAGTCGCCGTTGATAGGGAAGAAATTCATAGACCAGCTTTATGAGTTGCATGTGATCTTTGGCGACCCCTCCCTTGGCGACGAAGACTTCGAAATTGGAAAAATAAGAGGTGCCCGGCGCGGCAAACACCAGCCCAAGCGAACCGAGGGGCAACTCTTCGACGGTAGATGTGTTTTCGTCGTTGGCGGCTGATGTGGAGGAAGCGTCGCCAACCGGCAAGGGATCCATTGGCTCCAAAACCTTCCCCGGTCCACTCGTGCCAGGGTTACCCGTGCCGCCGGCGGATCGAGGAGGAGGCGCGATCTGTGAGCCATCTTCCGGTAACGATCCTAGGCGTCCACCAGCGCCCGAGTTGCCCGCGCCCGCAACCAATGGTGGAGGCGGAACAACTTGAGAACCGTCTCCGGATAACGACCCTGACCGTCCACTCGCGCCCGAACTGCCCGCGCCTGCAACCGATGGTGGAGGCGGAACAACTTGAGAACCGCCTCCGGATAACGACCCTAAGCGTCCAGCCGCGCCGGAGTTGCCCGCACCGGCAACCAATGGTGGAGGTGGAACGACTGGTGAGCCACCTCCGGAAACAGAGCCCAATCTCGTCCCTCCCTCAAGGCCGCCAATGCCCTGCACCGAAGGCGGTGGCGCTACGACCTGTGGGCCCGTGGCGGACGGCCAGCTCTCGGAAATGCGATCCTTTCCAACCGAACTGCGGGCGCTCTCAACCGAGGGAGGCGGCGGTACAATTTGCGGACCTGTACCGGCCATCGAACCGAACCGTGCACCTCCAGCAGCGTTGCCCGCACCCTGGGCTGACGGCGGAGGCGGTACAACCTTTGGCTCGGCCCCGGACAATGAACCCAACCCTGAACGCAACCGTCCCGCTCTTGACGAGTTGCCCGCGCTCTGAACCGATGGAGGAGGCGGGACAACCGGCATTCCATTCGTATTGGGCGCTTCCATGGCCCGGAGTGCGGAGGATCCTCCGAACTCGGGCGCAGGACCAACCGCGGATGCTTGAGGCAGCGCCAGCGGGCGAGCTGCAGCCTGGTCAAGCTGGGGCGGCGGACCCACAACCCCAGGCCATCCCGCCAGCGCATTTCCCCGCAGACCCGCGGCAGCTGAGAACGGCACCATAGGCGCGACCGCACGGGAGCCCACGAGGTTCGGCAGCTCGGCCGTGGCCTGCTTGATGTCAGGCGGTGTGACGATGCCCGGTCTGTGCTCTGGTGCCACCGGCATCGCCGGTTGATGTGCCGCCGCTTGCTGCGATAAAGCTTCCTTCACTCGCGGCCGCGCCCGAACGCTTGGCGCTCTGCTCTCAACCGCGGGAAAGGAATAACCAACCGGGTAGGTCAGAGACCTGTGGGATGCCTCTTGCTGCGAGAACAGTTTTACTCGCACCCATACGCTGGATTGGCTCCATACGAACAAAACAATGAACAACACATGACACAGCGTTGACTCCAGGATGGAAGACCAGAGAGCGCCGGACGGGACGAAAACGTCGTTCCAGAAACGTGCGGGCGGTGAGGTGACAGGGACCGGCGGGACTTGCCGCAACAGGAGCAGGTCCGCCAGATTGCGGAAGAACACACGATGGCGCGGTTCCAGTTCAATCAGCAACCGGAGTCGGGGCAACGGGCGTGAGTGCGGAACCCTCTGGTCTGCGACTAAAGCCCCGGAGTCTCTGTTCATCGGATACGCGCCGGAGGGAGAACGAACTGCCCGATTATAGCGCCATTTCACAGCGCCGGGGTTTGGCGGCTTACCCCGGGGACTCTGGCACTGGAGCAGTTTCTGCGCTTACTTCCCGGGCGGGGGTGGCGATTTTTAACCAGCGAGCCGAACCCCAGCCCCAACCGAAGAAACGATGTGCCTTTGGGCCGGCCTCTGGTCGGCCCTAACTTCACTCGCGAATCCGGCGGCCCAGCCGATGATTCGGACGGTCCCGCCCTTCGCTTCGCGAGGGCCACCCGACTTCACGCAGCAAACCGGCCAGGCCCGCATTGCGTGGTGCCAGCGCAATCGCCGTTCCCCGCCGGCGCTTACGCTCCTCCAGTTGACTGTTGAGGAAAGCAATCTCGAGGGTTGCCATCACAACCCCCCGCGGCCGTTCAGGGCCGGTTCTATTAGATTCTGCCGGTCCGCTTTCGATACGAATCTCGGAAGGATACGGATGGCGCCGGAATACTCAGCGGTCGAATCCCAGGTCTCGAAAACCGCGAGACCTGGCACCCCGGCAATTTTAATAAATCGCCGGCGCGACCACCTTCATCCAAACCCAAGAACGCGGGCCATCTCCAAGATCACAAACTCTCAATTGAGGAGATCATCGTATGCCAACCATTACTACCAAAGACGGCACAGAAATTTACTACAAAGACTGGGGCAAGGGACAACCGATCGTGTTCAGCCACGGGTGGCCGCTCACTGCGGACGACTGGGACGCACAGATGTTGTACTTCGGGCAACGTGGTTATCGAGTTATCGCGCACGACCGACGAGGGCACGGCCGTTCCACCCAGACGTGGGATGGAAACGAGATGGACACCTACGCTGACGATCTGGCGGCTCTGACAAAAAAGCTGGACCTGAAGAACGCAATTCATGTGGGCCACTCAACCGGCGGCGGAGAGGTTGCCCGTTACATCGGCCGGCATGGCACCAAACGCGTCGCCATGGCAGTGCTGATCAGCGCGGTACCACCGTTGATGGTGAAGACGGAGAAGAATCCCGGTGGCCTGCCTCTCTCGGTCTTCGACGGACTGCGATCCCAACTTCTGGCCAATCGAGCGGAATTTTATAAGGACATTACGCTCCCGTTCTACGGGTACAACCGGCCCGGCGCCAAGATTTCGGAAGGCATCCGGGAGCGTTGGTGGTTGCAGGGCATGATGGGAGGAATGAAGGCGCATTACGACTGCATCAAGGCTTTCTCGGAGACCGATTTTACCGAGGACCTTAAGAAGTTTGATGTGCCTACCCTCATCCTTCACGGCGACGATGACCAGATCGTGCCGATCGGTGCGGCAGGGCTGATGTCCGCGAAGATTGTGAAGGGCTCTACGCTCAAGGTGTATCCGGGTTTTCCGCACGGGATGCCGACCACGCATGCGGACCCGATCAACGCCGACCTGCTCGCATTTCTCCAGCGCAGTAAGGAATTGGCAGCTTAGAGGACGTCGGAAGGGCGGAGTTTTCGCACCCGGCGACATGCAGGGAAGGTTCCACTTCATCAGTATTGGGAGGTAACTTAAACCGTACCCGTCCCTGACGTGGGGTTGCTAGGATAGGAACCTGAGGCAAGCTCTATGTCATCTCAACCCGGAAATGCGTTCGAAGCAATGAGCCGCGAAGATTTATTGCGGGCTCTGGAAATGTTCGCCAAGAACTGGCTAGCGCATGACGGTTGCTGGTTTCTGGCTGCCGAAGAGCGTTTGGGAATGGAGACGGCCATCGAACTCGACGCGGGTTCGTGGGAAAGATTCGCCGCCGTGGAAGCGCGACGCATTATGACCACATTCAACATCGCGCCGGGCGGCGGTCTTGCGGCTCTGGAAAAAGCCTTGAGTTTACGTCTTTACAGCGTGATCAACTTACAGCGGACGGAGTGGTCCGATGACCGCCAGCATCTGCGCTTTTTCATGGACGTCTGCCGGGTGCAGGAGACCCGGCGGCGCAAAGGTCTGCGGGACTTTCCCTGCAAGAGTGTCGGCACCGTGGAGTTCGAAACCTTCGCCGCAACCGTCGATCCCCGCATTCGTACCACCTGCCTGCACTGTCCCCCGGACGCATCGGGTGCTCAATACTGTGGCTGGGAATTCACGATGAATGGGACCAATCCGCGGTCTTCCTCTGGCCTGTCGTTTTAGTGGTTCTGGTCCCCGATGATATCGGCCACCATGGTAGTTTCGAGTAATGTGTGCGGCTGCGTTACTTGGTTGCAGCGCAACAACATCCCTGCCGTCCGGACATCTCTCCGGAGTGCTGACCAGCGGTTCGCTGCCCGCAGCCGTGGCCCTGGTGCCCTTCCCGAGGCTCGATTGCCCTGCCCAACTTGCCTGCCCGGAACAGCTCCAGCAATTGCGGCGCGGGGACGTCCGCCGGCCCAAACCATCCACATATGTTTGCCGACTGCAGATGCTGCAATGCGCCGGGCCCGATTTCGTTGAATACGACGTCAGTGCAACCGTTTGAAACGAGCAAGTCAACCACCGACCGTCCGTTCAGACCTGCGTTTTGCACAAACTTGGACTTTCCTGTGCCGTTCTCGACGATCATCAGCCACTTCGCCTTGCCGAAATGAAGAGACAGGGTCGAGTCTTCACGATTGAGTAATGTCATCAATGCAATTGCGCTCATGCGATCTTCTCCTGGGGAAGTCATTTTGTGACGTTCCTCGTGTTGTATTATACATCTAGATGTAATTGACACCTAGTATAGTTGCTCCGAAGCAAATATGAATAACGGCACGCCCTATCCAAACCGCTCGATCCGTTCCCTAACCCGAATGGAAGAGACTGACTCAGTGGCGGAGGCGATTGCAAAGCTCGGCACCCACTCCCCGCTGCAGCTCGACTACGAATGAGACGCACCCGCGGTACTAGCGCAGACTAGAACCGTTTTTTTGCCGGCTTCCCGCCACCACGCACGGCTCAATCCAAATTGCGTAGTTTGCGGGGCGCGTAACCCCAAGGGGCTGCATCTCGCGTTCCATGAAGGGCGGGACGGAGTCGATGCCGCATGGGTGCCAACCGACGAGTGGGAAAGTTTTCAGGGCACGGTTCATGGTGGCATTATCACGACCGTCTTGGACGAGGCCATGTCGAAGGCGGTGATCGCCCGAAACTGGGAGGCTCTGACCGTGGATCTGAGAGTGCGGTTTCGTGGCCGAGTATTGCCGGGAGAAAGGCTTCGCCTGCGTGGCTGGGTGGTTGAGAAACAAAAGAGAAGAATTCTCACGGAGGCGACCCTTGCGACCGGCGTCGGCGTCGAACGTGCGCACGCCTGGGCGACGTTTTTGGTGCCACGGAGCTAGGCCATGTTCTGGAGGAGGGGGCGGGCCCACCCTTCCGACTTGAAAACCGAGGCTGCCCCACGCTTGCGTTTTGAAGGGTGGGTTCACCGTTTCCCCGGTCGAATTTATCGCGAAGGGTGGGAGGCGGACTAATCGCACCATGGGCTTTGCCGTTCACGCCGCCGTATAATGATCGGTTCCTCATATCTGCCGACGACCCTTGGCGTTCCCGCGCGCGGTCCGACGCACAGGAGATTTCATCATGCCTACTCTTACCGAACCCACCCCGCCCCAAACCAAGACCCGCACGGAATCCGACAGCATGGGGAAGATTGAAGTTCCCGCGCACGTTTACTGGGGAGCGCAGACGCAGCGCTCGCTGCTGCATTTTGCGATTGGCCGCGACACCATGCCTCCGGAGCTGATTCGCGCCTTCGGCACGCTCAAGAAGGCCTGCGCGCTGGTGAATCAGGACCTGGGCAAGCTTCCGGCGGACAAGGCGAAGCTTATTGCGCAGGCCGCCGACGAAGTCATTGCCGGCAAGTTGAATGACCAGTTCCCGCTGCGCATCTGGCAGACGGGCAGCGGCACGCAGACCAACATGAACGTGAATGAGGTCATCTCGAATCGCGCCATCGAAATTGCGGGCGGCGAAATGGGATCGAAGAAGCCGGTGCATCCGAACGATCACGTCAACATGTCGCAGTCGTCGAACGACACGTTTCCGGCGGCGATGCATATTGCGGCGGCGGAGCGGGTGAAGAACGCGCTGATTCCGGCGATCAAGACCGTGCGCGATGCCATCGCGGCCAAGGCTAAGGAATTTGACAGCATAGTGAAGATCGGCCGCACTCACTTGCAGGATGCTGTGCCCTTGACCGTTGGACAGGAATTTGGCGGCTGGGCCAGCCTTTTAGACCGCGACATCAAGCGACTGGAACAGGTTCTCGACGGGCTTTACGATCTGGCGATCGGCGGGACGGCGGTGGGCACAGGGCTGAATACGCATCCGGAATTTGCCGAGCGGGCCGCTAAAAAGATCGCCGAACTGACCGGACTTCCCTTCCGCTCCCATCCCAACAAGTTCGCCGCGCTTTCGGCGCATGATGAGATCGTGTTTGCGCAGGGCGCCATGCAGACTTTGGCGGCGTCTCTGATGAAGATTTCTAACGATATTCGGTGGCTGGCTTCCGGTCCGCGGTGCGGGCTGGGCGAGTTGGTGATTCCGGAGAATGAGCCGGGATCGTCGATCATGCCGGGCAAGGTCAATCCCACGCAATGCGAAGCGATGACTATGGTCTGCGCGCAGGTGCACGGAGCTACGGCCGCGGTGGGATTCGCCGGATCGCAGGGTAACTTTGAGCTCAACGTGTTCAAGCCGGTGATCATCTACAACTTCCTGCACTCGGTCACGCTGGTCACCGACGCTTGCCATGGGTATGTCGAGTACATGGTCAAGGGCATTGAAGTCGATCGCGCGAAGGTGGACTTCTACGTGAAGAATTCGCTGATGCTGGTCACGGCGCTCGCTCCGAAAGTGGGATACGACAAGGCGGCGCAGATTGCGCACACGGCGCACGTCGAGCACTCGAGCCTGCGCGAGGCGGCGCTGAAGCTGGGATATCTTACGGGCGAGGAATTCGATTCGCTGGTGAAGCCGGAGAAGATGACGCATCCGTGAATAGCGGATGGAGTGCACGGGGCTGTCCCCGTCCCGGCTGGGGCAAGACGCCCGTCGCTCACAGCATCGAACGGCCTAGTTCTTCTTCAGGAAGCGTCGCCGGTTCAGGTGGGTTGTGGCGGTGGGCTGGATGTCGTCGTACTTCAGCACGCTGATCGAGCCATCCACTTCGAGCACCGCCAGCGCCGCTTGCTTGTAGGTGCCGACGCCGTGCTCGCGGAGCGCGCGTTCGAGTTCATCCATGCTGACGTGCTCTTTGGCCATGTGCGCCTGGATGATCTCGCCGTCGTGCACCAGCAGGCTGGGCTGTCCCTGAATGTATTTTCGGAAGCGGCGATTGCCGCCAGAAACCTCGGCCACAAGATAATTCAGGATCAGCAGCGTCGCGGCGGCGATCGCGCCTCCGGCCAGCGATGTGTCGGGGCCGGTCATCGCATTCTGCACGGAGTTCGAGAGCAGCAAGAGAAGGACGAGGTCGAACGGAGTCATCTGGCCGACTTCCCGCTTGCCGCTGATGCGAATTCCGATGAGCACGAGGCAGGTAGATGACTCCGGTGCGGAGTGCGATTTCGAGCAGCGTATGCGCGCTTGCGGGCAGCATGGGAAGGTCAGAGGTTCGAGGTCGAGGTCAGGGTCAGATTGCAGAGGCTGAAGATCCGGTCTTCACCTCTGCAATCTGACCTCTAACCTCTGACCTCATTGCTACTGCGGCGTTGCGGTAACCGGTATCGGAGCGTTTTTCGGCGTGCTCAGGTAGCCGGTGATTTTGTTCTTGTCCACGGTCCAGACCACGAGTTCATAGAGCATGTGTTCGCGTCCGGTATAGAACTGCACCGGCTCGCTCTGGTTCCTGTCTTTCTTCTCGATGGTTTTGTCGTCGGCGGTGACGTTCAGCGTGTACTTGCCGCGTTTTGGGATCGGTCTTCTTCAGTTGCAACGCCACCGTCGAGAACGCCTGCGGGTGCGAGCCCTTCAATAAGGTGAACTCGTAGTACTGGCGGTCGCCCTTGTGTTTGAGGGCTTCCAGATCGCTGCGGGTGTTGGCGATCAGTCCGCTCTGCACGCCGAGATCGCCGATGGTGTTCTGTAGTTTCGCGATGGTCGCCTCGAGCGACGCCTTGGTGGTAGCCACATCGGTCTTCACGCCACCGACGTCGGTCTTCACGTTGCCTACTTCTCCGGCAACGGCGCCCACATCTTTCTTCTCTTCCTCCGCCTGGGCTTTAATGCGCGCCGATGCGAGTTGTTGCTGATGCTGCAAGTCGGCGGAACGCGTGGCCAATTCTTTCTTGGTCATACCCAGTTGTTGCGCCAGAGTCTCGGAATCGGCCTCCGCGGCCTGCATGCGCTTGGTCAGATCGCCGATCTGCTGTTGGCTGGCGGTTTGATCTTGCGTGACCTTTTGCAGCTTGCCGTGCTGGTCGTAAATGAAAAATGCCGATGCACCGACGTAGACAACCGCCAGCGCGATGAGAATCCATTTCCCGACATTGCTCTGCGGCTCGGGGTGGTAAACGGTCGGTTCGCCTTCAGACATAAGAGGTTAATCTCCAATTGAAATGGGCTATAGGGCTTATTGTTTGTGAGATGAGGGTCGCTGTCAATTGCGATTCAGGTTCAGGGGCGGATGTAACTTGCGCGCTAGAATGAAGGCGTGAATAGCTGGGACGCGATCGTCGTGGGGGCGGGCATCATCGGGCTTTCGCTGGCTCTGGAGTTGAACCAACAAGGACTGCGGGTGCTGGTGGTGGAGAAAGGCGAACCGGGACGGGAGGCGTCCTGGGCTGCGGGAGGGATGCTTGCCGACTTCCCCGCTGAAACACCGCCCCGGTTGCGGGAACTGGCGACCGCGAGCGCCCGCATGTATCCCGAGTTCGTGTGTGGGCTCGAGGAGGAGTCCGGGCTGAAGATTGATCTGCGGTCGGTGGGAACGCTGGTGCTTTCTCGTGTGGAGACGGGTCTCCGCCCCGTCTTGGCGGGGCCCTTCGACTCCGCTCAGGGCAGGCTCCGCCGCGCCACCACACAAGCTTATCCTCTGCCCGGGCCACTGGCGGAACTGGAGCCGGCGCTTCGGGATGCAGACGCGACCTCGCCCCAATTCACCGCTTTGTATGCACAAGAACGGTGCGTTGATCCTCGGCATCTGACCTCAGCCGCCATCGCTGCTGCGCGACATCGCGGCGTCGAGTTTTCGTCTGGCGATCAGGTGCTGGCCGTGGAAGTAACGTCACGGCAAGGCATCCGGCGTTCGCACCCACAAGATGCAGTTCGCCGCGGGCATGGTTGTAAATTGTGCCGGAGCCTGGGCGGGGCAGAGTTCCGGCCGCATCGTCTTCCCCACGCGTCCCGTCAAAGGCCAGATGCTGTGCGTCGCCATGCCGCAGAAGGAACTGGTGCGCCATGTGGTGCGGACTTCGGGTTGGACACCGGACGTTTACTTGATCCCGCGTAGCGACGGCCGCCTAGTAATCGGAGCCACTCAAGAAGAAGCGGGATTCGACAAGCAAACGCTGCCGGGGACGATCCAGAAATTACGGCAGGCGGCGATGAATCTGGTTCCCAAATTGGCCGAAGCGCGGATTCTGGAAGCATGGGCAGGGCTGCGTCCGGGCACTCCCGACGGGCTGCCGATTCTAGGCCCGACAGCGACGCCAGGATATTTCGTGGCGACCGGACATTTTCGCGATGGAATTCTGCTGGCGCCCGTGACCGCGAAGCTGATGGCACAGGTGATTTTTGGGCAGAAACCGGAGTTCGATTTAGAGGTGTTTGGGGCAGAGCGATTCGAAAGTTAGCAGCCAGCGCGCAAATCGTCCGCGCACGCAATTGCGACATCGAGGTAAGGCCGAGCGATCAGATTCTGGTCAGCCAGTGAGTGAGCTGCTACATTGGGCGTTGGCGACTGAGCGGATCTCCATCCGCCAACACTGGCAGGCAAGGTTTTCCTCTGGACACCGCAATCCATCGGGCCCGGCCAACCCTACTGGGCTGCTGGTTTTTTGGCCGGTTTTGCCGCTGCCGCAGCCGCTGGCTTGGGCTTCCAGAACTCCGGATCCGCTTTGATCCAGTCTTCCTGAACGTAGCTCATCCGCGGGTTGAAGGCGAACAGATTCGTTTCGCTCGAGTCGATGGTGGCGGCGGTAAGTTCGTTCAGCTTCTTCATGCCATCTTCGCCCATCGCGGACGTAAACTTCACCCAGTCACTCGCCTCGCGGTCAATTTCGGCCGCGCTTTTCATCGGATTGAAAATAATGTAGGTGCCATCTTCCAGGCCGTATTGGACTTGATACGTCGCCCAGTGGGCCTCCGGGATCTTCTCGAATCCAGACAGATACATCTTGACCAGGGCTTCCCAGTCTTTGTCATGCCCCTGTTTGATGTGGATACGCGAAATCTCGAAGTAGCGCATGTGCGGGATGTCGACCTTGGGGCGCAGGCTCAAGTCTTCGCGAAACATCAACACGCCCTGGTCCACGGCGGAGAGCAGTTCGCCATCGGCCACGTTGGCGCGATCCAATGCCGCCGAAAGAGCCGTGTTCTTTTCTACTGCCTTGGCATCCTTCTCCCACGCTTCGAAGGAGTCGTAAGGAGTAAAGAAGAGCGAACGCGTTTTGCCGGACATCGAATCCACCGCCAGGTAGTGGGTGGGCCACTTGGCGTTGGCTCATCGCCTGGACGAACGCGCTCTCGGTTTTTTCGTGCGACATGCCGTTCTTGCCTGGTTTTGTAAACTCCCGGGTCACGGTCAGAATCTTGGGTGGCATCTTGGCTTCCGAGTGTTCCTGCGCCGCGGCACTGGCGCAGCCCGCCATCAAACACGTTCCTAGCGCTAGCCCTGTCATTCGTTTCATCAGGAACCTCCTTAATCTCGACTTCAGAACGTATTGACTTCAGAACGGCGGCAATTGTACACCCATCCCGCAAGTTCGCAGCGCCCGGGTTCGGGTATATACTGAACCGTTTTCGGCAATATTTTGTATGCGCGCCCAGCGCGCCAGAAAGGCAACAGACTATGGCTTCCCCGGCAGTTGATTTTGCCCGCAATAATCAGCCGCGTTTTCTTGACGAGCTGAAGAACCTTCTCCGCATTCCCAGCATTAGCACGCTGGATGAACATAAAAGCGATGTACTGAAAGCGGCGGAATTTGTGGCCGCTGAACTGCGCCGCATTGGAATGGACAACATCGAAATCATCCCCACGCAGGGACATCCCCTGCTCTATGCCGACTGGCTGCACGCCGCGGGCAAGCCGACGGTCCTGATGTATGCGCATTACGATGTGCAGCCGCCCGATCCTTTGGACGAATGGCATACGCCGCCGTTTGAGCCGACCGAGCGCAACAACAATATTTATGCGCGCGGCGCGGTTGACGACAAGGGGCAGCTTTGGATGGAAGTCAAGGCGCTCGAGTCGCTGATGCAGGCCCATGGGGGCAAGCTGCCGATCAACGTCAAGATCATTTTTGAAGGCGAAGAAGAAACCGGCGGCGAGTCGATTGCCGAGTACGTCCGCAAGCAGAAGGCAAAGTTGAAGGCGGATTTCGCGCTGGTCTGCGATACCGAACTGTTCGCGCCGAATCTTCCTACTCTCTGCGTCGGCCTGCGCGGCCTGGTGTACACGGAAATTGAAGCGTTCGGGGCCAAGACCGATCTGCACTCCGGCATGTATGGCGGCGCGGCGCCGAATCCATTTTTTGCGCTGATTGAGATCATCAGCAAGCTGAAAGATGCCAAGGGCAAGGTGCTGATCCCGGGCTTTTACAAAGACGTCAAAGCGCCCACCAAAGATGAGCTGAAGGCGTGGAAGCGGCTTCCGTTCAACGAAGAGCATTATCGCAAGACGGAAGTGGGCTCCAAGGTGCTCACCGGCGAGCCCGGATATTCGGTGCTCTACCGGACCTGGGCGCGTCCGACGCTTGAGGTGCACGGCATGCCGGGCGGGTTTGTGGCTCCGGGAGCGAAGACGGTGATTCCGGCAAAAGCGTCGGCAAAAGTTTCCATGCGCATGGTGCCGAACCAGGACCCGGACGACATCCTTAAGCGCTACACGGCGTTCGTCAAGAAGCTCACACCAAAAGGCATCGACACCAAGATCAAGGTTTGGAGCAAGGGCCCCGCATCCGTGGTCGGCACCGACAACCGCTTCATCGAAGCGGCCAAGGAGGCGCTGCATGACACGTTCAAGAAAGAGACCGTGTTTATTCGCTCCGGCGGATCGATTCCAATCGTCACCGATTTCCAGGACGTGCTGAAGATTCCATCGGTGATGATGGGCTTCGGGCTTCCCGACGACAACCTGCACGCTCCGAATGAGAAGTTTCACATTCCGAATTTCCATCGCGGGATTGAGACGATCTGCTTGTTCTTTGAGAAGCTGGGATAAGAGTTTCCGTATCGGTGAAGAATGAAGAATGTTTGCGAAGAGGCGCAGGTGGGTTCTGCGCCTTTTCACTGAAACACGTGGGTCCCCACGAAAGGACTCGGCGAACACGATGGAACCCATCATGAGAAAAATTGCCCTCATTACATTGATCGCTTTGTTCTTGTTCTCTGTGGCGTGCGCACTTGCGCAGTCCCAGCCGCCGTCGCCAAGCGCAGCGTCAGACGCCGCAACACCTCACCGAGCGCATCTGGATGCCGACACTGCCTCGGCGCTTGTGCTTCAGAAGGCGCACATCAAGTATCCGGAGGCGGCGCGCAACGCCGGTACCCAGGGAACGGTCGTTCTGAAAGTCGTCACTGACTATTCCGGTGATGTGAAGGAAGTCAGCGTTGTTTCAGGAGATCCCGCGTTGGCGCAGGCCGCGGCGGATGCCGTCAAACAATGGAAATATAAAGCGTACCAAGTAGACGGTTCGCCGGCCGAAATCGAAACCCAAGTCAGCATCAACTTCCATCTCAAGACGAATCCGCCACCTGTAGCTCCGCCGCTGGGCACGTTCGGTAGCGATGCGTATTCGAACGACTATTTCGGCATTTTGTATCCTCTATCGCGTGACTGGGTGCGCGAAACGGATCTGATGCGCAGCAAGATAGCATCTGAGGGAGAAAGTAAAGGGACCTATCTTTTGCTAGCAGCGGTTCACATCCCGCAAGATACGGAGCCATTGCGGGCCGACTCCGAGTTCACCGTACTCGCCGTGGACCGTTCGGGCGTTCCATTACCGGATGAGTGCAAGCAGTATATGGACGCTGTTGCTAATGACTTGCACTCCCGAAAGGAAGGACAACAGAAGGGCGGCGTCAGCCAGTTCACGCTCGCTGGTCATGACTTCTATCGCGGAGATTTTGAGTTTCGCCACGGCATCGACCACCGCACGTTCCTCTGCGCTTCAATCAAAGACTACCGGTTGCAGTGGAATATTGCCGGCTGGTCGAAACAGGCAATCGAAACCGCCGTCGCGACTCTTCAGTCGATTACTCCCCTGCCCCCGGCAGCGCCTCTGCAGCCGATGTCGGCATCAACGGCGGACCCAGAAGTCTCCCAGCGAGTAAAGGTTGCTTCAGGCGTGTCGACCGGGCTGCTCATCAAGAAAGTCATACCCGTCTACCCGACGGACGCCAAGTATGCCCACATCCAGGGCACTGTGCGACTGAGAGCAGTCATCAACAAAACGGGGGACGTTGCGGATCTCGAAGTTATAAACGGACCGATTGAGCTCGTTGTATCTGCCGTAAACGCGGTGCGAAAATGGAAGTACCGCCCTTACCTTCTCATGGGCGAACCCGTAGCAGTCCAGACCGAAATAGTGGTCAACTACGCCCTCTCGTACTAGAAAGCCTTGGCGCGTTAGTTGGCACGGTTGGAATCCGAGGCGTGACTCGCCAATCCCGCGCCTTCAGGTAAAATAAAAGGCTTGAGGACGATGGTCATGGGTACACGGATTTTCGCATCGGCGGCGCTGTTCTTGGCGGTCACCGTGGTGTCAGCGCCCTGGGTGCAATCCGAATCCGATCAGGGAGTGCCGCATTTCAACACGGGCCCTCCGGCCCCGGACGCCAAGCTTCCACCGATCCTGACCAAGGATCAACTCTGGGGCGCGAACGCGCAGTTTCCGTATCAGACCCATGCCTATGAACTGGCGACGAAGATTCCGAAGGTGCTTTACCAGCAGCCGTGTTACTGCTACTGCGACCGGGGCATGGGGCACACCAGTCTGCACAGCTGCTTTTCGGGTACGCACGGCGCCGAGTGCGGAACCTGCCTCAAAGAGCTTTATTACACTTACACGATGTACAAGCAGGGCAAGACGGCGCGGCAGATTCGCGCGGGAATCATCAAGGGCGACTGGAAGTCGATCGATCTGGAGAAAGCGGCCAGGATCAATTGAGTGAACGTGCAAAAACCTGGAACCACAGAGGACACAGAGGTTCACAGAGGTTCACGAGGAAAATCGAAGGCGCGGAGTAAAACCTTTTGCAGAAGAAGGTTTTCTCGGCGCACTCTGCGTCTCTGCGGTGAAAGGCTATCGAAGTTTCGATTTCGGGCATTTCGATTCGCGACTCTGAACTAAATTCTGAACTCAAGGCGGTTTGATGGCACTCAAGGTAACCCCTAAGAAACTAGTAACCGAAGATCCACGGCACACACAGGCGGTGCAGGCCTACGAGTTGGGACTGCGCGCGTTGCAGGAACGCAAGTTTGAGAAAGCCAAAGGCCACCTGCAAAAGGCGCTGAGCGGACCGAACAAGTCTCTGGCCGACCGGGCCCAGGTTCACATCCTCACCTGCGACAAGCATCTGGGAACGCCCACGTTGCAGTTCAAAACTGCGGAAGAGCATTACGACTATGCGGTGTCGCTGATCAACACGGGCGACTATGTGACGGCGCGGGAGCATCTCGACAAGCTCTTGAAGCAGAATCCGAAGGCAGAGTTCGTGCTCTACGGCCTGGCCGCATTGCATTGCCTGACCGGTCAAGTCGAAGAATCGCTGAAGACGCTGGACGAGGCGATTCGGGTGAAACCGGCGCTGCGCTTCCAGGCGCGGAACGATACCGACTTCCAGAATCTGGCGGAGGATCCGCGCTTCACCGAGTTGCTGTATCCGGACCCGGGCGCGGAATCTGAGCCCACCGAAGAAGAAGCCAGCGCGTACTAGGGCCGCAATCGATTGAATCATTAAGTCATTGAATCATTGGGTAACTCGCTGAACTCAGGTTTTCAATGATGCAATACATCAATGATTCAATGATTCAATGATTCAATAATCAGGGTGGTATGCTCCCCCAGTTGCACACCAACTCATCTGACACGGGCAAGGCTGGCCCTGAACTGCGCGTGGTCGCAATCGGCGGCGGCACCGGCCTCTCCACGCTGCTGAAGGGGCTGAAGTGTTACGTCATGACGCCGGCGCTGGCCGTTTCCGGCCAGCCCACTATTCGCGAATTGTGTGGCGTGGTCACGGTGAGCGACGATGGCGGGTCGAGCGGGCGCCTGCGCAAAGAGTTCAATATGCTGCCGCCGGGCGATGTGCGCAATTGCATCGTTGCCCTCTCCGAAGACGAGGCGCTGCTTTCGAAACTCTTCCAACATCGCTTTCAAAAGGGCTCGGGACTCGAGGGCCACAGCTTCGGAAATCTTTTTCTGGCGGCGCTGACTTCGATTACCGGAGACTTTGCGGAAGCCGTGCGACTGTCTTCGGAAATCCTGCTCACGCGCGGGCGCATCTTTCCGGCCACCATGTCGAACGTGGAACTGGAAGCATTGTTCGAAGACGAGACGCGGGTGCGCGGCGAGACTCGGATCACGGCGAGCAAGGGCAAGATTCGCGAGCTGTTTCTGGTGCCTCCTGACGTGGAGCCGCTGGCCCACACGCTGGAGGCGATCGCGGACGCCCACCTGATCACCATAGGCCCGGGATCGC
>CAVQHM010000005.1:0-57072 GCA_963712295.1 uncultured Acidobacteriaceae bacterium
CGACGAATACGCCGCTGGAATTCCCTATACGCTTTCCACCGCCTCCTTCCCATTCTAAGGAAACGGCGTGCATCCGCTGCGACTATTGACGCTTCCTTGAAACCCCTCATGCAGAAATATCTGCGCGAGATGAAACAGGTCCTCCGCCGTGTCGGATTTGCCGGGGATATCCTCGTTAGTACGACGGTAGGGGGGTGTATGGAGGTAAACACCGCGGCATTGCGGCCCGTCCACCTTGTGAAATCAGGTCCCGCCATGCTGCCGATCGCGGCACAGGGGTACGCGAGACGAGTCAGCGATAAGAGCGACATTGTTGTATGCGATACCGGCGGCGGCATTCGATGTTGGCCTTGTTCGGAACGGAGAGGTCGTACGAACGCGCGAGACTTGGCTGGGCGCACGATATTCCGGGGAGCTTCTCGCAATCTCCTCCGTCGACGTACGTAGCGTTGGTGCCGGCGGAGGCTCAATTGCCTGGATCGACCAGGTGGCTGCTGCTGAAGATCGGCCCGCAGAGCGCTGGAGCTGTCCCGGGACCCGCTTGCTACGGTCGTGGCGGGACATCGCCGACGGTGACGGACGCGTCGGTTGTCGCGGGATATATTGACCCGAAGTTGTTTCTCGGTAGAAGGATGCCGCTCGACGCGATGGCCGCCCGTCTCGCTGTTGCCAGCATTGCTGCAACTCTATCGATGAGCGTTGAGGAAGCCGCGGTCGCCATCTTGGCCGTAGCAGACAGCGTATGATCTCCGCGATTGGGGGTGCAGGCCCGTCTCCGAAGGCATTGATCCTCGAGAAAGTACCTTCGTCGCCGGCGGGGGAGCGGCGGGCCTCAACATCGTGCCGGTTGCCCGGGCGTTGGGATGTCAGATGGTGATCGTGCCGCAGATGGCCAGCGCCCTCGGCGCTGCGGCATGCAGTTTTCGGATATCGTCGCCGAGGAAGCCGCGAGTGCGGTCACCAATTCAACCGACTTCGATTTCGCCTCTGTCGCGCGCGCCATCGGCCGTGTCGAGAGTGAACTCGAAGCCCTTCCAGGCAAAGGATAAGCGCGGCGAATCCTGCTCACTGCCGTTATGAGTATGCGCCGTCGACGGAAGCTGGGTCCCGATCCAGACTGTTGTTGGGAGCTGGAGCTTCCACTAGAAGCGGCGCTATCGACACCGAATACGTCGTGCAGCGGCTTGTAGAAGGATTTCATGACATCCATGAGCAGACCTCGGGGTCCCAAGATGAGGAAGCGGTCGTCGAGTTCCTTACATGGAAGGCTCGGCTGCGGGTTATGTTGACTCGCCCAACTAGGACTGCGACTGAGCCGCCGTCACGCGAGCCACTCATTAAGCGGCAGGGCGCCTATTTCCGCGACCACGGCCTTCTGGAAACTCCCTTCTATGACGGCCCGGCGCTCGCAACCGGGCACGAAGTCGTCGGCCCTGCCGTTATTCTCGAGCCGACGACTACAATCGTCATTCATCCCGGAGCGTCCGCCTCACTTTCGCATACGGGCAGTTACATCCTCCGGCCTAACGGGTAACAGGTGATGGACACCAGCGCTCCTGGACTGAAACAGGAAGACAATCGATCGTCATCTGATCGCCGTGGATTCAAGGACCCTGTGCTTGCTGCGGTCCTCTCGAATCGTTTCGAGTCAATCGTGCGCGAGATGAGCAATACGGTTCTGCGAACTGCGCGATCTTCAGTAATCAGCAACGGACGGGACTTCTCCTGCTCCCTCGTCAGCGCCGAAAACGAGCTGGTGTCTGTTGCTGACGGCCTTCCCAGTTCACACCTTCAGCTCTCACCTTCAGGCCGCGTGAATCGCTAAGCTGCATCCGGACTTGGCCGATGGTGACGCCTTCCTTCACAATGATGCCTGTGTCGGAAATACCCATGCGGCAACCAAACCGTAATGGTTCCAGTCTTTGCCGATGGCGAACATCTGTTCACCGCTTGCGCGAAAGCACATCAGGCGGATATCGGGAATAGCCTGCCGACGACCTATAATCCCCTCGCGCGCGATGTTTACGAGGAGGGTGCGCTTATCTTCCCTTGGTCGCATCCAGCAGAATGGTCAGACGAACCAAGACATTGTTCGCATGTGCCATGAGCAGAATTCGCGTCCCCGAGCAGTGGCGTGGCGATTTCCTCGCGACCGCCGGCTGGGAGCCGCCCGCATTGGGGAGCGCCGGCTGAAAGCGCCTCTGCTCTAAGTACGGCGTGGCCACGATCAAGACTTTCGTGCGGGAGTGGCTTGACTATTCCGAACGACTGATGGGCGCTCGCATAGCTACGCTACCGAAGGCGACGCTGGATGAGAAGGCCGGCACGACCGCGTCGGAGACATCCTTCCGGATGGAATCCCCCTGAGGGCGAGGTTAGAGATCGATCCTAAGCGTGAAACCATCACCGTAGATCTTCGTGACAACCAGGACTGTGTTCAAGCCGGGTTCAATCAGTCCGAGGCCACCGCCATCAATAATGCAACGACAGGAGTGTACAATTGTCTGGGTACTGGCATCCCACGCAATTCGGGCAGCTCCGGCGAATCATCGTTCAGCTTCGAGAATTCTGTTGCTGGAAAGTACATATTTACCGGCCAGTTGCTCGATCGCGACCACCAACGTCGGCGATCGACTCATGAACCTTATCCATTCCGCGTTTTCGAAACTCGGTGACGGCTTCGGCCTAGCGGAAGGCGGATTGAGCATGGGAGTCAACTCGTCAGTGATATCGGGGCGTGACCGAGGCATGCGCAGCGCCGGTATGTCGATCAGTTGACGCTCGCCAGCAACGAGCGGCCCGGCTTCTCCCTGGTCCGATGGCTGGGGAGGTGCTCGGCGCCCCGTAAGTGCGGGCCTCACCTTTCGCGACAGCGTCAGAATCGACAAGATTAAGTTTCCGATCCTGGTTGACCATCTCCGCGTGATTGCTGGCACCGGTGGGGCCGGACGATTCCGAGGAGGGTCGGCCTTCGAGATTCAAATCCGGGCTAGGCGCGGTGAGATGACGTCAGTGGTGGTGTCGGACGGTCAACATTTCGCGCCGCAAGGCGCTCATGGCGGCGCGGCCGGGGCCCTGGGTTTTACTGGCATCGTCGGGCCGGATGGCAAGGAACGGCCGGTCGCGAACTTCGCGGTCGTTACTATCAAGGAAGGTAAGGGTAAGGCAGTCGAGGTTGGACCAATGGGGGAGGGGGCTATGGCAAACCCGGGCACGGCTACGGCGATGGTTTTGCAAGATGTTCTGGAATGTAGGGAGACCCTCGAACGAGCTGAAGAGGTACCGGGTGCGGACCTCGTTGGAGACGGCCCGGCGGGTACGTTGGAAGTCGACGAAGCGCGGACCGCTGGAATGCGCGCCGCACGTGATGGCTGGGTCACCTTGGGGGAGAATGCCATGAATCGAATTAATCGTCGCAAGTTCGCCGGCCTCGAGTACCATGTCTGCGGTCGGCGCCGTGTTCGACGATTGCGTATTTGCCAGTCTGCGTCAGCCCAGGGACGCGGCGACACGATCCGAATGTTAGCGGAGGGAATCGCAGGGAATACATCGTGCGGTGGGACGGGTTCAAATCGTGCGAAGCAGTCGCATTGTTCTGGAATACCTACGATCGGCTAATTACGTTCGATCGGAAGCCCACCTGGGACCGGAGCTTGTCGTTCCTATGACTATTTCAAACTCAAGGGTGAGATTGCTGAGTCTTGGAAAGTCAGCGAAAGCGGAAGACGAGATCACTATCAATCTGCGCCCGGGACTCGTTTTCCCCGAGATGGAGCGCCCATTACCTCTGCGGACGTAAAATGGTCGCTCGACCGTGCTGTAGCGATGCCCTCCACGCGCGGTCTCTATGACATCGGGCTTATGAAGTCGCCCGAACAGTTCGTCGTTCTCGATAGCCAGACGGTGCGCATCGACTTGCCGCAAAGAAGCCGCTTCACCCTTCCGCTGCTGGCGATCGGCTCTCGCAGGTCTTCAATTCGGCACTCGCTCGCAAGCACGCGACTGCCGAGGATCCATGGGCAACGAAGTGGCTACAAACCAATCTCGCGTCGAGCGGTGCCTACAAGGTGGCGACCTTTATGCCTGGTCAGCAATTGGTGCTTGAGCGCTTCGATGGCTGGAAGACGGATACCGCTGCCCGTTCTTTCGAAAGGTCACCCTTCAGATCTCACCGTCGCCCGCAAGCCGGCTGGCCGCCCTCGTGCGGAATGATGCGGATATCGTTACCGGACTCCCCAAAAGACATGAACGAGCTCGCTGGTCGCCCCGGTATTGTGATCCACTCGACTCCGAGCACGTTCTTCCAAGTGATCGCAATGAACACCCAGCTGCCGCCATTCAACAATTTGAAGGTCAGGCAGGCCATAGCCTTCGCGCTGCCTTACGATCAGATGTTCAAGGGCGCGATGTTCGGTCGTGGGCGTCAACTTACCGGAAGTACCGAGGCTATCGTTCCAACAGAATGGCCGCAGGCGCAGCCCTATAAGCAAGACATTACTCGTGCACGAGCTCTGCTCGTCGAGAGGACGGATTGCCCAACAGCTTTGAGACCTCCCTCAGCATCTCCACGGACAGTGCTGTAGTCTCTGAACCGGCTTCCATTGTAACCCAGGAAGCACTTGCCACCGGTGGCATTCGCGTGACCATAAACAAGGTGCCGAATTCTCAATTCGGTGAGATGTTGGTCCAGAAGAAGATCCCCTTCTTTTTCGACGGGAGTGCTGCTTGGCTCAGCGACCCAGACTATGCATTCCGCCTCTTTTACCAAGGTCGTACGCGCTGGAACTACGGCTCTTTTCTCCAACAGCCGGATGGATCAGCTCATCACCGAAGCGATGAACGAGAGCGACCAGAATCGCTACCAGACCCTCATTAGAGAAATGAGCCAAATCGCAGGCGAGCAAGTTCCGATGATCGTGCTGTGGCAACCGGAGATAGATACACCGATTGAGCCAATATCAACGGCTTCTTGCTACGCCTTGCCTCTCCAATTGGGCAAGGGCAAGTCGACTTAAAGCTTTCGCGGTCCTCGACGGTCAAATGAAACAAGGACGGCTAGCGCTCTCCAGCGTAGGCGGCAGATGTGGAGCGATATTCATACTGATGTGTCGGTCAAATGTCGAAACGGCTTCGATGAATTGACAGAGGTCCTATGGGGAACTTGGCGCTTTTACACGTTCCGGCGCGCGCTTGGGGCGATCCCTGTTTTTGTTGGGGCAGATCCTACTGACATTTACCCCTTCCTGATGCACCTATCCTTGGTGACCCCGCTGTTCTCTTTGCCTCGTCGCAATTCGCAAGTGAGCAAGAGATCGCGGCTATCCGACAAGAACTTGCAATTAGACCAGCCCCTCTATGTTCAGCTCGTTGCCTATGTTGGCGACCTCAGCGAAGGTCGGCTTGGCCGCTCTCTCGTGACCGGCCAATCGGTGACAAGCCGATCTCGCTCAACGCCTGCCCGCCACCATCGAGCTCTGCGTTGTGGCAAGAGACTACACTAGCCATCGCCATCGGGATCCCACTGGGTGCGATCGCCGCGGTTCGCGCCGGCTCTTTGTGGGATCATGTCACACGATTCATCGCCGCAGTGGGCGTTTCGGCACCAGCTTTCGTTACGGGGCTGCTCCTGATCTACATATTCTACTACCTGCTGATTGGCGCTGGCCTGATCGACGGGCAGATCCGTCAGCATTGATTTACACCCGACCTGACCGGCCTTACCTGAGCGCCAGCGCGTCAGATCGGGACATTGCCTGCGTTACTGGTTTGTGGGGACGCGATTGTTCCTGCGTGCTGTTCTACGCCATCGCCCTGTTCACGCCATTCAGCCCGGTCACGATGACGTCATGCTCGGTGTACTCGGTACTGACTTTGTCCGGACAGCCGAATCGCTGGGGCTGCCGCGCGCCAGGATCGTCGTGGACTATGCTTTTCGAAACGCCGCCATTCCGGTGATAACGACGCACTACGGCATGGTTCTATCATTCATGCTCGGCGCAAATGTTTTGGTCGAGAAGGTCTTTGCATGGCCGGGCATTGGATCCTATGCAATCAGACCTGGTTGGCCGCGTCCGACTATGCGGCGATTCAAGGTTTTGTCTCTTTTGATGGTGGTGTTGTTCATATTAATGAACACCGTCATTGATGCCATGTACGCGGCGGTCGACCCACGCATTAGGCTTGGAAAATGATGAGGTGGAGGCCCGAAAAGAGTGGCCATCCCGCGCTTTATCTTCTTTCTCAGAATGCCCTAACTTCTGCCGCGATACTTGTGCTGTGTGCTTTCATATCGTTGGCAATCTTCGGAGCTTATATCGTGCCTCGTGATCCCTTGATCACGAATGTGAGCAACGCGCTGAATTCTCCCAGCGCCCAGCATTGGTTGGGAACTGCAACATGCTGGATGGGACATCTTCAGCCGTGTCATCGTCGCAACCCGGCTAGATTTGGCAATCGCATTCAGTGCTGTCGTCCTTCGTGGACGACTGGCAGTGCCATCGGAGCTGTCATTGGCTTCACCGGTGGCTTCGTTGATGCCGCCGTCAATCGATTTGTCGACGTGCTTATGGCGTTCCCACTATTCGTTCTCGCGATGGTCTTTGTCGTCCTGTTTGGCATAGATAGTCGGAGATGCGCCGTGAGGGGCCGGCTACGTCGCTCTTCGATGCTCCGATGATGTCGCGCAACATAGAAAGGGAAACGACAGTCAGGATCGAAACAAAGACGGCACTTATATAAAGGTTAACCGCCGTTTCCTTGCGAACGGCGCCACCCACGGTGTGCCCGGCGATCAACACGGTGTTGACCCACACCGCAAAACGGACTCCGACAGCCGCGGTGGCGAGCATGAACACGGCCATCTTCTTGTCGACGTTGCCCATTTCACCGTGCCGGCGGGAGCCGACCAGTGCCTTGCCGAACTTGTGTGTGATGTTGGAAGCGACCGCGATGACTCCAGGCACCCCGAGGTTCATCATGCCGGGGGTCATGAAGAACGCGCCGCCGCTGCCGATGAACCCGCTCAGCGTGCCGCCGATGAGTCCCAGCAACACAACTTGCAACATCGTCGATGCGTTGAGCGTGTAAGGAAATAAACCCATGCTGCCTTCCCGTCTCCCGTCTCCGCTCGGGTCGTCCGAGCGCCCGTTCCGCTAGTCCACTATTCCGTCATTCCATTATTTCGTCATTCCATCTTGATCAACTTCAGCAGGTAGTGCACGGCCTTGCCGGAAAAATACGCCACGATAGGAATGAACAGCAACACACTGGCGGATGCCGTCACCCGCCACACCATCTCCGGCCGTGTCAGGAAGTCCAGCACCGCTCGTTGATGAGTGAAGACCGCCAAGTAAATCAACGCGGTCACCGCCGTGCACAGCAGCATGGTGACCAGTTGCGCGGTGCCAAACAGAAAGCGTTCCTGCATATCTTCGGCTTGGACCACGGAGACTCCCCGCAACCGCTCCTGCAAGGTGCTCGTCAGCTCTCGACTCAGCCGGGTGCGCGCCGACTTCCCTTTGTCGAGGAAGACTTCTCCAATCACCACCAGGCTGTAGGAGATCGAGCGGTCGATCGCGTTGGACAGGTTATTGACCGTGCCTTGTACTACCATCCGGCCGCCGGCCTTGCCCAGCTTGACCAACTCGTTGAAGGTTTCCTCGACGCCGCCTTCGCGCAGTTGGCTGGCCTGCGGGTCTGCCGGTACATCGTCCTCGATGCCACCGGTTCCACGGGCTGCGGCGGGGGTAACGCCATCTTGGCCGGCCGTCGCTTGCTCGACCACCGACGACGTCTCGGCCGGTTCCAGCCGCAGCAGTTCCACTGCGGCGCCCCATTTCTTGGCCACTTCGACGACGTGTTGAAAAGTTTCACCCGTGGGAGTGAAGTGCTCCTGGATCCACAGGATCCGGCTCGCCGCCATGGTAGCGAAAATATGACTCGCCCCAGGGACCTTTTCCACCACTGGGACGATCGACTCGGCCACCTTCAGGTGGCGTGGCTGATAGGAAATCGACACGTTCCCGCGGTCCGCCTGCACCTGGAAACTGGCATAGTAAGTGCGGTCGTCTTCGGCGAGGGCCACGCGGCAGCGGCTGGCCAGCAGCAGGTTCTCCAGGGCAACGCGCGCCGCCGGCGTTTCGTGAAACTCAGGAAGCTGCGCCACCGCGCAGAATGCCGACGCCACGTTCTCCACGTTGGCGTGCTCCACATTGATTAAGAAGTCGTAGCTCCGCGATTGCTCCCAGTCGATGTTGTAGAACGTTCGCACCCACTTGCGGCGGTCTTCTTCCAGTTCGTCGATGTATTTCTTGGCTTTCGCGCGATCCAGGCCGAGCCGGTTGGTCACCGATTTAATGCGGGTCTCCATGTCGGTGACCACGCGCAGGCGCAGGACGTGCGGAACGCCCTTGAACAGCATATGCCCCGTCAGCCCGTGATACACGAGCGGGCCGGAGAGCGCCTTTTCAGTAAGTACACTGGTGACGAACGCTTGGTAGTGTTCCCGTTCCAGCATCATGCGTTCGTTCAGTCCGCGTGGATTGACGCACGCCATCTCCAGTTTGCCGGCGGCGATGCCGGCGATGGTCGCCCGCTCCAGCAACTCCTCGCGGCCGATGCAGGCACACCCCAGCTTTCGCGCCAGGCTCTCGGCGAAGGCCTGGCCGCAGCTGTAACTACCTCGCGATACGCAGATCAGTTGCATGGTTCAACCCTGCATGGTACAACCCGCATGGTGCAACCGGCAGGGTGTGACCCGCCGATCGGTGGTGGAATCACACCGCCAGCCATCCAGTGGCCGCAAACAATTCTCTTGGGAATGTTGCGCCTTGGCCGTCAGGTCCGCCGTGACTAACGTCACTAGTGAACGTGAGTTCCGGCATGAGGTCCAGCACGAGTTCCCACAAGGACTGGCAACCGCGCTACCAGCCTTCTGCGCTGGTCGAGCCCCTGGTTCGTGCATGGCCTCGGGCCTGGGAAGTGCCCGATCCGAGACGGCCTTGGTCCGAACGGTCACCGCTCACCGTGACTGCGATCACGGCGAACAGACTGGGTGTGGAACATACTGACTCGGGCTGCACTCCACTTCGGAGTCAGCAAGAGTTGTGCCTCAATACTGGCGTTGGCGTGTATATCGATGGTTTGCGAACTGGTTTGCGAACGGTGCGGGCTATTCCGAAGCCGGAGATTGATAATCGCCTTGTGCGTGGCAGTGTTCCTCCTGGCGCTCAGCAGCAAGCTCTGCCTTTTCGAACCCGAGCAACGGTCGATCAAGGCTTTTGCCAATGACTACGAACGGCTAAAGCTGAAAGCGGACGCAAACCGCTCCCGACCCTCGGTCGTTTCCGTACGGACCACAATGCCATATGCTGCGTCCTTTTCTCCACCTCCCGTTCCCGCCCCGGAGCTTTACGCTGCGGTCTTCACGGACGACGTTGCTGCGCGTCGGCTCGGTTACATGGGTTTACCTGCATTCATACGGCCTCCTCCGCTGTCATAGTTCTCAATGCGTCCTGATGTTTTCAGCATCCGGGATACACACTATCACCCTGGCGCAGTCCAAGACTCCAACCAGCATTTTCCGAACTTGGAAAGCGGGGGCATCTACTATGTCGGTCATCACCATTTCCCGGGGCTCGTTTAGTGGCGGCAAGATTCTGGCGGAATGCCTGGCTCGAAAACTGGGTTATCGCTGCCTGGATCGCGACGTGATCGTCGAGCGGGCCGCCGCCTATGGGGTGTCGCAAGACGATCTCAGGGAAGCGCTGGAGAAACCTCCCGGATTCCTCGACCGTTTCCAGCACAAGCGCTATCTTTATCTGGCCCTGATGCAGGCATCTTTGGCCGAGGAAGTGCGAACGGGAAAGGTCGTCTATCACGGCCTGGCGGGCCACTTGTTGCTCGGAGGCGGACAGCCCATCCTGCGGACCCGGATCGTCGCCCCCATCGAGCGCCGGATCGAGATGCTGCAGGAACGGCTGCACTACAGCCGCAGAGATGCCATTGCTTACATCGTGAAAGTGGATGAAGAGCGGCGCAAGTGGACCCGGTTTCTCTACGGCGTGGACTGGGAAGATCCTTCCCTCTACGACCTCGTGCTCAACCTTGAGCACGTGGAGATGGAAGAAGCTTGCCGCGTCATCTCCTCGATTGTGCTCGGGCCGCGTTTCGAATTCACGGCCGAGAGTCAGCGCAGAATGGACGATCTGGCCATCGCCAGCCGGGTACGGGCCGATTTGGCGATCAACCGCTCCACGTCGGATCTCGAACTCGAGGTGGTGGCGCACGACGGTGCGGTCACAATCCAGGGCAAGGTCGCGATCACGGCCCAGATCGATGAAGTCAAACGGGTGGCGTCGGCTGCCTCCGGAGTTGCTTCCGTAAACATTGAAAAACTGGCGCCTCCCATTCGGGTGTGAGCATGGCTGGGTTACGACTACGCGCGAGGTAAATCGAATATGGCGCTGCTCCTGATATCACGGGGTTCCTTTTCCGGCGGTCAACTCATCAGTCAATGCCTTTCGCGAACCGGGAACGCGGTGCTTGACGCGGGAGGATCTGACGGCGGTGGTCAACACCCACGGCGATCTGGCGAACCAGGTCGTCACCAGCATGGCCCGAGCGGCGCAGGACTATAGCCGGCTCAGCGCGTTGCGGCGGCCGTACAAAATCCTGATGCAACGGGCCCTTCTCGAATATGTGCGCCAAGGCGACGTCGCGTATTTCGGCTACTCCGGACATCTCTTGCTCCCGGGAATCGCGCACGCGGCACGGGTGAGGATCCTCGCACCGATACCAACTGCGAATCGAAATGCTGATGAAGCAGGGAGGGGTCAACGAGGAGCAGGCTCGCGAGCGCATCCACCAAGTCGACGAGGAGCGCAGCCGCTGGACCCGCTTTATGTACGGAAAGAGCCTTAAGGATCCCGAACTGTTCGACCTTTGTATCAACCTGGAGCGCGTTTCCTTCCCCACGGCGTGCAGCATGTTGCTGAGTCTCGCGCAGCAGAGCGAGTTCAAGCCCACACCCGAATCCCTGGCAGCCGTCGAGAGCCGTTACCTCTGCGCCTGCGTTCTAGCGGCTCTGATTGACAATCCGAAGACGTTCGAACTGGAGGTGGGCGCGACCGCGGATGGCGGCTGCGTCACCTTGGAGGGCCCTTACCTGGAGGACGCGGATCGCGCCGCGGTTCTGGAAACTGCCAGAACTGTGTCCGGGGTAACGGATGTGCTGTACAAGGAGGGGTACGCTCCTCCGTTCGACTTGACTTGATTAACCGACTTAGTAATTAGGGAGGCCAGAGATGAATCACACGGAACTCGAACCCCGATCGCCCGAAGTTTTGATTGAGATCAAGGGGCTGCTCGCCCGAGGACTCGACTTCGATGAGAAGCAAGTCGAACTGATCGAAGAACAGAACGAGATGGCGAAACGGCGCACCGACACCACCTCCAATCTGCTGCAGTTTTCCTCGGCCACCGCGAAGTACACCGAGGACCAGACGGCGATGGCGCGGGAGAGAACCTCCCTTACGCGAGTGCAGACCAAGCTTTCCACTCGCAGCACGGAGCTGGCGCACATCCGCACCGATCTCGGCCGCGAACGCACCGCCATGGCGGAGCAGAGAACGGAACTCGCGCTCAACCGGACCGAACTAGCCCGGCAGCGGTCCAAGCTGGCCGCCATGAGAACGGACCTGGCCCGAACCAGAACCGCGCTGGCGGAACAGCGCAACGTCTTGTCCCAGGCCAGGACGGACTTGGCGCAAGAGCGAAACGATCTGGCGGCTGAGCGGACGATGCGGGCTTTAACCCGGACCCGTATGTCGCTCCAGAGAACGGAGCTCGCCCGGGGAAGAACTTACCTGGCCATGATTCGGACCGGGCTCGCGTTTCTCGCCATCGGCCTGACGCTCTTCCGCTACTTTGGGGTCTCGCGATGGAGTCTCTTTGACGGAGCGCTGGTGTTGCTAAGCGTGGTTTTGGTGGTCTACGGCACCAGAGGTTACCGCCGCGCCCAGCTCGCCGACCGGCGAATTGGGGAGTTACTGGCGAACGATCCGGGGCTGGCGCAGGCGACGTAACTTGGCGGCTTGGTCGTGCCCATGCTATTTTCCGAGGCTCTGGCGCATAGCATCGCGTCGCGGCAACTCAAGCTACTGAAGGTCGCCCCTAACGCCGCAAAGCGCCGGTGAATGGTCTCCGCCAGAAGTTCGGTACCGGTGAGGAAGCGGTTAGAGCTGAGCGCAAAATCTCTCTGGCCTCCTCCTCCATCGAACGTCCGTGGTGAGCGGCACGAACCCTGTCAACCGGGTCTTAATTGTCTCGTCGAGTTGTCGAATCGTCAATGTACGCCATGTTGTCAATGCAATCGCTGCTAGCCACGAATGCAAAGCGGGGGCGCCTGGCAGCCAGTTCGGACTGCCGGTTTCCTCCCAGGAATCAGGGTCACCACGCCTTTCGCAGCGCTGCGAGTCCTTGGAGATAATCACTCATCTTCGATCCTGCTCTCTACCCCAAACTCGGTCAAGATCGTCATCATCTGTCCCGCGGGAACTCCGGCCAGGTTAGCAGCTCTGCCCAGCGATGCCTCGCCCTTCTTGTACCTTGCAATCGACCGCGAGTCAGGAGATATCTTCCCCAGAAGCAGGTGACCATGTCGCGCACGGCCTTGGAAAGATCGCTCCTCTGCTCTTTGGTGAGCTCGCTCAAGAATTTCGAAATTCTCTGCATCGCATTCGGATGCTCATCGATCTCTGGTCATATCGCTGTCTCCAGTTTTCGTCTGGCGTCTTGCAGAACTTGATGGTTTTGGTAACGTGCGATGCTTTGCCAACGGTCGCAAGACTTCACAAGGGCTTCGGCAATCAGTAAACAACCGCTTACACAGCGCAGTGTTCGCACTGAAGATAGGCCTACCGGCTGTCGGTAAATGCAACACCAAGCAACTTGCAGGCATTGATCCCGTTCTTATCGTCGATTCCTAAAATCCGAGCCTTCTCCACTGAGAGCGAGCGCGACTGGCTTCCGCTTGGCGCCCCTGCCAAGACCGAAGTCCCCCTGTAACTTTGTAGACGACCTTCCTGTCCTTGACAGACAATGACTCTGATTCTCAGAACTCATCGCAACGCCTTTTGAATCATGAGCGCGTTCAGCGATACTCTTGACGCCGCAGCACTCCTTCTCAAGCATCGCACGCGGCCATGGGATTCCACTCGGGACACCGCACGAACCATTCCAGGGGTCAACGACATCAAGGCCACAGTCCTCAAAGTCTGCAACATTGCGCGTCGCGAGCTTGGCGCCTCGCACTTGGGCGATAGCCGCGATCTGCGCATCGGCGTGGCTGATCGGTCGGCCGAGCGTACGGCGGCGAGCGGCAATCTTGGAGAACACTCGCGCTGCCTCGCTCTCAAATCCGAAGACGCGACCCGCCAAATCCTCGGCAAACATAGCTTCCGCCGCTGTCAGCAGCCCCTCTCGGCGCTTGCCTTTGGTGAGCAGCTCAATTCCATAAAAGATTTCCGCCTCGATGATGGACGTCGTAAAGAGTTCCGCTGCTCGTTGTTTCGCAACCCATACCACAACCCGAGCAGAGGGCTTGGGTCTCATCAGCTCGGAGATCACATTCGTGTCGAGGATGATCATTCGCCAAATCCCGGGGCCTGGCGCATAGCGTCGCGTCGCGGCAACTCAAGTTCGAGTCCGCCTAACGCTGCAAAGCGCCGGTGAATGGTTTCCGCCAGGTTCCCTTTTACCGGCGAGGAAGCGGTTAGAGCTGAGCGCAAAATGTCCCTGGCCTCTTCCTCCATCGAACGTCCGTGATGGGCAGCGCGGACCCTCAACCGGGTCTTGGTTTTCTCGTCAAGTTGTCGAATCGTCAATGTCGCCATGCTGTCAATGCTATCACTGCTAGCTACGGATGCAAAGCGGCCTACGAGGAGCCCACGCATCCATGTTTCAAAGGCCGTTTTGTCTCTCAACCACTTCATGTTGCCCGCTTATCTTTCAGACAGCACCCTGCGAACATCATGGTTGACCTAACTAGTCTTCCTCGACACATCCGTCAGAAGCCTAAGGCCCCGGTGCTTTGCGCACGGGCGAGCGACAGCGCCCCAAGCGCGGTGACACAGGTCACGGAAGGTCGTTCTACCATGTGGTAAACCTGCTACGGTGCCGTCGTGTGTGCCCGCGCGCTCCGCCAGTTGGTTGTGCAGCGATGGATATCCTCCACAGCAAGCCGCCCCAGCGTACCAAGCCGCCCGGCTAAGGGTGCCGAGTCTCGCGTACGGGACCTCGGAGTTAGAGTCCAGGGAGTTGGAGTTGGAGTCCAGGGATGACGATGACGCCGCTTACCTCCCAAGCGTCGGAACCGCGAAACTCGAATGCCGTGCCGCTGCCGGCCCCCGGCGTGGCCAGCCTGGCCGACGAAGACCGGCGGCTGCTCGCCGACGCGGAGCGAGCCCTCGCCGATCGCCCGAATATCTCCATGAGCCTGCGCATCGGCATGAGCATGCTGCTGTGCTTTCTGCTGGTCGCCGGAGTCGTGGTCGCCTCGATGGTGCTGGTCTCAAGAGTCGGCACGCTGCAGGAGTTTCTCGACAAGGCGAGCACCTATGCGCTGGAGGTCGAGAACACCCGGCGTTATGAAAAGAACTACCTCCTCTACGGGACCGGCCTGGACGATGCGCTCACGCAAGTGCAAGCGGCCCACAATCAGCTGCACAGCATCAAGGCCAGCATGGTCGAAGTTACCGGCCCGCAGGTGTTCGAGCGCATGGAAGAGAACCTCGAGCAATACGACCGCTCGCTCGAGCGCCTGGCCGAGTTGTCGAGACAGCCCGGCGCTGCTTCGCAGGAGAACGAGGCGAACGAACGCACCCAGGTCGAAAAGGAGCTCAGACAGCACGGCGCGCAGCTCATCGCCGATGCCACCGATCTGCTGGAGCGGGAGCGGCTTCGCCTCCGCACCGCGATTCGCACGTCGTGGATTGTGGCGGCCAGTTCGCTTCTGTTCATCATGCTCGCCATGGCCCTGGTCACCTTCACGCTGACCCGCCAGGTCTCCAATCCCTTGCGCCGGTTCACCGGCTACACGGAACGGATTGCGGCGGGCGACTTCTCGCCGATTCTGCCGGCGCGCCGCTATCGCGATGAGTTCTCGCGGCTCGCCGTCGCCATCAATCGCATGTTGTTCCGGCTGAAAGATCGCGAGGCGCAGCTCGCCCGTCACAGCCGCATGGCTGCCGTGGGAACCCTGACCGCCGGCATTGCTCACGAACTCAACAATCCCCTCAACAACATTAGCCTCAACGCCGAGGCGCTCCACGAAGGTCTCGACCACTACACCGACGACCAGAAGCTGAAAATGCTGGCCGACGTCGTCAGCCAAGTCGAGCGGGCGAGCGCAACCGTGAGGAATCTGTTGGATTTTACCCGCGTCGAGAAGCCGGTCGTCGTCTCCTTGTCGGTGGAAAATGTGGTGCGCGAGGCGCGGCGCCTCGTGGCCAACGAAGCCGAAATCAACCGCGTGGAGTTCAACCTCGCGCTGCCGCCGGACCTGCCGAAGGTGCAGGGCAATCCGCGCGACCTCCAGCAGGTCTTCTTGAATCTTTTTCTGAACGCCATCCAGGCTATGCCCAACGGAGGAGTGCTGACGGTCCGGGGCCAGGCAACCGGTGGTTCTACCAACGACCGCGCGCTGGAAGTTGAAGTGACCGATACCGGCGTTGGCATTCCCGAACAGAACATCGGTTCCGTCTTCGATCCTTTTTTTACGACCAAGGAAGTGGGCGCCGGAACCGGGCTCGGCTTGGCCGTAAGCTACGGGATCGTCGAGAAGCACAATGGGACGATCACGGTGCGCAGCAAGGTTGGGGAAGGCACAACCTTCATGGTGCGCCTTCCAATTTCTTCCGTCGTTCTTCCATTGAGGGAGGTGTAGGTGCATCTCTATCTTCCCATCGCGGGGAATAGCGTCAACGTGTTCTTGATGATTGGATTGGGTGGATTAGTGGGGTTCCTGTCAGGCCTGTTCGGCGTGGGCGGCGGTTTTCTGATGACGCCGTTGCTGATGATGTACGGGATCCCGCCCACGGTAGCGGCGGCTTCGGATTCCAACCAGATTGTGGCCGCCTCCGCGTCCGGTTGCTACACCCATTTTCGCGCTAAGACCATCGACGTCCGCATGGGCGTGCTCATGCTGGTGGGCGGCATCGCCGGCGGGACCGTCGGGGTCCAACTCATCAAGCTTTTGCGCCGTCTGGGGGAGGCGGATTTTGCTATCACCGTGGTCTATGTACTGATGCTTGGGGGCATCGGCTCCTACATGTTCTTCGAAAGCCTGATCTCGCTGCGGGGGCGCCCGTCCCGGACTGCCCCGCGATCGCCGATCTATCGGCGTTTGGTGGGGGCGCTTCCTTTCAGGGTTTACTTTCCGCGGTCGAAGGTGACGATCACCGCGCTGATGCCGCTCCTGCTCGGGACGCTGGTGGGCACGCTGGCGGCCATCATGGGAGTGGGCGGCGGATTCATCATGGTGCCCATCATGATCTATCTGCTGCGCATGCCCATGCACGTCGTGGTCGGCACCAGTCTTTTCCAGATCTTATTTACCTGCATCAATGTCACCGTGCTGCAGGCGCACTTCAATCACAGCGTGGACTTTGTGCTCGCACTGCTGCTGCTGATCGGTTCGGTGGTCGGAGCGCAGATCGGCATACGCATCGGCCGGAGGCTCCGGGCCGACCAACTCAAGATCCTGATGGCGGTGTTGGTGTTGGGCGTGATGGTGAAAATGCTGCTCGGGTTGCTCTTGCGGCCGGAGTTCCTCGTCGCCTACAAGGGGGGCCACTAAAGCCATGCGGCATGCCGGCCTCGCAGCCATCGCCCTCGCAATTTTCTCCGTCTTGCCCCGGCCCGCAGCCAGTCAGCCCGCGGGCGCGACGGGCGATCTCATGGTCGTTCCCGAGCGCGTGGAAATCGACCTTGCCTACAACGGAGCTAACATAGAAGTGGGCGCCGAAGTGCCAGCCGGGTACGAAGCGGCCGTGAGGCTCATGAGTCGTCCCGAACGCCTGGAGTTGAAAAAACTCGGGAAAAAAGCAGGATTGCTTTGGATGGGCGCGGGCAGCGTTACCTTTGAGAACCTGCCGGTTGTCTACCAGGTGCTCACGACCGCGCCGTTGGCGGGTCTGGGGTCGCCGGCCTTGCGCGCTCAGTGGATGCTGGGCTACGAGTCGTTGATTCCCGATCAGGCTCCCGGGGCTGGCTTGCGCGGAGACCTGGTGGGATTGAAGGAGCACGGCGGGCTTTTTGCGCTCCGCGAGGGAGCCTTGGTGCGGAGGGGGAAAAGTGCTGCGCTCGTCGCTCCCGCGGCCGAGCCCCCGCAGCGGTTGCGCGGTACCTTCCGCTTGCCTGCTTCGGCGCCGGCCGGCGATTATACCGTCGATCTCATCGGCTTCAAGGACCAGCGCGCAGTTCACCTGGCGAGTGCTACTCTGCATATCGAGCATGCCGGAGCGGTAAGAATCGTGAGACGCCTGGCAATCGACCACGGCCTGACTTACGGCGCCGCCGCATCCTTGATCGCGATTGTCGTCGGCCTGCTGACGGGCGTACTGTTCCGGTCGAAATCGAATGAAGGGCACTGAGGGGGACGACGGTGAGATTCGCGGATCTATTCCGCAGCGCGCGCCGGGCTGACGTCGAGTTGCTGCGAGCGCGCTTTCTCAGGTTTCGCAGCCTGCTCGAAAATAACAATCGCGTGCTCTGTCTGATCGCCGATGCCAACGAAAAGCTCGGAGGCGAATACCTCTTCGACACCCAGTATCTCCTGTCCCTGGAGGCCCAGTTGGGCGAGGCGGTGACCGCCGTCGTCCGCGACCTTGCCGAGATGTCCGACAATGGTTACCCGACTCTCGCTCTCCAGCTCGAACGGATGCGGGCGGCGGTGCGGGCCAGTCTCAAGCCGCATCAGATCGATCCGAACTTGCCGCTCACCCTTACCCTCGATGAACTGGGCACGGAGCTCGGCGATGTCGTGGGCGAGAAGATGGCGCGGCTGGGGGAGATTCGCCGCCGGCTCGCGCTCCCGGTGCCGGACGGATTCGTGATCACCGCGCGAGCCTGTGACCTGGTGCTGGCGCATCCCAAGGTCGCCGGCGAGTTCGAGAAGTATCGCGCCGGCACCGAAGGCGCGGCCGCCGGACTGCGGCAGGCCATCCTCGCGTCGGAACCACCCGCGGAAGTCGCCCGAGCCATCAAGGATGCTGTGAAGCCCTTCAGCCGGAATGCCCGGTTCGCGGTACGCAGCAGCGCGCTTGGAGAAGATAGCGATCTCACCTTCGCGGGGCAGCACACCACCATCCTGAACGTGCCGCGCGAGCGCGTGGCGGCGGCCTGGCTGAAGGTGGTCGCAAGCCTGTTTTCGGAGCCGGCGAGCGGCTACCGGCGCGGCCATGGCCTGTCCTACGCCGCCGGCGAAATGGCCGTGGGATGTCTGCTCATGGTCCCAGCTTCCTCGAGCGGCGTGCTCTATTCGGTGGATCCCAATGCGCCGGAGAGCGGCGCCATGATCGTTTCCGCGGCGCGCGGCCTCGGCCTCATGGTCGTCGAGGGGCGAGGCTCCGTCGATGAGTTCAAGCTCTCGCGTCACGCGCCCCATCAAGTTCTGACACGCCATATCGCGGACAAACAGGAGATGTACGTTCCACAGGTCGACGAAGGGACCCGCATCGCGCCCGTACCTGACGAACTGCGCCGCGCGCCCGCGATTGCCGACGACGCGCTCGCCGCCCTTGCCGACTCCGCTCTCAGAATCGAACGACACATGCGATGCCCGCAGGATATCGAGTGGGCGGTTGGCCACGATGGCAGTCTGGTCGTGCTGCAAGCACGGCCCTTGCGCCTCCCACCCGCCGCACCGCATCCAGCGGACGATGTCCTGTCGGCCTGCACCCGCCACCGCGTTCTCATGCCCGGCCATGGCGAGGTTGCATGTCGCGGAATCGGCGCCGGGCGGGTATTCCTGGTGGGGGCCGACGAAGCGACCGATGGCTTCCAGCCCGGCGATGTGCTGGTGACCCGGTTTGCCTCTCCCCGCCTCTCCGCGCTTGTTGCTGGCGCCAGCGCTTTGGTGAGCGATGTGGGATCGGTGACCGGACATCTGGCGACCGTGGCCCGCGAATATCGTGTTCCCGCCATCGTCGGAACCCGGGATGCCACCAAACTGCTCCCCGCCGGAACGGTGATCACGGTCGACGCCAATGAGAACACCGTTTACGAGGGAAGCGTGGAGGAGTTGCTCCGCTATCAACTGCTGCGGAGTCAGCCCTACGAGGAGACGCACGAGTTCCGCGCCTTGCGCCGCATGTTGAGGCACATCTCGCCGCTCCACCAGAGAGATCCCAGCTCTCCCGACTTTGAGCCCGAACACTGCCGCACCTATCACGACATCATTCGTTTCGCGCACGAGCGGGCGCTCGCCGAGTTGAGCCGTCTGGGCGACTTCCACCTCGAGGGCAGCAGTGCGCGGGCGCTCGATCTGGATATCCCGCTGGACCTCGTCCTCGTCGATCTGGGCGGAGGCATCGCCTCCACTGCCCGCGGCAAGGCCGTAACCCGAAGCCAGATCGCTTCCCGGCCGCTGGAGATTCTGCTGCAAGGCTTGCTGGCTCCCGGCGTCTGGTCGACCAATCCGGCCGAGATGGACCTCGATGGATTCATGGCCAGCGCGACCCGAGCGGGGCCGCTGACGTCGCCCGGCGGCGACGCGCTCCGGCGCAATGTGGCCATCGTCTCCGCCGACTACCTGAATCTGAACCTTAGAGTCGGATACCATTTCAACGTGGTCGACTGCTATTTGGGCGAGAATCCCGAAGATAGCTACATCTTCTTCCGCTTCGTCGGAGGCGTAACCGATGTCACGCGTCGCACCCGGCGAGCGCGCCTGCTGGCGACCATCCTTTCCCAGCAAGGATTCACGACCGACCTCAGCGGCGAGTTGATTGTCGGGCGGCTGCAAGGCGTGCCCCAGCCTCTCTGCGAAGAGCAACTGCGGATGGTGGGCCGCCTGATCGGGTTCTCGCGGCAGCTGGATATCCTGCTGCGCGACGATCGCACCGTGGATCAGCTGGTGAACGCATTTCTCGAAAGCAGATTTCATATGACCATCGATACTCTTATGAAGGAGCGTGACCATGCCGACGAACATTGATGTGATGGTCCTTGACGACGAGCCCACCGTGTGCGAACGCCTCAAGGACTTTTTTGAGAAGGACGGAATGAAGGTGGAGACGTTTACGGAAAGCAGCAAGGCGGTCGAGCGGCTGGCCGAGCAGCGATTTCACGTCGTGGTCACCGACCTGAAAATGAAGGGGCCCACCGGCATCGACGTCCTGGTCGCGGTCAAGAACCAGAATCTTCCCACCGAAGTCATCGTCATTACCGGGTACCGCACCATGGATGTCACGCGCGCGGCGGAGTGCGTGGGAGCTTATGCCTTTCTCGACAAGCCGTTCCGCCTGGAGCAGTTGCGCGACTTAGTGAAGAAGGCGGCAAAAAAAGCGGGAAGCAGGAGTGAAGCCTGATGCCGGCCCGGATCGCGCGACCGGCGCTGGCGCCCTTGGAGGACTGCGAATGAAACCGGACTTCCGCATTCTGGTCATCGATGACGAGAAGATCGTCTGCGACCGTCTCACTATGGAGTTGGAGCGGGAGGGATTCGCGGTGGAAGCCTATACCGAGAGTGGGCAGGCGCTCGAGCGAATCGCGGCGCAGCATTTTGATCTGGTGATCACCGACATCAAGATGCGCGGGCCCAACGGAATCGAAGTGATGAACTTCGTGAAGGAGAATCACCCCTCGACCAAGGTGATCGTCATTACCGGCTTCGCGACGGTGGAGACCGCCCGCGAGGTGCTCAAGGGCGGCGCCGTCGACTTTATCCCCAAGCCCTTCAAGATGAGCAAACTTCGCGAATTGGTGGTGCGCTTGGCTGCGGAGAGCACCGGCGAGAAGAACCCCGACCGAGCGCCCTAGCAGGCTGCAGAAACACTCCAGTTCGAGCAGGGTGAGTGGCCATGACAGACCCTGGCGTTCAACTCAGCAGCTTGTCAACGATGGCTTCGACGTGGATCACAGCTGTATCGAGAAACTCGATATCCGCGGTGCCGAAGCCGCGCAATAACAGCGGCAGCTCAGTGCCTGCGAGGACTAGCGCTTCGATGCCGTCTTCGTTCTTCATCCTTAGCGCGATGCTCAGAATCTCGGTCCTGGTTTCTGGAAGAAATCGGTTATTCAACAGTTCGTCAATGTATTTCCTGTGAATGAATTCCCGCTCTGACTCGCTTGGTCGAACCAGCGCGATCCCCGCCCTCTGGAATTCGTCCGAATAGAAGTTCGCCCGCATCGTAAATCCAGTTCCAAACAGGCCCAACTTCTTCAGGCCGAGGGCCTTTGCGTGATCAGAGGTGGCGCGCACGATGCTGAGAAGAGGGATGGCCGACCGGCGCTGGACCTCGTCGAAGACGAGATGTGGCGTGTTCGCCGCGAAGAAACCGAAGTCCGCGCCCGCCCGCACCAGCAACTCCACACCTGCCGCAAGATAGGCGGCGAAGTCGCCGAGTCGCCCCGCGTCAAGCAGGGCGATACCGTTATCGACGTCGAGGCTGTTGATGATCACGTGCGGATATCCAGCATTCGGCTTCCTGGCGCGATAGCGCGCAACGATGGAGCGGTAGTAGTCGATAGTGGACTCAGGCCCAAGCCCGCCGATCATCCCTGAGGTTCGCATGTTACCGGGAAGAGATGCCTGCCGGCCAATGGAGGATTCGGGAACAGGCGCCGATCACGTCGGATGTCCAACCCAAAAATCGCTGAGGTTACGCTATGCTGGACGGTTCTCGAAATCGTGTTTGGAAACGGCTGCTTCCCGCATGGCGAGCCCTCAGCATGAGCATCTCCAGCCCCGGTCGAACCGGCAGCTGATCCTGGCCGCTCAGATCTCCTTTCTCCCCACGGGCATTTTGACCACTCTGCTGGGCCCTATGTTGCCCATCCTGATTGCGCGCTGGGCGCTCAACGACACGCAGGCCGGCAGCCTTTTCCTGGTGCAGTTCCTGGCCTCGCTCGCAGGCGTGCAAGTCTCCGGCATCCTGTTGGCAAGGGTGGGGTTCCGTCCGGCCTTTCTTTCCGGACTCCTGCTCATGGCCTGCGGTGCGGCCACGCTCTATCTCGGATCGTCCGGACTGGGGATGGTATCGGTAGCGGTGTATGGGCTGGGCCTGGGTCTCATCATCCCCACCGACAATTTGATGATCGCGGAAATCGCGCCAGGTTCGCGGGCGGCGGCTGTAAGCCTGCTGAATTTCTACTGGGGAGTGGGCGCCGTGCTCTGTTCGGTGCTGGTGGCTTGGGCGCAGCGGCACCAGTTGATTCCGGTTTTTCTTGGAGCCGTGTCGGCATTCCTGGTGCTGCTGGCAGCGAGCGTGCGCAACCTGCCGTTTCCTCATGCGGTTAAGTCCGCCGACTCGCCGATTGCGTGGCGAAAAATCTGCAAAGATCCAACGCTGTGGCTGTTCGCCTCGGTCTTCTTTCTCTACCCCGGGGCGGAGACCGCGGTGGGGGGCTGGATTGGCTCGTATGTGGCCCGCATGGGATCTCGCGCGGCGGCGATGGGACCCATGATGCCGGCTTTTTTCTGGTCGGCACTGATGTTGGGCCGAGCCTCGGCAAGCCTGATTCTAAAACACCTGTCGGAGCGGCGCGTGTTGCTGGCGGGCTTTGCCGCGGCAACGGCGGGGATCGGCCTGATGCTGCATTCATCGACCCTGCCGGGCGTCATTGCCGCCGCACTCGTCACCGGATTGAGCTTCGCCACCTTGTATCCCATTACGGTTGCCCGGTTCTCGCATCGCTTCGGGGTGGGCGCCCGGAGCATCGGCTCGCTGATGTTTTCCCTGGCGTCGCTCGGACCGGCGGTGTTGCCGTGGATGGTGGGAGTGATTTCGAAAGCTACCGGCAATCTGCGTGCCGGCCTTGCCGTGCCGTTGGCAGCCACGGCGATCTTGTTGCTGATTCACATGCGAGACTGGTAAGGGTCCGGCGGCAGACCCCTACAGAATGGAATTAGTCTCCAGGACCGCCGCCCGCCGATCCCAATTCCAATTTCAATTTCAACGATGGGGCCGCCTGCGGGTTCGCCGGCCAGGGTAGGTAGGGCAACGCCGGCATATCGGCAAGCACGGGCGCTTCTGGCTGCATATCTGGTTGCAAATCGGACGCAGCTGGGCTCGAAGCAATATTCTCCGCACTCTTCTCCGCGCTCCCGGCCTGGTCGCAACCGGTGTAAGTGAATTGCGGTACGATCTGCTTGAGTTGGGCCAGGATGGGCTCTCGCTTCCCGAGTGACATCGCCACATAGAGTTCGTCGAGGCCTCGTTTCAACGCCGGCCAAGCGAGCTTTACACCTTCCGTACAGGCGATCTTTTCACAGGAGCTCGGAAAAACCAGCTCGTCGGAATAGAAGAGCTCCTCGAAGAGCTTTTCACCCGGACGGAGGCCGATGAACTTGAATTCCTGGCGGGATTTGCCAGAGAGGCGAACCAGAGTTTCGGCCAGCTCCGTGATGCGCACCGGCTCCCCCATGTCGAGCACGAGAATGTCGCCGTCCCGGCCGATGGCGAAGGCCTGCAATACCAGGCTCACCGCCTCTGGAATGGTCATGAAAAAGCGGGTGATTTCGGGGTGAGTGATCGTGATGGGCCGGTTTTGGCGAATCTGCTCTTGAAAGATCGGAATCACGCTGCCATTCGATCCGAGGACATTGCCGAACCTCACCGAGACACAGCGCATTCGCTGCAGGGGCCAGGCAGCAAGAATCAATTCTCCCACCCGCTTGGTGCAGCCCATGACGTTGGTCGGGTTCACGGCCTTGTCGGAGGAAATCATCAGGAAGGTTGAACACTTCGTACTCTCGGCCACGTTCAGCAACGACAGCAGGCCGAAAATGTTGTTGCCGACCGCCTCTTCCACGTTGTCTTCCATGACCGGCACGTGCTTGTACGCCGCGGCATGGAAAACGATCTCGACCCCGTAGGTTAGAAATATTCTGCGCATGCGCTCCGGATTCGTGAAGTCGGCGACACAAAACACCTTGCGGTCATTGTTATCGGGATTGTCATTGTGATTGTTGTGGTTGTTGCCGCTGCCCTGCGCCAGCTGATGCTGCAGGTGAAAGATCCCGGTTTCATTCTGGTCGAGGCAGACCAGAAGTTTCGGTTTGTAGGTCTGGATTTGCTGGCACAGCTCGGAGCCGATCGATCCCGCGGCTCCGGTCACCATGACCACGCGGCCGCGAATATTCTCGCCGACCGATTCCAGGTCGAGATCGACCGGGACGCGTCCCAGCAGATCAGTAAGTGAAACTTCCCGCGCCTGCTCCAGGTTGACCCGGCCCGCAATCAATTCCGCCAAGGCGGGGACGGTTCGGAAAACAGCGTTCGCCTCTTTACAGATGGCCACCAGCCGGCGCATCTGGGCCGGGGTCGCCGATGGAATCGCAATCAGGACTTCCTCCACTCTCTGCCGGGCGACTATTTTCCCGAGCGCTTCGACCGGGCCCAGCACCGGCACGCCCAGAACCCGCAGTCCCTTCTTGAGTGGGTTGTCGTCGACACAACCGATCACCCGATAGCCGGTCTCCGCTTGCTGGGTTTCGCGAATGATCATCTGGGCGGCTTGCCCCGCGCCCACCAGCAGCAGACGTTTCGAGACCGAGTTCGCCCGCGCGGTTTCCGCCAGCATGCGGGAGAGAACGCGCACCCCGGTCAAGAGCATGAAGGTGATCAGGGCCTCCAACACATAAACGGACAGCGGGAAAGCCTTCAGTCCCCACCCGTAGCGCACGATGAGGAAGAACCCGAGCGAACCCGTGAGGATGGCTTTCACGACGTCCACCGCATCGTCAATCCCGGTATGGCGCCACCAGCCGTGCATGAGATTGAACATGGGCATGACTATCAGGCGAACCGTAACGAGTATCGGAGCCACGGCCCACAGAAGATTCGGGTCCCGCATCCGGAACTCGAAGCGCAGCAGCCAGGCGCATACCAGAGAACAGAGAATAAGTCCGGCTTGCGCTACCAACACCAACACAGACCGGCAACGTAACAACGCGGAAGACTTCTGGTTGATTGTTCTCATAGCACGACAGATCGCTTTCTGAGTTGCGGACAACTGCTTGGTTGATCGTCATAAGTTCGCGGTTCCTTGAGCAGGACGGCACGATCTGGTTGGACGCAGCCTTGCTACTGGGAAGACTGGAATGGGGTTACGAACGAGTGGCGCACGCCTTCCGCCGTGATCACTCTCCACCAGCGAACATTAGAAATTTCCAATCCACAGGAAGCGCACTCCCGCAGTTTTCGTCACAATTTTGGTGTGAGCGCCCTCACTGAATCGAAGGCGGGTTTTCCGCGAAACTATGATTGCCAAGGGTCGTACTGAAGACTTGTTCGGCCCGCAGTCAAGCAAAGCCGTCGGCATGACCTCATAAGGAGTGAGATCGCAATGAAACCTGCGCCCACAACGCCCACCCGCGTGATAACAACGGACCCAACCACCGGATCTACCAATGACCTTCAAGAGCAAATCCGTCGTCGCGCCTTCGAACTGTACGAGGAGCGAGGGAGAGACGACGGCCATGACCTGGCCGATTGGCTGCAAGCCGAGTCGGAGGTGACTCAGCGGAAGTCGAAGGCCATGGCGGCATAGAACCAAGCGCCGGCGCAGGTTGGTAAATTGAGCCGCCCTCGTTGTATTCTCGGGACGTGCCACGCTCGCCGGTTCCCCATCGGTCTCCAACTCCCGGACTATTCTTGGGGCTGATCATCACCCTGGCGGCCGTGGTCGCCTACTCCGGATACATCACGCGGCAGATCTCCGGTTTGCGCGAGCTGCAGAACAATCTGGTGGACCGCAACCGGAAAGACTCTCTGCAGTTGCTGCGCATCCAGAACGATTTGAACCTGCTCGCGCTGGCCATGCGCGACATGCTCGACAACGATGAGCCCTACCCGCTGACGGCCTGGTCGGCGCAGTTCGAGCGGGTTCGAACCGATCTGGATGACGCGCTGCGCCGCGAGCAGCAAGTGGCCCCGGTGAACCGCACGCCCGACCAGAAGCAATATCTGGAGAATTCGGTCGCGCAGTTCTGGGACGCCGCCGATCGAACTTTTGCCCTGGCGCGTGACCCCAATCAGGCCGAGGCGAGGACGCAAATTCGAATCTCGCTGCGCGCCCGCCAGGAAGCCCTGAGCACGGCCGTATCCCGGCTGCTGGTACAGAACAACGAGAGCGAGGAGCAAGCCGCGCTGCGCATCGCGCAGATTTACAGCGGCGTCCAGCGCCAGGTCTATCTCTTCCTGACGGCGACTCTGATTGCCATTCTCTTTACCAGTCTTTACCTGATTCGCTCGAATCGGCGATTGTTCGCGCCAACTTGCGGCGCTTTCCGAACAGCGCAGCGAACTTGCCCAGAAGCTGATTGCCACCCAGGAATCCACCTTGCGTCACATCTCGCGCGAACTGCACGATGAGTTCGGACAGATTCTGACGGCGGTGGGCGCGATGCTGACGCGCGCGGAAAAGCATGCCCCGGAAAATTCAGAGCTGCGCGCTGAACTGCATGAAGTCTGCGAGATTACGCAAAGCGCGCTCGACAAAGTGCGGAGCCTGTCGCAGGCGTTGCATCCCGTGATGCTCGAAGAAACCGGGCTGGAGAGCACGCTCGACTGGTATTTGCCGGTGGTGGAAAGGCAGGCTGGCGTTCACGTATTCTATGAGAAATCGGGCGAACCCTTTCCTGTAGACGGAAACGCCGCCATTCATGTGTACCGCGTCGTGCAGGAAGCCTTGAATAACTTGACTCGGCATTCGGGGGCCAGGGAAGCGTGGGTCCGTCTGCGCTTTCTTCCGCAGGCTTTGGAAGTCGAAGTGGAAGATCACGGCCGGGGTTTCGACCCGCAGGCCGCCAAGCCGGGAATTGGCCTGGTGGCGATGCGGGAGCGCGCGGAGTTGATGGGCGGCACGGTTGAATTTTTGCGGCCCGGGCCAGCGGCGGGTGGAAAAGGAACCCTGGTTCGATTACGAGTCCCCAGAAAGAAGCTCGAAGGTTGATGCGCATGCCGGAGAAAATTTCAGTTTTGCTGGTGGACGACCATAACCTGGTGCGGCGGGGGTTCCGGCGCATTCTGGAAGATGAGCCGGACATCGCAGTTGCCGGCGAGGCGGGCGACGGCTCGGAAGCAATCCGGCTCGCGGATGAGCTTCGTCCGAGAGTGATTGTCATGGATTGCGCCATGCCCGGGATGAATGGACTCGAAGCCACGCGTCAGATTCTGCGCAAGCATCCCGAGGCCTTGGTGCTCATGCTCAGCATGCATCCGGAGGAGACGCTGGTGCGGCAGGCGCTCGAGGCCGGCGCGCGCGGCTATGTCCTGAAGAATGCGGTGGACCTGGAGTTGGGCGCCGCGATCCGGCGAGTCGTGAACGGCGAAACGGTGCTCGACTCCCAACTCAAGCGTCCGGCTGCGCTCAAAGGCAGCCGCAACGCCGGGCTCACTCCGCGGGAACTCGAAGTCCTGCAAATGATCGTCGATGGCAAGTCCAATAAACAGATTGCGTCCGCGCTTGACCTCAGCGCCAACACCGTCGCCGTCCATCGGGCCAACATGATGGACGCTTTGGGAACCCACAAGACCGCCGAGTTGGTGGTCTACGCGATCCGCAACGGGCTGGTTGACCTGCCGTGAACCGACGGTCCTTTCTCTGGGGAATGGCGGGTTTGACATCGGCATCACTCTTGCGAGTGAACGCATTCGCCGCGTCTCCCGCACCCGATCCCGGTTTCCGGCTGGTGGATGTGACGGCCCAGTCTGGAATCCGGTTCCTGCACAACAACGGCGCCTTCGGCGGAAAGCTGCTGCCGGAAACGCTCGGCTCCGGTTGCGCCTTCCTCGACTACGACCGCGACGGCTGGCAAGACATTGTTCTGGTAAATGGCGCCGACTGGCCTGGTCACAAGCGCGAGCACAAATCGGAGCCCAGCACGCTGAAGCTCTATCGCAACAATCGCAACGGCACATTTTCCGACGTGACCCACAGCGCCGGGCTCGACGTCGAGATGTACGGCATGGGCGTTGCCGTCGGAGACTACGACAACGACGGTTATCCCGACATCCTTATTACCTGCGTCGGCCAGAATCGCTTGTTCAAAAACACCGGCAAGGGAACTTTCATCGATGTTACTAAGTCGAGCGGCCTGGGCAACCGCCAAGCCATGAGCACGTCCGCGTTGTGGTTTGATTTCGACCGCGATGGACTGCTCGATCTTTTCGTCTGCAACTACGTCAAGTGGTCTCCCGAGCACGATGTATTTTGCAGCCTCGACGGCAAGCATAAGTCGTATTGCACGCCCGAGGCCTATCGCGGAGAGACCTGCTGGTTGTTTCGCAATCGCGGCAATGGAACCTTTGAGGATGTTACAGCCACCAGCGGAATTTTCGACAGCAGCTCGAAGTCGCTGGGCGTGGCCATGCTCGACTACGATCGCGATGGCTGGCCCGATTTGCTGGTGACCAATGACACCCAGCCCAATAAACTTTATCGGAACCAGCGCAACGGCACGTTTAAGGATGCCGCGGTGGAAGCGGGCATCGCTTTTTCCGCCGAGGGCCGGGCACGCGCCGGCATGGGCGTGGACGTGGCCGACTTCGACAATTCAGGATACGCGGGCGTTGCCATCACGAATTTCGACAACGAAATGACGGGCCTCTACCGGCTCTCCGATGGCGGGAATTATGTTGATGTGGCGATGCAGAGTGGAGTGGGGCTGGCGTCGAAAGACAAGTTAGGATTCGGATGCGTGTTTCTCGATGCCGACTTGGATGGGGCGCTCGACCTTGCGGTCGTGAACGGGCACATCGACGACACCGTGCGCAACGTCAGCGGCGTCGGTTATGCGCAGCCTCCGCAACTTTTCCTGAACCGCGGCAAGGGAACATTTGCCGACGTGGCCGCGGCCCTCGGGGGAGGCTTCAGCCAACCCAAGGTCGGACGCGGCCTTGCCTACGGCGATTTCGATCGCGACGGCGATCTTGATCTCCTGGTTACCACCAACAAAGGTCCCGCCTATCTTTACCGCAACGACCAGACGGCCGGCAACCGAAGCATCCGGATTCGTCTCGTCGGAACGAAGTCTAACCGCGATGCCATTGGGGCGGCGGTGAAAATCTTCCACGGATCGTCGAACGGATCGTCGAGCGAATCGCGCCTGGTCAAGGGCGGATCCAGTTATCTGTCGCAATCGGAGCTGCCCGTAACCTTCGGGCTGGGAAAGCGGGACAAGATCGATCGTCTGGTGATCGAATGGCCCAGCGGCAGGACCGAAGAATACAAGAACCTCGCCGCCGGCCGGGCTTACGAGTGCGTGGAAGCAAAAGGAATCACCGCTCAGCCGGGCTTCTAGTTGTGAACGGCGAACACTGAAAACGCCGGGCGGTCATGCCCGGCGTCTCGCGGTTAAGTCAATGGAGGGCCGGGCGTCCCCGCCCGGCCGCGACGCTGCTTCCCTTAGGGACGGGCGAGACGCCCGTCGCTCCATCGTATAATCCATCACAAAGCCAATGTGATCGAACTCCTAGTGAACAATCTGAGTTCGTGGCTAACCTTCTACGTGTGTACCCCTACGAATACCGCCGTCGTCTACCGCATTTTCAGCCGGACTTCAAAATCATCTTCACCACCTTCTGTTCCTACCTTCGCTGGACTCTACCTCCTGCCGCCAGAACAATAGTGGTCGAAACCTGCCTGGCTGGAAATGGTTTGAAGTTTGATCTCTACGGTCTCGTCGTCATGCCGGATCACGTCCACCTTGCAATCGTACCGATTTGTTTTCCTCAAGGGCCCATCCCGATTGCCGAGATCATGCAGACCATCAAAGGCGCTTCGGCACACCGCATTAACCAGCTTCTGAATCGCCGGGGGAAGGTTTGGCAAGAGGAATCCTTCGACCGTGCTTTAAGGAAAGAGGAACAATTTCAGGAGAAGCTTTACTACATGATCGAGAATCCAGTTCGGGCCGGGCTCGTAAACAATCCGCTAGAGTACCCCTGGATCTGGCGAGGTACAGCAACAGCGGCTAACGATGCGTCTTCCTGATGCCACGCTATACCTTACCGCGGGCCGGGCGGGGACGCCCGGCGCTCCATCGTTCGAGATCACTGGCTGGCCTGCACGGTGAAAGCTCCTCCGATGTCGGCATCTTCCTGCACCATGAATCCAGAGTTGGCGGAACTCAGGTAAAAGACGATGGCGTTATCTACGTTATTGACAGTCACGGTGGCGCGCCCGTTGGAACTCACCTGATAGGTGCCATTGGTTCCGATTGCCGACGGACTGCCGCCATTAAACAGGGTGGGGTCGAAAGAGTTGGATGCCTGGTTCCACTGAAACGTGGTAGCCGTGGGTTTGAAGGCTCCCACACGATCCTTGTAGGCGACATCGAAGCCGTCCATGACGAACGCGGCTTGGCTGGTGAGCGCGGTAAAGGGTCCGCCTGTCTGTTGGGAGAAGGTGCCGTCCTCGACTGCGGCCGTGCTGTCGGCGAGGAAGTAGGCGCTGGTTCCATTCACCATCCAGAACTTCTGTGGGCTGATCGAAGCGCCGCTCAAAGTCAGATCGATTTCGCCGTGACCGCTCGAGTCCAGGGTGTAGGTGCCGCCCGAGACCGTGACATTGGAGTTCACAGTCGCATCCTGCACGTAGTCCACAGCGCCCGGGACGGTGCTGCTGCCAGCTTCGATATTGCCGCCGCCGTCTGTGGTAAAGACGCCTGCGGAGTGAATGCCCGCCGTGCCGCTTACGCTGGTGTCGCCGGAGCTGCCGAAAACGTACGAGGAACCGGCTGCGAGAGTGGCAACCGAGAAGGGACCGCCAGTTTGCGCTTCGGCCTGGCCGATTTCGAGCCCGCCGGAGCTTGACATGATATGGAACTTGCCCGCATTTACGACGTAATAGGCAAACGCTGTGCCGTCGCTCAGTGTGAATGTGCCGCGACCGGTTGCATCCGGCGTGTTCATGGCAACCGAGCTCGTGATGGCGACACTCGACGACAGTGCGCCCAGATTGAGAAGGTCCTCGGTGCCGCTGATGGCGCCGTTGGTAATGGTGATTCCTCCCACCCGCGAACTGGTCTGAAGGTTGTGTGCTTTGAATACGAAAGTGCCCGAGGGAGCGGCGGTGAAGGCGGTGGTGTCCTGCTTTTCGCCAAAACCTGAGCAGGTGGCGAACGTGTCCTGCTCGATCACATAGAAATGACTGTCGTCGATCATGGTGATGGCATAGGTTGAGTTGTTATAGAACAAGGATCCCGTACCGTCGCTGGAGATGCTGTAGGTGCCGGCCAAGGGCGACGTCAGGCCATAAGCGGTGCCATCCTGATTGAAGTCATCGACGGGTACGGTGAGATGACCGCTGCCATCCGCTGAGAAAACGACCGTCTCGGAAAACGGGTCGTTGGAGGTCAGCGTCTGGTTGATCCCGATCCCGGTCTGCGCGATCACATACTGACCCTTCAGGCTAGAATTGCTGAAGCTGCCGCCAATGGGCAGGATTAGCCCGCTGCCGCTTCCGCAACCGGCGGCCAAAAAGATGCCTGAGATCGCTGCCAGGGCCATGAGCAGGCGCGTGACACACTTGGAGGGCGCAAGGGGATTCATAAGACACTCCTGTCTTCAGTTCCTGAGATGCCGTAACCCGGATTGTAGAAGAAAGTTTCGGTCGAGAAAATTGCCGGGGGCGGTTCGGCAGGGCGGCTGCGGAAAAGAGGCAGGGCGCCTACCGGCCCTTGAACGGCCGGTTAATTTTGAGGGGCTGCGGCGAGACACTGTGACTGCCGGCAACTGCCGAGCTTCGCTCGGCATGGACGGGCGAGGGCGCCCGTCCCCACACAAGCTCGTCTCTACAGGAGATTTCGGGCTGCGGCTGGGATGGCGGGCTGCTTGTTTCTTTCGGATGCTTTTTCCGACGCCCAGACTCCTACGCGGTAGAGCAATAACACGCTGAGCACGACTCCGTATTCGATGGGTTTGCGCAGGTCGGCTTTTACCAGCCAGGTGTAATGCGCCACTGCCAGGATTCCCGTGAAATAGATGAGGCGGTGCAGACGCTGCCAGTTCCTGCCACCCAAGCGGCGAATCGACCAGGCCGTCGAGGTTACGGCCAGGGGAATCAGGAGGACGAAGGCGGAGAAGCCTACGGTGATGAAGGGGCGCTTGGCGACGTCTTTCACCATTTCGTGAATATCGAAAAACTTATCGAGCCAGATGTAGGTCAGGAAGTGCAGCGTGGCGTAGAAGAAGGCGAAGAGTCCGATCATGCGGCGCAGGCCGATCAGCCAGTACTGGCGGGTGATCCGGCGCAGGGGCGTGATCGAGAGCGTGGTAAGGATCAGGATCAGCGTCCAGTCGCCGGTCGAGTGCGTGATGACCTCGATGGGATTGGCGCCCAGGCCGTCGTGAAGGGCCTTCCAGACCAAACGGCCTAGCGGGACCAGGGCGGCAAGGAAAATCGCGATTTTTGTGAGGCGCAAGATCATTTGGTAATTTTGTAGTCGGGTAATTTTGCAATTTTTAGAGTGGGGCTTAAATTACCAAATTACCCGATTACAAAATTACCAATTCCTAGAAGTTCTTTTTCAGGTCCATACCCGAATACAAGCTTGCTACCTGGTCGTAACCGTTGAACATCAGAGTTGGGCGTTTGAGGAATTCTCCGAGGCGCCGTTCTTTAGCCTGGCTCCAGCGCGGATGGTCGACGTTCGGATTGACGTTGGAATAGAAACCATACTCGTTGGCGGCGGCCCGTTGCCAGGTGTTCAACGGTTGGTCGCTGGTGAAGCGGATGCGGACGATCGACTTGGCGCTCTTGAAGCCGTACTTCCATGGAATCACGATGCGGAGCGGGGCGCCGTCTTGATTGGGGAGCACCTCGCCGTACATGCCGAAACAAAGCAGCGCTAGCGGATGCATGGCCTCGTCCATGCGGAGGCCCTCGACGTAGGGCCACTGCAATACGCTGGTGCGCTGGCCGGGCATTTGTTTGGGATCGTACAAGGTGGTGAACTCGACATACTTGGCCTTGGGCAGAGGGTCGGCGCGTTTGATCAGTTCGCTGAGCGAAAATCCTACCCAGGGCACGACAATCGACCAGCCCTCGACACAGCGATGACGGTAGATGCGTTCTTCGGGGGCGGCCAATTTGATGATCGCGTCTACGTCGAACACTTGCTTCTTCTTGACGTCGCCGTCGATGGTCACGGTCCAGGGACGAGTCTTGAAATTCTTGGCCAAGCCGGCCGGCTCGTATTTGTCGGTGGAGAATTCGTAGAAATTGTTGTAGTTGGTTACATCCTTGTAAGGCGTTTCCTTTTCCGTCGTGCTGAAAGGGCTTTTCTGGAGGCCGTCAATTTTGGCGTTGGCTTGGGCGGTGAGCGACGGAGTGACGAGATCGCGAAAGGCCGCACCGGTGACGGCGGCCGCTCCCGCGATGGCGGCGCCGGCCAGGAAGTTGCGCCGGTTCAGATAAGTCGTTTTAGGAGTAATTTCGGAAGATGGAATTGCATCTGATTTCTTGATTAGCATGGCTCACCCCGATTACCGTTCAATTCCCCACACTTCGTTGACTTTAGTATAGGACTCTGGGACAGGGGAAAAGTTGCACGCGGCGGGGGCGCATCCTAATCAATGTCAATACAAAGCGTTAACCACAGAGTACACGGGGTAGCACGGAGGAAACCTTAGAACCTTTAACCACAGAGTGCACAGAGGAACACGGAGGAAACCTTAAAACCTTTAGGCGAGTTTAGTTCGCGGCCGATTTTGCTCTGGACTTCGGGGCGGGCTGAGAGCGAATGACTTCGCGGACTTTCTTGGCGAGATTCTGCAAGGTAAAGGGCTTTTGCAGGAATCCGGTACCCGGGCCGAGCGCGCCCTGGGTGACGACGGCATCTTCGGTGTAGCCAGAAAGGTAAAGCACGCTCATGCCCGGACGTTGCGCGAGCAGCAGCTTGGCCAATTCGCGGCCGCCGATGCCGGGCATGACCACATCGGTGATCAGGATATGGATGTGTTCTTTGTAGGACTCGGCGGCGCGCAGGCCGCACTCGCCGTTTTCCGCTTCGAGGACGTTGTAGCCGCGGGAGACGAGGGTGACGCGCACCAGTTCGCGGACCGATTCTTCGTCTTCCACCAGCAAAACGGTTTCGCAGCCGCCCGCTTCGTTTTGCGGGGACTGGGCCGGGCTCAGCTCCTCGGTGGCATCTTCCACGCGCGGCAAATAAACATAGAAAGTGGTTCCGGTTCCCAGTTCGCTTTGGACGAACACGTATCCGTTACTCTGCTTGACGATGCCGTAAACAGTCGAAAGTCCCAGGCCGGTGCCTTTCCCCTTTTCCTTGGTGGTAAAGAAGGGCTCAAAGATGCGGGATTGGGTTTCCTTGTCCATGCCGTGGCCGGTATCGGCGACCGAGATCACGGCATAACGTCCGGGCTGGATGAAACGGTGTTCGCGGAAGTTCGGGCGCACCGTAACGTCGGAGCTCTGCACGGTAAGCTTGCCGCCTTCGGGCATGGAATCTTTGGCGTTGACCACCAGGTTCATGATGACCTGTTCGAGTTGGCCGGCGTCGGCGCGGGTGTGTCCGGCGTCGGAGGACAGGCGGGTAACCAACTCGATGTTTTCGCCGATGAGGGGGCGCAGCAGGCGCTCCATGTCGCCGATGACGGTGTTGACGTCGACCACCTTGAGTTCGAGGAGTTGCTTTCGGCTGAAAGCCAGCAACTGGCGGGTGAGGGTGGCGGCGCGGTCGGCGGCCTGCTGGATCGACTCGACCTTCTGGTGCATGGCGCTGCCTTTTTCCAATTGCTCGAGCAAGACCTCGGTGTATCCGTTGATCACCATCAACAGATTGTTGAAGTCGTGGGCGACGCCACCGGCGAGGCGGCCGACGGCATCCATTTTTTGCGCCTGGCGCAGCTGCTCTTCGAGTTGACGCCGGTCCGTGATATCTTCGGCGATCAGCTCCAGGACCTCTCCGGGTTCATCGGTGATGGTGGCGGCGCCGCCGCTGAGCCGCACGATGATTACGCCGGCATCCTTGCGCCTCCACTGCACTTCGACGCCATTTAGACTTCCGGTGCGGCGATAGTCCTCGACCAGGCGGTCCAATTCCAGGGGATTGACGAAGACGTCGCGCTTGACATCCAACTGCAGAACGGCTTCGACCGAGGCATGCCCCAGCATATTGATGAGCGCCGGATTCACATCCAGGAATCTTCCGCCGAGGGTGCAGCGGCAAATGCCGAACGCCGCGCTCAAGATCAGGGAACGGGAGCGGGCTTCCGAGCGGCGGAGCGCCTCTTCATAGCGCTTGTGCTCGATGGCCGCAGCCAATTGCTGAGAAACAAATTTCAGAATCTCGCGGTCCCGCACTGCGAAGCGCGTGTTTTCGTTGTAGCTCTGGACGACCAGGGCGCCAATGCAGGTGGTGCCGCTCTTCAGCGGAACCCCGAGCCAGTCCAACGATGCCGCGCCGATCAATTCGACTTCGCCGCGGCCGACCAGTTCTTCAAAGACTGCCGGGGTCGCCAGCAGAGGCTCGCCCGAGCGCAGGACGTATTCCGTCAGGCCGCGTCCCAAAGGCTTGGGGACAGGGGTGGGATCTTGTTCATCGACGAAATAGGGAAAACTCAACAACTGGGACTGCGGGTCGTAGAGGGCGATGTAGAAGTTGCGGGCATTCATCAACTGACCGACGATGTTGTGAATGGCGGCAAAAAACTGTTGCAGATCCTCGGCGGATTGGCTGCGCGCGGCAATGGCGTACAAGGCGGCATTCAATTCCTCAGCGCGCTTCTGCTCGGTGATATCGCTATAGGAGGCGTAGGAGCCCACGGGCTTGCCGTTCACCGTGACCGGCGAGGCGGAGAGGAGAACCTCAACCAGGGAGCCGTCTTTCCGCTGGCGGCGGGTCTCCAGCTTCAGCTTGTTTTGCGCCTGGATGGTCTGGGCGATCCACGCGGTTTCCGCATAGCGATCGGGAGGCACAATCAACGTGTCGAGCCGTTTTCCCACAGCTTCAGCCGCGGTAAAACCGAACAGGCTGGTGAACTCCGCGTTGATCCGCAAGATCTTCAGGTCCAGGTCGATAATGCTGATCGCTTCCGGAGCGTTCTCGATGATCTGTTCGGAGTAGGCTTTCTCAACCGTGGGCGTGACTTCCGTGAGTGCGATCGCGGCAGCGTGGCCGTGCGCAGGGGAAGTGGCCGGGGTTGGAGTGGAGGCGGCGCGGATGGCGGCCGGCAGCACACCGTGCCCGAGCGTCTCCCGCGGCGTTTCCATCCGCGGCGCTTCGGCCGATGCCGCGGCCGGGGCGATTTTCTCACCCATCGAGTCCTCCCCCGAGTCCTCTGACGATAGTGCGATGTTAAGCGGCCAAGGGCGTCGCCCGATAGTTACCACCGTAATGGATCGGGTGATCGGATCATCGGGCCATCTATTCAAAAGACGATCGGGTCGTCAGGTGAAGTACCGACTGCGCGGGACCCGGTTCCAGGAGGCCGGGTTATTGGCTCAGGAGGCGTTGGCCAAGACCACGCAGACTTCGCGCAACAGAAGCCGTTGCTCGTCGGTCACAATCAGGAACTGGAGTCCGCAGCGCAATCCATCGCTATACCGCACGACGGCTCGCACCTTGATGACGTGAGGGGGGAGGGGGATGGGAAACTCCAGGGAAACAACTTCGCCGACCCGCAACTCGCCGCTGAGGGTCGCGCCGATGCCGTCCATACTGAGTTCGCTGGTTCGGCCCCAGCAGTTGGTGGTAACGCCGTCGCGAAACACCGACACCTGGATGCGCACGTCGAAACGACTACGGGAGAAACGCCGCTGCGCACGGTGAGCTTTGGCTGCCCTTTGTTCGAAGTCGCTCAATCGCGGTTCTCCGTTTCAGATATTCCTTTGAAACCTAACCTACGATTGTGCTTCAGCGCAAGGCCAGGAGGATCGGGCCATGGGGTGATCGGGTCATCGGGCCATCTAAGTTCAAATGCTTTTGACTCTCGATGACCCGATGGCCCGATAGTTCAGATGACCCGATTGGGCGGGCCCGCTCGTAAAGCTGCGTAAAGACGCGTGACAGACGCTCGGGCAGCATCTAACATCAATATTCACGCTTTGGAGCACCTGAATTCCTATGTCTTACCGCTCAAATGCCGCTGAAGCCTGGTATCCGGAGCCGCAGCCCGCGGCGCCACCGCCGCAGATTCCGCTCGATTTGCTGCCGCCGCCGAGCCTGACCCAGCCGCTCTGGAGGTCGCTCGTCGGCAATGTGCGCGATACCTTCGCGCCGGAGAAGTTGCCGCCGCTCGTACTCACGTCGCGGCCGGTAAATGTCGGCCTGCCGCTTGGCGACCGTCTGCGCCTGCCATGGTTTCGCACCGTGTTCACCAACCTTGGGGAGGTGCTCTCGCCGGAAACGCTGCCGCCGCTGGAGCTGGAATCGCAACCCATCGATGTTGGTGAACTCCTTACCGATCGCCTCAGCCATTTTTGGTGGGGGTCGCTGTTGCGAAACCTGGCCGATCGCGTCTCTCCCGAAGCAGAACCGGCTCTCAACCTTACTTCCAAGCCGATTCTGGACATCATTCCGAAGTCATGGATCCTGCTGCCGTTGTGGTCGGAAGTCGTGGACACGCCGAAGGTGTTTTATCCCGACAAGCCGAAGCCGGCCGATGCCGTGCGGCCACCCGTTCTGCAGCCGGTGGCGATGCCGGCGGAACGCCGGGAGGCTCCGGTCGCCGAACCGACTACCGCGGACTTGCTGCGCGACATCCGCCGTTCGCGAATTCGGCAGCGCATCTGGGTCGGGTTGGCGGCGGCACAGATTCTCTACATGGTCGCGATGGCGTTGGGGAAAGTGTGAGAGAGGTCAGAGGTTAGAGGTCAGATTGCAGAGGTGAAAATCGTCAGATCGCCGAGTGCCGTTTGCGCAATGGGTTTTTACGCTCTGCAATCTGACCTCAACCCGACCTTCCTCTACTGCCTCAACCCCATCCAGCCTTCGGCAATCACCATGGAATTTCCCGGGTTGCGGGCATCGTACTTCACCGAGGTCGGCAGGCCGAGACGGCAGGAATGCAGATTGATCCACTGCCGAAGATAGGTGACGTCCTGCGAGGCCTCGTAGGAAACGCCGGCCACGTCGTACTGGTAAATCAGCATGGTGGCGGGGCGGCTGGGGTCAGCCGCGATTTCCTGGACATCAATGACCGTGCCATCGGTGATGCGCCCGACCGTATTCAGCCAGTTGCGGCGTTCGCGCTCGACCTCGCTCGCGGTTTTGGGTTTGCGGCGCAGCAGGGCATAACTGGCGACGGCCACGCCAATCGCGCCCAGCGCAAGAGTGTAGAGACGAAGCGAAATCATGGGCAAAGCGAAACCTGAGCCTTTCAATCCACTTTCAGCATAAGCCGTCGCCTCTGGAACCGCCAAGGGCACTAAGGTGCGCGAGAATGCCTCGGAACTGTGGACCTGCCGGGTAAATCGTGAATAGCGGATCGCGGCCGGTGGACTCCTCCCTCTCGTCTTCCGTTATCCGATGGTCTTCCGTCCCTGACAACAGCCGATCTTTTCGCCGGCGGCGAAACCTGCTTATCAATTTGACCAGAGAGCGAAATTTGACAAGAAAGTGACAATTCTCCGACAGCTCTCTGACAACTTGGCAGGGGCTGGAGCCTGGATTTCTCGCTGTGCGGAGCCGGTGAGGTTCTAGAGGCAACGGCCCGCCCTTCACTGGAGGATGCTCATGAAATTTCCCGGCAAGACAATTTTCTTCGCCGTTCTGTTCGCAGGTGTGCTGGCTTCGACTGTGCCCGCTGCGGCAGCCGACCATTACCTCATTGCCGACCAATTCAACAATCGTGTGATTGAAGTCGACCATCAGGGCAACATTGTCTGGCACTTTGGCTTAGGTCCGGCGGATTTCTCGCCTGCGTCGATCATCGGTGTCAATGACGCGCAGCGGGTTGGGGAGTTCACACTAATGGCCGGCACCGGAACCCCTGGCGGTCAGCCGGAAGCGCCCAACTGCACCAATTCCAGCGGCTGCCCCGACAACCGGGTGATCCTGGTTGACCACGCGGGAAACATTGTTTGGCAATATGGGCAGTTTGGCGTGTCGGGAAGCGGCCCGAATCAGCTCAACGCCCCCGTGCAGAGCACCTGGCTTCCCAACCGCCATGTACTGATCACCGATCAGGCGAACCAGCGCATCATCGAGGTCGATGTCGCAACCAATGGAATCGTCTGGCAATATGGCACCACGGGCGTTTCCGGCAACGGCCCCAATCAGCTCAACAACCCGAACTGCGCCGAGCTATTGTTCAACGGTAACGTTCTCATCTGCGACGAGGCGAACAACCGCGCGCTCGAGGTCACGCCGACGCCCCCGCTCGGTGGCGACATTGTCTGGCAATACGGCAGCGGCGACCCGACGATCAACGATCCGGTCAGTGGTGTCGCGTTTGCCAGCCGGCTCAAGAACGGCCACACGCTGATCACGGATGCGAATCACAACCGTGTCGTCGAGATTGACGCCAATAAAAACGTCGTGTGGGAGTACTTCACCTGCCACGCCGCAGGCTGCAACCTGCCCCGAGGCACTGGCCCCGCGCCCACGCGCGCCGTGCGTCTGCGGCACGGTCACACCCTGATCAGCGATCAATACAACCACCGCGTCATCGAGGTCAACCACGCCAAGCAGATCGTGCACACCTGGGGCAAACTCGGCGACCTCGGCTACAACGCCGAAAGCGTCGCCGGCGGAGGACTCAACTCGCCCTACGACGCCAAGGCCGTGGGCGACTATACCGGGCTTACCCCGCCGTACTGACGAGGTGAGCTCATAGAACAGGGCCTGGTCCCACACCCGGCCCCTGGGTTGTTTTCTCGCCTCAGTCCCTAGAACCGCATTAGCGCGGTCAATAAGTGTAATCCGGGAAGGTTCAACAAGCGATCCGTAGGGAGTAGAGTAGACTACGCTCTATGTGGTGTAGAGCGTCCCGTTTTGTCATATTCGCCGCCGCTTTACTGGTTGCGAGAGCGCTTTACCCGCAAACGGCCCAAACCGCTGCAACCACAATCACCTCTTCCACTGAACTGGTCTTAATTCCAGTAGTCGTTAACGACAAATCCGGTTCCCACGTTTTGGGTCTCAAAAGAGAAGAGTTTGCTTTGAAGCAAGACGGGAAATCTCAACCCATCTCTATTTTTGAAGAGGTGAAAACCAACTCGGCTAGGGTTCGCCGTTCCGAAGGTGAACATGGGACGTTCAGCAATGTCGAACCTGAAGTAGGTGAGTATCACCGTCTCAGCATCATCGTTTTGGACTTCGTGAATACTCCCATGCCTGACCAATCCGCCGCTACCGCCGCACTCGTCAAGTTTCTTTCGGGGGTCGCGGAATCCGGCGAGCCCATGTGTTTGCTGGCGCTTACCGGCGGCGGCCTCAAGTTGCTCCATGATTTCACGGATGACCCCAAGCTCCTCGCCACAGGGCTAAGCAAGCCGGCGGGCAATTCCTCACCAATGGTTTATGAACCCGTCGTGGATCCACATCATCCGGTCGACGGTCCGATGGCCAAGGCAATCACCGAGATGATTCGGGGTGAATTGAAAAGCGAGGCTCAACTTTCCTCACTTGAGAACAAGATGGCGGCTTCTCTCACTGTGCAGGCGTTGCAGCAAATCGCAAAGGCCTTCCGTGGCTTACCGGGACGCAAATCGCTGATTTGGGCGAGCTCTGGTTTCCCGTTCTCGTTAAGCCCCGCCACTCCGCTTCTGTGCGAACCGGCCTGTCCGGTCCATCGGCGGGATGAAATGCAATCGGCGTACGACAATCTTTGGAGAATGATGAACGACGCTCAGATTGCTATCTACTCGGTCGACCTCAGATCGGCTACTGCCGGGACACCAATATCAACCGGGGGAGTGCGAACGTCTGATTACTTAGATCCTCAGTTCGATATTGAAGCTCAAGAGCGAGAGAAAAGAGCGGACACGAATAGCACGCTGCAGCTATTTGCGGAAAACACGGGCGGGAAAGCCTTTCTTGGGGGCGGAAATCTGATCGAGTCGTTTCGTCAGGCCGTTCAGGATGATAGTAGTTACTACATGCTCGGTTATTACGTCAGTCCAAGGAGCACCAATTCCGGCTGGCATGAGGTTTCCGTAACGGTGCATGCCAAGGGCGCGAACATGCGCTATCGGAAAGGCTTCCTTCTCTCCCGGGATACATCCCCCCGTTCCGCTCAGCAAGACATTCAGTTAGCCCTGGGATCTCCCCTTGACTACACAGGCGTACCAGTTTCCGTGACGTGGTCGGACAGAGAACCCGGAAAGGCAGCCCCTGGAAAAACCAAGATCCGATTCGACCTTGTGATGCCTCCTAGCTTCGCATCGGTGGACGAATCTGACGACAATCACATGGTCGTCGACATCGCTGTGGCGGCTAGGAACTTCAGTGGAGAGGTGGTTGCAGACCTCTCGCAACGCATCGACGTCCACCTCAAGACCGCAAGCTTGCAGCAGATCCAGCACAACGGCATGACGTATCGAAACGGGCTCCAGCTTCCATCCGGGGAGTACAACGTTCGTTTCGTGGTTCGCGACGCCCTGGGCAATCGTATGGGAAGTGTTGCCGCGCCGATTACAGTGGCGCCGTGAACTTTACTTTCGCAATGTTTTATAAATGCCCGCCGTCAGAAGCGCCCCTAAGGATCACCGCACATCACGATGTGACCCGTTTCATTGACATTGTGTGATCTTAAGAAGAAAATTCGTGAATAAGTTCCTTCGTCTCCTCCAAGGGCGGTTCCCACCACGGACGCAGCCCTTTAAGGTGTCGCGATGAGTCCCGGAGTAACATAGGAGCTAGGTTCTGGTCTCCAGGAGGGAGTAGAGAAATGCCAACTATGTCGGGTTATCCCGTGCGCATGAAAATGCTAGTACTCGTCGGATTGTTACTGCTGACCCAGATCGCCAGCGGCCAAGGAGCCAGACTGTTGCTGCGGATGCAAAGCTTAAACGTGGAGCTGGAAACTGCATCGAATCTAATGTCGAGCGGAAACAACGCGTGGGACGCCGTCAACCTGCTCCAGCCGGATAACACCCAGAAATTTCCCAACTCCTCCACCTGTCTGCTCGTGTACGAAAATGGCAAATACTTCGTCGAGAAAAAAGACGAACGTACTCCAGGCAAGCCAAAAGCCAAGTCGGCCGAGGGCACTTTGACAGCCGACGATCTGCAACGGCTGAAGGCAATTCTGGAGGATGAAGGGCTCAAAAAGATCACGACGCCTAAGGCGCTGGACCTTCCCGACAATACCCAGGTGGTCCGCGAAGCCGAGCGCCTAGATGTGCAAATCGCTCGGGCCGAAACGGTTCAACAATTCACGATGATGAAAGAACGGGTGAAAGCGGGATTGAGTTCCGGTGTGTCGTCGTCAGCCTCCCTGTCCGGAATCGATACTTTCCTGGACAACGGAGCACCCTACCGGAAGACACTTAACCCTCTCATGAAATGGTCGGAAGAGATGGGAAAAAAGAACAAATTGACGCAATCGAAGCCCCAGAACTGCGAGTGATGAGCATCTGGGTAGGCCGACAACTCCCAAGGCGGGCGCAATGAGATGTCCGATGACAATTCTTTATGTTCTATTAGGAATCAGCCTGGTTGCGGCGAATGCCGGCCCTACCCAACCGGCGGAGAGTACGCCGCTGCGGCTTCTGCTCTCTGAGGTGCAGCCAGGTGTCATGGGGACGGAGCACTACTGCATGCTGGTTTTTGAGGGCCGCCATTTCCACGCCGAAAAAGCGAGCCGCAAGTTGGGAAAAGATCGCGAACGCAAAGTCTTCGAAGGACAATTGTCGGATGCCGACTGGACCGTTCTCGAAGGTATCCTTGATCGTAAGGAATTTCGCGAGATGAAGGTGCCGCGGAGCGAACCGCCGCTGGTGATGGAGGATTTGCATCCTTACACCATCAGCGTGGCCCGCGAGAAAGACTTCCAAAATATGGAATTCCTGACCGAAAAGAGTCTCAGGCCGTACCAGTCCCAGGTGAAGCCTCTGCTGCAATGGTGGAAGTCATTACGAAGTGCGCACATGGCGGAATCGACCGCACCGCCCGACGGTAGGTGCGCCCTGGATAGCACTGGGGCCGTCTTCAGCAAGTAAACCTGAAAAGGTTTTCTCACCGCCACAGGCGTTTAGACCCAGAACCCAAATGAAGATCCGCTCTACGACCTGCGCCGATAGTAGATGTTGAATTCGAATCCAGGGTTCGGTGGGAATATCTCCGCGATCTTGCGCAACCGTTCGGCCATGGGGGCGGGCGCCAGCAGCGGGTAGTCGCGTTCCCTCAGGTCGTAGTAATCGACATCGAGGAAGAGCGAGAGCAGGTAGATGGAAATCGCATCCGCGAAGCTGGCGGTTAGATAGTCGTTCTTGTATTTCTCCGCATCCGGACCGTGAGCGGTGGCGAACTTGCGTGCCTCCCAGGCGTCGAGTGAAGTTTCGCCGCGCACTCCCGACTCCACTTGCTGCCAAGCCAAGTCGGCGAAACTCTGGGATACTCCAGCGTGTTCGACCAGCGCGTGCCCGACGTTGATGTAGAACTCGAACGCCACCGAAAATTTGTCTTCCATCAAGCGAGTGGAGATGAAGACGCACTGCGCGTCGCCGAGATTCAGGTTGCGATGGCAAACCGCGTTGTCGCTGAGCGCAACGTCGTAGCGGTCGGCAATGACGGTCTCATCGCCCTGGGTCACGGTGAGCGGCACGAAGTAGTACGCCTTGCGGCTGAGCGCGGCGGCGATCGGCACGGGCACGGCGGCAGTCATGCGTTCGAGATCGTTGTCGGCAATCGCGATCTCTCCCGAACGGGCATAGCAAATGCCATTTGGAGCCTGTGAAACCGGGCTGTTTTGCACGATCTCCGCGGGGCTGCGGGTGATCGCGGAGGCGGTTTGCGACATGACGGTATTGTAGCGTAGTCGCGCGGCGCGGAAGCCCCGCTCACTCCGCCCGGTGAACGCCTACCGCGTTGAGATCGTGAAATTCACGACGACATGAGCTTCCGTATCGATGGGTGCGCCATCTTTGTAACGCGGCCGAAAGCGCCACTGTCGAACCGCTTCTTGAGCCGCGGCGGCCAGGATTGGCGGTCCGCTTAGCACTTGAGTGCCGACGATGTTTCCAGTCTTATCGATATTCACCTGCAGCGTCACCGATCCCTCGATCTTCATCTGCTCCGCCAGGCGTGGATAGACCGGATCCGAGGGACGATACAGGACCTCCGGGGCGTCGGCGGAAACCGGTCCAGGTTCGGTGGTGTTCCCAACCGTCGTGGCTACTGCCGCAGCTTGCGCCGGGGGCGATGGTCGGGGCTTCGAGCCTCCTAAATCCAAGTTGACCGTGGCATCGTGCGGGTAAATCGTCCGACGCTTGCCTCCGGGATACATGACCTCGACGGAGACGATAGGGCGAGCGACCCGCTCATGGGTTCCGGACTCGGCCGTTGACGGACCCTCCGCCTCAGCGAGTTTCCGGGGCTTGAGTTTCGGTTGCGGGACCGGCGGTTGAGGTTTCTCAACCTCCGATGGGTTCTGGGTTACGGTCGCCGGTTCGGAAGTTAAAACATGGGCGAACCAAGAGAGACGGCCTCTGAGCAAGAAAGCTGCGCCTGCCAAGAGAAGTATGAACAGAATGAAGACGCCGGGGCCGCCTCGTTTCGCGGTGCGACCGGAAAGCCCGCGCGTCGTAGTTGGTCTGTGGCCGTTGCGTCTTGATGTTGGACATCTAGGCCTCGGCTGTGCCCTGGAGAGTATACGAGAAGCACACATAAGTATGCCCCGAAATCTCGTCCAAAGCCACCACGTCGCGTCCGCGTTACCTGTGCCCCGGACCGATGGTGTAGCTTAGAAGCATGGGCAAGACTGGGTCAAACGGGCTGCGCTGGATTGGAGTCCCGGCGCGCGTATTCGCGATGACGTTCCTGTTCACCTTGCTGTCGTTCGCGGTAGCGCTGCTGCTGAGCATCCTGGGAACGATGGTGTACTCGCAAGTGAAGCACGTCGCGCCCAACCTGACGTTCGCCTACCGGCATATCGCGTTTCCGTTCGCGATCACCGTGGGGGCGATCGTGCTGGCGCTGTCGCTCGGGATGGAGATTCGGAACTACCGGCAGCGCAAGGCGCTGGAAGGGATCGAACGGGTAAGTTGAAGATGGGCGAGCCAAATACTAGCGAGCCAAAGACGAGCGCGCCGCGGATTGCCATTCCCGTGCCGCATTCCGGAGACTGCGAGTACGCCGAGCGGGCTCTGCCGCAATATGAAGAAGCTGTGCGCGGGGCTGGTGGAGAGCCCGTGCGCATCGAACTGGATCGGGCCGCGGCTGAGGTGAGGAAGCAGATCGAGCGCTGCGACGCGGTTTTGTTGCCCGGCAGCAAGGCCGACCTCGATCCGAAAAAGTACGGCGCCGATCGCCACGAGAAGACGGCGCCCGCCGATCCAAGCGAGATAGGGTGGACGACCTGCTGCTGCAGGATGCCTATGCGACCTGCGCAAGCCTGTGCTCGGCATCTGCTACGGACTGCAATCGTTGAATGTGTATCGGTCGGGATCGCTGGTGCAGCACATCGAATCCACGAACGTCGATTCGAAGATCAACCACAGCGCGGGACGGGCAGTAGCGAAGGCGCACACGGTCAAGATCGAGCCCGAGTCGCGGCTGGCGGCGATTGTGGGCGCTGCGGTTGGCGCGGCGAAGACGGTGGCGGTCAATTCTTCGCATCACCAGGCGGCGGACCGAGCGGGCGATGGATTGCGCGTGGTGGCGCTTTGGGCGGAAGACGGAATCGTCGAGGCGCTGGAAGGAACTGCCCCCGGACATTTTGTGCTGGCGGTGCAGTGGCATCCGGAGCGGAGCGTGAACGATGGGGCGGAACTGGCGGAATCCGCGCGTGCAATTTTTCGCGCGTTTATTGAGGCGGCGCGGACCAAGCACGCGGAGTTGTTGAACGACTCAGAGCAACACTTCAAATAATTGTCATCCTGAATTTGCTTATGCGAGATTTGAGGAAAGGCTAACTACATTTCAGCAGCACCGCCACATTCGCAATCGCGGTATTTTCGGTGCCCAGGCCTTCCGGCGTTTTCGCTTTGATCCCTACACAGTCTGCTGGGATTCCGCATAACTCGGCTACGTGATTGCGAATTGCGTTGGCGTGCGGGCCGATTTTTGGGATGGACAAGATCAGGGTAGAGTCGAGGTTCACGAGTTCGTAGCCAGCGGCTGTGACTTGCCGCAATGCCTCCCGCAGGAAAAGAGCGGAGTCGGCGTTTTTCCACTGCGGGTCGGAGGGCGGAAACAGCGCTCCGATATCGGGGCCGGCGATGGCGCCGAGCAGCGCGTCGGTGATGGCGTGCAGCAGGACATCTCCGTCGGAATGTCCGCCGAGACCATGGCTGTGCGGCAGAGTCACTCCGCCGATCTTTAGCGGAATGCCGGGCTTGAATTCGTGCGAGTCCCAACCGTAGCCGATGCGCATTTCAGGTTTCAAAGCGGATCCCTGTCAGCCCCTAAATTGGGCGGGAGATTTGGCGAACTTCACGATATCGCTAAAACGATACACGGATACGAAACTCGGATACCCTGATTCGAGTAAGTTCTATTTATACCTGCTGCGGTCAACTGTCAATTTCCCGCTAAGTGAAAGCTTGCCCACTGGACATGGGCGAGGTGTGCGCGGATCTTTTCACAAAACGGACGAGGCGGAAAATAGTTTATTAAATTTCCGCCTCGCACGCGAGTAAGGCCTTAGGGGGTGGTAGTAAGGAACAGGATCGGCGCCCGGCAAGCGCCCCCCTCTGCGTGGAAGAGATACATAGCAGCGGTAAGGTAGCGCGCCACTGGGTCTGCCGCTACAACGGTTGCGAGGATTCCTGAGCGACCCAGTGTCACCCCTCTGCCCGCGAAGCTCGCAGTCTCTGAGACTGCCGGTGCCTCAAGAGAGAGTGCCGCGGTCCGATCCAGCGAGGCCCGTGCCTGCCTCCGCCTTGGTCGAGTGAGCCATCTGCGGATCCGTCTTGTGGCAGTCTGCCGAGTCATTCGGGAAATCCACAAACAAAGTCAACCCCAGGAACTTTACCGTGTCGCGGAAAGCCTCACGGGAATGCGTACTGCACATGTCTTTCGGGTCATCCGTTTGGCCGGCTCAATGGCAAAGCGAATGGTTGGGAGTGTCGAGCTGGAGAAGCAGCGGGTTGAAGGTGCCGGTGTCGGGAGTGCCTGCCAGCGAGAAACCGTTCAGAGTGCTGACGCTGTAACGGAACGACACCTGGGTGGCGTAGTTCTGCTCCGTCGTGGCTTCGGGAACGTACTTAGCGCCGACGCGACTGCGGAATCTACGGGCAGCCACATACGCTTCGGGCTTGGGCAGACGAATCACATAGCGGCCGGACTTGTCATCGAGCGCATGTTGCAAGCTCTTGGCGTCGATTTTGGCCTGGGCGAAGCTGGAATCGAGCGCCCCGGAAAAGGCGGCTCCATGGGCCGGGACAGAAAGGTCGTAAGTTCCCGCGGCCAGCATCGAGTCATTGGATGCAGGCCACGTAAAGATCGCGGTGGAAGTTTCGTCTTGGGCGCGAGAGCCAGGACGCTGTTGGGGTCTTTCGGGTCATCCACGATGGCCCACGGACCTTCGAAGACCACGAAAACTTTCTCGGTGCTGGCAGCCTTGGACTCAGCCGCTGGAGCCGGTTGCTGGGTTTGTTGACAGGCGATGAGGAAGAGCGTGGCCAGCACAGCGCTGGCCAGCGCAACCATGGGGGTGGCGAAGTAGCGTTTGGTTCGCATCGGGGTCTCCTGTGTTGGGAATGGTTTCGTAAAATGCCCTCCCGCTCGGAAGGCGTGCCCTACCCAAAACGGATTTATGAAACCAGCTTAGAAATTAGGGTCGTCCGTACGCCGAAAAAGCCGACCAGTAATAAGGGTGCGCGGTGCGCGGGTTGGCCAGCATTTTCAGCGCGGTCTGGCGGAGTGCGCCGGAAACGGGCTGGCCGGATAGTGCGTTATGGTAAAAGTCGCTCGACAAACCCGCGGGTCTCGACCGAGTCCACTGCCCACCGGCTGGCGACCACGTGGGGCACACCCGCACGCAGAAGAGCATCGGTAACGCTGTTGAATCCGTTGGAACCGCCGCTGCCGGAAGCAGTGCTGCAGGCCGAGAGCACCGCCAACTGCAAGCGTTGCAGGTGAAGCTGCCGCAGCGCGGCTGCGTCCAACAGGCGCGGCATGTGCGTTTGCATTTTCCGTTCTCCGCTTTCCAGCAGCAAGCCCGTTCTTTCGGGAGCGGCGAGCGAATGTCCGGCAAAGTGGAAAACTGCGGCCATCGGGGAGTTCGTTCCGGACTCGCGCTGAGGGTGGCTTCTTCACCTCGAGCACGCGCACGGAATGAAAGCCGCTGCGCAACAGCGTCCGCTTCCGCGGCTACATCGGGAAGAGGAATAAGTCCATCCGCCGACGATGAAGCGGTGCTGCCCACCACCAGGGCCGGCAAGTCTGCTGAAATACCGGTGTCGCTGCGCAGCCGGGCCTGCGAATCCTGACCCAGGGAGTGGACAATGGGTGCCGCGCTCGAGCAAATAGTGATCGTGCGAATCCAGCAGGGCTTCGAAGGGCACGCGGGCCAGCCAGCCATCCGCCTCGATCACCAGCGTGCGTCCCGGCGCGAGGTGTTGTTCCACGGGAGCGATAAGCGCCTCATACAGGCTGCGAGCATCGCGGCGCAAAGCGGTCAGCTCTGACTTGGGGTCGGAAGACTAAGTCGTAAAATCTTTCCGCCAACCCCTGCAGGCCATCGGTAGGTTTCGGAATCCAGACTCGCGTTGATACCGCGGTCGTCATACACCCAGATGGCCAGGCCGTCGGGGAGTGCGGCATAGGCGAGCACCGTCTCTTTGGCAAGGAGCGGAAGGCGGGACGATCGCGACGGAGCCGGCAACGGCGGGTTGGTCGTAGTTCGGTAACCCGATGGGTGCGGGCCGACATCGGCAGCCACCCGCTGAGGCGCTCCCAGGTACCACTCATACGTCTCGAGCGCTTCTTGCGAACGACCCTGCACAAGCTCTGCTTCGACCATTGCGAGATACGCCGGAGCTGCGTTCTTGCTCCAGGTTGTGCGTTCCGCTTCGGACCTGAGGGTCGCAAGGCTTTGCTCGGCCAAGGCGAGCGCGGGCCGGAGGGCCTGCTCGGCTTCCGCATCCCGATGTCTGCCGAGCTGCAATTCGCCCAGGGTGGAATAAAACATCTGGACCAGATAGTTGTTCGAAAGCGGACGGACTTGGTCTTGGATGGTCGTCAGGCGCAGCGATGGCATGCATCGAAGCGGCCCAGTTGCGCTTCCAGTTGAGCGGTTCGGATCTCATTCTCCAGAGCATGCGTTACGGCTGGCCTCGGTGCGCGGGGCAGCCGCAAAAAGCCGGGCTGCCTCGGCGTATTGCTGTTCGGCAATCTGGGGCAGACGGGCTGCCATCGCCGCATTAGCCATCAAACTGTGGGCCGTCGCGCGCTGCAGGAGATCTTCATCGGAGTCAATCAAGGCCACCGCTTCGCGCCAGATCGCAACCTGCAAGTTCGGCCGACGGTTGAAGCTTCGGCTACATGGGCCAGCCCATAATAAAGGCTGTATCCGCGTACCACGGCCGGAATCTGCCCTGACCAATAGCGCTCCAGGCCCATGCTGCCGATCTGCCGAAGCGCCGGCCTGATCGCCAGTCAGACGCTTGTCTTCTGCGGTGAAAAACACGGCCCGCAGATAGAGGGCCCCGTACCCACTGTTCTGAGCGCGCTCCATGGCGCGACCGCGCGGACTTATTCGTCCGCGCCAATATCGCCCATCAGCGTGGAGCAGACCCCCTTCTCCAGCCCAAGCTGAATCTGCAACCAGGGATAGGAATGTTCTTCGGACTCTGCAAGCGCAGCCGTTGCCTGCTGCCGGCACGCTTCGCTGCGCCGATCGATCTGCGCCGCGAAGATCTGCTCGAACTGCGCGCGTAGCACGCCCGCCATGTTACCGGAAGCGCGAAACAATTGTTCGGCACGATTCGCCTGTTCGCGAGAGACGCCATACTCGCCGGCGTCATTGGCTTTGACCGCGCGGGCGAGCGCGGTTACGGCTGGCGAAAAATTTGGGGCGGAGGAGCCGCGAAGAAGATCAGCCAGCCAGAGGTCGCCGTGTTGCCGGCTGGTCAGGTCCGCCAAAAAAAAAGCGCCTGGGCGGCTTGCGGGTCGGCTTTGGCTCCGGCTTCGGGGAAAGCTTGGGGCAACCAGGCGCGGACCGCTTCCTGCAGATATTCCTCAACACGCTGGTCGACTTCCGCGCGCAGGCTGGCGCTGCCGGCCGCGTCCGCCACTTGGGCAGGAGAGACCAGCGGCGTCGCGTTGCTCTCGTGTTTCTTCAAGATTTCGCGCACGGCGTTGGCGTGGTTGCGGCCTTCTTCCGCCCATGGCGAACTCGGATCGACGCGCAGGTAATGCTCCCAGTCGTCGAGCGCCTGTTGATACAAGAACTGGCGTTCCGCGACCAGGGCGCGATTAAAGAGCGCAACCGGATCGTCGGGGTGCAGTCTCAAAGCCCGGCTCAGGTACTCGTACGCCGCACCGAGATCGTCCTTGCGGTCTTCCTGCTGGGCACGCTGGAAGTAAGCGGTGGCGAGGTCGGTCATCAGAGCGGATGAGTCCGGCTGCAACTCCAGAGCGCGGCGCAAAGCCTCCACGGCCGCGTCGTACTTGCCTTCCAGCAAGTCGGCCTGCGCCTGCGCATGAAGCCAGGAGGGATCGGAGGGATGGGATTCGAGTTGGCTGGCAATCAGATCTTCCGCTGTTAGCAGCGCTTGCGAACGGCTGGCAAAGGAGGCAGCCGGTCCGCGCGACACGCGCAGGGGGGCATAATCGGCGCCTGCGATTCTGAGTTCGAGGGTGCGCTGCTCGGTGTAGGCGCGGGCGAGAAGATGGCCGGCTCTGGCGGGCTGGTTGCGTTGGACGACAACCCACCATCCCACGCCAACCACGGCAGCTAGAAGAATTGCCGCAGCCATCGTGGATGCAAGGCGCGGAACGGCTAGCTTCCAACGCCACCACGGTGCCGATTGCGAATCCCCGGAATGCGCCGTCCCGGCGATTCTCTGGGCCAGCCGCTGTTGCCACTCCGCGCTCGCACTCTGGAGGGCCGCGACATGTTGCCGCTCCGCCGCGGTGATGTCGCGGCTGAAATCGGTTAATTCGGCGACTGCTTCACGCAACAACGGGCCACAAGAATCACAGCGGCTGGCGTGTTCGATGTGGGCAAGCGTCTCGTTGGCAGGGGTCAGCCCGCCGGCAATCTCACGCCAGACCGCCTGATCCGGACAATCACTGTTGTGGGGGGCGGACTCAGCGGGTTTTGGGCCCCTCATTTGACGCCCTAGGAGGGAGTCCAGCGACACCAAGTCCTCAAATTGCTTCCGGCAGGCCGGACAGGCGGCAAGATGAGCGTGCAGATCCGGCGCGTGCGGCGGGGATTCCGCGCGCGGGCGAGATTCCTCCAGCAGTTTCGCCAGGTCCGCCGCTTCCAGATGCCCGTTGGAATTCTTATCCAATACTAACTCCTAATATCTCAGAACGATTTTGTCTATCCAAAACCTTCACTTGGCGGTTGCGGACCGGAATTGATAATGTGACTGCGAATCATGGCTATCAGGCGCATGAGGACGCTTTCCACTCCCTCGGTGGTCAGTCCGATCGAGGGGATGGCTGCGATCTCACTGGCGGTAAGGCCTTGGCGGTGGCGAAGCCAAAAAATCGTACGCTTTCTTTCCTGATCCTTGCCCGCCGTAAGCTGAGTCAGGATCTTGTCGACCTGCGCGATCTGAAGGCGCTGGCTTACCGCATCCCAGCAGTCGGTGCTGGCGGTTTTCGGGTCGACCGGGACCTGGTCCATGAGCGCTTCGGTTTGCCCCGCACCCCGCTTTGTGGCCAGCGCCGCCTTGAAATGATCGTGGACGACGTTGGCCGCAACCACCTTCAGAAACCCATAAATGGAATCTTCGTGGTAAGGCTCGAACGAACGCAATAAACGGCAATGGTTCTCGCAGAGCTTCAGGTAGGCATCCTGGATCAAGTCGTCCAGTTGAGGGCGGGAGGGTTCGCCCCAGCGGCGCGCGGTGCGCAGCGCGGCGGCGGCGATCACTCCATGGAATCGCCGGACAAACTCTGCCCACGCCCGCTCGTCTTTCGAGCCCGCGCAGGCGATGGCCCACGGACCCTCGAAAACCACGAAAACCCTCTCGGTGCTGACAGCCTTGGACTCAGCCGCTGGAGCCGGTTGCTGGGTTTGTTGACAGGCGATGAGGAAGAGCGTGGCCAGCACAGCGCTGGCCAGCGCAACCATGGGGGTGGCGAAGTAGCGTTTGGTTCGCATCGGGGTCTCCTGTGTTGGGAATGGTTTCGTAAAATGCCCTCCCGCTCGGAAGGCGTGCCCTACCCAAAACGGATTTATGAAACCAGCTTAGAAATTAGGGTCGTCCGTACGCCGAAAAAGCCGACCAGTAATAAGGGTGCGCGGTGCGCGGGTTGGCCAGCATTTTCAGCGCGGTCTGGCGGAGCGCTTCGGAAACAGGCTGACCGGATAGTGCGTTATGGTAAAAATCGTTCGCAAAGCCGCGGGTCTCGACCGAGTCCACTGCCCACCGGCTGGCGACCACGTGGGGCACACCCGCACGCAGAAGAGCATCGGTAACGCTGTTGAATCCGTTGGATCCGCCGCTGCCGGAAGCCGTACTGCAGGCCGAGAGCACCGCCAACTGCAAGCGTTGCAGGTGAAGCTGCCGCAGCGCGGCTGCGTCCAACAGGCGCGGCGTGTGCGTTTGCATTTGTCCTTCCCCGCTTCCCAGCATCAGGCCCGTTCTTTCAGGAGTAGCCAGCGAATGTCCGGCAAAGTGGAAAACCGCGGCCTCGCGCAGTTCGCTCCTGATCACACTCAGAGTGGCTTCTCCGCCTTCGAGCACGCGGACGGAATGAAAGCCGCGCGCTACGGCGTCCGCTTCAGCCGCTACATCGGGAAGAGGAATAAGGCCATCCGCCGGCGATGAAGCGGTGCTGCCCACCACCAGGGCCGGCAGGTCTGCGGATATGCCGGTGTCGCTGCGCAGCTGTGCCTGCGAATCCTGGCCCAGGGAATGGACGATGGGTCCGCGCTCGAGCAAATAGTGATCGTTCGAATCCAGCAGGGCTTCGAAGGGCACACGGGCCATCCATCCCTCCGCCTCGATCACGAGCGTGCGTCCCGGCGCGAGGTGTTGTTCCACCGGAGCAATGAGGGCTCCATACAGGCTTCTGGCATCGCGGCGCAAGGCGCTCAACTCTGATCCTGGGTCGGAAGACGAATCGTAAAATCTTTCCGCCAACTCGTGCAGGCCATCGGTAGGTTTCGGAATCCAGCTTCCGTTGATACCGCGATCGTCATACACCCAGATGGCCAGGCCGTCGGGGAGCGCGGCATAGGCGAGCACAGTCTCATGGGCAAGGAGCGGAAGGCGCGAATCGATTCGCGACGGGGCTGGCAACGGCGGGTTCGTCGTAGTTCGGTAACCCGATTGGTGCGGGCCGACATCGGCAACCACACGTTGCGGCGCTCCCAGGTACCATTCATACGTCTCCAGTGCATCCTGCGAACGACCCTGCACAAGTTCCGCTTCGACCATTGCGAGATACGCCGGAGCTGCGTCCTTGCTCCAGCTTGTGCGTTCCGCTTCGGACCTGAGGGACGCAAGGCTTTGTTCGGCCAAGGCAATCGCGGGCCGGAGGGCCTGCTCGGCTTCGGGCTCCCGATGTCGGCGGAGTTGCAGTTCGCCGAGCGTGGAATAGAACATCTGCACGAGAAAGTTGTTCGAAAGCGGGCGAACCTCGTCTTGTATGCTCGTCAGACGCGCAATGGCATCATCAAAGCGGCCCAATTGCGCTCTCAGTTGAGCGGCTCGGATCCCAGTCTCGAGAGCATCGGTGCGGTTGGCCTCAGTACGCGGGGCAGCCGCAAAAAGCCGGGCAGCCTCGGCGTATTGCTGTTCGGCAATATGGGGCAGACGGGCGGCCGTCGCCGCATCCGCCATCAAACTGTGAGCCATGGCGCGCTGTAGGAGTTCTTCGTCGGAGTCGATCAATGCCACCGCTTCGCGCCAGATTGCAACCTGCAAGTTCGGCCGCCTCGAAGCTTCAGCTACATAAGCCAGCCCATAGTAAAGGCTGTACCCTCGCCGGGCCGGAATCTGCCCTGACCAATAGCGCTCCAGACCCATGCTGACAATTGCCGAAGCGCCGGCCTGATCGCCCGTAAAACGCTTGTCGTCTGCAGCGAAAAACACGGCCCGCAGATAGAGTCCACCGTACCCGCTCTTCTGTGCCTGGTTCATCGCACTCTGCGCGGCTCGTTCGTCCGCTCCAATGTCTCCCATCAGCAAGGAGCAGACCCCCTTCTCCAGCCCAAGCTGAATCTGCAACCAAGGATAGGAATGTTCTTCGGAATCCTTTAGCGCAGCCGTTGCCTGCTGCCGGCACGCTTCGCTGCGCCGGTCGATCTGCGCCGCGAAGGTCTGTTCGAACTGCGCGCGAAGTACGCCCGCCATGTTGCCGGAAGCGCGGAATAATTGTTCGGCACGATCCGCCTGTTCGCGGGAGACGCCATACTGGCCAGCGTCATTGGCTTGGGCGGCGCGGGCGAGCGCGGTTACGGCTGGCGAAAAACTTGGGGCGGAGGAGCCGCGAAGAAGATCAGCCAGCCAGAGGTCGCCGTGTTGCCGGCTGGTCAGGTCCGCCAAAAAAAAAAGCGCCTGGGCGGCTTGCGGGTCGGCTTTGAGGCTCCGGCTTCGGGGAAAGCTTGGGGCAACCAGGCGCGGACCGCTTCCTGCAGATATTCCTCGACACGCGGGTCGACTTCCGCGCGCAGGCTGGCGCTGCCGGCCGCGTCCGCCACTTGGGCAGGAGAGACCAGCGGCGTCGCGTTGCTCTCGTGTTTCTTCAAGATTTCGCGCACGGCGTTGGCGTGGTTGCGGCCTTCTTCCGCCCATGGCGAGCCCGGATCGACGCGCAGGTAATGCTCCCAGTCGTCGAGCGCCTGTTGATACAAGAACTGGTGTTCCGCGACCAGGGCGCGATTAAAGAGCGCAATCGGATCGTCGGGGTGCAGTCTCAAAGCCCGGCTCAGGTACTCGTACGCCGCGCCGAGATCGTCTTTGCGGTCTTCCTGCTGGGCACGCTGGAAGTAAGCGGTGGCGAGGTCGGTCATCAGAGCGGATGAGTCCGGCTGCAACTCCAGAGCGCGGCGCAAAGCCTCCACAGCCGCGTCGTACTTGCCTTCCAGTAAGTCGGCCTGCGCCTGCGCTTGCAGCCAGGAGGGATCGGAGGGATGGGATTCGAGTTGGCCGGCAATCAGATCTTCCGCTCTTAACAGCGCCTCCGAACGGCTGGTAAAGGAGGCTGCCGGTCCGCGCGAGACGCGCAGGGGTGCATAATCGGCGCCTGCGATTCTGAGTTCGAGGGTGCGCTGCTCGGTGTAGGCGCGGGCGAGAAGATGGCCGGCTCGGGCGGGCTGGTTGCGTTGGACGACAACCCACGATCCCACGCCAACCACGGCGGCTAGAAGAAAGCCGCGGCAATTCCATCGTCATTGGATTGCGAGGCGCGGACCGGCCAGCTCCCGTCGCCACCACGGTGCCGATTGCGAATCCAGACCGGAATGCGGCGTTCCGGCGATTCGCTGGGCCAGTCGCTGCTGCCACTCCGCGCTCGCACTCTGGAGGGCCGCGATATGTTGCCGCTCCGCGGCGGTGACCTCGCGGTTCAAATCGGTCAATTCGGCAACGGCTTCGCGCAACAACGGGCCACAAGAATCACAGCGGCTGGCATGTTCGATGTGGGCAAGCGTCTCGTTGGCGGGGGTCAGCCCGCCGGCAATCTCACGCCAGACCGCCTGGTCCGGACAATCGCCCGGACTCGCCGTTGTGGGGGGCGGACTCGAGCGGGTCTCTGCCCTTCATTTGACGCCTTAGGAGGGAGTCCAGCGACACCAGTTCCTCAAATTGCTTCCGGCAGGCCGGACAGGCGGCAAGATGAGCGTGCAGATCCGGCGCGTCCAGCGCGGATTCCGCGCGCGGGCGAGATTCCTCCAGCAGTTTCGCCAGGTCCGCCGCTTCCAGATGCCCGTTGGAATTCTTATCCAATACTAACTCCTAATATCTCAGAACGATTTTGTCTATCCAAAACCTTCACTTCGCGGTTGCGGACTGGAATTGATAATGTGACTGCGAATCATGGCCATCAGGCGCATGAGGACGCTTTCCACTCCCTCGGTGGTCAGTCCGATCGAGGGGATGGCTGCGATCTCACTGGCGGTAAGGCCTTGGCGGTGGCGAAGCCAAAAAATCGTACGCTTTCTTTCCTGATCCTTGCCCGCCGTAAGCTGGGTCAGGATCTTGTCGATCTGCGCGAGTCTGAAGGCGCTGGCTTACCGCATCCCAGCAGTCGGTGCCGGCGGTTTTCGGGTCGATCGGGACCTGGTCCATGAGCGCTTCGGTTTGCGCCGCACCCCGCTTTGCGGCCAGCGCCGACTTGAAATGATCGTGGACGACGTTGGCCGCAACCACCTTCAGAAACCCATAAATGGAATCTTCGTGGTAAGGCTGGAACGAACGCAATAAACGGCAATGGTTCTCGCAGAGCTTCAGGTAGGCATCCTGGATCAAGTCGTCCAGTTGAGGGCGGGAGGGTTCGCCCCAGCGGCGGGCGGTGCGCAGCGCCGCGGCGGCGATCACTCCATGGAATCGCCGGACAAACTCTGCCCACGCCCGCTCGTCTTTCGAGCC
>CAVQHM010000006.1:0-329208 GCA_963712295.1 uncultured Acidobacteriaceae bacterium
GGAAGGCGTTTGGGTGGTCTAAGTAAGGCCACAATCGCGGTCTGGCTCAGCCAGGGAAAATTGAATCGCACGAAGGTTGGCCGGCGCACGATGATCAGGGAATCAGAACTGGCGAAGGTGATCGAGGACGGCGGAAAGTCGCCGGCGCCACCGCGGAAACTCCGCCGCGCAGCCAATGCCGCGGTGACCGCGACCGAAAAAGACAACGCGAAGCTATAACAGGGGGTGCGACTGATGGGGCGCCCAAATTTAGCAGGGCATCGCAAGTTTCGCAGGCTCGCTCGCGAGCTTGACAGTGATGTAATCGCTCGCGGTTGTCTGGAATTCCTATGGGAGTCTGCTTACGAGAATGGATCTTCCTACCTGGGCGACAAAGACGATGTGGAATTAGCGGCCCGTTGGAAGGGCGAGCCCGGAAAACTCGCTCAAGCCCTCCTACTCGCGGGCGGTGACGGTAATGCGGGTTTTATTGAAGAGGTACCAGGCAATCCGGGACAGTTCGCCGTGCATGATCTATTCCAGCACGCCCCTGAGTACGTCCAGAAGCGCAGGGACCGCGAACTTGCGAGGATACAGCGCGGAGTGACTATCTCGGATATGCGCCGGGAAGCCGGGAAACGTGGCCGCGCATTACAGTTAGCAAACGTCGGGCAAACGTCGGCAAGTGTCGGGCAAACGGAAGATGGTTGCCACAACACACGGGCAAACGGCGTGACTCCCGCTCCCGCTCCCGCACGCGCACCCAAACAAAACCCTTTGTCTGAACAAGGTTCAGACGAGGAGAGCCCTTCTCCTCGAAGGAGCAAACAACCATCTCAAGAAGCCTGCCGGCTGGCTGCACTCTTGAAGTCGGAGATACACCGGAACAAGGGGGATTTCCGGATTACGCCAGCGCAGGAGCGAAGCTGGGCAGTCACAGCGCAGCGGATGATCGACCTCGACGAGCGCGACCCTCGCGAGATTGAGAAGTTGATCCGGTGGGCACAACGGGATGAGTTTTGGCTGGCAAATATTCTCTCCATGGACAAACTGCGCAAGCAGTTCGGTCAGTTGCAGATGAAATGTGGGCGCCAGGGCGTGGAATCGCCGCACACCGGCTTTGAGCGGAAAGATTACAGAGCCGGGTTCACCACAGAAAACGCGGACGGCAGCTACTCCTGAGGAACGTAGAGATGGAGATCGAAGACACGACAGAACAGCGCGAAGAAACGTGCGAGAAGCACGGGGCGTTTGTTTCTAGGTACCTATTGCGAGAATTCGCTCGGAGAACGGCTCAAGATCATCGTGGGAATCCTGAGGCAGCCTATCCTCAGTTGCGCCGGATCAATGCCCTCGGCCGTGAACTGCTGGCCAGAAAGTGGGCAGAGACGGGGCACCCATCCTGCGCGAAAGTAGGGACCACGTTGCAGAGCGTCACCGTGCGGTAGTCCTAGCCGAGCGGCACGACGGAATACCAGAACATCATCACCAAAGAACAGCCTCCTTTGCTTCCAGAGCGGGAGGCATTTTTTTGAGCAAAAAGCGAGTGGAGAGAAATTCATGAGCGATATTTTGGACCAAGAAAAACCCGACGATGAATCAACCAAGCGGGGCGGCGCTGCTGCTTCTACGACCGGGGACCTTCTCGATCAGGTTGCTTCTGAGCATCAGGGTGATGGATTTGACCAAACCACCGAAGCCGACGCAAGGGGTTCGACTCCCGCGCCTGCCCGTGCGCCCGCTAGCGCACCTCCTGAAATTCAGCGGCTACTCTCCGCCTCCCGACCGTGGCCCGCTAGTGTTCCTAGCACCCAGAGCCCAGCGCCTCAAGCTGTTACCCCGCCTAAGCCAAGTGTCCCAACCGCCAGCATCTCGTCCTATAAGCCATCTAATTGGGATCGTCTGAAGGCAGCCGTCCCGGTGATTGGTGAAGTGGCCGACGTGGTGTCTGGAAGGAAGCCGGCCAGCGCTCCGATGCCGCTGAAGGACGTGACGCAACTCCTCTACCCAGAGCGCGTCTACACCCCCACAGAACAGGAAGCACACCCGATTAGAACGGGCTTCGATGAGTTCGCCGGTAGCCTGACTTCCCCCGAAAACATTCTTTTAATGCAGGGCTTGGGTGCGCTCGGAATTCTTCCAGGCACCGCAGGGAGGCTAATTCCGCGACTGGCTAGCGCTGGGTTCAGCGTTCAGATGGTGCATGACGCCATCAGGCAAACCCCGGAAGCGCTGGCCGCCTGGAATCGTGGCGACAAGGGCGAGGCAGAACGAATCGGAACGCATGTCGTACTTAATACCTTGATGGCCGGGCTTTCTGCACGTCACGCAGTAAAGGGTGAAGCGGGCGCACTCGTCAGATCAGCGGCAGACCGCCCTCTCGCGCAGGAGCCGCAATCAACAGTCGCTCCCGAAGTTCAGAACGCCGCTGCGTCGATGGCGCGAGCTCAACAAATCGACGTGATGGCGCAGCGAGTGGCGCGTGGGATGCCGCCGGTTCCGGTTCCGCCTCCGGCGCCCGCGCCGCCGCCCGTGACCGCGGAAGTTGTACAGCAAGTCGGCGAGCACATCGAGTCGCTCCCAAAAGAACAGCAGGCTCAGGCCATCATCGACGCACACGGCGAACTGGCCAATGGTTTACTCCAACAGGGCAAGGTTGTCACGCGGGATGGAACTTTGCATCTCGTCAAAGGTCCTGACCAGGCAGATACGTTAGCGGCAGCGATTATCAACGATGAAGTGAAGCGGCGCAATCAGGCACCCGAGGCACAAAAGCCCGCACCAAGAAGTGGCGGCATGGATCAGGCTGCGCTGCAGAGCGCTGCGGACATGGGTGTCGGCCGCCTAGCGGCGAAGGCGGTGGCGGAGCACGTTCAGGAAGCACGGAAGCCGGAAGTGGTGCCCGGGGAACCCGCCACAGAGGAACCGACGAATGAAACTGTTCGACCCGCAGCGGCATTGCCTGAGCGTTCTGCTGAACCGATTGCTAGTCCCGCGTCGGCTGAAAAAGTGGAATCGGCAGCGCCGTCCGCGACCGCAAACGATCTGCTCGACAAGATTGCAGCAGAACCGAAGAAGGGTGACAGGGTACAGATTGCCGGGATTGAGACACCCGCAACGGTCGGGTACGTGTCGGACGCAAACGGCCTGAAGGTTATGCGCGTCGAATTCGACGAGCCTACGAAAGTTCCCTGGGACAGCAAGCCAGTGACGAAGGCCAACGTGCCGACGAAGTACCAAGGGAAGGTGACGGCGTGGGAGGCGGAAGAACCGGAATCCTTAGCAGGCGAACTTGCGACCTCCGAATCCGGCCAGTTTGAGCCCGGTAAGATCGGCGCGGCGGCCGGCAAAGGTACCGGCGCGATCGGCGACTATCTACGTTCCGAAGCGGAAGCCAACAAGCGAGCCCGCGAACTCCACTCTGCGATGTACGATCTCGAGTCCCAGCACCAGGGCACAGTTCTCCGTGCAGTGCAGGCGATGGAGCGCACTGGCAAAGAGTACGGCAAGAATCTGGCGGCCGACTCCGAGGCAGTCTATCACCACCTGGAGAATCCAGAAGGCCATGACCTAACGCCAGAGCAGGATAACCTGCTCGACAATCAAGTGCTCCCAGTGATGGAAGACACGAACACGAAGTTTGCTCGCCTAAAAGAACTGCTGGGGCAAGACGCGAATCTGGTTGGGAACTACGTTCATCGCGTCGTCAAGGACAAGGGCAACTGGCTAGACAGAGCCGTGGCGGGCCAGAAGGGCGGAACTGGGCGCGGAAACCTGCTCTCGAAGAGTGCGCCGCAGACCAAGGGTCGGACGATGATGGCCCTGGAGGACGCGGACGGAACCCGGCGCGTGGTCTCAGTCAAGGGTGGCGAGGTTACGGCGTGGGATGCCGGCAAGGCTGAGAAGTTGGGCGAGATTGGGACCGAGTCACAGAACATCCGCGAGCAGGTTTCCAAGATCAATCAGCGGGTTCGGAAGCTGGAAGACGAGCGCCGCACCCTACTCGCGACCCCGTCACGCGTGAAGGTGACCTTCGAGCGGCGCAAGAATATCACCGAGGAGATCGACCAACTCGAGCGCGATCGCGATCGGATCGAAAACTCGATTCCGTCGGGCGAATTGAATGATCGCGTCTTCGTGGACGATGCCGGGAAACACTGGAAGGTGACCCAGGCAACGACGAAAGAGATTGAGGCGAACACTGGGCTGAGGTACTACCACGATGCACTGGCGTCTGCGTTGGTGAGCAACATCCAGATCACGAAGGCGCTTCGTGGCGCGGAGTTTGTTGAGTCTTTCAAGAACTCGCCAGAGTTCAAGGACATCGCTTTCCATCGCGGCGACGGCAACCCTCCGGACAAGTGGAAGCCCACCGAACTGCCGCAACTGCGGGACTACTACTTTGAACCCCACACCGCCGAGGTGCTTGATTGGTTTGCAGAGCGGATCAAGGGGCACGACCCGAGCGCCTACGACCAGATTGGCAACTTTCTGCGCACCTCGATCTTCTTCAATCCCTTGATCCACACGCCGAACATTGCGGTTCACTGGACAGTGGAAAAGGGTCTTCGTGGATACATGCCGGATCGGTGGCGGGCGTCATATCGCGCGGGCGTGAAAGCAATCAACGCGGTGACGCACCAGAATCAGGATTTCCTTGACGCGCTCGACGCTGGAGCACCGTTGCAATCTCAGCGCGAAGATGTAGCCAAGGTCACGCAACTGTTCTTCGATTCCCTGACGAAAGGGCTGGAGTCTGAAGAACCGTGGGCAACCCGCCTAGCGAAACAAGTTGGCATGGCCCCGGTGGATCTAGTGAAAGGAATCTATCGGTTTTCTGGCAAGGCGACGTGGACAACGAACGATGTTGCTTTCCTCCAGGCGGCCTATGAAAAAGTTGAGCAGGGGATGCCGCTCAAACAGGCGTTGACGGAGACTGCGAAGCACATTCCCGACTACCGGTTGCCGACGCGAATCCTGAACAGCACGACCATCGCGAAGGTGATGAGTAACCCGGCGCTGACCATGTTTGGCCAGTACCACTATGGGGCCCTGCGGTCCTACGGCGAGATGGCGAAATCGGCGCTGGGGATCAGTGACGTACCGGGCCGAAGCAAGGCCGCAGAAGTTGGGCACGGCTGGGAGATGTTGGCGACGTTGGGCCTGGTGACGTTCGTCGTCTATCCCATGATCGACAGAGCGCTACAGGAAGCGACCGGGAACAAGAATGCCCGGCTGCGCCGAGCTGGCGCTGCAACATTCCCGTGGAACATCCAGCAATTGGCAAAGCACGAAAAGACTCCTACCGAGGTCTTGGAGGCTACCGCGACGCCGGCGATTCACACCAAGACTGGAATCGAAGTGATCACTAACCACAACTGGCGCACCGGTCGGGAAATCCGCGATCCACTCGCCGACTGGCACACGCAAGCTCAACAAGTCGGTCGTCATCTAGCCGAAGCAATCTCTCCGGTCGGGGCGGCGTCGCGCTGGGCCGAAGGTGGTCCGGAGGCGAGGAAGCGGCTTGCCTACGGATTTTTGGGGGTGAGTTTCGCGAAAACCCACGCCGAGAAACTAGCGTCGGATATTGCGGCGAAGAAGATGGGCGTAGAGGCCGAGACCCCGGAACAGCGGGCAGCGTACAGCCGGCGCTACGAGATCCTGGAGGCGCTGCGCAAGGGCGACGACAAGCCACTCTCGCAAGCCCTGTCGGAACGGCAAATCAATTCTGAGCAAGCTCGCGAACTTCGGCGGCGGGCACGGCTGACCCCGCTTCAGGACAAGGTGCGCAATTTCCGCTACCGCGAACTCTGGCAGGTTTACGAAGCAGCCGACCCGGACGAGAAGAAGCAACTGGAGCACACATTGCGTCGGAAGCGCGCTGAGCTGTTTGAGAAGAGTCGCGGCGAGGAAGTCGGAGAAACGGAGGCTCAACAATGAGTCTTCAAGACCAGCGGATGAAAGCGGAGCCGCCGGATTCTCCGGCGCTGAGGGGCACCACGGCCGGTCAAGTTCTCGTGGCACAAACGCCTGCGCAGTACCAATCAGAATGGCTGACAGCCACAGAAGCCGCGAACTACCTCCGCGCCAAGCCTCGCACGATCCTGCTGTGGGCGCGCCAGGGGCACATCAAGGGGTACATTCTCTCTGGCACTGAGCGGGTGACGTGGCGCTTTCTGCGCTCCGACCTGGATGCTACACTCACTCTGCCGTCTGTTGCTCTCACGAAACGACAAGGAGGCATTGAGTGAGAAGGCAACGGAACAGAAGTGGCAGCATCAGTTTCGATAATCGCGTGAAGACGTGGCATTTTGTCTTTTGGGAAAACGGCAAGCGGCGCTCGAAGAAAATCGGGCATGTGAGCCAATACCCGACGAAGGCATCAGCGTGGCGAGCGGCAAAGCCGTTACGCGATGCAGTCGAAGAAAACCAAACGCAAGTCAACCCCAACTCACCGACCGTCAGTGCGCTGGTAGAGCGATACCGAATCGAAAAAATGCCGACGCGCTACAGCACCCGCAGATCGTATGAGTCCAGGATGAGGAATCACATCATTCCGAAGTTTGGGCAATATGTGATCTCCGACGTGCAAGCGCGGCCGGCGGAATTGTGGCTTAAGTCTCTCGATCTGACACCGCGGAGTAGAGCGGAGGTTCGGGGGTTGCTTCGCATCTTGTGGGACTTCGCGATGTGGAGGGGAGACGTACCGACACAGCGGAACCCGATGGAGCTTGTCACGATTAAGGGCGCCTCGAAACGTACCAGCAAACCGCGCAGCCTCACGGTGGAAGAGTTTCAACGGTTCATCGTTCATCTAGGGGAACCGTTTCACGCTATTGCCCTCGTATGCGTGTGCTTCGGCCTTCGCATCAGCGAAGCGCTGGCGCTGCGCTGGGCCGATGTGGACTGGCTCAACGGCAAGCTAAGTGTTCAGCGAGGCATCGTTCGGCAACAAGTGGATGACGTGAAAACCGAAACGTCACACAAGGCAATTGCCGTCACCCAAACCATGCTAGGAGCCCTCAAGACGTGGAAGCAGACAACACAGTTCTCCGCGCAAGAGGATTGGATTTTCGCATCCCCGGCACAACTAGGGCGTCTGCCGTGGTCAGCCGACAGCGTGAACGATGCGTACCAGAAAGCCGCATCCGCCGCTGGCATAGCGCACGTCAGCACGCACAGCATGAGGCACACGTACCGCAGTTGGCTTGATGCTGTGGGAACTCCGATAGCCGTTCAGCAAAAACTGATGCGACACGCGGACATTCGCACGACGATGAACATCTACGGCGATGTGGTCACCGATGAAATGACTCAGGCGGCCTCGAAAGTGGCAGGGCTGGCCGTTAACGGTATGTGAAAACGGTATGTGTTGTCTGCAAGTTGTTGAAAATTGGCGGAAGCGTGTGTGAGTCGAACACACCGGCGACATCGAAGATGCCGCCCGCCGGTTTTGAAGACCGGGACGATCACCGGACCGCATGCGCTTCCGTTTGGTTTTTACTGCTCACGTTACCCAAGACTCTCCGCATCGCGATCCTCTTCGATCCTCTTGGGGAGGAACGACGCGGTGATTCTTGGACTCGCCTGGGCTTGCCAGCAACGGGTTCGAGGTCGTGGTGCGAGCCGGCCACGTACCGAACCCTCCCTGCCCTCAAGCCCAATTCCTGAAGAAAAGCGCCTGCTTGGCAATGGGCGCGGTGCGTTCCGGTCAATCCCGCCATTTGGGTTTGGCTGAGCGGCGTGAAGTCGCGGGCGAGTTGCACATCTTCTTCGAGTTGGGAAATGGAATCGCATCCGATGATGACCGTGCTCACCGGCAGGCTGAGGGTGAAGTAAAGCGCTTCTTTCATTGCCAGAACACCAGGTTTCGTAGCGGGCTGATTCCAGCCTGAGTCGTGGCTTTTGTCAGGTTGCCAGGAGCTGAGGATGCGGCCGCGTGCGGGAATCTTCATGCCGACGATCCCCAGTTGTTTGTCAACCGCCATGGGCAGCAGGTGCTCGGTGAAGCTGCGGTGGTGCGGGTCGGCAGCGTTGACAGCCATCAGAATCTGGTCGAAGTCAAAGCGACGTAGGCACTCCATGAGCAGATCGGGATCGGAGTGGCCGGTAACGCCCAGGTAGCGGACCATTTTTTGCTCGCGCGCCTGGATAAGGGCTTCGAGCGCGCCACCCTTTCTGAAGATTTGCTCGACGTCCTCTTTGCTGTCGATGTGATGAAGCTGCCAGGCGTCAAGATGGTCGGTGTTGAGCAGCTTCAGCGATTCCTCGAGCAGGGCCAGCGAACCGTCGCGGCTGCGGTCGTGCGTCTTGCTGGCCAGGTACACCTGGCGGCGGCGATGCTTCATCACCTGGCCAAAGTAGCGCTGGCTCCAGCGCTCACGGCCTCCATACATCGCGGCGGTATCTACGTAGTTGACGCCCAGATCCAGAGCCCGCTCGATGATGGGTACGGCTACAGCTTCGTTGTTGGGCTGTTCGATGGCGGCTTGTCCACCAAGGCTGAAGATGCCGGCCCGGTGTCCGGTGCGCCCGAGGTTGCGAGTTGGCATCGCGCCTGCGGTAGCGGGATTAAACGGAAGGTCGATTGGGCCGGCCGGCGATGCCGCTGCAGTGTCCGGGATCAGACTTCCAGCCAGCGCTCCGGCGGTCACGGCGCCGGTGGTTCTGAGAAAGTTGCGGCGGGAAGCGGTGGCGTTTTGCTCATCAAGCCGATGCTTGCTCATGGCTGTTTCCTCATGGCGTCATCCTAGCTCCGCTTCGCGCCGGCTGCAATCTCTTAAGACGCGCGAATGATTCCGTCGCACCCCGGCGCGCCTATCGCATCGGGCGGCCATTACGCCTTGGCTCGTGCAACGCGGCCCGATAAAATATCCGCCATGGCTGCTTCGGCCGGAAAATCCTCTTTAGTCCGCTTGTCCATGGTGCAGGTCGATGTGTTTACCGACCGCACGCTCACCGGCAACGCGCTGGCGGTCTTCCTCGATGGGCGCGGTCTCAGCACCGAACAGATGCAGGCCCTGGCGCGCGAGACCAATCTTTCCGAAACGACCTTCATTCTTCCCGGGGACGCCGCTGTCGAAAGAAACCGAGGAGTCCGCGTACGCATCTTCACCGTCGAGGAAGAACTGCCCTTTGCCGGACATCCAACGCTCGGCACCGCGTTTGTTCTGCGTGGCCAAACCGGCGCGGCCACCGGCCCTGCTGCCGCATCCGAAATCCGGCTCGATCTGAACGTCGGCACCGTGCCCGTGCGCTTTACCCAGGAACCAGGGCAGCTCGTCTTTGGAGAAATGACGCAGAAGAATCCCGAGTTCGGCGCCATTCACAACGTGGACGACATCGCGCGCCTCACTGGCCTCCGCGCTGCCGACTTCGACGACTCCGTTCCGATCCAAACGGTCTCCACCGGCGTTCCCTTCACCATCGCGGCGCTGCGATCGCTGAACACGCTGCAGAATCTCCACTTTGATCCCCACCGCGCCGCCGAGTATCTCGCGCCCAGCGGTGAAAAGTTCTTTTACTTTGTTTGCCGCGAGACCATCGACCCCAAAGCCCGTCTGCACGCGCGCATGATTTTTTACAACGGAGAAGATCCGGCCACCGGTTCCGCTGCCGGATGCTGCGCCGCTTGGATGGTGGCGCACTCCGTTGCTGCCAGCGACGAGCAGGTTTTGATCGAGCAAGGCCTCGAAATGCACCGTCCCAGTTGCATTTTTGTTCGTGCTACCAAACTGAATGGTGGGCAGGATAACCATGTTGTCAATGTGCGGGTCGGTGGAAATTGTGTGGAAGTTCTCCGCGGTGAAGTCACGATCGCGATCTAGCGCATCAAAACACCGCAACCGGCGCGGCTCCGAGGCCGATAGCACGATCTTCCCTCACACCGGAGTGCCATTGGCGAGCGCGGCACTTTACCGGCGCTCGGATTCTGTTTAGCATTCACCTCGCTCCGGTTCTCAATAAAAATTCAAACGATTAGAAAACTTTGCGACGACAATCTCCCGGTCTGGCCAATGAAGCCCAAAAAAACAATTCTCTGTGTCGACGATAATGAACAAGCCCTTTCCATCCGCAAAGTCCTGCTCGAAACGCGGGGCTACCGTGTGCTCGCGTGCAACAGTGGCGAACTGGCTCTCGAGGCCTTTCGCCGCGGCGGCGTTGATCTGGTGCTCACCGACCTGCTCATGCCCGGTGTGGATGGTTCGCGGCTGATCGAAGAAGTCAAACGTCTTTCTCCGCAGACTCCGGCCGTGCTGATCTCCGGTCGAATCAAGGTCTACGAGCGCGAAACGCTCGCCGATCTTTTCTTGCCCAAGGGAATGTACGAACCCGCGGAACTTCTGGAACGCATTCGCTTGTTGCTGGTGCGCAAGCGCGGTCCCAAAAGGCCGGTGGAAGTCCACGCCCGTGCGATCAATTTGGAGCACGCGAGCGTGGCCTGAGGTCATCGGGTGATCGGGTGATCGGGTCATCGGGTGATCGAAGTTCAAATGCTTTTGACTTTCGATGGCCCGATGACCCGATGGTCAGATGACCCGATTGCCTTCAATGTCTCAATCGCTCTTCGTCCTGTGATATGGTTTTCACTGGATGGCCGCCTTCATTGAAGCCAGGGAACTGCGCAAAACCTACCGCGTCGGCAAGGTCGATGTGCCCGCCCTGCGCGGCATCTCCTTCAGCGTGCAAAAGGGAGAATTCGTCACCATCGTGGGCCCTTCGGGCAGCGGCAAGTCCACACTGTTTTATCTGCTAGGCGGGCTGACCCAGGCCGACTCGGGAAGCGTCACGATCGACGGCGTGGATTTCGCCACGCTTTCCGACGGCGAACGCACCCGCTTGCGCAAAAGCAAGATCGGATTCGTCTTCCAGAAATTTAATCTTCTGCCCACGCTCAGCGCCCGCTCGAATATCGAGATCGCCGTTGACATTGCCGGCCGGGCTGCTCCCGATCCCGCATTCCTGAAGAAGATCACCGGGATGCTCGGCATCGCCCAGCGTCTCGAGCATCGGCCCAACGAGCTTTCCGGAGGCGAGCAACAGAGAGTCGCGCTGGCCCGGGCTCTCATCAATCGCCCCGCCATCGTGCTCGCCGACGAGCCTACCGGCAACCTGGATTCGAAAAGCTCCAGCGTCGTCCTCGACATGCTGCGCCAGTCGAATAAGGAGCTGGGGCAGACCGTGCTCATGATTACGCACAATCCCGAGGCCGCCGACTACGGCGATCGCATCGTCCACATGCGCGACGGCCAGATCGTAACCCCCGATGAAGATCCGCAATGGTCGCCGCATCATCCCGCCGGACACCTGCAGTCCTGACCGCCGAATTTAGCTGGAGGCGGGACTTGCCCCGACTCCCTTGCGCAGGAGGATCTCCAGGCGCTTCGTCACTTCCGTTTCGGCCGATTCTTGACCGGAATCACGAACTTCAACCCCGACCAAACTTCGGTGACCGCGCAAACTTTTACGTCCACCAGGCCAGCCGCCAGCCCGCTGTGACGAATTACATCTTCCGTGAGATCAGTCGCGACCCCGGAACTCTTTTTCGGCCACGAGATCCACAACATACCCGCCCGGGCCAGCGCTTTTGCTGCCGGTATCAGATCAAGTGCCAGGCCCGCGCGTGATTTGGCAAAGAGAAAAATGAAATCGAATCCGTCGTCGCCCTTTCCCCCGATGCGTTGCATGCGGCATTTCCCAAGTGCGTCGCAAAGCTCGGTCCTCACCTCGTCGGGGACATGCAGTAGGGCCACACGAAAATCGTCCTTGATGCCCACTTTCTTTGCGAGAGGAGTTCCAGAATAACCAGCCATAGAAGTTGGCGCTGAGAACCGGGACCGACCAACTGACAACTGACAACTGACAACTGAGAACTGAGAACTGAGAACTGTTCTACTGCTTCGGAGCGTAGTACCCCTTGCGGGTGCGCACCTTCAGGCCCTTTTCCTGCGCCAGAATTTCAATCGTGCGGTAGCGCCCATCCGCGACAAAATTTGCCGGCTTGTAGGCCATGGCGTACTGGCTGCGCAGTTCCTCTTGAATGGAGAGAAACGCATCGGAAACGTCGCGCATTTGGAAAGGAAAAAACGCGCGTCCGCCGGTGGCGTCCGCAATGCGCTCCAGCACCTTGTCGCCCTTGCCCTTCATGCCGCTGATGTTGGTGCTGATGGTGTAGACGATCACTTCCGCCCGCTCCGCCATTTCGATAGCTTCCTCACGGGTCACGTGGCTCAGGTTGTCGTCGCCGTCGCTCAGCAGAATGATGGCGCGGCGCACCGGTCCCGTCTGCTCCTGCTTCATCAGCTTGTCCCGGCACGCAAAGTAGAGCGCGTCGTACATGGCGGTGCCGCCGCCTGCCCGCAACATGCGCACGCCCGCCGAAAGATTTTCCGTGCTGTCGGTGAAGTCCTGTGTAACTTCGGGCGTGGCGTCGAAGCCGACCACGAAGGCCTTGTCGTAGCGCGGGCGAATGATGGCGTTCAGAAATTCGATGGCCGCTTCCTGTTCGAACTTGAAGCGGTCGCGCACCGAGTTGCTCGCATCCACCAGCAACCCCACCTGCAAGGGCAAATCGGTCTCGCTGTGGAAGCTGCGCAACTCCGCGGGCTTTTGATCGTCGATCACTCTGAAGTCGGTTCGCTTCAGATCCTTGATGTAGTGGCCGTGCCGGTCGGTAACCGTAAACACCACACGAACTTCGTTGACGACGTGGATAATGGTCGCGACGGACTCGTCGGAATCGGGCTTGGCCGGATTTTCCGCCTGTGGAGCTTGCCCTGCCGCCGTCGGCGCCGCGGGAGCGGAGGTGGTGGAAGCTGGCGGAGCGGGAGTCGGTGTGGAAGAGGCTGGTGCCGCTGGAGCCTGCGTCTTGTCGTCAGGCGAAGGGCTCGTTTGCGCGGGTGGATTCTGTGCTGCCGGCGCGGAAGCAGGCGGCGTCGTCTGGCCGATGAGCGAGCCAGCCAGCACAAGTAGAACGACCAGAAGCAGGAGGATGCGAGATTTCATCAGGACGATTTGCTTAGATTTGATTTCTTCCATTATAGTCTGCGGCCCCGCCCTGTCGACGGCCCCGGGAAGCAGCCGAGAATTCCCTGTAGAGACGTGGCTTGCCACGTCTCCGCTCGCCAGGCGCATCGCTCACGGGGAGACGCGGCAAGCCGCGTCTCTACAGGAAGGCCCCGTCCGACGCAGGTTCCGGCCGGGGACCTTCCTGCCGAGCATTCTCAAGGCTCCCGAGCAAGTTCTCCAGTTCCTTCGGTAACGGCCGGCTGAACCTGAGCCGCTCCTTCGTCCGCGGATGCGTCAACTCAAGCACCGCCGAATGCAGAAAATTCCGATCCAGCCTCAGCGTTGCGGGCATGCCCGCCGCCCGGCGTTTATTCGATTGCGACCGCAATTCGCCCGGCGCGCCATAGAGCGCGTCGCCCACCACCGGATGTCCGAGCGACGACATATGCACGCGAATCTGGTGCGTGCGTCCCGTCTCGATCTTGAGTTCAACCAGCGCAAACTTGCCGTAAGGGGAATCGATCTTTCGTTGCACCGAGTAATGTGTCACTGCCTCGCGGCCGCCGAAGCCGCGCGTTGTCATCCGCGTGCGCCGCTGCGAGTGGCGACTGATTGCGCTTTGAATCGTGCCCCGATCCTGCTTCGGCCAGCCGTGCACCAGCGCAATGTAGGTTTTGTGCACCTCGCGTCCGCTGAACTGCTTCGCCAGCCGGCGGTGCGACTCGTCGTTCTTCGCCACCACCATCAGCCCGCTGGTCGCCCGATCCAGCCGATGCACGATTCCCGGACGCAGTTCGCCGCCGACCGCCGAGAGCGTTCCAAAGTGATGCAGCAGCGCGTTGACCAGCGTTCCGCGGTTGCGCGCATCGTCGGTCGCTCCCGCTCCCGCATGCACCATCATGCCCGCAGGCTTGTTGACAATCGCCAGATCGTCGTCTTCATAAACGATGTCGAGCGCAATCGCTTCCGGAATCGCGCGCAGCGGAGGAGCGTGCGGCAGTCCGGTAACCGTAACTTGATCGTCGCCCTTCAGTCGAAGCGATGCCTTCGCTGCCGCCCCGTTTACCAGCACTTCACCCTTGGCGATAAGTTGCTGCACGCGGGCTCGGCTGACCTCCGCCTCGCTGACCTCAGAAAGTTGCGTCGCGAGAAATTGATCCAGGCGCTGTCCCGCGGCGTCGGCAGGTGCAGTCAGAGTGAAGGGGAAATCGAGCATCCAGCAATCAGCATTCAGCATTCAGCCTGCAAGTGCAAGGAGAATCGACGGGAAGGGTTGAGCACCGCGGCGAGCCCGCTGTTTCAGACAGTATCGACTTATGACACAGACCCCAGAGGGACAACCGGGTCCGCCTTAGGCCCCAGAACTCGATTTCTGGGTGCTGAGTGCTGACGGCTGAATGCTGCTGCCGCTCTTCAGCCACCAGATCAATCCCCCGCCGACGACCAGCAGAATCGAAATCAGCTGTGTTCCCGACATCAGCCCCCCGAAAACTTCGCCGCGTCCGGGATCGTCGCGCAGAAACTCGATGAAGTAGCGCTCGATGCCATAAAGGATCATGAAGCTGCTCCAAATCTGTCCGTCGAACTTCTTGCGCCCGAGCAGCCACATCAGCAGCAGGAAATTGAAAAACTCGGCCGCGGCTTCGATCAGTTGCGTCGGCTCAATCCTGACGCCGAGAGGAGTCCCGCTAACAGCATTCGCCAGCGGGTTCGTGAAGACGACGCCCCAGAAGTGATTGGTAGGTTTGCCATAACAGCAGCCCGCCGAAAAACAACCAAAACGTCCAAGGACGTGCCCAAAAGCCAGCCCGGGAGCGAAGCCATCGCAGGTGCGCAGCACCGGCATGTGATGACGCCGCATGTACCACGCCGCCATGACAAGCGCGGCAATCAGTCCCCCCGAAAATACGCCTCCCGCCTGCAGCGTGTTAAGGCTGAAAATATCCCGCCAATTATTCGCGTACGAACTCCAGTCGTTGATAACGTAAAGAATCTTCGCCCCGATGATTCCGGCGAGAACAACAAGAATGCCGAGATTCCACGCGTCATCTCCGTTAATGTGCTGCTTCTCGGAATTGCGCACGCTGATCCCAAGCCCAATCAGCACGCCCGAAGCGACCAGCACGCCATAAGTGGGCAGGTAGAAACTGCCAATGTGAAGAAGTCTAGGAAACACGGTAGCTTAGATGCTCCAATAGAGGGCTGAGTTCAGAAAGAGTCTAGCAGGAAACCGGCTCTCAGCTGTCAGCTGTCAGTTGTAGCAACTCGACCATACCGGAAGGCGTTACTGAGAGCTGACGGCTGAGAGCTGACAGCTAAAAAACAAGCCGACCCACTGGGCCGTGTGGTGGGCCGAGAATGAACCCGTCTCAGACGGTGGGAACCCGCCGCGACCCATTAGGCTTTTCCGCATGACGGAACATAGCACACCGGATCTTTTTGCGAGTCGAGTCCCCGTTCATTCGGTGTTGGTTCAAAAATCGGTTGCCACCATCACCAACTCCGCAGGTCGGCTTTCACCTTCGATGCTAGGAAACCGGGAAGAGATTCGCAAGAGGAAAACGCAAAATAGTTGGCAGGAGGTTTGCTGACGGTCGCGCGGCGACTATGTTTGGAAGATGAATCCCAGGTTACGATCGATTTCAGAACGGTCACTTTAGGGGCTGCCCAGCGAGTCTCTTCACCCCGTGCGCCGCCCATCCCGCAGAACCTCATCCAGCGCGCTCGCCAGTTTGCTGGCCCGCTGCTGCGCTTCCGGCGAAGACTTCTCCAGCCGCCGCTTCAGGAGATGATATTCATCCGCGATATTCAGCGCCGCCAGCACCGCCAGCCGCACCGAATCGACGGTGGCGGTCTGTTGCGATACCGCGCGCATCTTACCGTCCACGTACTCGGCCAGCTTCAAAATGTAATCCGCGTCCGAGCCCCGCAGGTTATAAACCTGGTCGAAGATTTCGACGCGCACGCTGCCGTTGGCGTTCGGCACCGCATCGGTCGGAGGTTGTTTGCTCGCAGTGGCCATCTCACTCCTCGGCGATTTACTTACTGCCCGATAGCTGCCGCCCGCCGGATGTTCCCCGGAGGAAAGCTTGTCATCCTTCAGCCGGCCGCCTGCTCCTGCGTCAGGCTGTCCATCTGGCTCAACATCTTTTCCACCCGGCCGCGTATATCCTCGCGATCCTTGCGCAGCTGAATCAGCTCGCGGCGCATGGTTTCGTTTTCTTCCTCGCGCTGTTCGAGTTGCTCCCGCAGCCGCTTAGCATCGCGCTCGGCAGTGGCACGCGCTTCCTTGGCCGCCTTGTACAATTCAATGGTGCGATAAACTTTCTCTTCCAGAGCCTCAAAATCTTCCGCCGGAACCTCGGCAGATACCTCTTCCACGCTCTTCACGGACATGAGTGCTACTCGCTTTCGGGGAATATTTCAGCGTTGAGGCGAAGTATAGCGCAGTTTGCTGTGGAAGAACTGTTCCTTTTGCCACAACCAGTGCCGTTTCTGTAGAGACGGGGCGTGCCCCGTCTCCGCTGCGGACGAAGACGCGATCAGATGTGTCTCTACCGGCGCGCCCGCACCTTCTCCAACCGCAGCGCCGCCTCGTCCAGTGTCTCAGGTTTCTTGCAGAAGGCGAAACGTACCTGTCGGGATCCGTCCTTCGGATGCTTGTAGAAACTGGATCCAGGCACGCAAGCGATGCCGATGTCCCTCACCAGGTAACTCGCGAACTCCACGTCGTTTGCAAACCCAAAGGCGCTGATGTCGGTCATTACGTAATACGCGCCCCGCGGACGGTAACAGACAAAGCCGGCTTTCTCCAGGGCCGGGATGAGATGATCGCGCCGCGTCCGATACCGCTCGGCCAGTTCGTGGTAGTACCGGGAGGGCAGGCTCAACGCCACCGCTCCCGCTTCCTGCAAAGGCGCGGGCGCGCCCACGGTCAAAAAGTCATGCACCTTGCGAATCGCGTTGATAATGCCCGCAGGCGCAACCGCCCAGCCAACGCGCCATCCCGTGACGCTGTAGCTTTTCGAGAGCCCGTTGATGGTGACTGTGCGTTCCCGCATGCCGTCAAGCCGGGCAATCGAAATGTGCTCCGATCCATCGTAGAGAATATGTTCGTAAATTTCGTCGGTGATGGCGAGCACGTTGTATTCGACGCACAGGTCGCGAATCAGTTCCAGTTCCTTCCGGCTGAACACCTTGCCAGTAGGGTTGTTCGGCGTGTTCAGGATGATCGCCTTGGTTTTAGACTGATGCGTTTGATGCTGGCCGGTCTGGTGCTTGAACGCTTCGCGCAATTCCTGCTCGTCGAATGTCCACTCGCCTCCCGCCCTCTGCGGAGGACGCAAGCTGACGAACCGCGGCTTGGCTCCGCTGAGAATCGAGTCCGGCCCATAGTTCTCGTAGAAGGGTTCGAAGACCACGACCTCGTCGCCCTTATTGCATACCGCTAGCAGGGTCGCAATCATCGCTTCGGTCGAGCCGCAGCACACCACAATTTCTCTTTCCGGGTCGACCTCGATCCCCTGCCACTCTCGCATCTGCCGGGCAATCGCGGCCCGCAGGCTCTTCGCCCCCCAGGTGATGCCGTACTGATTGATGTCGGCGGCAATGGCTTCCTGCGCCGCCCGCTTGATTTCGGCGGGCGCCGGAAAATCGGGAAACCCCTGCGCCAGATTGACGGCGTTGTGCTGCATCGCCTGTCGAGTCATCTCGCGAATCACAGACTCGGTAAAATGCTCGACCTTGTCGGAGAGGAAGTGCTTGGGATGTGCTGACGCCGGTGACATGGAAAGTAAGGCTAGCACAGGAAATGCCACCGAGGTACAGCCGCTCGCTTGCTGAGGGCGTTGACGGTTCTGCTGCTCCCCGGTGGCGAACTCTACCTTTGTTCCCCTATACTTCGAGACATCCCTATCCCCACCAACAATTTGCCGCATCAATCTGATGGAAACTTTCACGGATCCTTCGGGTTCAGAACTATTTGGAGGCAAACACCTCATGAGAAGAATTCTTAAGAATCCAGGCTGGTGGAGCGCTGTGGTAGGACTGGCACTCTCCAGCGCAGTCCTCATACCGGTACTCGCCGTTGCCCAAGATCAGGATCAAGGGGATCAGCAGGATGATCCGCCCAGCCGCGTGGCGCGCCTCGGCTACATGGAGGGTTCGGTTTCCTTCCAGCCCGCCGGCGAAACTGACTGGGTCCAAGCCGCCCCCAATCGCCCGATGACGACGGGCGACAAGCTCTGGGCAGACCAGGACTCCCGTGCCGAACTGCAACTCGGATCGGCGGTGATTCGCTTGAATGCGAACACCGGCTTTTCATTCCTGAATCTTGACGACAATACGGTTCAGATCCAACTGACGTCGGGTACGCTCAATGTTCGAGTGCGCCGCCTCGACCGCAACGATGTCTTCGAAGTCGATACGCCGAACCTGGCGTTTTCGATTTACCAGCCGGGCAGTTATCGAGTCGAGGCGAGTGAAGACGGCACTTACTCGGTCGTCAGCTTGCGACAAGGCGAAGGCGAAGCAACCGGCAATGGCCAGAGCTATGCCCTGCACGCCGGACAAAGATGGACGTTCAGCGGCACCGACACCCTCAACGCTGATGTTGTAGATCTCGGCGGACCCGACCAATTCGATAACTGGGCCTACAACCGCGATCGCCGCTACGACGATTCGCGCTCGGCGCAGTATCTCTCCCAGGACGTGGTCGGTTACGAAGACCTCGACGACTATGGAGACTGGCGCGACGATCCGGGCTATGGCCACATCTGGTATCCCAACCGCGTGGCCGTCGGCTGGGCGCCCTACCACGAAGGCCACTGGGACTGGATTCCTCCCTGGGGCTATACCTGGGTCGACGACTCTCCCTGGGGCTACGCGCCGTTTCACTACGGGCGCTGGGTGTTCATCGGCGGTCGCTGGGGCTGGGTAGCCGGACCGGTCGCGGTGCGGGCGGTCTATGCGCCAGCGCTGGTGGTGTTTATTGGAGGTGGAGTTGGCTTCGGCGGCAATGTGGGGTGGTTTCCGCTAGGCCCGCGCGAAGTGTATGTGCCGTCGTATCGCGTCAGCCGGGCGTATGTGAACCGGGTCAACATCAGCAATACGACCGTCAATAACGTCCAGATCACGAACGTGTACAACACCACCATCATTAATAATAGAAGCACCACTATCACGAACGTGACGTACGTGAACCGGAACGTACGCGGTGCGGTGACGGCGGTTCCGCAACGTGCTTTTGCGGGTGCGCAGCCCGTGAGCAGAAACGCGGTTGCCGTAAACGCTCGGGATATTGCCGCGGCGCCTGTGAGCGCGAGGGTTGCGGTGGTTCCCACACGCGAGAGTGTACTGGGTGCAAGGGCTGCGACCGCGAATCGCGTGGCCGCGCCGCCGGCAGCAGTCATGAACCGGCAGGTGATTGCGAAGACGCCGCCTCCTCCTCCGCCCGTGCCGTTTGCAAAACAGCAGCAGGCCTTGGCGGCCCATCCCGGCCAGCCGTTGGCAAGGAGCGAAGTGCAAAGCTTGCGTCCCGCGGCGACTGAGGCCGCACTACCCGATGGTCAAGCAGGCGCCTCCCGGCAGAGCGGCAACGCCAAACGCTGGCCGTCCGGGCAATCAACCCGGCAACCAGCCAAACGCTGGTCGCCCGGGACAGCCCGCCAACACGCCGCCTGCATACCAGCCGACAAATCGTCCGCCCAATCAGCCCGCTTCAAATGAGCGGCCCGGCGTGGCTAGTCCCTCACAGCCGAATCGTCCGCCGTCTGCGCAGCCGAATCAGCCCGCTCCGAATAACCGGCCGGAGACGAATCGTCCGCCGGCCGCACCAACAACGAACCGGCCAAGCCAACCAAGCAATGAGCCGCAGCCATCTCGTCCCGAGACGGCTCGCCCCGCTGAGCCACCGGTGCGTAATGACCGGCCGCCGGCGGCACAACCGAATTACCGTCCCGAAACCGCTCGTCCTGCACCCGGTGAGCCCGAGCCGAACCGGAACCAACCTGCTCCGCGGCCGCAAACAACTCCGCCGAGCGAGCGCCAGCAACAGCGCACGCCTCCAGCGGAGACCAGGCCCGCGCCTCCGCCGCAACGCCAGCAACCGAAACCCGAACCGAAGCAGCGAGAAGAGGACAAGAAGAAGGAAAAGCCGCCGGGCGCGTAGCGGCGAGTTTATAAGCGGCCAGGATTTAACGGGCATCCCGACTTCTTGGGGTGCCCTTTTTGTTACTTCTGGTCGAGTTTGGAACGGTTCTCAATTTGCTGCATAGGGAAGGCAGGAACGGGTAGGGCACGGCTTTAGCCGTGCCGTAACTGTCACAAAATCAATGCGACTTTAGCCGTTGGGGGAATGTGGCCTTCAAATTGATCCACTACCAACTGGTCTAATAAATTGACCATAGTATGTTAGAATGACCATCAGAGAAAACGCCATGCAAGAGATCGCCATCTCGGAATTCAAAGCCAAGTGCCTGGCTGTGCTGGAGCAGGTTCGCGCCACCAAGAAGCCGATCCGAATCACCCGGTTTGGCAAGCCAGTGGCGGAAGTCATACCGCCGACGGCCGTGGAAGATCGTAAAGCCTGGATCGGATCCATGAAGAATACGATGAGGATCACAGGCGACATTGTTTCCCCGGCCACCGATGAAGATGAGTGGGAGGTTTTGCGCGATTGAGACTCCTGCTTGATACGCATATCTGGTTGTGGAGCTTGAGCGATCCCAGACGGCTTGGGAGAAGAGTTTTGGGTCAGCTCAAAGATCAAGATAACGAACTTTGGCTCTCGCCAATCAGCACTTATGAGGCGTTAACGTTGTACTACAAAGGCAGATTCGAGATTGACGGAGACCTTTCGGAGTGGCTGGCACGAGCGACCGCCGGCACCCGCGAAGCCCCGCTCACCCACGAGATTGCCCTCGTAGCCCGGCAATTACCCCTGCACCAGGACCCCGCCGACCGCATTCTAGCCGCCACCGCCGAGGTCCTAGACCTGACGTTGGTCACGGCCGACGAACGATTGCTGGGATTGGGAACGATCCGCACCTTGGCCAACCGCTGATTGCGACGATTTGCTTCCGCACCTACAGCGGCAATCGAACGTGTGGGGCGAACTCAATCCGGTATTATCCTCTCGTAGACTGTTTCAGCTATTCCAGCAAGGAGCTGCCCATGCATGCGATGACCTATGAAGAAATAAAGGACTTTGAGGAAAAGAACAAATGGGCGACGGGGCTTAACATCGACGAGGACTGGAGAGGTCTTTATTACGACAATCCAGAGGCGAACTGCATCGAGTTGAAATTTCCTGAAACACCGGGGCGAGTGCCCTACTTCACACGGGTTTTGTCGCTTCTGCACACCGACACGGAGGAGCTTTTTTACGGCGCGTTACTTTGGCTTACGCTATGGGACATTGGCAGCCCTCAGTTGGAAAAGATCGGATGGAAGCTGGTTGAAAAATTGCGTTTAGCCTTCGGAGAGACTCGACCAATCGGTGTAGCACCAGGTCATTGGTTCAGAAGTGATGAATTCGTCGAACTGAATGCCTTCCTGCTCCCGTGCTTCGTATTTGGCTGGGACGCGTATTTGGCGCCCTCCGGTCAAGATTATTTCGTACATATCAGCCACGACGAATTTTGGATTGTTGTTACGAAAACGGCTGCGGTACACAAAGAGTTGCTAGAGCAACTGAAATCGCTCGATCCTCAGCCGGGGCATACGCAAAGTTTGCGAAGATTCTGCCGACGCAGCCAGCCTGCAAACGATCCTGGCAAATAGGTCGATTGTCCCGAGAGGATACTGTGAGCCAGGCCGCCCCTACGCCCGCTGCACGCCGCCCAGCCCTTCCAGCGCCTTAGCAATCTGTCCCGACCACTGCGCCACCTCGTCGTCGCGCAGCGTGCGGTCGCTCGACTGGAGCCTGGCTCGCATCAGAATCGAGTACTTGCCCGCGCCGACTTTGTCGCCGCGGAAGATTTCTACCGGCACGAAACTGCGCAGCTCGGCGATGCCCAATCCGCTGACGCTCTGGTGGATCTTCTCGAACTCCACGCCGTCATCAAAAGCAAAGGAGAAGTCGCGCTCGACGGCAGGGAAGCGCGGCAGCGCTTCATAACGCACCTGCCGCAGATCATGCTGATAGAGCCGGTCAAGATAGATCTCGGCGACAAAAACATCCTGCCGCAGTTTGCGGGCCGCAGCCACATCGGGATGAAGCTGGCCAAACTGGGCGACAGTAGCGCCATCCAGCACGGCGCGCGCCGAGCGCCCAGGATGGTAGTAATCCGCTGTCTGCGTATCGTAATAGAGCGTCCAATGGCTGAACGGAGCGAGCAGCGTTTCGATGTCGCCCTTCAAGTCGTAGAACGAGAACGGACGCGCCGCCGCTCCCGGAGCCAGTCCGCGCACAACATCGTCCAAGCTGCCGGTAGCGCCGATCGAGATGCGCTTCATCTCCAGCGCTTTCGCGCCCGACGCCTCAAATACATTTCCAGCTTCGAACAGGCGAACATTGTCGCTGCCGCGATTCAGATTGTAAGCGAGCATGTTGAGCATGCCCGGAACCATCGACGTGCGCATCACCGAAGCCTCGTCGCTCAGCGGGTTCTCGAGGTCGAGCTCGGCAGCGGTGGAAAAGCGCCGGGCATCGTCTTTCGAAATGAAGCTCAGCGAAATCCCTTCGTTGTAGCCGAGCGCCAGCAGTCCAGTGCGCAGCCGCGCATCTTTGTGCGCGTCCGGCAACTCGCGAACCTCGGCACTCGAGGCGGGAAGCGTGTTAGCGAACTTGTCGTAGCCGTGCAGCCGCGCCAGTTCTTCGATGATGTCGATCTCACGCTCGATATCCAGCCGCCAACTCGGGATGTGGACCAGGTAAGTATCTTCGCTCCCCGGAAGCATCGTGAACCCGAGACGGGAAAGAATGCGGCTGATTTCCAGCGTGTTGAGGTTTTCGCCGAGAATGCGGTGTACTTCCCGCGGGTCAAGTTCCACCGGAGCCAGGTCAAGCTTACGCGCGATCACGTCGATCACGTCGCCGACAAGCGTGCCCCCACCGGAATTGAGAATCAGTTCGGCAACCCGGTTCGTCGAAACCACGGTCGATTCAAAATCAGCCCCGCGCTCAAATCGGTGCGAAGCGTCGGTGTGAATGCCGTGCCGCTTCGACATGCGGCGCACGGTGACCGGGTCCCACCAAGCGGATTCGATCAGGATATTCTTCGTGCGCTCGGTGATCATCGTGTCGAAGCCGCCCATTACGCCGGCCAATCCCACCGGCTTTTTCGCGTCGGCCACGACGAGATCCTCGGTCGAGAGCGTGCGTTCCACGCCATCCAGAGTTTTCAGCGTCTCTCCGGCCTGGGCGCGCCGTATGACCAGCCTGCGACCTTCGAGCAGATCGAGATCGAACACATGCGTCGGCTTGCCACTCTCCCACAGAACGTAGTTGGTCGCATCGACCGCATTGCTGATGGGCCGCTGATCGAGCAGTTGGAGGCGACCGGCAATGTTCGCGGGCGAGGGCTTGATGGTAGCGCCGCGAATTTCCCGCGCCGTGAAGCGCGGACAAAGCTCCGGCTCCTGAATGTCAATCGTGACGTCGGATTTGCCCTGCGACGGAGGCAGCGTAGGCTCAATCGGCTTGAGCGGCAGGTCATAGAGCGCCGAGGCCTCGCGAGCCACGCCGTAATGATTCATAGCATCGGGACGGTTGGTAGTGATCTCCATCTCATAGACGGTGTTCTCACCCTCGCCGGAGATGCCCTCAACCGCAACGCCGGCAAGGGTAAGTTCGTCTGCAAGTCGGAGATAGTCGACGGGGATATCGACAAAGTCGCACAGCCAACGAGGAGAAATTTTCATGTAAGCAGCTTTTAGCTGTCAGCTTTTGGCTCTTAGCCCTCGGCCTTCCAGCCCTTTACTCTTACTGCTTGTCACCCTGAGCGAAGACCTGCTGTCTCGGTGCGCCGAAAAGAAAGCAGGTCGTTCGCTTCGCTCAGGATGACAACAATTAAGATGAGCATCCTAATACAGGTCCAGGTTGCGAATCGCGAACGACCAACGACGGCTATCCAAACTGCTCCAAGAACCTTGCATCGCCCTGGAAGAACAGCTGAATATCATCCACGCCGTACTTCAGAATGGCAATCCGCTCCACGCCCATGCCGAAGGCAAATCCCGAAACCTTCGTCGCGTCGTAATCGACAAAGCCGTACACATTGGGATCGACCATGCCGCAGCCCAGCAGTTCAATCCATCCGCTGGCTTTGCAGTTGCGGCAGGGACCGCCGTCGCGGGTGCCCTTGCCGTCGCAGAAAATACAGCTGATCTGCACATCGGCGCTGGGCTCGGTAAACGGAAAAAATGAAGGATAAAAGCGCGTCTTCACGCTTGAACCAAACAGCGCTTTCATGGCGTGGTCGAGCGTTCCCTTCAAATCGCAGAAAGTAATGTTGGTGTCGACCGCCAGGCCTTCGACCTGATGAAAGATGGGCGAGTGCGTAGCGTCGGCCGCGTCGTTGCGGTGAACTTTTCCCGGACACACCACCCGCACCGGCGGCTTCATCTTCTGCATGGTGCGAATCTGCACCGGCGAAGTATGCGTGCGCAGCAGCAGGCGGTCGCGCAGCGGTTTCGCTTCCTGCCCGGCGATGAAGAGCGTGTCCTGCGTGTCGCGCGCGGGGTGATTCGGCGGAAAGTTCAGCGCCTCGAAGTTGTAGTAATCGGTTTCAACCTCCGGCCCTTCCTCAACCGAGTAACCCAGATTGCGAAACACGCCGATAATCTCGTTCATCGTCTTGATGACGGGATGCTCCGCGCCGATCGGACGGCGAATGCCAGGGAGGGTGACGTCAAGACGCTCGGCGGCGAGTTTGCCCGAGGACGCCCCGCTCTGAATGCGGGCCAGCGTTGCGTCCACGGCTTGCTCGATTTTGGTCTTGAGTTCGTTGACGCGCTGCCCGACATCGCGCTTTGCATCTTTCGGCGCGGCCTTCAACCATAGATCGTTGAGCTGAGTGAGGATGCCGTTCTTGCGCGCCATCCAGCGATCGCGAAATGCTTTCCAGTCGTTCTCGGAATCAAGTGCAGCCGATTCCTGATCGAGCGCGGACAAAAGCTCGCGCACGGCGCTGTCGAGCGCGGGCGTCGAGAAATCCGTCAATTTTGGGACGGTGTATGGCATCTTTCAAGCAATACACTTTTAATGATTGTCATCCTGAGCGAAGCGAAGGACCTGCTTTCTTGTAGGCGCACCGGGGACAGCAGGTCCTTCGCTTCGCTCAGGATGACAAATGTTTCTTAGAACGGAGAGCTGAAAGCTGACAGCTGACGGCTACGCCGCCGCGTTGGCCTTCTTCGCCTGCTCCGCCAGACTGCCAAATCCCGCCGGATCGTTTACCGCCAAATCCGCCAGGATCTTGCGATCCAGTTCCACGCCGGCCTTCTTCAGTCCGCTGATGAACTGGTTGTAGTTCAGCCCGTTCAGGCGGGCGGCGGCGCCGATGCGCACGATCCAGATCGACCGGTACTGGCGCTTCTTCTGCTTGCGGCCGGAGTAGGCAAATTTCAGCCCGCGCTCGACGGCTTCTTTCGCCGAACGGTAAAGTTTCGATTTCGTTAGGAAATATCCACTGGCGCGTTCAAGAATCTTTTTGCGCTTGGCGCGGCGTTTGGTTCCGCGTTTTACACGAGGCATTGCGGTTCTCCTTTTTCATTTCGACTGGCGGCTGGAGGTAAGGAGGCTTCTACCCTAAGGGATTTCCGAAGCCCGGCCTCTTCACGCGCCGCTGCGGGGCATCAAGCTCCGCAGGCTTTGTTGCGTACTCGGTTAAGGACGGGCGAGAGCGCCCGTCGCTCCATTCCCGTTTAGTACGGGATCATGCGCCTGACTTTCTTGAAATCCGCGTCACTGACAAGCACGGAATCTCCCAGCTTCTTCTTGCGCTTCTTGGCCTTCGAGGTCAGGATATGGCGGAGAAATGCTTTGTGCCGCTTGATCTTTCCCGTCCCGGTTTTCTTGAAGCGCTTGGCGGCGCCTTTGTGTGTCTTTAGTTTGGGCATAAATAGCTCTCAGCTCTCAGTTTTCAGCTCTCAGTTAAAGCTTTCAGCGTTATGCGGCGCAATATCCCATCCGTTCGTAGCGATCGCACCAGAAGATTTTACTGATGGCTGATAGCTGACGGCTGATAGCTGCTACGCTGTCTGCGCTCCGCCTTGCGACGCGGGAGGAGCGGGAGGTGCGGGTTTCGGACGAACCGGCGCCTTTTCTTTTGCTCCGCCTTCCTTCTTGGCGGGCGCCAGAATCAAGTGCAGCGTGTTGCCTTCCTGCCGCGGACGGAACTCCACCAAACCTTTCTGCTCGACATCTTTAATCAGGCGTTCCAGAATCTGCCGCCCCAGGCTTTGCCGAGTCATTTCGCGTCCCCGGAAGAAGATGGTCGCTTTCACCTTGTCCCCTTCGTCGAGGAACCGCAGCACGTGATTCTTCTTGGTTTCGTAGTCGTGATCGTCGACGTTGATACGAAACTTCACTTCCTTGACCGTAATCGTCTTCTGCTTCTTCTTGGCTTCGCGCTCGCGCTTTTCGTTCTGGTACAGAAATTTCCCGTAGTCCATGATGCGGCAAACCGGAGGTTGCGCGGTCGGAGAAATTTCCACCAGGTCGAGATTTCTTTCGCGGGCCATTTTGAGCGCCTCGAAGGGAGGCATCACGCCAATCTGTTCCCCTTCGTCCCCGATCACGCGAATCTCACGCGCCCGGATGCGCTCGTTCATGCGGATAAAACGTTTGTCGATACCGTCCTCCGTCTGCTGATCTGGCAGGAAAGATGCTCCAAAAGTATAGCATGGGGCTGCCGAGAGGCTGAGCCCGAGCCCTCTCTCATTTCCGCCAGCCTCCAAGCAATCGGCATCTGGGGCTGCGGCTTAACGCGAGCGTAGTTTCTCTTCCAGCCGCACCTTGGCCGCGGGCCACTCGGTATCCAAGATGCTGAAATATACCGTATCCCGCACACGGCCCGTCCAGGTCACCAGATGTTTGCGGAGCGTGCCTTCTTCTTTCGCGCCGATGCGAACGATGGCGTTACGCGAGCGCTGATTCAAGCCATCGGTTTTCAACTCGACCCGCATGCACTGCCAATGTTCGAAGGCGTGTAGCAGCATTAGATACTTAGCTTCGGTGTTGACGGCGGAGCGCTGCCATGCCGGCGCGATCCAGGTAGAGCCGATTTCGACCCGACGATTGACGCGGTCGATGTTCATGAATCGCGTGCTGCCGATGACGCATCCGGAACTGCGCTCGAGGGTGGCAAAGCCCACGGACTCGCCGCGCTCCTGCTCGGCAAGCGCCTTGGCAACGGCTTGTTGAAAGTCCTCCGGCGTTTTCATGCGGTAAGGAATCCACTGGAAGACATCGTCGAGCGCGTCCTGCGCCGCTTCCCAAAATTGCCCGGCGTGTTCGCGCCGAATCGGCTCGAGGCGAACCACCGAACCTTCCAGCGTGATGGGAGTAACGATGTTGAGCGGCGAACCGGCGATACCCACAGTGGATTCCCTTCTTCTTTCACCCGGAAGCCGGAGCGTGATTCATCCACGGATTGTGGGGGAGAAAGCCGCGCCCCTGCAGCCAACATTGGCCAAGCGCTGCAAGAAAAGTTACGCCACCGCTACTTTCGCGGTCCGCAACCGCCGGTACAGCCGCATGTAGTCGTCCACCATCCGCCGCGCCGTGAAGCGCTCACGCGCCCGATTATAGGCGCGCGTCCCGTAGCGGCGGACCAGCTCGCCGTCTCCATCGAGTTGGCTGAGCAACTTCGCTGAGGCTCTCGGCGTCGTTGCGTTCGAAATACAACGCCGCGTCGCCCCACATCTCGCGATAGACTTCAGTGTCGTTGGCGACCAGCGCGCAGCGCGAGAACGCGGCCTCGATCGACGCCAGTCCCGTCGGCTCGTAGCGCGAAGTCGCCGCAAAAATCGTCGACTTGCTGAACAACGAGCGCAACTGCGATTCGGTCTGCGCTCCCTTCACCGAAATCTCGTGTTCATCGGTGGAAACGCGCACGTCGGCCCGGATCGGCAGGGGCGGCGCGGGAATCGGGTTGTCCGCTCCCACAATGCACACCGGCACGCCGTGCCGGTGCTGGGTCAGCAAGGCCACTTGCTTTCCCGTATCCCAGAGGCGACCGATCGCCAGCACCGACTCTTCCTTGGTCACAAACGGATTGAAGTAAATTGGATTGCGTCCGGCCGGAATCACGTGCCCCGCGAAATCGTCATGGTAGGCGAGGCGCAGCATTTCATCCATCCAGCGCGAAGCGGTGACCACGGCATCCGCCCGTTTCAGGCCCGTTTCAATGGTTTCGCGATACCACTTCAACCATGCTGACGCGGCGGGTTCGTGTCCGTGGATGCTAAGCCACCACGTAATCAGGTCGCCGTGCGCCACCACCAGTCGCGGCGTCGCCACCGGCAGCGCTCCAAAACTCAGCTGGTTCAAATGCAGAAAATCGGGACGCGTGTCGCGCACAATCGCGCACAGATACTCCTCGGCCGCGTGAAAGTCCTGCTCACCCTCCTGCATCCAGTCAAGACGAAACGCGGTGGGATGATATTCCAGCCCGTGCAGCCCATCCATCCAGGCGGTCTGATGGGGAAGTGGAATCTCGCCGAAGCTGACGAGCGTGACCTGCGCCCCGTGCGTCACCAGCCCCGAAACCAGTTCGCGCGAGTATGTCCAAACTCCGCTGAACGTGTCCGCCGTCACCAGTACGCGCACAGAACCCCCGGGTTTCGAGGGCTGGGAACTACCCTCGGCCTGCTTGCCTCCAGTTTAGGGTCGTGGGGCCGTGCCAAGGGAAGAGTTTTCTTGCGCCTTGGTTTGTGTGGGGACGGGCGTCCCGCCCGTCCAGGCCGGGCGAAGCCCGGCTACCGCCTGCGGTGCAGTAGCTCAGTATTCATGATTGAAAAGAAAGATGATGGTAAAGAGAGAAGGCCGGGCAGACGGCCCCCCCGAAGTCGGTTTAAAGCTCCCCAGCGCTTCATGTCGAGTCCGCCCACTGTGTCATCGCGCGCTGATCCGGACGATGATCCTGCATCACCAGCTTCGGCCGCACCAGGATCCGCATGGTCCACAGCAGATCGTCCAGCACGGTTCCAAACCCGAAGTGAGCGTCCACAAACGCCAGTTCCGTAGCCGGCAAACTCGAGCGGCCAGAGATGAGGACTACGGGAACATCCGGCACCAGATACTTGATTTCCTGGGCCAGCTTCGAGCCCGACATCACGGGCATTTCGTAGTCCAGAAGCGCCAGGTCGAAATAGGTTCTCTGACAAAGCGCGAGCGCTTCGATAGGGTCGTTCTTTGTGATTACTCGGAACCCGCATTCCTCAAGAACGCTGCTGAGCAATCGGCTGGATTTGGGGTTATCGTCCACGTAGAACACCGTCGTTCTGTTCTCCATCACAAACCTCCGTTCCTTTCCCAAGAACGCACCCCCAGCTACGACCTTGCGAATACTTTGGGCAGAGATTTGTAAAGGTGGGGGATTGATTTTCGGTAACGTAGTTGTTCGAAGAGTAGAGACGGGGCTTGCCCCGTCTCCGTCGCGGGCGGAGACGCGGCAAGCCGCGTCTCTACAGGGAATTACACGCTATGGACGAGACACTGCCATTTCCTCGTCGCACAATTCCTTTTCCGCCGGGTCATCGCAAGGAATCGTGAACTTGAATACGGAGCCATGGCCGGCTTGCGGCTCGACCCAAATCTTGCCGCCGCAGTGCTCGATAATTTTCTTACAAATGGCCAGACCAATTCCGTTGCCAGGGTATTCCGTCCGTGTGTGCAGGCGCTGGAACACGACAAAAATATTTTCTGTATGCTCGGGGGCAATGCCGATCCCGTTATCGCTCACGCTGAACAACCACTGGCCGCCGGTTTTCTCCGCCTGCACGGAAATTACCGGCGGTTCTTTCCCGTGGAATTTGATCGCGTTCCCGACCAGATTCTGCAGGACCTGCGCGATCTGCGAGCGGTCCGCCCACACCACCGGCAACGCCCCATGCGTCACCACCGCGCCACTTTCCTGAATCGCCGGACCCAGGCTCAGCAAAACCTCTTTCATGCAGGCATCACAATCGACGTGGCCGCGAGCGCCGCCAACCCGTCCGACTCGCGAAAAAGCCAGCAGATCCTGAATCAGGGACTGCATGCGTAGAGCTCCCTCGCTGGCATAGCCGAGGAATTTGTCGGCGTTCTCATCGAGTTTGCCGCGATAGCGTTCTGCCAGCAACTGCGTGTAGGCCGCCACCATGCGCAGCGGTTCCTGCAGATCATGCGAGGCTACATAAGCGAATTGCTCGAGGTCGGTGTTGGAGCGGGCCAGTTCTGCCATCTTCTCGGCCAGCTTCTTCTCCGCCCGGTCGCGCTCCGTGATGTCGCGCACGATCACCGTAAACAGCATCCGGCCACCGACCTGGGTGCGCGAGATGGACGCCTCCATGGGGAATTCCTCGCCGTCGGCGCGCAACGCCTTCAGTGTGCCGAGCTTCTCCCGGGTGCGAATCGCCGAGCCGTGTTCCCCGAACTTGTGGACGTGCGCAGAGTGCGCGGCGCGAAAGCGCTGTGGAATGAAGCGTTCGATCCGCTGTCCCAACGCCTCCGCCTCCGAACACCGGAACATCTTTTCGGCGGACGCGTTGAACACAATTATCTTCTGCTCCTCATCCATGGTGACGATGGCGTCCATGGCCGAGTGGATCAAGGCTTCGAGCTGCGCCTGGCTTTCCCGCGACGCGGCATCGGATCGCTCCTGCCGTTCGCGCAACCTTTTTTCCTGCAACGCACGGCGGATCGCTTCGGGCAGCCGCGCCAGTCCGTCTTTCAGAACGTAATCCGTCGCGCCCCGTTTGATGCACTCCACCGCCGTCACATCTCCCAATGCTCCCGACACCAGAATCAGTGGAACGTCCAGCCCCTCGCGCCGCAGCACATCCAGCGCTTCCATGCCTCGCCACTGCGGCAGGTTGTAGTCGGCCAGCACCACGTCCGGATTTTGCGCGCGCAGTTCCCGCTCAAACTCGGCTTCCGTTTGTACCACCACCACGGAAAACGAGAACCCGCCTTTGCCCAGAGCCTGGGCCACCAGTTCCGCGTCCAGCGGGTTATCTTCCACGTGCAGCACCCGAAGCTCGCCCGCTTGCGGCGCGAGATCGTCAGCGGGGGTCATAAGCCGGCCGTTGCCGAATGCTGGAAAGGCTCTGCCACCGGTGGCTGATTGATCACCAGCCAGTACAGCCCAACGTTCTTGACCGTTTCGCGGAACTGGTCGAAGTCCACCGGCTTCTGAATGTAGCTATTGGCTCCCAAGCCATAGCCTTTGGCCAAGTCCCGCTCCTCTTTGGAGGAGGTCAGGATCACCACGGGAATTGTTTTCGTCCGGGCATCGGCCTTGAGCCGCCTCAGGACTTCCATCCCGTCCACTTTGGGAAGCTTCAAGTCCAGCAGAATCAGCCGCGGCGGGTGCTCGAAGGAACGCTCCGCGTGGATTCCGCTGCAGAACAGAAACTCCAGGGCCTCCTCGCCGTCGCGTGCCACATGAATGTTATTCGCCAGATTTTCTTTGCGGAGGGCATGGAGGGTAAGTTCCACGTCGTCCGGGTTATCTTCTACGAGCAGAATTTCGACTTGTCGAGTGATCATGTTTTATCTCCCGCCATAGCGGCTTTAGTGTTCAGTTCGGTTTTCTCTGCAGCTCCGAGGGTGAAATAGAAAGTTGCGCCCTTGTCCAGTTCGGCTTCCGCCCAGATCCGGCCGCCGTGCTTCTGAACAATGCGCTGGACCGTGGCCAGGCCCACGCCCGTGCCTTCAAAATCTTCCGGACGGTGCAGGCGCTGAAACACGCCGAAGAGCTTGTCCGCATACTTCATGTTGAAGCCGACGCCGTTGTCGCGCACGAACACCACCGGCGTCCCGGCTTGCGTCTCCTGTCCGATCTCAATCACGGCCGGACTGCGTGGCCGGGTGAATTTGAGCGCGTTGGAAAGCAGGTTCTGGAGGACCTGCTTCAGCAACGCGGGATCGCACTCCACGAAGGGCAGATTGTCCATCTTCCACTCCACCTGCCGCCCGGCACACTCCGGCTTCAGTTCGGCAATTACCTCGTTCGCGACCGCATTCAAACCTGTGATTTGCAGCCGCACTTCGTGGCGGCCGATCCGGCCCAGGTTCAGCAGATCATCGACCAGCAGTCCCATGCGCCGCGTACCTTCCTGAATCCGCTGCAAATGGTGCTGGGCATCGGGCGCCAGGCTGGAACCGTATTCCTCGGTCAGAATCTTGGAGAACCCGCTGATATGCCTTAACGGAGCACGCAGGTCGTGAGAGACGGAGTAAGTGAAGGCTTCGAGTTCCTTGTTGGCCGCCTCGAGTTCCGCCGTGCGCTGGATAACGCGCTGTTCCAGTTCGTCGTTGAGGCGGCGTACTTCCTCCTCGGCGCGCTTGCGCTCGGTGATGTCGCGGGCCGCCGCAAAAACCCCTTCGATCTCCCCTATCTCATTCTTGAACACGCTTGCGTTGTACAACACGTCCGTCGACTTGCCCGAGGCGTGCCGGATACCCAGCGCATAGTCCCGCACCGTCCCCTCGGCAAATACCTGCTCATAGCCTTGCCGCGCTTTCTCCGGATCGGTGAAATAATCGGAGAAATCACTGCCGATCAAGCGCTCGCGAGAGACTCCGGTGACCTTTTCCGTGGCCTCATTGACGTCGGTGATCTTGCCCTCGCGGCTGATCGTTACCAGCGGATCCAGGCTGGCTTCCAGCAGAGTGCGGGCGTAAAGTGACGCCTTGCGCACCTCTTCCTCCGCGCGTTTGCGCTCGGTGATGTCACGGGCCGCGGCAAAAACACCTTCGATCTCCCCCGCCTCGTTCCGGAACACGGTAGCGTTGTACAACACGTCGGTGATCTTCCCGGAGGCGTGCCGGATGGCTAAGGGGTAATCGCGAACCGTCTCTTCGGCGAACACCTGTTCATAGCCCCGCCGCGCTTTTTCCGGGTCGGTGAAGTAGTCGCAGAAATCGCTGCCGATGAGGGTCTCCCGCTCGATTCCGGTGGTCAGTTCCGTAGTTTGGTTGACGTCGAGGATCTTGCCGTCTCGGCTGATCGTGACCAGCGGATCGAGACTGGCTTCGAGCAGACTGCGGGCATAGAGAGAAGATTTGCGCAGTTGCTCCTGGACTCGCTTGCGTTCCGTGATGTCGCGAATCACGTGCACACAGCCACGCAGGCCTCCGCCTTCCCACAACGGAGTGGCGCTGACATCGAAGACCTTGCTTAGCCGCGGCTCAGCAATTTCCCGTTGCTCTTGTTTCCCGCTCTGCAACATCTGCCGCAGAGGACAATCCGGCACGGGCGAAGTCCGGTCATGAACCAGTTCGAAACAGTGCTTACCCAAGAGTGACTCGGGCTGCAGGACAAGCAGATCGGTCATCGCCTGGTTGGCGCGCTGGATGCGGAATTCCGGGTCCAGCACCATCACCGCTTCCGGAACAGAATCGAACGTACGTTCCCACTCCTCCTTGGCGCGACGCGTTTCCTCCGCCGCCTGCTTCCGCGTCCGATCCATCGCCCCGGCCAGCCAGCTCGTGCCAACGCCAATGCACGTAAATAGGAAGATCCCCATCAGCTCGGGAAGACCCTTGCTACCGAATTGCCCCTTCGGGACCAGGAAGAAGTAGTCGACACAAACGTCGGAGAGAAGGGTGGCCAGGATGCCGGGTCCCAACCCCCCGAGCAGCGCGGCAATCATGGTCGCCGGATAATAGGTGATATAGGTGAGGTTCTCCGGGAGAAAACCTCCCGGAATGTGCCGCAGCATTGTGGCGATGAACACCGCCAGCACCGCCAAACCATAACGGAGAGGCTGGCGCCATGCCGGCCCAACATCCGAAAGGGCCGCTGCCCACAGGCCGCGCACCGTCCCGGACCGGAAATTAGAGCTGAAAAGAGCCCCCACAAACCCGCGTTCCGGCCGGGAACACACCACTCCCACCGAAAGCAGACAGAGCGCGATCGCCGTATGTAAAGCGATGCCAGCATGAGAGCCGCGAGGTTGAACGATGAAATCCAGGAACGCGAACAGGGAAATCAAGCCCGCGCCAAACGCCAGGGACTGCGCGGGCGAGGTCTCGCGACCTCCGGTCCAGTCCAACAGCACAAGAGCCAGTCCCAGCAGGACGAAAGCTAAGGCCGTGACCGGAGACATCAACCCCGGCCGGATGCTGCCGATTGCTCCTTCGGCTGTCTCCACGAACAACAGTTGATCGATGCCAAAATTCCACCCGCCCAGAAATTCCAGGAACGACAGCAGTCCCACTGCACTGACCAGCGCCATGGCAGCTTTTGCGATCCAGTTTGAGACCGGGCCAGGTCGGTCGTGTGCTCCCAGCCACCAAAGGGAAAGGCCGATGAGCACGAAACACAGCGCGGTGTTTGCTTTCATCGTCGCCAGACCGGGGAACACTCTTCTCAGGACCTCGATCTGCAATACCCAGCCCGCCAGCCCGATTAGCCCGATGCCAATCGAGAATAGGCTAGAGAAGGAAACGATCTGACCCAGTTTCCGCGAAAGGCGAGGGTCCAGCGCAGGGGTCATGGAGTTTTCCTCGCGACGCGCCCCATTACGGCCGAACAAGGGCTTGTCCGCAGGCCCGCCGGCATCAGGTCATCGATCATTGCTTTCCACACACTACCTCCTCAACCGCGACCCGCTCTTGGACCGCCGATGCACCACACGGGATATAAAACCTCTGCTTCGTGGTTCGCTTCGGCCTTGGTCCAGATTCTTCCCTCCCAATGCGTGGTTGGGCGGACGCCAACGAGCCTACCTTTCCATGCTGTTTCCATCGCCCGAGCAGGAGAACCGCTAGACGCCGGCCGCCTGTTTACGTTCCTTGGTTGCGCCCCCGCTCTCCAATTGCCTCCGTAGTTTCCGTACCAGTTCGTGAACCGACGCAATCTTTTCCGCCGCCGTCGCCGGCAGGCCGGGAGTTTCCAGCGCCAACTCACTGGACAGCAGCAGCCCCGTCACCGTGCCATTCAGTTCCCCGTACATCCTGCCGATCACCGCCTTCCGCGCCCCCACTTCCTCGCGCTCGCGCCGCTGCACGGCTTCCCGGACCTCGCGCACCAGACGCTCCATTCCGCTGATCCCCAGATTGACCTGCACCGGGATGGCGGTGCCCAGGTGCGCGAGCGTGGCCTCGACTTCACCCGGCTCGGTTTCGAGCAGGTACTGATCCAGCACCACGGCCAGATAGCATTCCGCCCGCAGAAGGGTGACGGCGCGTGCCAGAGTTTCGGCCACCCCAACCCGCTCGCCCGTTGCCTGGTTCAGTGCCGCGGCGCATTCGGCTGCCCGCACGCTCGAAGTCACAAGAAGGATCATCCCGATCCCTATCGCAACTCCCGGGCCAATCATCTTTGCCTGAAAATAAATGAGTTATGCCTTCGAGCCTCCGCGGGCTCTCCCGTTCCGGACCCGCGCCGGGCTCCGGTAACTCAGTTTTGGGAATTTCTAATTGGTAACTTCTAATGGGCAGTTCGGATCTCAGGGGTCCGCGCGATCTTCTATTACCAATTACCAATTACAAATTCACTGGCGCCCCGTACTCTTTCAGCTTGCGGTAGAGCGTCGTCTTGCCAATGCCGAGCAGTCGTGCCGCCAGCATCTTGTCTCCGTTTACCTGCGACAGCGCGGCAAAAATGGTCTGCTTCTCCAACTCCGCCATCGGCACGATGCCATGCATGGCGCCCGGAGCGCTCATCGCCGTCATCTCCAAAGGCGCGCTCGAAATCTGTGTGGGAAGATCGCGCACCTGAAGTTCGCTGGCGCTGGTGAGCGCGCACGCCCGGTCCAGCGAGTTTTCCAGTTCGCGCACGTTGCCCGGCCAGTCGTAATTCAGCAGCGCCTTGAGCGCCTCGTCCGAAATGCCCTTCTCCATTCCCGCATCGCGCCCTATGCGCTCCAGAATATGCGCCACCAGCAGCGGAATATCCTGCCGGCGCTCGCGCAAGGGCGGAATCCGCAGCGTCAGCACGTTCAGCCGGAAATAGAGATCGCGGCGGAATGTGCCGTCCGCCACGGATCGCTCCAGGTCGCGATGGGTTGCCGCCAGAATCCGCACGTCGATGGGAACGCGTTTCACGCTGCCCACCGGGCGAATCTCCTTCTCCTGGATCGCCCGCAACAGTTTCGCCTGCAAATCGACCGGCAACTCGCCGATCTCGTCCAGAAATACCGTGCCTCCCTGGGCGATCGCCAGCAGTCCGTCCTTGGGATTGGTCGCGCCCGTGAAGGCGCCGCGCACGTGCCCGAACAGTTCGCTCTCAATCAGCGTGGGCACCAGCGATCCGCAGTCGACGGGAATAAACGGTTTGTCGCGGAAGATGCCGGCGAAGTGAATCGACTTCGCCACCAGTTCCTTGCCCGTGCCGCTTTCGCCCAGAATCAGCACGGGATGCACGCTCTGTGCGGCTTTCCCGATGATGCGGTAAAGTTTTTCCATCTCCGGGGTCCGCCCGATGATGTTGCCGAACCCCTGCCGCGACTTATTGGTTTCCCGCAGCACCCGGTTCTCCGTCTTCAGCCGCAGATGCCCCCTCACCCGCTCCAGCAGCAGGCGCAGTTCTTCCATGCTGAAAGGTTTGGTGACATAGTCGTACGCCCCGTCTTTCATCGCCTGCACCGCCGACTTCACCGTGCCGTAACCCGTGACCACGATCACCAGCGCGTCCGCGCGATGCTTTTTGATCGTGTGCAGCGCGTCCAGGCCTCCCGATCCTCGCAAGTCGAGCAGCACGGCGTCGGGGCGGAAACTCTCCAGCAGCCGGCAAGCCTGTTCGGTGGACTCCGCCACCTGCGTGTTGAAGCCGAGCGATTGCGCCACCTCGCGCCCGGCCTCGCGGATGATGCGGTCATCATCCACGATCAGCAGGTTCAGGAAATTGGCTCCCGCGATTTGCAGGGGATGGCTGGGGCTAGGGCTGAGACTACGACTGAGGACGGCGGCTGTCGATGCGTTGAACATAGCGAATCTCCCTGGCGGAAAGAAATCTCCACGTTTTCGTATCAGGGCATCGCTTTAGCGATGCCGCTAACTCCCCAAAATGAAACACCCCTTTAGGGGCTGGATTGCTAACTTCACGATTGCAGAACTTTCACCACGTTCGATCAAGACCCTCGCGGAAAATGGTCGGCGAATCAACTTGACCGCGTCCGCGCCAGCGACGGACCCTCGGCCAAAGACTCCATCGCCGGAAAAAACACCGCCATGCTGGTGCCGCGCCCTGGCTCGCTGTCCACCTCGATCGTCCCGCCCGCTTCACGGACAATGCGCTCGACCGTCGCCAGCCCCAACCCCGTGCCCTGTCCCGGCTTCTTGGTGGTGAAGAAAGGCTCGAACAACCGCGCCCGCGTCTCCATATCCATCCCGCAGCCGTTGTCGCTCACCACCAGCGACACGGCGCGCTTTCGGCTCTCACCCTCAGATTTATTGCAAAGGCCGCCCAGGGATGCTTCCGGAAATTCCGCCGTCCGCGTGCTCAACGTAATCGTTCCACCCTGCGCCAAGGCATCGCGCGCGTTCAACACCAGGTTGAGCAGGACCTGCCGCAACTGTGCCGGATCGGCCCGCACCAGCCCGCCGCCGGAGTCGAGCGCCGGGTCGAGCACTACGACCAGCTCAATCGGTTCGCCGATCAGCCGCCGCAACAGGTTTTTCGAGGAAGCCACAACTTCGTTGATCTGGATCGGGCGTGGCTCGGCCGCTTGCTTGCGCGCGATCGCCAACAGTTCCCGCGTCAACGCCGCGCCTTGCTCGCCCGCCATGCGGACTTCTTCCACGTGCTGGCACAGCCGGCCCGCTTCCATTCCGTCATTCCCCAAGGCGGCGTTTCCCAATCCTTTGTTCTTCAACCCAACGTTTTCCAATCCAACGTTCGCCAATCCAACGTTGTTCAATCCGTCGTTCTCCGCTACGCAGCTCTTCAATCCCGCGATCAGCAGGTCGCAGTACAACAAAATGCCGGTCAGCAGGTTGTTGAAGTCGTGCGCGATTCCTCCCGCCAGCCGCCCGATCACTTCCATCTTCTCGGCTTGGCGCAGGCTTTCTTCCACTCGCCTGCGCTCGGTCGCGTCCGCCAGCATCGCGATCAGAAAGTGGCGGCGGGCGTCGCGTCCCAGCGACACCGTAAAATGTCCCCAAAATTCCGAACCGTCTTTGCGCCGGCAGAGCTTGTCGATCTCGAACCCATCGCGCTCGCCCCGCATCAGTTCACCCACCCATCGTTCCTCCGGACGACGTTCCTCTGGCCGGCGCTCGTCCGGCGAAAAATTGCCGGGAGAAATGTCGCGGCGAAGTTCCGGAAAAAGCGCACGAGCATTGCCGCTGGCCAGTTCCGGTTGGCTGTAACCGAGCATTCGGCTGAGTGCGGGATTGGCTTCCAGAATCCGGCCATCGAGCCGGCAAATCCCGATGCCAATCCCCGCCCCTTCAAACATCGCCTGGAACAGCGCATCGCGCTCGTAAGTGCGCACCGCCGGAAATTGGGTAACCACGTTCATGGAAGCGCCACATCTGAGACCCAGGTCTTAGGTCTCAGGTCTTAGGTCTTAGGTGTCAGGTCTTTGAATCTCCCTTCCGAAGACCTAACACCTAAGACCTGGTTTTCCGGTTCCAAGTTGGGAAAACAGCAAACCCAACTTTTCCGCGAATGAAACCGAGCTGACCTAATTGGGGGAGTGTAGTGCGAAACTCATCGCGGCTAAGTGCCCGTCATCACATCAAATTTGTGATGAATCCGGCGTTCAATCGAGAGCAATCGCGAAAGAGTTGAGGCTGGAATCGGCAAGTCGGACCCAGGACCGAATCCCAATACGGCAAGCCCACCCACGCCAATTCGGAACTTAGGCAGTACCACATGCTTACGCCGCTTCGCGGCTATTGATATTCTGATAGGTACAAACATGCAGTCCCATCCCCATCGCGTAATCCTCGTTCTGCTGATCCTCAGCCTCCTCTCGGCCTGCAGTCACCCTCCCGCGGACAATGCTTCGAACTCCGCCGATTCACAAAAACTCCCCTTCGATCGCGAGCCGCGTTCGGCCGGCATTTCGCCCAGCCAGTCGTTGCTTCCCTCCACCACAAAACTGCCCGAGGGAACGCCCATCCCGATCCGCCTCGAGAGCGCGCTTTCGAGCGCGTCGTCGCATGCCGGAGACACTTTCGGTGCCACCATCGATGAGCCGGTCGTGATCGATGGCCAGACGCTCGTCGCCCGCGGCACGCCCGCCACCGGCCGCGTCCTCGAAGCCAAGCCCTCCGCCAGTTCTCGCGGAACCTCGCTCGAACCCGGTTATCTGCGCATCGTGCTGGTGAGCGTGAACATCGGCGGCCGGACGGTCATGATCGAAACCTCCAGCATCTTCGCCAAAGGCGGCTCCCGCGACGAACGAAACCCAGCGACCGGCGCGGCTTCTGGCGCCGGCAGGGAAGATAGAAGTAGAGACAGAGATAAAGATATTGTGTTCGGGATCGACCGCCGCCTCAACTTCCGTCTCGCCCAGCCCGTCGACCTGCAATAGCCCTACCCGAAGTTACCTCTGCTTGTAGAGACGGTTTCGGGAAGGGCACGACTTCAGTCGTGCCGTAAACCGTTGGAAATGATTCGCGCTTTAGCGCCTGAGGTGAGCCTCTTGTGCCCCGGCTGAATTTTTCCGCAAGCTGTTCAGCCGTGCCGCCAGGGGCCAATATAGATGTGGGCTTTAGCCCCCGAGGAATCTGTGTCATAGCTTGAGGTCGACCGAAAAAGTGGACCGGACGATGCACGAGCCGCGAAACGGCGGAACAGGAAAGCCCGGCACGGAAGTGCCGGGTAGGCTAATCGAGTCCCGCAAGGGACGGCACCTGGGCTACGACACAGACTCCTGAGGAACCGCTAGCGACGGGTTACTACACTAACTGTGAAAATGCTTTGGCTCATTCATGTCGGGACGGGCGCCCTCGCTCGTCCAACCAGCAGACAACACTCAAAATCCCGAGCTGATTGCAGGGTCAATGTAATCGGGATTCTTCATCAACTACGAAGAGATGCGGATACAATAGAAGCATCTTTGCGCGCTGCAAGCGATTCTCCGGTTCGCCAGCCGGTCGGAGATGCCGATGTTTTCCCTCAAGTCCGCCATCGTTGAAGTCGCGCTGGCGACCGCGTTTTCTACCTCAGCCGCAGTCTTCGCTCAGCCGACGCTTGCGGCGCCAGTTTCCACGCAGGCCCTTGAATTCCCCGTGCTGATGCGTCAACAAGTAGAAGCAGGGAAGATGCCGGTGGGGATGAAGGTCCAGGCCAAACTTACAGTCGCCACCCTTGTCACGGGAATCGTTGTTCCGGAGGGCGCCGTGCTGTCCGGAGAAGTGATTGAGTCGGTGGCCAAGTCTGCTACCCATCCCTCCCGCCTCGCTATTCGGATGGATTCTGTGCGATGGAAAAACGGATCGGCGTCGGCCGTGCTTTCGCTCGCGCATAAGGTTTACTTGACCGCTTGGTATTACGCTGCGGCGCCGCAGACGATGGAGGACAGACCCGACTTAAGCGACGTCCACGCGAGAGATTGGAACAACGACCCACGGCCCGAGGCGCCATATCCAGGCTATTATCCAGGCTATGTCCCGGACGCCGACAGACCACGGGTTTCCGCGCCGTCCGCGTCGGACATACCGAAACACTACTCCTTGATGAAAGATGTAGAATCCAAACGCCGCAGTGACGGAACCGTAATCCTTACTTCTAGGCGCTCCAACGTCAAGCTGGATAAGTCTACGACCTATGTCCTGGCTGCGGGCGAATTGTTGCCGCCAAAATAGTCGGGGAGCAACAGGTGCGTGACGTGGCGGCGGTTTTGTATATCTGAAAGTCAACGGGTATTCAGAAGCACCGCTGCCTAAGTGGCGTAACAAGGTGCGATCGTCTGACGCTGCAGGCCGATCAAGCCGGTTTGCAAGAGACGAATAGCCGAGCGCGCTGAGATGAGGTCGCAAGTTTCCGCGGCGCGCATAGCCAACGCCGAGTTCCTCGATCAGGGCGGGGTCGTGTGGGTCGACTAGCAAAGTGTTGAAACCAGGTGGAAGAGAGGCCGAAAATCAGTTGGTGGCATCGGCTGAAACGAGAACACCCAACTTGCACCGAGCGAAAAACGCTCCACAAAGAGTGCGGATGGAAGGGTGGCGACTGTGGCGACTCGGCCGGAGAAAAAACTTGTCCAGCGAAAAAACAAAAGAACCCACTTGACACTGACCGGCCTTCTCATGGAAGGCGATAACACTAAAACCCCCTCAAAGAGGGGAAACGAAGATCTTCTAACTGCGACCCCTTCCGATCCAGAAACCTGAACCGCCTTCTTGACATCGCCTGCTAAGATAGAAGTTCGAGTTAATCAAGAATTGCTCTGTCGTGCCTGTCCTCTACTGGCTGGACTGGAAAATACCAAGTTGGGATAGAAATGCGCTAAGTCTTTGATTTATAAATACTTTACCCGTAAGTCCTTATTCCTCAAAGACCCAGCGCCCGACGGCCTCTAAGTCTTTGAGTTCATTAGACCGGTGTAGGGGGGTAGGGGGTAGGATAACTAAGTAGGCAATATCACCTTCCCATTTTGGGAAAAAAATTCTCTTCGCTAAACTCAATTCCCCGCTACATAGAATTTACATTCCAGAGGGTAGTGCCCACTCGCCATTTCGCCCCTCCGCGGCAAGGTATGTTGCAGTAAGAAAAGGGACTTTTCCGTTCTGGCAAACTGCTTGCTCTATTCCACTTCAAACTATGGCGGTATTCATGTTGTCCATGATCTTCGCGTTCTCGCTCGTCGCCATGGCGACAGTTGTCATGACGATTCTCGCGCTGTGCTTCGTGCGAGAGCTGCTGGGGACTGGTCAGTTCCGGGGCAAGGTTCGCGCCCCGCAGGATGCAAATGAAGCGGAGCTGCGGCCTTCCCGCGCCATATCGTGATCGAGTTATGAAAGCAAGAGTCTTGTTTCACGAAAGGAGCAAGCATGAAACGACATCTGGTTCTGGTGGTCCTCACTCTGACGGCTCTGCTGGCAAATCTCTCATGGGCAGGCTCGGTGCGGGAAGACGCGACCGAGCGTCTGCAGAATTCCGCCAATGTTCTGAAAGAAATCGCGGCCGCTCCCGATAAGGGCATCCCGGACGACGTGGTGAAGAGTTCCAAATGCATCGTGGTGGTTCCGCATCTGGTCAAAGCCGGCTTCATCGTCGGCGCCAAGCACGGGCGCGGAGTCGCGGTCTGCCGCACCAGTACGGGATGGAGCGCCCCCGCCTTCATCAGCGTCAGCGGAGGAAGCTGGGGCTTGCAGATTGGCGCCGAGGGCGTGGATCTGGTGATGCTGGTGATGAACGACAGCGGTCTGCGACATTTGCTGTCCAGCAAGTTTGAAATCACCGGCGAAGGATCCGCCGCGGCCGGCCCGGTGGGACGCCACGCTTCCGCCGGAACGGATTGGAAGCTGAACACCGAATTGCTGACCTACTCCCGCTCCCGAGGCATCTTTGCCGGGTTGACTCTGGAAGGCGCCGTGGTGGAGCAGGATGCCGATGCCACCGTGGCGATCTACGGCAACGACATTCCCTTCAAGAAGATCTTGATGGGCGAGGTGGCCGCACCCGCTCCAGCAACGTCCTTCCTGCGCGCGGTGGCAGCCATCAGTCACCAGGCCAGAGCGCAGGAAGCCCGGGAACGGGCGCCAGAGAATCAGAACAATTCGCAACCTCAGGAGAAACCAGAGGACGAGAATCAGAATCAAAGGTGAGTCGGTTTGTGGGGGGCGCGACTTGGGTTGCACCGGCCGCGCCCCAATCATGCAGTAGAATCTGAAGTCGTCGCCTGGACGTGAGATCAACCTCGGTACGGGACAGACGTCTCCAAGTCGGCCTCTTAGCTTCCGGCCCGGCAATCTCGCCCTCAATCCACGAAACCCGGAGTACCAGAGCCACACCGGGCAAACGAGGGATGATGGGCCAGAGGAATCACCATGTATATCCGTTCGATTCGTACACTGTTGTTCGCGCTGACGCTCGCGGTCGTCGTGCTGTCGATGTCGACGGCATCGTCCGCGCAAATCGGCGTGGCCATCACCATCGGCCCGCCTCCCCTGCCCGTCTATGAGCAGCCGCTTTGTCCCGGTGACGGTTATATCTGGACACCCGGCTATTGGGCCTATGACTACGACATCGACGACTACTACTGGGTGCCGGGCACATGGGTCATGGCGCCAGAAGTCGGTTTCCTGTGGACTCCGGGCTGGTGGGGCTGGGGCGGCGGCGCATTTATTTTCCATGAAGGCTTTTGGGGCCCGCACGTGGGCTTTTACGGCGGGATCAATTATGGCTTCGGCTATTTTGGGGACGGTTACGAAGGCGGGCGTTGGGATCACGACCACTTTTTCTACAACCGTTCGGTGAACAACATCAACATCACTAACATCCACAATGTTTACAACACAACCGTGATCAACAACAACGTCAATCGCGTCAGCTACAACGGCGGCAACGGAGGAATCGACCGCCGCCCGAGGCCTGAAGAAGAGGCTGCGGCGCGTGACAGACATATCGCGCCGGTAGCGGATCAAACTCGGCATATGCAGGAAGCCCGAGCCAACCCCCAGCAACGCGCTTCGATGAACATGGGCAAGCCGCCGGTAGCAGCGACGCCGAGGCCCGGAGCGTTTAACGACCACGCCGTGAAGGCCCAGGCGGCGGGAGGCGCTTACACGCCGCCCGCCAATCGTGGTGGAAATCGCGCGGGGGGCAATACGTCGGCCGCGCGTCCGGAGAACCGTCCAGAGAATATCGCTGCTCGACCGAGCACTCCCGTCCACCCTCGCGACCTGCCGCCCGCGACACGGCCCCCTGCCCCTAATACCGGCAACGCGAAGCGGGACCAGAAATATCAGCAGCAGCAGGAAAAGAATGTTCGCGAAGCAGCAACAGGAACGAGACAAGCTTCAGCAGAAGCAAGAGCAGGAGCACCAGAAAATGGCGCAACAGAACGCCAGTGAAGCCAGGAGACAGCAGGTAGAGCAGCAGCACCAGCAGCAGACGCAGCAATTGCAGCAAAAGCACCAACAGCAGCAACAGCAGTTGCAGCAGAGACAGCAGCCAGCGAACAAGGGGCGGTCCAAGCCTTCGAGGTAGGATCGCCCTCCGGGGAGGCAGTGATCGTTCCTTAGGCAGATTTCGAAAATGGTGGGAAGGGAGAAATTTGTCCGAAGGGACAGCTGAAAATAGCCCGGCGCCTTAGCGCCGGGAACCTTTTATGCTCTGGACCACGCCATAATTCGCGTGATCCTGCGGCTGCTCGGGATGGTCTCGTTTCAGGCCCTGGGCGCGTATGTACATATCCTGCTCGTGCTCGCAATTATCGCAGTGACTCATCAGAATCGTGCAGGGGCGCAATCCGTTCTGCCCGGTTGCCTTTCCATCAATCACCGGTTTTGCCGTGAGAAGGATCATTTGAAGTGGCCACATCAAGGTCCAGGTGCAAGTGTTGCGCGGAATCGACGCTGGGCGGATAACAATTTCCATCTTTGTTGTAGTTAGCGGGGCAGCCGCGGGCGAAGTCAGTTCGCTTCGGTGACTGAGAAAATTGCCAGACTTCCGCAAAGGACATACCGCTGGCCCCCGGCAAGAGATCCTTTCGTGAAACGCTGCATCCCGGAGAGGGTGGGCAGGAATCGTTAACCACCCAATATTTTATTTTTCGCCCGCCCGCATTTGCCCGGACATCCTCAGCGGTCACGATGGAGACACCGCGACCTTCCTTGGCGGCAATGCCCGAGCAGTATACGCCGGCCCCAAAGCCCGCGGAATTGACGCCATCGACCCACGCATGAAGGTAGACGCGTTGTTCCGGAAGCAGACGTCCGCCTTGTTCCTGGTCGAGGAAGATGATGGTCTGCAATGGAAATCCCTCCGCACGTGCCGCCGAGACCGCCGCGGCAGCATCGGACCTGCCGAGCTTAGCCGCGTCTCCGGCCGACTTGATCTCCGCGTACGTGCGGCCGTCGAAGAGGACCAAAAACCCGAACCCTGCAGCTTGCAGGGTCTTCCGCCTTCCAGTCCAGGAATTGGTTTTCGCTCCCGGCGGATTATTTAGCCAATAGCCTGAATAAGAGAAGGTTTGGCGGAGAATCTTCAAGGTCGAGTCGCCTGGATAGTCGTTGCGATCGAACCCTATGTATCCAGCTTGCGCGGCCACGCGTTCGCTCGAATTCAGTAGTCGCTGAGAACTGACGGCTAAGAATGCCAGGATCAACCCGATTAGCAGCGAAGCTCTCATTACTTTCAAGGCCCATCCCCTGAAGGGGTATCTAATTCTGAGGAACTTCGGCATCGCTAAAGCGATGCCCCGATACGAAACCGAATCCTTCCGCAGCCTGCTCAGGCCATCATCTCTTCGCGGCGATCCGGTTTGGCGACCACGGCGGGAAGTCGCAGTCGGAACGTGGTCCCGGTTCCGACGATGGAATCGAATTCCACCGAACCATAGTGCCACTGCATGATCTGGTAGGTTTGTGCCAGCCCGATTCCGCTGCCGCCCTTGTCGCCCTTGGTGGTGTAGTAGAGTTCGAAAATCTTCTCCTGCGCTGCGGGCGGAATGCCGCAGCCCTGGTCCAGCACTTCGGCGACAATCATTTCGCCGTCGCGCCGCGCCTTCAGCGTGAGCGTTCCTCCTTCATTCATGGACTGCACGCCGTTCAGCACCAGGTTTAGAATCGCCTGCTTCATCAGGTCGGAATCGACTCGCACCATCAGCGCCTCATCGCGGCTGGATAGATCATGGTTGGGCAGTTCCAGCACCACCCGCACGCCGTGACGCGCGGCATCGGGCGCGGCCAGCGCCGATACGCTCTCCAGAAGCTTCCGGAAGTCCACGTCTTCCAATCGCAAATCGCGGGGACGGGTGAAGTCCACCAGAATCTGTACGACGCGGTCCAGACGGTGAATTTCGTTCCCGATCACGTCCATGTGGCGGCGGGTGTCGGGATCGTCCTGCTGCAGTTTGTTTTGCAGCAACTGCAGGTGGAGCACAATCGCGTTGATGGGATTCTTGACCTCGTGCGCCACCCCCCGGGTCATCCGCCCGCTGGCGGAAAGGCGCCGCGAAATTTCAATTTCGTCCTCGATGCGCCGCACCGATTCGGCATCGCGCATGGTCAGCAGCGCCCCAATCGGCGTTCCCTTTTCCTGGATGAAATCGAGCGATACCTGCACTCGCCGGCCATCGGCGGCGTCAAATTCATATAGCGACAACTGGTGCTGCTTCTGGAACGCGGGCAGAACCACCGCGCCCAGCACCGATCCATCGGCAAAAATCTCTTCCGCGGTGCGTCCCAGAATCTCGTGCCGCGGACGTCCCAGAAATTTTTCCGCCGACGCGCTCACCAGCACCACCCGCGTGTCCCGCGTGAACAGCATGAGCCCGTCCTGCAGCTTGGTCATGACCTGCTCGACATTGTCTTTGAGGGCGGAAAAAATCTGGTTGGTATCGCGAATCTGCCGGCCCAGGTGCGCGATCTTCAGCGACACCAGGCCCACCTCGTCGCCGGCGCTGGTCGCCGCGTCCGGCAGTTCGTCCCCCGCGCTCGCACTATCCAGGTTCCGGGCAATGGCCTTCAGCGGTCCCAGCGCCACGTTGGAAACCACCGCCCCCAGGATCAGGGAGCAGAAAATCGCGACCACCGAAAAGAACGCCGCCTGTTGCAGTTTCGGCGTCAGTTCGTTGCGCAGAAATACCGTCGAGACGCCTACCCGAACGCTGCCAAACGCCTGCCGATCGAGCTCCAGCCCGATGCTTACGTCATATACAGTGGCGGGGCCGTAGAGCAGGCGCAACTGGCGCCGGAAGCCGGCCTCGCTCAGCACGCTCAAAGGGGCGCGCTCCGGAACCGGCCGGCCATTCAGCGCCGGATTCGTATCGAGAATCGCTACCCCATTCGGATCCATGATGGCGGCATCGTAGATGATCCGAGAATTCCCCACCACCGATTCCAGCATGTCGTTCAGGTTGGTGTCCGTTTGCAGATAATTCGCGATGGCCGCACGCATGGCCTTGGGATTGTTGGTGTCAATCCGCGTGCTGGTCAGATCGGGTACCGCTTTCGACGCGGCGTATTCCAGTTGATTGGTAAGCTGCGAAGCCGTCTCATCCGCCCAGAGCAAACGCTGGCGCAGCAGTTGCGACAGGTAGATCCAGGAGAAGGCGACCACCAGCGCCGTGAACAGCATGGTGATCGCGAACACGATGATGAATTTGCGTGTCATTAGAAACAGTTCCCAGTTCTCAGTTCTCGGTTCTCAGTCAAAGCACCTGGATTGCGCTTGGGAACTGAGAACTGAGAACTGGGAACTGAGAACTATTCTTCAGCCATCACCGTGTCCTGCGGCCGGCCGTACTCTTTCAGCTTGTTATGCAGCGTCTTCAGGCTGATGCCGAGTATCTCCGCCGCTCGCGTCTTGTTGTTATTGGTCGCCTGCAGAGTTTTCAGGATGAGCAGTTTCTCCGCTTCTCCAACCGTCGTGCCCACTCCCAGGTGCACGGCATCGGGATCGTTGACCACCGGACGCACGCTCTGGCCAAAGCCCGGCGGCAAGTGCTTGGTTTCCACCAGTCCGCCTTCGCACACGATCACCGCGCGTTCCAATGCGTTGCGTAACTCGCGCACATTGCCCGGCCACGAGTAAGTCTGGAAGATGTTGAGCACGGCCTCGCTTACGTCCGCCACCTTGCGGTCGTGTTTCTGGTTCATGTCGGCGAGCAGGCTTTTCACTAACTCGGGAATATCCTCTTTATGCTCACGCAGGGCCGGCATATGGATGTTGAACACGTTGAGACGGTAATAAAGATCCTGGCGCAGTTGTCCACTGCTTACGGCTTCGTCAGGAATCTTGTTGGTGGCGGCCAGCACGCGCACGTCCACCGAGGTTTCGACCTTGCTGCCGAGCCGCCGGAGCTTGTGGTCTTCCAGCACGCGCAACAGCTTCGCCTGGGTGCCCACGGGCATTTCGCCAATCTCGTCCAGCAGCAGCGTTCCGCCTTCGGCCAGTTCAAAGCAGCCGGTGCGGCGCTCCAGAGCGCCCGTGAAGGCTCCTTTTTCGTGGCCAAAAATTTCGCTTTCGATCAGCGTCTCGGGAATGGCCGCGCAATTAATCGGAACGAAAGGTTTGTTCCGCCGCGGACTCAGATCGTGGATGGTGCGCGCCACCAATTCCTTGCCGGTTCCGCTCGCCCCGGTGATCAACACCGAGGCCGTGCTCGGAGCCACTTGTTCGATCAGCCGGAATATCTCCTGCATTTCCGCGGACGCGCCGACCAGCAACCCGAGCGCTCCTTTATCGCGGAGGCGGCGGCGCAGCGATTCATTTTCCGTGCGTGCGTTGAGAATCTCGCCGATGTTGGTGAGAATGGAGCGCAGCCGCCGGAAATCGATGGGCTTCTCGATATAGTCCTGCACGCCCAGCCGGCCCGCGTGGAACGCGGTGTCGGTCGCCTTCTGCGCCGTCACCATCACCACCGCGATCGACTGCGCCAGGTCCGCCAACCGCTCCACCAATTCCATGCCGCCCATGCGCGGCATCTTCACGTCCGTGATCACGATGGAGGGGGCAAAGGCGGGAATCTTCTCCAGAGCTTCCACCCCGTCAGCCGCCGTCGCCGTGCGATAGCCCCATCCCGAGACCAGTTCCGCCAGCCCGGTTCGCTCGTTCTCTTCGTCTTCAACGATCAGCACGCGTTCCTGTGTCATAGTCTCAGTCCGCATTATTCAGGGAAGCGCCCCGCCCCGCAACCCGGACGGGATGCGGGAATATCAATTTGAGATCGCATCGCGTAACGCTGCCGCGAAAAACTCGCTCGCAACCCGCCAAAGTTATCATATCAATCCGCCAACTATTCTTTCTCTGTTGCAAACATGCCCGGTTGCTGTAAAATTCTCTGTTTCCAACGCGGCCTATCCGTGCGCGCCGTGAGGCTTGGTTTAAACACGTTCTACGGAATAACTTGTAGTGGATTTGACTCGGAGGAGCTCAATGTCACCTTGTCGCGATACTTACCGGAGATGCGCGAGTTTCGCGCTCGTCCTAGCCCTCGTCCTGATTGCGTTGCCGTCTTTGTTGAACGCACAAACCGCGCCTAAGGCGCCAACCGCACCGTCGTCGGACGATTTCCCTAAGGCGGAGTTGTTCATTGGCTATCAGTGGCTGAACCCCGGCGGCAACATACCCGATGTTCAAACCTCGCCAGTCACCGCGTTCAAGTTGCCCTCCATTTCGCAGGGCTTCGGCACCAGTCTGGCCTACAACTTCACCAAGAACCTGGCTCTCGAAGGCGATTACGGCGGGGACTGGAATCGAAACGCCAGCATCAGCACCGCCAGCATTGGACCGAAGTACACCTGGCGCGGCGACGACGTAAACTTTTTTGTGCATACCCTGTTCGGATTTGAACGGCTCTCGACCCGAGGGGTCCCATCCAGCAACGGAATCGCGGCCATTCTTGGCGGTGGTATGGACATCAAACTCTGGAAGCCAATCACGCTCCGCCTCTTTGAAGCCGACTTCCAGTACGCCCGCCAAAACTTCTCCGGGGTGGTACCGGCTAACAATAGCGCGCTCCGCCGTCCAACCTACGACGGCGCCCGGCTGCGCACCGGTCTGGTGTTCAACTTCGGCGGAGCCCCTGAAGTTCCCGTAGCCGCGGCCTGCTCCATCGACCACAACGAAGTCCTGGTCGGCGAACCGCTGCATACCACCGTCGCCGCCAGCAACTTCGACCCCAAGCACCCGCTCACCTACACTTGGGCGAGCAGCGGCGGCAAGATCGAAGGCAAAGATACGGCCGCGACCATCGACACCACGGGTGCAGCTCCCGGTACCTACACCGCTACGGCCCGTGTGGTAGACCCCAAGAAGAAGAAAAACGGCGAAGCCAGTTGCACTTCGAACTTCACGGTGAAGCCGCTGAATCCGCCGCAGATTTCCTGCTCCGCGAATCCGGGAACGGTCGAAATCGGAACCCCCTCAACCGTCACCTGTACCTGCACCAGTCCTGACAATGCCACGGTCACGGTCGGCGGCTGGACGTCGAGCGCGGGCAGCGTAGCCGGCACCGGCAACTCCGCAACCCTTACCACCACCGGCGCCACTGCGGGTCCGGCAACCGTAAACGCAACCTGTACCGACTCCCGCGGCTTGACCGCCTCGACGACGACCTCGGTTGCGGTGAACAACCCGCCACCACCAGCGCCAGTTGTCGACAAAGTGTTGGAAGCCCGGCTCTTGCTCCACAGCGTGTATTTTGTGACCGCCAAACCGACGGAGAAAGAGCCCAACGCTGGCTTGGTTAAGAGTCAGGAGCAAACCCTGGTGGAGCTGGCCACGGACTTCAAGAAATACCTTGAGGCCAAACCGGATGCTCACTTGACCCTCGAAGGACACGCCGACGTGCGTGGCTCCGTGCCTTACAACCAGGCACTCTCCGAGCGTCGTGTGGCGCGCGTCAAGAGCGTCCTCGTCGAGAATGGCGTTCCCGAGGCCAACCTCGAAACCAAGGCTTTCGGCGAGCAGCACAACCTGACCGCGGCCGAGGTGAAGTCGGCGGTCGAGCAGAACCCGGAGCTGACGAAGGAGGAAAGGGCCAGGGTCCTGCGCAACATGAAGACAATCGTATGGGCAAGCAATCGCCGGGTGGACGTCACTTTGAACGTGGCCGGCCAAGCCGAAACCACCTCGGTGCGGCAGTACCCGTTCAATGCCACCGATTCCTTGACTCTGATCGGCGGCCGGGAAGCCGAGAGGAAGGCCGCAGCGGCCAAGAAGGCTCCAGCGGCAAAGGGCGCGAAGAAACCAGCGAAGAAGCAGTAATCGCCGCAGGTTGATCGCTGCAACATATAGCGGAGGAAGCGCAACGGCTTCCTCCGTTTTTTTTTCGCTGCTCTGCAATGCGTTCGGGTCCTTGCGTACTTTGCCGGTCTGGGAAACAATCCTTTGGATACCTGTTATGCGACGTGCCTTCGGCTTCGCGATCGCGCTTTGGCTGAGTTTCCCGGCGGCGGGATTGGCTTCCCAGCAGCAGGACCCGGCTTCCCCGAAAGCGCCTGCACAAGCTCCGGCCGCACCTGCTCCTAAAGAGACGGCTCCGGCAGAGAGCGCGCCCGCGCAGAACTCGCCGGCAGAAACGGCGCCGACCGAAGCGGCACCGGAAAAGACAACGACCGCCCCGGCGGGGCAGGCTCCGGGCGAGACCACGCCGGCTGCGCCTGCCAATCCGCCGACCCCAGCTCCGGAGAAGAAGACGCCCGACAGTGAAGCGAAGCAAAAGGAGAAGATGGACGCTAGTTCGGCGACCGAAGCTTTGCCCCCCGGAACTTCGCCGACTGGCAAATCACCGAATGGAACTAGAAAACGCCGCAAGCGGACGGCGTCAACGCCGGTTGGCGCTCCGCGCAGAATCGTGGTGCGCGAGGGAGGAGCGACCGAACCGGCCGAGCAAATCATGCCCGGCATGACTCCCGCGGAAGCCACCCGTCAGCGCCAGAACGCGGAACAGTGGCTGGCCTTAACCGACGATCAACTAAAACGGTTGGCGGAACGCACGCTCGACGCGCGGCAGCAGGATACGGTCGGACAGATACGGAACTATATGGAGGGTGCGCGCACCGCGTTGCAGGAAGGCGACGTGCGCAGAGCGAGCACGCTGGCTCAGAAGGCGCACCTGCTGGCGGAAGATTTAGTGAAGCATTAGGCTTGGTTTCGATCTGAGCGATGCGGAACGCGTAGCAACAGCGAAGCCGCGCCACATTACGGTGTGCGGATGGAAACCCAGGCGAGCTTCCGCTCGCCTGGACAGCCGAGGGCGGCTGTCCCTACTTTCTTCCTTCGCGCTTCTGCGCCACCACCAACCCGCGTGGCGTGGGGATGAGCACAACCGAGATCAATCCGTCCCGCTCGAGTTGGAGTGCGGCCTCGCGCACGATCTTCAAATGCGAACTGGCGTCGTGCATCAGGATCAGGCCATAGGGATTGATTTGCGGCAGAAAGCGGCGAATTTCCCGCTCTCGAATCGGCATATCACTGTCGCTGAAGAAGAGGTCAATCGTGCCCCCGACCTTCATCTCGAGGCTTGATTCATTGCGCAGTTCGATCCACTCGGCGAGCCCGGAAGCCTGGATTCGCGCTTTGGCGTTCTCGTAGATCTCGCGATCGAACTCGCAGGTTATGACTCGTCCGCGTCCGTTGGCCTTCAATCCCTCGGCGATCCAGAGCGTGCTGATACCGCTAAAGGTTCCCGTCTCCACCACCAGTTCCGGCTTAATGGTGGTGACGACGGTGCGCAGGAACTCCAGCACCTCGGCCTCGGCGGTCATGGAATCGAACATGTGCCAGCGTTCCGGATGAGGACACTCGGGCGTCGGACGGTGATACTCGGGCTGCAGTTGATCGCCCGTACGCTCGATCTGTCGCAGAATCCGGCGCTCCTGTTTTTCTTTTTTGAAAAGGCGGCGAAGGCTGAGAGACATAGAGTAGAGAAGTGTACAGCAAGGAAAGCCAGGAGCAGGGGACAGCCGCCCTCGGCTGGCCAGCGGGGCAGAGCCCTATAAGCGGTAGCTTGAGCAGGTTGGGCTAGAAGTTGACCCTCCCGGCTGGCTTGTGGACCGTAGCTTCCGGTTAGCCGACCAACCGCGCAGCACAAGCCTTTTCATTCGGGTCAGGCAGTACCCGACTGCGCTCGATCCCATCCCTTGTCGGCCTCAGCCGTCCCAGATGGCCGCAATCCCCTGATAAGAAGCCAAAATCCCATCGTCAACTCGAAAATCGCGATGGGTATGTAGCAGGCTGGGTCAGCCAGATCGTCGAAACGAGGGAAAATGATGAAAGCGACAGTACAGGTTGCCAACAACAGCGACGAAAACACTCCCCATGCAGCCAACGCCCTGGGAATAAATCTCGACTTGAACCACAAATAGGCGAATACCGCGGATCCCAATCCCAAGAACATCTCGGCAACGTTATATCCGTCGCCATGCGCACCAAGATATATCGTTGCCAAGGCGTGCAATCGGTCTGCTTCGAACACACGCAGGGACTCAGCGCCGCTCAACACCCGGAGAACGTCGAAGCTGCTCAGCGTCATGACCACACAGACTACCGCCTCCATAAGTCTCCAAAAGAGCCCGAGCAAGGCAAGGTTCTGGTTTACTGTCTTGAGAGTCACGTATAGAGCTGTAGCCAGCACGACAAGAGCGGCCATTTCAACTAGATCGACGGCAATGCCGAGGCGAAATAGCCGTTCATGCGCGATGATGTTGCGTGCGGTTTCGGCGGCATTGTTGTCGACAATGAGACGGCCGCGAACATAGAACTGATCAAAGACTGCTACAAAGTCGAAAAGGTACACAGCTCCCACCACTTTTGCGGCCTTGCGTTGAGACTCTCCGACGGTGTAGGTCGCCATTTCACGCCCTCCTTGACACTTGCAGCCGCGATCACTGGGAATCCCAAGTGAGCGAGTAGCAACCCGCGAGCATTGAACGGGCGCTGCAAAGTGTATCAGTCTAGCGAACCGATCTCACGTCCTCCAAAACCTAAGAGTCCATGTCCAAGTCCGCTGAGCGGGTAACCGACAAGCCGGACGTAACTCCTAAGGCAGCGCTTGCGGGGCCGTCGCTGCGCTTTACTCGCTCGTGAAGTAATCGACCGTGACTGGGTTCTCAAACAAGGAGTAATCGCGGGTCACGACGGTAATGCCGGTGTCGGTGACGAAGTATTGGGCGCGGTCGGCTTCGGCATCGTAGCCGATGGTGGTTCCTTCGGGAATGTGCACGTTGCGGTCGATGATGGCTTTCCGGATGCGGCAACTGCGTCCCACGTTCACGTGCGAGAACAGAATGCTGTTCTCGATTTCGGTATAGGAGTTGACGCGCACGTCGGGAGAGAGCACGCAATTCTGGACCGAGCCGCCCGAAATGATGCAGCCTGCGGAAACCAGCGAATCGACTGCGTGTCCGGTGCGTCCCGGTTCGCCAAACACGAATTTAGCCGGAGGATACTGGCGCTGGTGGGTGCGGATGGGCCATTGCTCGTCGTAGAGATTGAACACCGGCGACACCGAAACCAGGTCCATGTTGGCCTCGTAGTAGGCTTCCAGCGTGCCCACGTCCCGCCAGTACAGCGCTTCTTTCTTGTTCTCATCGACAAAATTGAAAGCGAAGACGCGGTAGTCCGCCAGCATCTTGGGCAGAATATCCTTGGCGAAATCGTGACTGGAATCCTTATCCTCGGAGTCCTTGAGCAGCACCGGAATGAGCACGTCGGTGTTGAAGATATAGATGCCCATCGACGCCGAAATTTTCGTTGGATCGTAAGGCGATCGCAGGTCGGTCTGCTTCGGTTTTTCCAGGAAGCCGATGATGCGATGGTCGCCTCCGATATCGACCACGCCGAAGTGGCGGCATTCGCTGGGGTCGGTGGTCAGCGTGGCCACGGTGACATCGGCGGCGGCGTCCAGGTGCTGCTTCAGCATGCGCCCGTAATTCATTTTGTAGATGTGGTCGCCCGAAAGGATGATCACGTATTTCGGCTGCTCGCTACCGATGGAATAGATGTTCTGATAGACCGCGTCCGCCGTCCCCATGTACCAGTTCTCGCTGACCCGCTTCATGGGCGGCAGAATTTCGATGAACTCGCCAATTTCACGGCCGAAAATGTTCCAGCCTTCGCGGATCTGCCGGTTCAACGAGAGCGCCTTGTATTGCGTGAGGATATAGATGCGGCGCAGGCCGGAGTTCACGCAGTTGGAAAGCGTGACGTCGATGATGCGGTAATTACCGCCGAAGGTTACGGCCGGTTTGGCGCGGTCGCGGGTGAGCGGATAGAGCCGCTCGCCGGCGCCTCCAGCAAGCAAGATTCCAAGCGTATCTTTCATCGGTACACCGTATCGATACTGCCTGCAACACCGCCCCCGGCTCTGGTCATGCTAGCACAACGCCAGTAATCAGTACCCGGTACGCAGTACCCAGCTAAAGTCGAAAGCACTTGCGGCCGCCGGTTCTGAGTACTGGGTACTGATGGATGGGTTAGCAATGCACAATCTTATCGCTCTTGATTCCGCGAGTGGCATTCCGCGAATCCACCACGAGCTTGGCTTCGTTGACGATTGTTTTGTAGTCGTAGTCGGAGTGATCGGTCACGATGAGCACGCAGTCGTACTGTCCGAGATTGTCGAGGGTTGAGCACTTCATCTGCAGGTCGTACTTTCGCCCGCGCCCGACAAAAGGGAAGTACGGGTCGTTGTAACTGACCACGGCGCCCTCCTTTTGCAGCAGTTCGATGATGGTGAGCGCGGGCGACTCGCGCAAGTCGTCAATATCCTTCTTGTAGGCAATGCCCAGAACCAGGATCTTCGATCCGTTGATGGGCTTCTTCCGCCGATTGAGAGCCGAGATCGTGGCGGCGATCACGTTGTAGGGCATGGCCACGTTGATTTCGCCGGCCAGTTCGATGAAGCGCGTCCGGAAATCGAACTCCTTTGCCTTCCAGGAAAGATAAAACGGGTCGACCGGAATGCAGTGCCCGCCCAGTCCCGGCCCCGGATAAAACGCATGGAAGCCGAAAGGCTTGGTGGCGGCAGCGTCGATGATCTCCCAGATGTCGAGATTCATGCGCAGGCAGAGCATCTTGAGCTCGTTGACCAGCGCGATATTGACGCAGCGGTAGATATTCTCGAGCAGCTTGGTCATCTCCGCGGCGGCGGGCGACGAGACGGGAACGGTGCGGCGGAAAATCGACCCATAGAGCGCGGCCGCGATCTCGCTGGCCTGCGCATCGAGTCCCCCAATCACTTTCGGAATATCGTGGCGAGCCACCTGAGTGTTGCCGGGATCCTCGCGTTCGGGCGAGAACGCCACCCAGATTTCGTTGCTGCCGGCCGCGCCCAGGCGGGAAGCTTTCAGCCCCGCTTTGTTTTCCTGTTCGAGAATCGGAATCAGGACTTCTTCGGTGGTGCCAGGGTAGGTTGTGCTCTCCAGGATCACGATCTGGCCGGCGCGTAAATAGGGCGCAACCGCGTGGGCGGTGTTGGTGATGTAACTGAGATCGGGCTCGTGATATTCGTCGAGCGGCGTGGGGACGCAGATGATGATCGCATCCATGGCGGTAATCTGCGAATAGTCGGTCGTAGCCTGGAAGCCGTTTGCTCTGGCCGCCCCAATCTCCTCGGGCGTAATGTGCAAAATATAGGTGCCGCCGCTCGCCAGGGCATCGATCTTGCTCCGATCAATGTCAAAACCGGTCACGGCAAATTTCTGCTCGCTGTAGAGCAGCGCAAGCGGCAATCCAACGTAGCCAAGTCCGATGATTCCGACCCGAGCCTGCCGTGCATCAATGCGGCTTTTCAAGTCCGTAAACAGGGAAGAAGCGGTGAGTTGAGTATTCATAGTTTCGCAAATGTCCGGAAATGCCAAAGAACGATTCTAGCATTCGAGATTATGCATTTATGAAACCAACTCTAGTAACATGCCTTGCAGATGCGATTCTCCCGACTATTCAGGCCCTTGCTTCTGGTCGTTATTTTCGTCGCGCTCGCCAGCCAGGCGGCGCGCTTTCTGGTGGTCGACGAACCCGCAAAGTCCGACGCCATCGTGGTGCTGGCGGGAGAAACCAACGTCCGTCCGGCGCGTTCTCTGGAACTGTTGCGCCTGGGGTTCACGCCGCGCGTGTTTCTCGATGCCGAGACGCGAAACGTGATCTACGATCAACGCCTCACCGACATTGCGCAGAAATACGTGAACGGCCTCCCGGAAGCGAACCGCGTTTCCGTATGCCCAATCGTAGGATTTTCCACCAACGCCGAAGCGGACGATGTTGACCGATGTCTGCAGCCGCTGGGCGCGCATCGAGTGCTGATCGTGACCTCCGACTATCACACTCGCCGCGCCTTGCTGATCTTTCGCCACCGCCTGCCGCAATACCAGTTCAACGCCGCCGCCGCGCGCAATCCGCAGCAATTCGGCGAAGCCTGGTGGACCCACCGCGAATGGGCCAAAGTCACCTTTGACGAGTGGTCGAAAATGCTCTGGTGGGAAGCCGTGGACCGCTGGCGGTGAAACAGTACCCAGTACCCGGTACCCAGTACCCAGTTTCCAAATCTCGGTGTCGGCCAACACCAAGCGCGTTCCCTGGTGTAGATTTACTGAGAACTGAGAACTGGGAACCGAGAACTCGTTTTAGGAGGCTCCATGTCGCAAGTGAAGATCACGGTCCGCCCGAACGGTCCCTATCGTGTTGAAGATCCCAACGGCCTTGTCGAAATGGTCGACGCCGACGGCAACCCCTACGACCTGACTGGCAAGACGGCGTTTTCCCTATGCCGCTGCGGCGCTTCCGCCAATCGGCCCTTCTGCGACGGTAGTCACAAGATCGCCTTCCAGGCCCCCGATACGGCGACAAAAACCGGCTAGGTCGGCCGGCGGGCTGCGCTTTCCTGTAGAGCGGGCCTTGCCTTGCAACCAAAGGGTCGGTCCCCCTCAACATTCTCCACCGGCGCCCGGCCGGATGGAAACTTTCTCAGGCTGCCGGTAGTCTAAACTGGTAGTAAGGGTGCGCCTCTTTTCGAATGAAATTCTTGCGATTACTCTCCGTCGTCTTCATATTTCTTCTTTGCCACGCGGCCTTTGCGGCTGAACCGCCTGCGCCGGCCGTTGTTCCTTCCACCCCAATTTTTCCGGCCCCGGGTTCTGCGACCCCGGTCCTTCCCGCCGAGTTTGCCGGCTGGCAGGTGAAAGGCGCTGCCGCCAGGAGCGACGATCCCGCCATCGCCGATGCCGCGAATGCTCCCGTGCTGAAAGAGTATGGCTTCCAGCGTTTGGAGAAAGCTGCGTACACGCGCGACGATGGCCGGAATCTGGCGATCAAGGCTGCGGTTTTTGCCGACGCCAGCGGCGCTTACGGTGCTTTCACCTTTTACTGCTCGGCGGAGATGGCGAAGGAAACCATTGGCGGAGGCGCGGCGTTTCTGAACAACCGCGTGCTGTTCTACCAGGGAAACGTGCTGATGGATGCGGTGTTTGACAAGATGAGCGTGATGTCGGCGTCGCAACTGCGGGAACTGGCTGGGCTGCTGCCGCAAGGGGAAGGGAACAAAGGCAGTCCGCCTTCGCTGCCCGCGTATCTTCCGAATAAGGGTCTCGAGGCGAATACTACGAAGTACATTCTGGGTCCAGTCGCGCTTGATCGGGTTGGATCGCCGCTGCCGGGTTCGCTCGTGGACTTCAAAGCTGGGGCAGAGGTCGTGATCGGCAGGTACACGGTGACGGCGGGCGACGCCACGCTGATGCTCATCGAATATCCGACGCCGCAGATTGCCGCGGACCGGCAGCGGCAGATTGACGCTTCACATCAGGTTGCGCAACCGCAGCCGGGGGTGGCGTCGATGGTCGATGTGGGCCCGTTCTACGACGCACGCACCGGTCCGATCATCGTGATCGCGGCCGGGCCGCTTTCAAAAAGCGAAGCGCGATCCCTGATGTCGTCGATCAGTTATGAAGCCGATGTCACCTGGAACGAGAATACCTACCTCAGTAAAAAAGACAACATGGCCAACTTTCTGTTCAACGCAATTGTTCTTTGCGGAATTGTGGTCGGCCTGTCGCTGGTGGCGGGAATCGCATTTGGGGGTGTGCGAGTGGTGGTGAAGCGGTTTTTTCCCGACTCCGTGTTTGACCGCCGGGAAGCGATGGAATTCATCTCGTTGCACTTGGAAGACCATCCCGGGCCGGCTCCCCGAGAGCGCTAAGTCACTCAATCGAAGGCTGTTAACGTCGAAAGACGTTTTTTTGTTCCATTTTGAGCCAGTTTGCCGACTTGTGGACGTATCGTGTAAGTTGTTGAAAATAAGACTATTTAAGTCACAAATTTTGCTTGACACCATGCTTTTAAGGCTCATAAGATTCCGGCAGAAAGTTCTGATGGGTTAAACCTCCGTTGGAACTATTCTCCCTTGAAAGAAAAGGCCGCCCAAGTTGCCGGGTGGCCTTTTCGTTTTTGAAAACAGTTCTCAGTTCCCAGTTCTCAGTGAAGAGCTCACGAGTCCGCACTGAGAACTGGGAACTGGGAACTGAGAACTGCCTCGATCCGTATCACCCACAGGACAAAAGTGCGGTGTGGAGGAGAAACGATGTATTGCGATCAATGCGGTGCGCAGTTGCAACCGGGAGAGCCACGCTGCGGACGGTGCGGCAAAACCGTGCTTGGACTCGTCGAGCTTCGGCGCAGCCGGGTTCGCGAACATGTCCGACTGGTCGGCATTCTGTGGATGGCGTATTCTGCGTTGCACGCAGTTGGAGGAGTGGCCGTAATTATTGTCGCGCGAGTGATCTTTGGCCACGTGATCCATATTCCCAATGGCCCGCCTCCGGAGGTCACCGTCTGGCTGCGGCCCATTCTCAGCTTCGTCGGGTGGTTCCTGCTGGCGAAAGCCGCGGCCGGTTTCATCGCCGGTTGGGGTTTGCTGCAGCGGCAGGATTGGGCGCGAACGGTTGCGCTGGTGGTGGGCTTTATCGCACTGCTCAACGTTCCGATCGGAACCGTCCTCGGCATCTACACGCTCTGGGTGCTTCTGCCTGCGCAATCGGATGAAGAGTACAAAGCGTTGGCGAAGGCCGCGTAGCGCAGGGAACACTTTCGGGGGCTTTGGCCGGAACGCGGGTATAATCTCCGCATGCGGAGAGCTGCCTTATGTGCGCTGCTGGTCGCTTCCGTTCTGGGCGGGTCATTGTACGCGCAGCGAGCGGCGGCGACGTTTCATGGCAATGCTGCCAGATCGTCTGGTCGTTCGGGATTTGCCGGGCGGCGGGGGTCGTCAAACCGATTCTTTCGAGGCCGTTCTCGTTTCCGTCGTGACGGCGCCAGTGGCGTATTTGCTCCATACTTTTTGCCATATGACGAGCCGTTTGACTACGAGCAGCCCGAGACTGAAGTCGTGACGAATGGGCCTGTGGCCCCAGTCGTCATTCCACAGACGCCGGTAGCTCCTGTCCCCAAAGCGCAGGTCATTGAGATTCCGGTTGTTGCAAATTCAGCGGCCGTCAAGATGCTGCCGCCGACCATCTTCATCCTGGCAAACGGGGAGCGGCTGGAAACTCGGCGCTTTCTGCTCACGGCAAGCAATTTGTCTTTTAGCATTGGCCGTCAGCAGCGCACCATCCCGCTTGACCGGCTGGACCTCGACGCGACCGTTGCCGCCAACCAGGAACGCGGAATCGATTTGCGGATTCCCGCCGACCGGAATGAGATTTCCCTCAGCTTCTGAAACGCCGCGCGAGCGGTTTGGGCTAAACATCCTTCCGTGGGTTCTCATCCATGCGATTCACCGCCTTCGGGTTAACCAACTGCTACTCGTGGTCACCTTGGATTGGTGACCTCGGTACATTGCTGCTCCCCGGCCGGTATAGCCTAATGTCTCACAGGCCCTTCCCACCGGGCCGGATTCTATGCAAACGTCTGCCAACCGGAATCGCCTCAGCGGGCATGGACTCATGACCCCTGTAGCTGTTAATCGCCTTCAGGTGGCTAAGCGCCGGAGCAGTCGCATCGCGCTCAATGCTCGGATAGGGCTGTCGGGACAAGATTGTGAGAAACGCACGTTCACGATGCCCGCTAGAGCCACCAACCTGAACAGACACGGAGCCGCCATCCAATTAAACCGTGACTGCTGCTTGGGTCCGCCGTCGTGGTACAAAATGGTCGCGGCACTCAAGCTTCCGCCCGCGTCATCGCACAGGTGAGCGCAACTCAGGGGGGAGTCTATACCTACGGCGTCGAGTTTCTCGAAGACGGCGGGGTGAACGATTTCTGGGGAATCATCTTCCCATCACAATCCTAGTAGCACTGAGGCACCGGGCGCCGGTTCGGGTTTTTTGTTCTCACGCTGCTCGTTTCTTTCTTCGGGCAGGTGTGTGTTTCCGAACAAAGGCAAGTCCGCGCTTCAATTCGGAAGTCAGATCAGGCGTTTCAGTAGCTATTTGGACAGGCTCCCCGGAGGATTCGCGTCCCAGCCAGCCCGTCAGTTCTTCCCGCGAAGCTCGCACGCTTCGACCATCGTGGGTAACGGGCATCCCGGATTTGGCCCATCGTTGAGCTACTGAAATGGGCTGCCCTAAGAAGGCTGCGATCTCCTGCCATCCGTCCAATGAGTTCTGTCGCTTGACCTTCGCCGTGCGACCCGGAGCCCCCATCTCTCCTCCTTTTACTTGACCGCAGCCACCGATTTCACGGAAATGGTATCTCCGTTGGCGGTGCCCGTCACTTTGACCTGCTCCCAAGCCAGCTTGTTGAGTTCGTCGAGCGCGGCTTTATCGGAGGTGTCAAGGGTATAGACCTTGTCGCCGACTACCAAAGCGTACTTAGCGCCTTTCTGCACGCAGGCACGAACGCAATCTGCGGGAGCGATTCCCGCCTCCATGTGCTTAGCGCCGCACATGGCATCGCTAACCTTTCCGGTAAAGGTCTGGGATTTGCCCGCAGCCATACCCGGCACCACAGCCAATCCGGTGCTCAGCACCACTGTCGCCATCCAAACTTGCCACATTCGCAAACGAGACATAAAATCCTCCTCTTGTTGTTTCATTTTCCGCACTGCTCTTGGATGCTGTTTTCTAGAAATCCGGTTTCCCTTTTTTGACCTCGACAATGCAACCATTGGTGTCCGGAGATGGTGTCCAGAGACCTAAGATTAGCTTGCGCTCGTATAATTGTGCAGATATGAACAGAATGTTTCGCTTTATGTGCGCCATTCTTGTCGCAGTCCCTCTGCTTTCTGAGGCTCAAGCGCCAGCGCACAACGAAAAAGTTCCGGTCATACAAGGCGGTGCCGGTCCCTGTTCCCTCGAACTCACGGTTATGGGCGCGGACGGCAAACCCCTTTACGCGGCCACGGTCAAGGTTCATATCGCGTATGGTTTTGGTGGAATGCGGAGACTCGACCTTGAAGCCGGAACCAATTCGGATGGGAAGGTGAAGTTCGAAGGACTTCCCGCCCGTGTGCAGCGACCTCCACTTGAGTTTCATGCTTCGAAGGATGAGTTCGAGGGCGTCGTGGCGTTCGATCCGTCAACCGAGTGCCAAGGCAAACATGAGATCAGACTGGAGAAGTCGAAAGCGCAAAACGGCCGCTAGCGGGCGGAACCTATCGTCGAGGGCTGGCGACGAGAGCGGAAAATCCACCGTGCAGCAGTTGTGCAGCAGCCAGAGCCAACGGGTCTGGTAAACTGAACAAAGCAAACCAGAAGCCGACGTAGCTCAGTTGGTAGAGCAGCCGATTCGTAATCGGCAGGTCATCAGTTCAAGTCTGATCGTCGGCTCCATTCCTGTCACATCCTGAAGGCTCCGGGATGTGTTGCATCACGCTTGCGCCACTTCCACCCGAGTACAATCCTCCCGAGTACAATTGCGACGAGCGTCGGCGTGATCGGAAGGCCGATCTTCGCGGGACGCTGTAGCAGATCAGCAAATCGTGCGCTGGATGAGCAACTATGGGAGCGAGGAGGGTAAGACGGTGAATCGACGGCAGTGGCTGAAAGCGGCGGGGGCGGCGGGGATCATGACGGCTCTGCCTGATCCCTTGTCGGCGGCGCCGGATGTGGCGAGCAAGGCTTCGGCGAGCATGACTTCGGCGAGTGTGACCTCAGCGCGCGACCTAGCGACGGTCAACCTGTCGATCAAGCGTCTGCAACTGCGCCACACCTGGACTACGACGATGTCATCGAGTACGTACCGCGAGACGGTGCACCTCGCCTACGCGCGCGATGGCATCACCGGCTACGGCGAAGGCGCGCCCATCGTCCGCTACGAGGAGTATCCCGCGCAGGCGAAGCTTGCTCTGGAGGCGATCGCGGATAAGATCGCGGCGGGGGATCCGGCGCGCTTTGACAGCTTTCTGGCCGGCATCCGCCGGCAACTTGGCGAGCATCAACACGCCGCCATGGCGGCGGTCGACATCGCGGTGATGGACTGGGTGGGCAAGAAGCTCAACGTGCCGCTCTACGAGTACTTCGGTCTCGATCCCGCCGACGCGCCGGTCACCACTTTCTCCATCGGCATCGACACGCCGGAGATTACAAAGCAGAAGACCCTGGAAGCCGCCCGGTACCCGGTGCTCAAGGTGAAGGTGGGGCTGAAGACCGACGAGGAGACCATCACGGCGATTCGCAGCGTGACCAAGAAGCCTCTGCGCGTGGACGCCAACGAGGGCTGGACCGACAAGGACGAGGCGGTGCGCAAAATCAACTGGCTGGAAACCCAGGGCGTGGAACTGATCGAGCAGCCCATGCCGGCGCACATGTTCGAGGAGGTCAAGTACGTGCGCAGCAAGGTGCACCTGCCCATCATTGCCGACGAAGCCTGCACCAGCGCGGCGCTGATCCCGAAGCTGAAGGAAGGCTACGACGGCATCAACGTCAAGCTCGACAAGGCGGGCGGCATCCTGGAGTCTTACCGCTGGATCAAGATGGCGCGCGCGCTGGACATGAAGGTGATGCTGGGGTGCATGATTTCGAGTTCGTGTTCCTGCACCGCGGCCGCGCACCTTTCGCCGCTTGTCGATTACCCCGACCTGGACGGGAACCTGCTTATCTCCAACGATCCCTACGAAGGGGTGAAAGTGTTGGACGGCAAGCTGATATTGCCCTCCGGCCCGGGACTGGGATTGAAGGTGCTTGGCTAAACAGGCTGCGGAAGAATTCAGGTTTCGTATCTGGTTTCGTATCAGGGTATCGCGTCAGCGATACCGCAACTCGCTCGAGATCAAACGCCCCTTGAGGGGCTGACCGGCTGAGTATCGACTTTTTCGGCCGGATGTGACCTTTGGGCGTGCGCTGGGTCACAGTCTTGTTACTTCCCACCGGAATACAATCGTAGCGCGGTTCGCCTGAATTCACGGCTGATCGCAGTGGGAGGTTCTGTGCCGGATCAACTCTTTGGAGCGATGCGCCAAAGCATCATCGACGGCTCGCCGGATACCGCCACGGAATTGGCGCAGCAGGCTCTGGCCAACGGCGTCGATCCGCTCGACGCGGTGAATCAAGGATTTGCGGCTGGGATTACGTTCGCGGGCGACCAATTTGGCTGCGGACAAATATACCTGCCCGATCTACTCGCTTCGGCCGAGGCGATGAAGGCTGCCATGAGCGTTCTTGAACCGGAGATGCTGAAACACGGCTCCGAGCGCGAGGTTCTGGGCAAGGTGGTGCTGGGGACCGCGAAGGGTGACATTCACGACATTGGCAAGAACCTGGTTGCCACCATCCTTTCGGCCAGCGGATTCCAGATTTTCGACTTGGGTACGAGTGTGACTCCGGAGCAGTTCGTGGCCAAGGCCAAAGAAGTGGATGCCGACATCGTCGGTGTCTCCGCTTTGCTGACGACGACCATGGCCGGCCAGAAAGCCGTCATCGAAGCACTTGACCGGAATGGCTTACGGCCACGGACCAAAGCGATCATTGGGGGCGCCGCGGTTACTTCGAAGTGGGCGGCGGAGATCGGCGCCGACGGCTACTCTCGCAATGCCATCGATGCCGTGGAACTGGCAAAGAATCTGATGAGCAAAGTGACGAACAAAGGAACGGCCCTGGCATGAGACCCAAAATCCATCTGCTCAGTCCCGATCTCATCGGACGCATTCTCGGCGAAGCGTTTGAACTTTTGATGAACCCTGGAGTACGAGTCGGCTCGGCCGTGGTCGAGCTCTTGCAGTCGGCGGGAGTTGAAGTCAAGGACGGGGTGGCACGTATTCCGGAACGCGTGGTGCGACAGTGCCTGGCATCGGCGCCGCACGACTTCTACCTGTACAGCCGGCAGGGAGAGAAAGCGGTGCACTATGGCGGCGACGACGTGCATTTCGATCCCGGGTCCTGCTGCGTGCAGATGCTCGATCCCGATACGATGGAAGCCCGATCGTCGGAGACTCGCGACTTGGTGCGCCTCGTCCAAGTCACGGAAATGCTGCCGCAGTTCGCGGCGCAGTCGACTGCCGTGGTGTGCAGCGATGCGTGCGACGGCGCGGGCAAGGACGTTGCCAACGCGATCGGCGATCTCTACCGGCTGTTCGTCGTGCTCGAGCATTCCGATAAGCCGGTGGTGACGGGATCGTTTTCCGCGGCGGGCCTGGGCGGGATGATCGACTTGCTCGCCGCCGACAGCGGCAGCAGGGAGAAGTTGCGCCAGCAGCCGCGGGCGGTTTTTGATGTGTGTCCTTCGCCTCCGTTGAACTGGTCCGAGTTTGGATCGCACAACCTGCTCGACCTGGCGCGCGCCGGCGTGCCCGCGCAACTCGTCTCCATGCCACTGGCTGGTGGCACCGCTCCGGTGACGCTGGCTGGTTCGGTGACGCAACATGCCGCTGAATCGCTGGCGGGCATCGTGCTGCACCAGCTTGCCGGACCGGGCTCGCCCATCGTCTGGGGCGGAGCTCCGGCGATCTTCGACATGCGGAGCGGTGGGGCGCCCATGGGCGCGGTGGAAACCGCCATGCTGAACATGGCGTGCGCCGAAGTCGGTAAGCACCTGGGCCTGCCCACGCACGGCTACCTGGTCGCAACCGATTCGAAGTTTGTGGATGCTCAGGCCGGCGCGGAGAGCGCGCGCTCGGCGGTGCTGGGAGCGCTTACCGGCATCAACATGATCTCAGGAGCGGGGATGATCGAATCGCTCGCCTGCCACAGCGTCGAAAAGCTGGTCATGGACGCCGAGTCGATTGCCGCGGCGCAGCGGCTGGTGCGAGGCGTTGAAGTGCGGGGCGAGAGTCTGGCCACCGCTATGTTCGCGCAAACCGGGCTCTCCGGAAACTTCCTCACGTTGAAGGAAACGCGGGCGCTCTTCCGGCAGGAGCAGTGTCTGCCCTCGCCGGTCACGGATCGCAGCGCGCGCGGCTCGGAGCCGCCGCGCGACATCTTCACCCGTGCCCGTGCCCGCGTCGACGAACTGGTGAGCAGCTATCGGAAGCCATCTCTTCCGGAAGATGTGCTGCGGAAGTTCAGGGCCATTGTCGATCGGGAAGCCGACAGAGCAGCCGTGGTCGCAGAATCTTCCAGGAACTGAGCGCTCGCGGTGGTGACGAGATACTTCTTCAGGCAGCGCACACAGGGGGAGTAACCCTCGCGCGATGCTTCGGCGGCGGTGATCGTCCGCAGCTTGTTCTTCTCGTGGATGAATTCGCATCCCGCGAGATGAAACAACTTCCCATGTTCCGAAACCACCACCATCATGTTCGGGGGGACGCCGTTTCCGGGTTGCGCGTGTTCGGAACGCAGTTCCGGGGTGCGGAACGCCGAGGCGACTTCGATGGTGCCGACGATCAGGCAGGCTGCGGCGGCGGCGACCATCCATCCTAGAAAGGTTCTGCGGTTGCCGGGCATATTCTCGTCGAGCCTCCGGTGCAGCCGCTGGCTGAACCCGAAGGGCACTTCGAGCATGCGTTCGTCGCCATACAACTGGAGCACGTTGCGGGTTCCATCGACGACGGCGGCGCAGTTCTTGCAACCATGGACGTGCTCTTCGATGGCGGCACGCAAAGTGGGATCGACCTCGCCGTCGAGATAGTTTGAAACTTCGCGCCAAACTTCTTCGCAGTTGACTACCATGGCTTGGTCCCCTTTTCAAACGACAGCTTGCCGGTCATGCTCCAGGCGCCGCCGAAGCCGGGCGCGAGCAAATCGCGCAGCATCAGGCGCGCCCGCAGCAACCGGGTCTTGACCGATGCGGTCGAGATTCCCAGCGCTTTCGCCGTTTCCTCGATGCTGAGGTGCTGCATGTCCCGAAGGACAAAAACTTCACGGTAGATTTGTCCCAGCTCGGCCAGCGCCTCGGCGAGCTTTTGCCGGACTTCGTTGCGCTCGAGAGTTTCCGACGGAATCTCGCGCCAGTCGGCGAAGTCGCGAGGCGTATAGTTACCTTCCTCGTCCTGGCGATCGGCGATCGGTTCCATGATGTTGGCGTGCGCCTTTCTTCTTCGCATCCGCGCCTCGTTGACGGTGATCTGGATCAGCCAGGTGCTGAAGCGGGCCTCGGCGCGAAACTGCCCAATGTGTTTGAGGGCCTTCAGCACCGCCTCTTGGGCCACGTCTTCGGCGTCGGCTTCGTTTCGTAGAATCGCGAAGGCGGCGGCGTAGACGCGGCGCTCGTAGGGACGGATCAATTCATAAAAAAGTTCACGCTCGCCGTCGCGAACACGCTGGATCAGCGTCGCTTCGTTGCACTGTTCGGCTGCAGGTTCCAGCGAAGTTACCCTTTCCGGCATCGCTCCTCACTGTCAACTCGACACCATTATGCCCGACAAATAGATTTCCTGTAGAGACGCGGCTTGAAGCCTCTCCACTGGCGCTGCGATCCCGCCCACAGTTCTTGGACTAGCAACGGAGACGGGGCGCGCCCCTTCTCTACAGGAATGCGATTCGCGAGCGCGAGGTAAGTTTCGCGTTGCTTCGAAGGGCCTGTGCAGGCATGAATCCCTACCACTTTTGTGCCATTTCGGCCCGATTCTCCACAGCCTTCCACCACGTTGCTACTTGCATTCCCGCATGCAAGTTCCGGATAATCTGGGAGAGAGTCTGACCGCCGTGTATCGCTACAGCCGCGCCGACCTGCTGCGCATTCTCCGGCTCGCTCCTCGCCAGCTTCACACCTGGGAGAAGGCGGGACTGGTCACGACCGGCGAAGATTACTCATTTTTCGATCTGGTGCAAATCAAGAAAGTGCGCGACCTCTGCGCCCAGCGCGTTCGTCCGGCCGTCATCCGGCAATCGCTCGACGCCATGCAGAAACAGGTTGCGGGCATGGAGAATCCATTGCTCGAGGCCGGAGCTTACCGCAGCGGACACCGCGTCGCCTTCCGGCACCACGGCCGGCTGGTGGAGCCCATCGCCGGACAGTTCATGTTCGACTTCTCATCCGAAGAAAGTAAAGTCGTGACCAGCCCGCCGCGCACTGGACCGGAACTGGTGGTTACCGACGTTGCCGACTTGTTTGCGCGCGGGATCACGCTGGAAGAAAATCCCTCCACACAAAACGAGGCGATCGCTGTTTATCAGAAGGTGCTCGATATGGATCCCATGCACGCTGCCGCGCACATTAATCTGGGCACGCTCTATTACAACCGCCAGGAATACGGGCTCGCCGAAAGGCACTACCGCTCGGCGATTCAGATCGATCCGCGCTACGCGCTCGCCTATTTCGACCTGGGCAACGTGCTCGACGAAACCGGACGGGTCGAGGAAGCCATCGACACCTACAAGACGGCGATTCAACTCGCGCCTACTTACGCGGACGCGCACTACAACATCGCGCTGGCCTACGAAAAAATGCGCGAGCCGCGCAAGGCGCTCCTACACTGGCGCTCCTACGTCAAGCTCGATACCACCGGGCCGTGGACCGTCCACGCCAAACATCAGATCCAGCGCATTCTGCAGAGCGACAGCCTGAAACTGGTGCACTCGCGCAAGGCGAACTGAAGATCGCTCTTCGCTCTTAGCTTTTGGCTTTTAGCTAAGAGCCAAAGGCCAAGGGCTAATCGCGACTTTTCCCGAGTTATACTCAGGCGTCACCTCTTAAGTGCAGGAGAACCCTACATGAAGCTCGATCGGTTGATTTGGACGCTGGCTCTCGCGATTGCGGTGGCCGCATCCGGCGTAGTCTGTTTGAGCCAGCCGGTTAAAAAAGAGAAAGAAATCTATAACGAACGCGCCGACGCACGCGCCGAAATCAAAGAAGCTTTGAAGACGGCCGCCGCGGAGAACAAGCGGGTCATCGTCGTGTTTGGAGCCAACTGGTGCTATGACTGTCGCGTGCTCGATGCGGCTTTCCATCGTGAGGACCTGGCGCCGATTCTCGCCGCGAACTACGAAGTGGTGCACGTGGACATCGGAAAAGGAGAGAAGAACCAGGACCTGGCGAAGAAGTACGAGGTTCCGCTGAGCCGCGGCATCCCAGGACTGGCCGTGCTCGACGCCGACGGGAAGCTGGTTTACAGCCAGAAGAATGGCGAATTCGAAAACGCTCGCTCGCTTGCTCCGGGAGACTTCCTGGCATTCCTGAACAAGTGGAAACCCGAAACGCGGAGCCGCTGACGGTTTAAATCACCGCGCCGAAAAAAAAGGGCGCGGCTGGCGCCGCACCCCGGAGAGAAACAGATCCCTAGTTGTTCACCCGTTACCTACCCTCGTTTATCCACCACCAGTTTGTTTTCGACGCTGAACGCGCCCGGTACCGAACTGGCTCGCAAGCCGGCGATATTCTTGTCCATGATGTTCTCGACGGTTCCGTAAAGGGTCACGTGGCCGTTGTCCACCACGATGCGGATGGGGTGCGCTGGGTCGCTCGCGTATCTGCCCAGCACCGAGTCGCGATAGATTGCGCGCGCCGTGCGCACCCGGATCGAATCGTCAAACTGCGAAACCGGCAGAACCTTGACATCGTTCACCACGTCCTTGACGCCAGGCGTGCGCGCCACGATTGCGAGTGCGTCGTCCTTTGGCGGGTCCCATAGGGCATCGCCGCTTATGGTCACGACTCCGTTTTTCACGTCGAGCGCCAGATAATTGAACGTATTGTCAAAATATCCGACGCGGTCGTAAGCCACTTGCTTAGTGAGTTTCTTCTCGAGCTGGCCATCGGGTACGGTCTCTCCCGCGACCACGATGTCATTGCGGACGCCGCTGACGTTTGCAAGTTTCTTGATCTTCTTCGCGGCGTCGAGCTTGTCCTGATACAGGCCGACCGTGCCGGTGAGGGTCACGATGCCGTCCTCGACGCTGGAGTTCACACTCCGTAGCTGCTTGGTGTCGTGAATCTTCTGGCTGACCGCCTGCTGAATCTGCTGATCATATCGGCCGGTGGTGGCCATTGCAGTCATACTCAGCAGGACGAGCAACGCCAGGGTTACCGCGAATCGTTGTCTGTTCATAGTTGCCATCCTTACTGGAATTCCGGTTCCCCACAGTATTAACCGGTTAGTTAAATAGATGCGAGGAGGGTGTCGCGGGATGCCTCTTGGGAGGCATTTACAAACTATTACGCGGGCTCGTGCGGGTGGTCAAAGCTGTGCCGTGGGCGCAGCGGCCGCTAGGCGACACCGCGAACGGAAGTAGTCGCCGCAAGATCCTTGGTGATCATCCGCAAGATCGACAACGGGATCCGCAGTCTTCTTGCCTGTCCCGATTTCCGGGAAACCGCTTCAATCGCAAAGCCGTTTTCCTGCGGAATCGGATCGGAGGACAGATCGAACTCCTCTCCGTACATCCGTATACGGTTGGGGCGTGCGTAGCCGAGTGCCTTGAGCCTTTCGCCGACTTCCTTATCTCTACCGCCTTGGATTGCCACGATGGGTCTCCTGTATCTACACAACTTCAGCAAAGGTTAAATGAAGTGGTTTGTTACGGAATGGAGGAGAGAGGTGAGTCACCAGCTAGTTTATAACTTCATCCCCAGGCGGGGCAAGGACAGGAAGCAAGGAACGTGTACCGCCCGGCAGTCAGGCCGCATGCTTGCGAGCGTCGACTCCGAGCGCCGGACAAATCAGGTATGTCTCTTCTTTCGTCCCTTGGTGGTGATGGGTTGCTTGGCTAACCTTGTTTTCCTTGGAAACACGCGTGCGAAGATCTTGTCGATGTTCTGGAGTTGCCGCTTCAGGTCGAAGGCGCGCTCGATCTTCGCTCGCGGCACTCGTCCGCTGATTTCGGGGTCTTTCAGGATCAGTTCGTGGAAGTCGCGATCCTCTTTCCACGCGCGCATGGCGTGGCTCTGTACCACGCGATAGGCGTCCTCGCGCGAGATGCCGCTCTCGACCAGGTCGAGCAATAGCTGTCCGCTGAAGACCAGGCCGTGCGTGCTTTCAAGGTTCGCCAACATGCGCTGGGGATAGACGAACATGGTCTCAATCAGGTTTGCCGTCTTATTGAGCAGGTAATCGGCGAGCGTGGTCGAGTCGGGAATGATGATGCGCTCGGCCGAGGAGTGCGAGATATCGCGCTCGTGCCAGAGGGCGACATTTTCGAATCCGGCCTGCGCGTTCGAGCGCACCACGCGTGACAGTCCGGAAATCTGCTCGCAGGTTATGGGATTGCGCTTGTGCGGCATGGCCGACGAGCCCTTCTGCTTTTCGCTGAAGTATTCTTCGGCCTCGCGGACTTCGGTGCGCTGCAGGTGGCGGATTTCGGTGGCGATCTTGTCGAGTGTGGACGCGATGGTGGCCAGCGTTGCCAGGTAGTGAGCGTGGCGATCGCGCTGAATCACCTGCGACGACACGGGCGCGGCTTTCAATCCCAGGCGCGCGCACATCTTCTGTTCGAGTTCGGGCGTGAGATGGGCAAAGGTTCCGACCGCGCCCGAAAATTTGCCCACGCGCAGATCTTCGGCCGCCGCTTTGAAGCGCGCGATGTTGCGCTCGTTCTCCGAATACCAGTTGGCGATTTTGAAGCCGAAGGTGATGGGTTCGGCATGGATGCCGTGGGTGCGCCCGATCATCGGCGTGTCCTTGAACTCCCACGCGCGGCGTTCGAGCGCCTCGGCGAGCCGTTCCAGATCGCCGGCAATCAGCGACGAGGCTTGCCGGATCAGCAACGCCTGCGCCGTATCGACCACATCGTTCGAGGTGAGGCCATAGTGGAACCAGCGGGCGTGCGGGCCCACGATTTCGGCGACGGCCGTGGTGAAGGCGATGACGTCGTGTTTGACCTCGGCCTCAATCTGGAATATGCGGTCCACGTTGAAGTCGGCACGGGCGCGGATGGCCTTGGCGGCTTCTTTCGGCACAATGCCGGCGGCGGCGAGGGTTTCGGTTGCGGCGACTTCCACCGCGAGCCAGGTGCGGAAGCGGTTTTCGTCGCTCCAGATGCGGACCATCTCGGGCCGGGTGTAGCGTGGGATCACGGCGGTTTCTCCTCGGGGGGAACTGGGGATTGTAAATCAGGGGGGCGGGTGCGTGCAGTGCGAAGAAATCGGGCCATCGGGTCATCGGGTCATCTAAGGTCAACTGCTTTTGACTTTCGATCGCCCGATGACCCGATGACCCGATGACCCGATTTCTTCTAGTTATTCCACCGTGTGCTTCGCGGTGTAGCCTTCCCGCGCGTACACGATGTACTTCACGTCCTTGCCCTTCTGGTCGCGGACCTTCAGCGGCCCGCCATCCGGCGCCTGAAGTTCGACTTTCAACTTGCGGTAGGTGCCGTCCTGCTTGCTGTTAGTGGGGTGGTACGAAATGGTGTACTGGTTGCGAATATCGGTGGCGATCTGATGAAAGATTTCGGGCAGTTCGCCTTCGAAGCGTGGAAAATAAGCACGTCCGCCCGTGAGTTTGGCGAAGGTCATGAGCTGATTATCATTCTGCGCCCACCCGACTTCGCGGGCGCCACTGGCCATTCCGTACGAGTCCACCATGTTCCGGTAATTCCAGCCGATGCTCACCGCATAAATGGTCGTGTCGTGGGTCGCCTTAACCTTCTTCAGGATCTGATCAAGCGTGAGCTTGCTGAAAGTGTCGGCTCCGGAAGAAACCAGGATGATGTACTTCTTGCCCTCGATGCGGTCAATCCGGTCGAGCGTATCAAACATTGCGTCGAAAAGGTTGCGCTCGCTGAAGCCGGGAATACGAAGCATATCGATCGCGCCCCTGATCGCCCCCTTGTCCTGCGTAAAGTCAACCAGGATCGTAGGCTTCATGTCGTAGGAAACCACGGCGACATAGTCGTCTTTTTTCAGGCCGCCCGCGAAGGTGTAGGCAGCGTTCAGCGCGTCATACATATAGTAATACTGCTGCAACTGATGAAAGAGGGGCGACGACGCGAATTCGATCAATAGGACTGCGGTCATTGGAGCTTCGGTCTGATTGAAGGTCGAAATCGTCTGGGGTGTGCCATCTTCCAAAATCTTGAAATTCTCTTTTTTGAGGCCCGGAATGGTCTGGCCGTCCTTGGTGGTTACGAGCACATCCAGGTTCACCAGCGGCACCTGCACGGTGATCGAGTAGTCGGGCATGCCCTCAATCTTTTTCGGTTTTTCGGGGGCGGGAGGAGGCGGTTCTTCCTTTTTCTTGGGGATCACATACGGCCCAACGTCGTTCTGCGGCCCGCCGGCTTCGGGCGGAACCTCCTGTTTATTGGGATTCGCCGGCGGTTGCTGCGCCGTGTCCTGGGTCTGAGCCTGAGCCTGGAGTGTGAGAGCAATCATCCAGAAGGAGAGAAGAGCAAACGCCAGCAGGAGCACACGCTTACGAGGAGCCGCCGGAAGCCGGTCTTGGCCGGCAAATGCACTGGAAAACATGGAAAACCCTCAAGATTCTTTCGGTCTTTCCTATGTTAATATAGATGCGAGAACTCTGCGGTTGGGATATTTTCCGGGTCCTAAAGAACGTCTCCTGCCCTGGCGAAACCTTTTCTTGGCGCGCGGAGTCTAAGCAAACAGCAAGGCCATTTTGTCGCCTCCGGGGCTGTTCATGGGTAACGTCGCGCGCTCACTCTCTGTTCTGTTGTGTCTCTCGTCCTCCGTCTGGGTTACTGCGCAAACCGCTCCTGCCCGCGACACGCTGAAGCCCGCCGTCGTTGCTTCGTCCGTCGTTCCTCCGGCGATTATTCGTCCCGCCATCATGCCGCTCGACCAGATCCACGAGGGCATGAAAGGCACGGCGCTCACCGTGTTCCAGGGGGTGAAGCCGGAAGCGATGGACGTGGAAGTGCTGGGCGTGATGCACAACGTGAACGGGCCCAAGGGCGACATTATCCTGGTGCGTTTGCATGGCACCAAGCCGGAATATACGGGCGTGGTCGCTGGCATGAGCGGAAGTCCGGTCTATTTTGACGGCAAGCTGGCGGGCGCGCTGGCCTTCCGCATCGGCGAGTTTTCGAAGGAACCGATCGCGGGGGTGACGCCGATCGAGGAGATGCTGGAGATCAGTGCGCTGGATCGTCGGCCGGGGGCTCGCCGGAATATTCCCGCTTCCGATTCTCCCGGCGTCAATGCTCCCTCCGTCAATGCTCCCACTGAGCACACTCAGAACCAGAGTGGGAGCGCGCCGGCCGCGACTCCCGGCGATGACACAACCCTGCCGGCGGGAAACTACAGTAGTTATCTAAAGCCGATCGAAACGCCGCTCGTGTTCAACGGCTTCTCACAAGAAACTTTGCAACGTTACGGGTCGCAATTCGCGGCGGCGGGCATCGTTCCGGTGATGGGCATTGGCTCCGCGAGCGACCGCAAGCAGCCGGAACCGATCGAGCCGGGCTCGGCGGTCAGCGCCGTGCTGGTGCGCGGCGATATGGATATTGCCGCCACCTGCACCGTGACCTACGTCGATCCCGAGCGCTTGCTGGCCTGCGGACATCCGCTGTTGCAGTTTGGGGAAGTGGACCTGCCGATGACCAAGGCTACGGTGCTGGCCACGCTGCCTTCGCCACTGAACGCGTTCAAGATCGTCAATACGACCGAGACGGTGGGCGCGTTCGTGCAGGACCGCCAGAACGGCATTATGGGCGTGCCGGGGCGAGAGTCGAAGATGATTCCCGTGACCGTCGCCATGCACACGCAAGGACTACATGGAGCGGCGACCAAGGAATTCCACTACGAGATTCTCAACAACGCCCGGCTCAGCCCGCTGGCCATGATGGCCACCGTCTTCAACGCCCTGCACGGCACGAACGATTACGGCGAGGACATTACGTACCGCATGAATGGCGTGCTCAGCGTGAAGGGCTACCCCGACGTCACGCTGCGCAACATGTTTGCCCCGCAGGATAACGGGCAGCCCGCCGCGGCGTTGGCCGCGGCCACTATCGGCGACCGCTTTGGACGCATTTACAGCAATCCTTTCGACGCTCCCGACATTCAGGGCGTAAAACTCGATTTCGATCTCGTCCGCGAACGGCGCTCGGCGCGCCTGGAAGCTTCGCGCACCGACGTGACCGAAGCCCGGCCCGGGGATCGGATTATGGTTGAGACCGTGATTCGTCCCTATCGCGGCGAGCGACTGGTGCGCCAGATTCCCATACGGATTCCGACTTCGACTTCGAAAGGGACGCTGCGCATCCTGGTCAGCGACGGGGACACGCTCGACCGCATGCGCCGTGGGACGCCGATGATGAACCGTGGTCTCGGCCTGGCGCCGACGATTGCATTGCTGAACAAAGAGCGCTCCAATGATCGCGTGTACGTCTCGCTTCTCGGGTCCGATCCCGAAGCCATGGTTGCCGACAAAGTGATGCCGACGCTGCCGCTTTCCATCATGAACGTCATGGACAACCTGCGCGGCACGCAAGAGATGGTCGTGCTCGGGGAATCGTCGGTCAGCGAAGCCTCTACGGATTCGCTCGACTACGTTGTCTCGGGCGCGCAGATGCTGACGATTAACATCAAGTAACTCGCGCTTCCAAGTGGAGCGACGGGTGTCTCGCCCGTCCGCCGCGCGGGGACGCCCGGCTCTCCACTCCCTTAAAATGAGGTATGACTTTGTCTCGTAAAACGGTCGTTCTTCTGTCAGCACTTGTTCTTTCCACCTTCGCCGTCGCCGACGGCACTCGCACCTGGGAGCAATCCAAATTCGAGGAATTGATCAAGGGCACTCCCAAAGGCATTGCCCTGCGCAGCGAGGGCGGACTCGAGCTTGCCCCGGCCTTCAAAGCGCTCGCGACCACGCCCTCGACCTATATCTGGTCGATCGCCTCCGATGCCGCGGGCAACGTTTACGCCGCCGCGGGATCTCCAGCGCGCGTCTATCGCATCACGCCGGACGGTCAAATTGCAACCATCTTCGAGCCGCAGGAATTGCAGGTGCAGGCTCTGGTCGTCGCGAAGAACGGCGATAAGAATGATAAGAAGGACATCGTCTATGCCGCCACGGCGCCGGACGGCAAGGTGTATCGTCTCGATCCTCCGCCTCTCACGCCGGCAAAGGGCGCGAAGGGCGACTCGCGGACATCCTGGAGCGCCACGCCCTATTTTGATCCTGGTTCCAAGTACATCTGGGACATGGTTCTCGATAACAGCGGCGCGCTCTATGTCGCGACCGGCGATCACGGCGAGATTTACAAAGTCAGCGCCAACGGCCAGCACTCGCTTTTTTTCAAGAGCGATGAAGTCCACATCCGCGTTCTTGCGCTCGATTCCAAGGGAAACCTGATTGCCGGCTCCGATGGCAGCGGTCTGGTCTATCGCATCGCGCCGAATGGCGAGGCGTTCGTTCTCTACAGCGCGCCCAAGAAAGAAATTACCGCCCTCGCTATCGACGGCGCGGGCAATATTTACGCCGCTGCCGCAGGAGAGAAGCGCCCCGGATCCACGACGCCGCAGATGGGCATCATGATCGCACCCGCAGCGCAGAACGCACCGGCGCCCGGCGGCAATCTCGCCGTCACCCCAACTGCGGCCGCGCCCATGATGACGGCGCCTTTTCCTGCTCCCGGTGCCGGCGCTTCCGGCGGCTCTGAAATTTATCGCATTGCGCCCGATGGCGCCCCGTCGCGCCTGTGGAGTTCCCACGAAGATCTCGTCTACGCTCTCGGCTTCGATGCGCACGGACGCCTGCTCGCGGGCACCGGCAACCGCGGCCACATTTTCGCCATCAACGGCAACGAGAAGGATGATTTCACCGATCTGATCAAGGCGAGCGCCACACAGATCACCGCGTTTGCGGCTGCGCCTGGCGGAGGACTCTATGCCTCCAGCAGCAACCTGGGGAAAGTTTTCGTCCTCGGTCCCGGCCTCGAGTCGGAAGGCACGTATGAAAGCGATGTCTTCGACGCGCGCATATTCTCCCTCTGGGGACGCGCCAGCGTCCGCAGCGTCGGCAACTCCAATGTCGAGTTTTATGTGCGCAGCGGCAACGTCGACAATCCCGACCGCAACTGGAGCCACTGGACGCGCGTCGCCCTTGCCGGCGAATCCGAGCTCAACGTTCCGCCGGCGCGCTTCGTGCAGTGGAAGTCCGTGCTTCATGCCGGCAATCCCGCGCCTCGCGTCGACTCGGTCGTGCTGAGCTACTTGCCCAAGAACGTTGCCCCGGAAGTCGACGAAATCACGGTGCAGCCGGGATACCGCTACCCGCCGACCCCGCATCTCACCGGCTCGGAGCCGCCAGTTCCCGGGCAACCGCGCTTCGATTCGCCACCGCCCGCGGTACGCGATCGCGACTCGATTGGCATTCACTGGCAGGCGCATGACGACAACGACGACCAGCTCGTCTACAGCGTCTACTACCGCGGCGACGGCGAGTCGCGCTGGCTGCTCCTGAAGACGAACCTCTCCGATCGCTACTATTCTTTCGACGCCAGTCTTCTGCCCGACGGCGGCTACACGGTGAAGGTCGTTGCTTCGGATGCGCCATCGCATTCGCCCGGAGAAGCGCTCTACGCCGAGCGTGTCAGCGCACGCTTCGAGGTCGATACCACGCCCCCGGTCATCGAGAACCTGACGGCCACTATCGATGGAAATCGCGATGAGAGGCAGACCGGCAAGCAGATCGGCTTGCAAATCCACGTCCGCTTTCGCGCCAGCGATTCGTTTTCGCCGATCAAGCGTGCGGAGTATTCGCTCGATGGCGGCGACTGGCAGTTCGTCGAGCCAGTCGGCCAGTTGTCGGACTCAAAAACGGAAGACTACAACTTTCGCGTAGCCGTGCCACAACCCGAGCCTGCGCCCGCTCCGATGGCCGAGAGCACTGGAAATGACCACGTGGTTGTGGTCCGCGCCTACGATAGTTTCGACAATCTTGCTACCGCCAAGGCCGTGCTTCGCGGGAAGTAGCATCCTCGGAGACGGAATCTTGAATTCCGACTCAAGCCGCTGAGGTTCACGCTTGTCATCCTGAGCGTAGTGGCCGCTTCGCGAAGCGAAGCGGCCACGTAGTCGAAGGACCCCTACCCTGCCAGTTTGATTCGTATCAGGAAATTCCACCCCGGAGGGACGACCGAGTTCTTACTTAGGGGCAGCGGCGGGAGCCGAGCTGCGCTCGGCTTGGACAGCCGGGGGCGGCTGTCCCCACGCGACGCCCCGTCCCTCCCCTCGCACCTCTACTGCTGCGCGAAAATGATGGACGCGTTCGGATTCGTTTTGTCCACGTCCATCATCAGAAAATCCAGTACCGCGCAAACCGGACTTGAGTTGGTGCAACCGGAGGTGTCAACCGCATAGATGACGTAATTCTGGGCAGAGGGCGCCGTCAACGCAATCGTACCGTTGCCCGGAGTCTGCATCGTGTAACCAGGATTCGCCCCGGTCACCTGTACTCCCCCTGGGTTGGCCGCATCGTACTGCGTTCCGTTGACGCAGGCGGCGGCACACGGCGCACCCTGAGTAGGGTTGACCCAGGTAAGCAGCAGGTTGGCCGCAATCGTGTCGACCGCGGAGCTGCCGCTGCCGGTGGTCGCCGCGGCAAACGTGCTCGGCAACGCCGATCCCGGGAAACCAATGGCCGTTTTCCCCTGCGGGCTCATCGTTCCCGTCATCACCGACGTATCGGGCGAAGACGAACTACCTTGCTCGAGCAGAAAACCACGATTCGCTCCGCTGGCATAAAGGACGAACGGAAGCGGCGGCACGGGCGTGGTCGCTTTCGGATCGCCCAGCATGTTGAAGGTATAGCGCCCATTGTTGCTGCTGGACGCCGCATACGTGTAATTGTTGGTGCCGGACGACGGAGGAAATTGGGCGGCGGAGAGGATCGCGCCACCGTTGTTCTGGTCAAACTGCCCCGAGAAGTTGCCGTTGCCATCCGTCGCGCCCAGCGTCAGCGAGACATTGGCGCAGGGAATTGCAGTGCACGTTGCCGTCGGTGTCAAAACCGTTCCCGTCAAAGCGGAGACAGAAGTGCCCTTGAAGGCTGCGTTGTTGTAGGTGAGCGACGCATCCTGGAGCACCATAGTTCCCGACACTGCCGGCAAGGAGGAGTCGGTGGAAATAGCGTAGAAAGTCAGCGGATTCGTCTTATTAGTGGTTGATCCGGAAGCGACAAAGAGATCGAAACCCATGGTAACGGGCGAGCTTAGCGCCAAATGCCATGAGACGCTACTGGTCTGTGTATAGGTTCCCACGATCGCGCAAGGCGGAGTGCTGCTGCAGATGATGTTGCTGCTCTGACCGCCGTCGTTCACATCCATCAATCCGCCCAAATCGCCGACGACGCCTGGGCTGCCGTTGAATCCCATGAGCCCCGCGTACCCAACACGGCTGCCGCCGGCCACGCCGGTGAAGCCGAACGCGTAAGTCTGGGCGGTCGTGCCGGTGAAAGAGGACGATGAATTCTGAGCGATGCCGGACCCGGTGCCCTGGTCGTCGGATTCGATCATCTCGATGTCGCCATTGCCGTCGAGCACGACCTGGTATTTATTCGGATAAACTCCCGCGGGCAAAGTCAGCGTCAGCGTGCCCGCGTTGTTCGAGTTGTTCGCGTCGCTCGTGTTGGGTTGATACGACCCGCCACTGATCAAAATGCCTGTAGAGGCACCGATCGACGTTAGTTCATCTTCCACGCCCGTGATCGTTCCATTCGACGCGGTGAACGTTCCAGCCACGGCGGTAGGCTTCTGGTTGCTGTCATATCCGGAGAACCGGAATGCATACGTGCCGCTTACACGGGATGGGACCTGGGATAACTTGGCCATTGTGCAGTTCTTGGAGTTCGAGCAGCCGTTCGGATCGAGCGTCGATAGCGCTGATATCTGAACACAGGTACCGCTGCAGTTGTCGGCCTCTGTGTAGTAGGCCAAGCCCGACACATTCGCATCCTGATGAAAGTTCGCGCAGTTATTGGCGCTTCCGCCTGCCGTGCAGGTCCACGTAAAGGTTTGGGTTGCGGCAGCGTCGGGGACGGCCACGGCGGTAAATGTCTGGGTCAGACCTTTGCCCACGCTCAACGTTGAGGGCGCCACAGCCGCTGGCGCGACGTCGGTGGTGACGTCAATCACAGTGATCGACAGAGTGCCCGTTTTCGTGGAATCGGACGCCAATGTTGCGGTCACCGTTACTCCCGCAGTTGGCGCGGCCGGCGCCACATATTGCGCGGTTGCCGGGGTTGGCGCCGGCGTGATCGGCGTGAGCGTCCCGCACGCACTTCCCGTGCAGTTGGTGCCGCTCAGGCTCCAGGTGACCGCCGTAGTCGACGAGTTCGATACCGTGGCTGTAAGCGTCACTGGCTCGGTCGGGTAGAGCGCGCTCGCATTAGTCTGGCTGGGGGACGTAATCGCAACGTCAATGGTGACTGGAGGGGGATGTGTGCCGTTGCCGCCCGTCGCGCAACCGCCAGCCAGTGCCAAACTCGCCAGGGCCGCCGCAAACAGAAAAGTCTTCATCATGATGGGATCTCGTTGATGCCAGTCTCTAAGGCGTCGCTAAACCGGTGCCCTGATACCAAGCCTCAGTGACACGCAGTGTGCTCCAGACTTATACCAATTTGCAAGCAGCCATAAGGCCATTTTGTTATTCAAATCAGCAGGTTACAAATGTACCTGAATCCAAGCCACTTTGTCTGCGCGGGGAAGGGTTTCGAATAAGAGGCCACCATCGCCGCTTGCGCAAGAAATTGCAGCTTCCGAAGAAGTTCTCAGTTCCCAGTTCTCAGTTCTCAGTGCTGAACCGATTCGCTTTGACTGAGAACGGAGAACTGAGAACCGGGAACTCTCTTCGCAGTTTCCAGCAGCGGACGCAACTCGGCGGCGGCGATCCCAAGCGTGCCTCCGGAGAAGCCGTCAATGTAGGCGGAGTTGATGCCGACGACTTCGCCGCGCACGTTTAGCACTGGCCCGCCGCTGCCTCCACGCGCCGTGGGCGCGTCATAGATCAGCTTGTCGCCGGTTGCGTCGCCGATATGTCCGAACGTCGCCGAAGGCCGGATTAGCGACAGCGCCGCCAATTCGCCCGCCGTCGCGGCATTATCCGGATGCGACGAAAGCCGTTCATACACAATCGCCGGCGACTTTGCCACCATGCCCGTCACTCCCATCGGATACGCCAGCACGCTCACCGCTTCACCCACCTGCGGCGGCTTCTCGGACAGGGTCAACGGGCGAAGTTTCTGCGTAAAGGCAGTTGTTTCCATGCGCAGCACCGCGAGATCTCCATGAGTGGCGAGCGCGGCGGTCTCCAGCTTGACGGCCAGCGGTGAACCCGGGAAATATGCCTCCAGCGATTCCAGCACCGGCGTTCCGCCCTGCCGCAACGCCACCGCAACCTCGCGGTCGCCATACCATGGTTCCGCGACGTGGCGATTGGTGGCCAGAAGGCCCGGCGCCACTACAAACCCCGTGCCCGAGACGCGAGCGCGAAAACCTTGCGCGCGGCCAGATAGGTGATAGATCCCGTAGATGTAAGCGACCGACTCGCGCGCGTCATTTACGGATAAAGCCACTGCAGAAGACGAAACCGATTGCTGCCGCTCCAGATCTGCCATCTGGTGCGAGAGCTGGTTGACCTGCTGCTCCAGTCCGGCAGTCTCGGGGGGAGCGTAGTAGTGCGCCATCACCAGGGCGCCGACCAAGGCCAGCACGCCCAGCAGACCCTGCACAAACCGCTGCCAGGTTTCCACCAGTTCGCCTTCCCCGCGATTCTCCGGGCTATTCTCTGGACTATTTTCGTTGCGATCGGAATTGAACATGAGTAGTCAGGCCCGGCAAGGAGGGAGATCCCCGGGTAGCAGCCTTCATCCTGACGCATTCGGAGGCGAGCGTGTAGGGTACAGAAGTCGGGTAGCAGAAGGCCAAAGGTAACCGGAGGTTAGTCGTTGGTCGCTAGTCGTTGGTCGTTCGGGATGCCGGGCTAGATCGACGAACGCAAACGACTAACGACTACCGACCAACGACCAGATCTTCAAACCCGCTCCAATTCGTGCAAGGTCCGTTCGTTCTCTACATTGCCGGTGTTCAGGGTTGTGGATGGCTCGAACAGCAGGATCCAGCATTCTTCCTCCGCCACCGGACGGTGCTCGACTCCGCGCGGCACCACGATGAACTCGCCCTCTTCGATCCATTCCTGCCGGTCGCGGAACTCCATGCGGAAGCGCCCCTTCACCACCAGGAACATTTCGTCCTCGTGCTCGTGATGGTGGAAAACGAACTCGCCTTTTAGCTTGTCGAGCTTTACACATTGGCCGTTGAGTTCGGCGGCGATGTAGGGCTTCCAGTACTCGGTGATCTTGGTGAATTTCTCGGCGATGTTGACTTTGGACACTGGGACCTCCGGTGGGGATGCTGTTTCAGATTCAGTTCTGAGTACGCGCGTCGCAAAGAAATCCAGCCGCCCTTCGGGAGCGGGCGAAACCCTGCCGAGCTTCGCTCGGCTGGACGGGCGAGGGCGCCCGTCCCCACACAAACAAAGAGCCGCCAGCGTGCGCTGACGGCTGAGTGCTGAATGCCGCCAGAAGGCTCTCTAGAATCCCGTCACTCCCGTGCTGGGATGCCCTCCACGCAGTGTTACTCTCACGCCGCGTTGGCCATTCACGCGAGTGGTCGTCGTCCAGTCCACTTCGTCGGTGCTGATCACGCCGCTGCCGCCACTGGCGAGTTCGTAGTTAATGCGGCCCTCTTGATAGGTGTAGTTGCCCACCTGTAGGACCATGCCACTCTTCAGCACAAACACCGGCACTCCTGCGGCCGCTCCGCCTCCTCCCACCGCATCTTTGGAAATGTAACTGGCGTAGGTGACCTGCGGAATCTCCTCCGCCGTCGGCGGCTCACTGGACGAGGCGCTCACATTGCGAACCGCGAGTTGAGGAATTGCCGGTTCTGAACTGCGATTGCTCGCGCCCTGGTACGGCTGTTGGTAATAGTTGTCTCTCTGAACTTCGGGACGGCCAAAGAAGTGCCAGTCCGGCCCGTTGGTCGCCTGCACCTGCGGGATCTGCACATCATCCATCAGGCGCAGCGTGAGCATGCTCTCGCCCTTGAGCGTGGGACGCGGTCCGCGCGCCGGCAGCATGATGACCTTCCACGGCCAGAGCGGCGGCAGCATCCATTCGACGATGTCGCGCTTGGCGTGCCCTTTGCCGCGGATGTCGCCTTCCTTATCGACTTTGTAGCCGCGCGTTGCGATCACCTTCGCGTCCAACGGCATATCGCCGTTCGGCATGCCGATGCGATCGAACATCAGCTTCATGTTGCCCTTGCCCCAGAAATGGCCGGGGTCCTGGGCCGACTCGAGATGTCCGACGAGGTAGCTTCCGCGCGGAAACGCCTGCTGGCCGAATTCGGTGATCGAGTGCAGATGACAGAGCACGGGATCTCCGACCGCCACGGTCGAAGAAGAAAAGTTGGGTTCATTCATGGTGCACTGCAGAAGGGTACCGGCGGGCAGGACCATCTCCCGCGCACTGGCACTCAGGGTCAAACTGAGAAGGGACACTGCAAGAACTGCATACGAGCTGGACTTCATGACGCACCTCGGTCTCACGCCCCTGGAATTTTGGTACGTATTCCCAAGCAACTGCGATGAGCCAGCCCCGATTGAGTGAAGTTAATCACAAGTCGATCTTTGAGGTCAATCGACCTTTAGGGGGCAAAGTGTGTCTTTTTTGCAACAGAGAGACGACGGCCTTAAATTGTGGCGAAAGCCCGAACCGGAAACGTCCCAAACCCCTTCACCTTCACCGGTACTGCGAAGAACCTGAAATGCGCGTGCGGCACGGCTGCCAGGTTCGTCATGTGCTCCACAATCGGGATTTCATTTTTCAGAAGAACGCTGTGAACCGGCCGCCGCAAATCCTGGACATCGTCGATGTTGTGGGAATCAATGCCCACCAGCACCGCTCCAGAGTCGGCCAGAAACCGCGCCGCATCCTCGGTCAGGAACGGATGCCCCTCGAAATACTGAGGCGTGTTCCAGTGCCGCGACCATCCTGTCTCAACCAGCACAGCCTTGCCCGCCAGATCCGCGCCGGACGGAAAACACGACCTATCGATCGCCTGCTTGTGCTGCGCCGCCACCTTGATCGCGGGGAGGTTGGCCAGCTTTTCCAGGTCCAGTTCAGACAAGTCCTTGCCATCGGCATAACGGTGAAATGGAGAGTCCAGATAGGTACCGGTGTTCGCTACCATCTCGATCTTGCCGATCTGAAACTCGGTTCCGGGCGCGTAGTGCTTGCGGGAGGCTTCGCGGCTCAGGTAGTCGCAGATGATAGGGGCGGGCAGGCCCTTGTAGGTTACGAGGCCGTGGGCGACGGTGTGGCTTAGGTCGATCCACTTACGCGGCGTTCTCCAGGTCTTCTGCTCGACGCGCTAGGTAGTTGATGAGGGTGCCTGCGCCGACCGCTACGATTACCGTGCAATGAATGCCGGCGGCCAGTTTAAGCCAAACATTAATGGGAAGGTCACTGAAAGCGAATGGTATGAAGAGAGAAGTCACCAGCGCGTTTGGCCAACTGAGGTGAATCGACTGAACCTTCGCAGTGCCGTAATAGACGAATGAAAACAAAAAGCCAAGATAGATATAAATCATGCCATCGAGATAGAGCCTAATATTGCTGCCCACGGGAGACAGTTGCCGGTTTCGAAGCACAAGTATGCCCATTTGGATTCCCGCTATACTCGTCCATGTGTTGCGCAGGTCGTCGGTTGCCTCTGAATCGCGGGTGACCGATCGATCCTGCCAGAAGCGTCCCGCATGTTCTTAATCCGATCGTGTCAGTTGTGAGCGCTAGCTGTGGGCGCGTTAAACAAGAATGCCGGCCAAGGTGAAGGCACGTGCACTGCAACGATCCCAAGCGCGAGCTGAAGCAAGTGCTGATGAGTCGTAAAAAGCAGCAAAAGACACCACAACAACGTAAATCGGCGGAGCGGACGGGTGAGAGCGAGCCAGACATCCTGCCAAATCGCATGCGCTTTGTCGGGCTTGGTTTGCTCAACCGTCGTTGGCGCGGTTTCGATGATGACTTTAGGGAGGACGAGCTTGCCGTCGGCAGGCGTACCTGCCGCGCAGAACCTATTTATTGCAATCAACGCAAGAACCAACCACTTTACTGCGATGTATAGGAGCACGAACGGAAAGAAGTAGATGTAAAGGAGATCGAGCGCAAGGCGGCCGTAACCATAGGTTGCGAGGAGTGAGAAAGTAAACAGAAGAGTGAACACCGCAGCTTCGCTTGTCGTTAGGTGAAGACGGGTGGCCGGGCCGGAGAGATCCGGCAAGGGGAAGTGCAGCACAAATGAGGCGTGGAGCCAAAGTGCGCCGGCTAGTGCGAACCTTATAACTCTCCTTGCTAGGTTGACGAAGGCATACATCAAGAACAGCTTACGTCGGGCGCAACGCAACGTCCACAGTCGGTTTTTCTGTTTGTCATACCACATTAGAAATGTCCCCGTCTTGTCCACAATAGAAATGTCCCCTGGGTTGTGGTTTCATGCTGCCCCGGAAAAGAGGGCGCGTGCCTTGGCGGAAAAGCCTTTTCTCCAAGGATGATTCGAAGCTGGAGGAAGGCTCCGCCTTAGGATCGGGGAAGGGGGCGCGGGGGAAGGGGCAGCGCCCCTTCCCTCGCCCAGCGCTATCGAGGCCTTCAACTCGTGGAAGCCCAGACGCTGATTGCGGTAGTGAATGGCAACTTCCCCGGCTTCGTTTTCCCGCACCAGCACGCGACTCTTGGCCGGCGCCCAATGCTGACTCTGCCGTGCCAGTTGCAGCAGTCGATTGTTGTAGCGCACCACCCAGTCCTCACTCACCACTCGTTCCTCCTCCAGCCAGAACACTGCGTCCAGTTGCCGCGCCGTCGGCCGTCGCCGGTGGTAATCGGCTTTGGCCAATGCCGCATGCGCATAACGGCGATTGTGCTCGGCGAGATAGTGCTCGTCCAGATAGGCATTCGCCTGGCCGTAGTTCGCGATCCCGGCCAGCCGCAGTTTCTTCACCAGCCGATCCTGATGCGTGCCATGCGCCCGTTCCACGCGTCCTTTCGCTTGCGGCGAACTGGCCGGGATGATCCGGATGCCCAGCTTCACGCACATCCGCCCAAACTGCGTTACCGCCGGTTCTCCACGCTCCCGCTCTTCGGCATTCGGCGGCCGCACGTACACGTTCTTCCAGTCTGTGTACAACGCCTGCGGCACTCCGTAGCGCTCGATCCAGCGCCGCAATACTCCTGCCGCCGCCCAGATCGTTTCCTCCTCCGAGAAACACCCCAGCGCCTTCGTCGTCGCGTCATCGACCATGTGCATCAGACAGCCGCGGGGCCCGCGCTCTTCCAGCCACTCATGAAAGCTGTCGTCCAACTGCACTAACTCGCCAAAGTGCGCCTTCGCTTCTCGCCGCTGCCGATACGGTTTCCGCCGCCGCTGTCTCGGCCACAGCCCCGCCTCTTTCCGCCACCGCCGCAGCGTCTCGGCCTGCACTTCGAGTCCGTCATCGCTGGCCAAGTGCTCGGCCGCCAACGTCGGCCCGAAATCCTCGTAGCGGGCTTGCACCTGTTGCAGCACCGCCGCTCGGAACTTCGCTGGGTAGGCCCGGTTCGACACTCGCCCGCAGTTCCCATGCTGCAACGCTTTCGCTCCTCCCGCCCGATACCGCGCCCAGATCCGCTTGCTCTGCCGATAACTCAACTCCAACAACTCCGCCGCTTCGCGCAAGCGCAAACTCCGCGCCTTCACCCGGCTCATCACCTCGACCCGACTCAACTCTCTCCTGCTCAATCCCGTTCTCCCCAATCTTCGTTCCTCCTCGCCGAAGGAACTCTAAAAGGGGACACTTCTAATGTGGTCGCAGGGGGACACTTTTAATGTGGTTCAACACAGTCGGTTTTTCTGTTGTGCTGCGAAACAAAACAAAAGCCGCCAGCTTTCACTGACGGCTGAAAACTGATAGCTTCGCTTCGCGGGGACAGACGAATGCGTCCGTCCCTAAAGCTAGCTTTCGTACAGCAGCACACCCTCAGTCTTCTCCGCATCCACCGGACGATAGTACAGCTTGTTCGCCTCGAGGAAGACCTCGATGAACGCCGGCCGGGTGGTGATCGTGCCCTGGATCAGCGCTTCCGACAGCGGGTCTTCGATGTACTTCTGCAGGGCGCGCCGCAGCGGACGCGCTCCGTAGCTGCGGTCGGTCAGGGTCTGGTTCAGAATCCACTTCTTGGCCTCGTCGGCCACGGTCACGGTGATCGAGCGCTGGGCCAGATTCTGGTTCAGTTGGCTGACCATGAGTTCGAGAATCTGGATCAGGTCGGTCTCGCTGAGCGCCATGAAGAGGATGATTTCATCCACGCGGTTCAGGAATTCCGGATTGAAGGTGCGCTTGACTTCGCCCTTCACCAGGTCTTCGACCTTGGCGGAAACCATCTCGTCCTTCGACGACTGGAAGCCCAGGCCTTCGCGCTTCATCAGGTGGCGGGCGCCGATGTTCGAGGTCATGATCAGGATGGTGTTCTTGAAATCGACCGTGTTGCCCAGGCCGTCGGTCAATTGGCCGTCTTCAAAAACCTGCAGCAGAATGTTGAAAACATCCGGATGCGCCTTCTCGATTTCGTCGAGCAGCACTACGGAATAGGGGGCGCGCTTGACGCGCTCGGTCAGCTGGCCACCCTCTTCATAGCCCACGTATCCGGGAGGCGAGCCGATCAGTTTCGAGACGGAGTGCTTCTCCATGAACTCCGACATATCGAAACGGACGAGAGCTTTGTCGCTGCCAAACATGAACTGGGCCAGGGTGCGCGCCACTTCGGTTTTGCCTACGCCGGTCGGTCCTAAGAACAGGAATGACCCAATCGGACGATTCGGGCTCTTCAATCCGGCGCGCGAGCGGCGGATGGCACGAGCCAGAGCGCTGATGGCTTTGTCTTGCGAGATGATGCGCTTGTGCAGCTCTTCTTCAATCCGCAGCAGCTTCTGCGTTTCTTCTTCCTTGATCGAGGTGATGGGCACGCCGGTCCAGCGCGATACCACGTCCTCGATGTCCTCCCGACCGACAACGCCGGTGGAGGATTCATCGAGGTGGTATTTTTCGCGAAGAGCACGCAGGTTCTCGCGCTCTTTGCGTTCTTCGTCCGAATAGAAGCGCGCCTTCTCGAACTCGTGGTTCGCGATGGCGTTCTCCATCCTGTGGACGATGAACTTGATCCGCTTCTGGACTTCGGTCAATTCTTCGGGCAGCGTGGTCTGGCGCAGCTTTACGCGCGCGCCAGCTTCGTCGATCAGGTCGATGGCTTTATCCGGCAGAAAACGGTCGGGGATATAGCGATTGGAATGCGACACGGAAAAATTGATGGCGTCGTCGGTGTAGGTGACGGCGTGGAATTTTTCGTAGCGTTCCTTGATCCCGAACAGAATCTTGACGGCGTCGACTTCGCTGGGCGGCGGAACTTTCACGGCCTGGAAGCGGCGTTCGAGCGAGCGATCTTTTTCGATCGACTTGCGATATTCAGCGGGCGTGGTTGCGCCGATGCACTGAATTTCGCCGCGGGATAGCGCTGGCTTCAGAATGTTGGCGGCATCGAGCGAGCCCTCCGCCGATCCCGCGCCCACCAGCGTGTGCAATTCGTCGATGAAGATGATCGAATTCTGAGACTCCATCAGCTCTTTCATGATGGTCTTCAGGCGCTCTTCAAACTGTCCGCGATACTTGGTGCCGGCGACGATCAAAGAAAGATCGAGTGCCAGAATGCGTTTGTCGGCGAGGAACGAAGGAACCTCGCCGTCGGCGATGCGCTGCGCCAAGCCTTCTACGATGGCGGTCTTGCCCACGCCGGGCTCGCCGATCAGCACAGGGTTATTTTTCGTGCGGCGGCAAAGAATCTGGACGACGCGTTCCACTTCGTTGTCGCGGCCCACCAGCGGGTCAAGCTGGCTATCCATGGCGGACTGCGTCAGGTCGCGGGAGAACTCACTCAGTAAAGAAGATTCGCGCTGTCCGCGCTGCGGCGCCGCTTTTTCCTGGCTCGTGCGCGCCAATTCTTCGCGGATGGTCGAAAGGCGCAATCCGCGCTCGTGCAGAATCTCAGCCGCAAAACACTTTTCTTCGCGCAGCAATCCCAGCAGCAGGTGCTCGGTGCCAATATGTTTATGGGAAAGCCGCTCGGCTTCTTCCGCCGCATATGCCAGCACTCGTTTGCATTCATTGCTCAGCGGGAGGTCGACCGACGTCGAGACTTTTTCGCGGATGGTGGTGTGGCCCTCAATCTGTTTCCGGATCGATTCCACCGAGGCATGAGAGCGCAGGAAGCGATTGGTCAGGGCTTTGTCTTCGCGCAGCAGCCCGAGCAGCAAGTGCTCGGTCTCAATATAAGGAGAGCCAAACTGGCTGGCCTCGTATCGCGCGAAAAAGATAACGCGCCTGGCTTTCTCTGTGTAGCGTTCGAACATAAACCAATATCCCCCGGACTTCCCGCAGGAGGGCCCCGCCCTCCGCCCTACCCTGAACCCTTAATTATGCATTTATATCGCCGAATCTCCCAGCGATATCCGTTTTCAACTTGCCGTTCTACCTCTCCAAACCCCAATTTCTCAATTTCCACTCTTCAATCGTGTTTCTCCACTGCCTTTCGTTACGCCGGAAGCGATTCGGGAACAATTTCTTCCATTTTGCCCCGATCCAACCGTAAAACGCGATGGCACCGTCGTGCAAATGCCAAATTGTGCGTGGCAATCAAAGAAGTTAACTGGTGCTCCCGGTGCAAGCGAGCGACCAGTTCAAAAACCAATTCGCCGGTGCGCCCATCGAGGTCGCCGGTAGGTTCGTCGGCCAGCAGGACTTGCGGCTGAGTGATGAGCGCCCGCGCCAGCGCCAGCCGTTGCTGCTCGCCTCCGGAAAGCTCGCCCGAACGATGGTGCCCGCGCGCTTCCAGTCCCACTTCTCGCAACCACCGCGAAGCCTCTTGTTTTGCGGCAGATAATGCTTGCCCGCGCGTCAGCAAGGGCATCGCAACGTTCTCCAGGGCAGTAAATTCCGGCAGCAGATAATGGAACTGCCAGACGTAGCCGATTTCGCGGTTACGAAACTCGGCGGCGTCGTCCTCAGAGAGCGAATTCACGCGGGAGTTTGCGCAATATACCGCACCCGCCGAAGGCCGATCCAGTGCCCCGAGGATGTGCAACAAGGTACTCTTTCCCGCACCCGATTGCCCCACGATCGCGAGCATCGTTCCTTTGGCGACCTGAAAAGACAGATTCTCAAAGAGCACAAGATCGGCTTCGCCTGAGCGAAACACCTTACTTAACCCTTCGACCCTCAACAGAGGATCTTGAGCTATTGGATGCAAACCGACCCTCCTAAGGATCAAGACCGTCTCCGGCTACTACCTGAGGAGACGCGCTTTGATCCATTAGATCATGATCCCGTGGACCATGAGGAGGAACAACCCGTTCCCGCCATTCCATTTACGGGAGCGAGCTATGCGAAAAACTGTATACCTCTGGAAAACAAATGCAATGTGACGGTGGTCACTGATTGGCAGGTCGTGTGGTAGCGGGGCTCCGCCCCGCCTTGACGGGGCCTTTCGGCTTTGCTCAGCGCAGGCTCCGCCCCGTCACCACACCAGCGGCCTACTCGTACCGTAGCGCCTCAGCCGGCAGAATCCGCGCCGCCGACCACGATGGATAAATCGTGGCTACGAACGAAATGCCAACCGAAACCAAGGCCACGATCACGCCATCGACCAGCCGCGGCGCGAAGGGGACGTAGTCGATCGAATAGACCTCGGGGGAGAGCGAAATAAAGTGGTAGTGTCCGCCCGCCCATGATATAGCGTAGCCGAGCGCCAATCCGATCACGGTCCCAATCACGCCAATCAGCACGCCCTGCGCGATGAACACACGGCGGATCTGCGCCTTCTTTGTGCCCAGCGACATGAGCACGGCGATATCTTTTGTCTTCTCCATCACCATCATGATCAGCGAGATCAAAATATTCAGCGCGGCCACGAACACGATCAGGCCGATGGTGATGAAGGTTACTACGCGTTCCAGACGCAGGGCGCGGAACAGAGGCTTGTTCTGTTCCATCCAGGTGGTGGTCATAAAGCCGTGTCCTGCGCTCTGTTCGAGCGAGCGCGCCACGTCGCCGGCGAGGTAAATATCGTCAATCTTGAATTGGATGACTGAGATTATGTCTCCCAAGCCAAACAACTGCTGCGCGTCGGAAAGCCGGATGAAGGCCCAGGAAGAGTCGTAGTCGAAAAAGCCGGAGTTGAAAATTCCCGCCACGCGAAAGCGAATGTACTTCGGCACCATGCCAAACGGAGTGAGTTCGCCTTGCGGAGAAGTGACCAGCACCACCGACCCGACGGTCGCGCCGATTTCGTCGGCCATGTCGTGACCAAGAATAATCGGAGGCATGGCTGCAACGCGTCGCTGTACGCCCGCAAGGTCGTCCGGCGATTCTGTTTGTGTAGAGCGGACACTCCCTTATACGCTCAGGGGGCTTGTCCGCTGCCGTTGAACTTGCCGTTGCAGTTGACTTTGGTTCGTCGACACTGCCGGCCCCGCCCGCAGGCTCTTCTTCCAGCGCCGCCGCCGATCCCGCCGTCACCGTCTTCAGCAGATCGCTAACCTTCTGCTCATATTGCGGCAGCATTCCCTTCAGCACCGCGCCGCGCGCCCGCGGCCCGCGCGAAATCAGCACCTGCTCATAGATCGCAGGAGCCGCCGCCACCACGTGCGGCTGCTTCGACAACTTCTCCAGCAGCGGACGCCAGTCGCGCATGCCGTCGCTCTCTACCCGCAACAGACTGATGTGGGCCGTCGAACCGAGCAGCCGCGCCTGCAAATCCTGCCGAAAGCCGTTATTGACGGCCAGGGCTACGATCAACGAAGCCACTCCCGCCGCCACTCCCAGGATGGAGATGGCCGTGATGACGCCAATGAACGCCTGGCGGCGTTTGGCGCGGAGATAGCGGGTTGCGACGAAGAGTTCGAAGCGCATAGGAGCAGCTGTCAGCTGTCAGTTATCAGCTTTCAGTCAAACCGGATTATAGCTGGCGCTGCCCGAACACTCGTGGCAGAACTCCTGGCACAGAGTTGCGATAGGCTCGATACGAGTCGCCAAACCTTTCCTCCAACTCCGCATCCTCCATCCGGATCATCACCGCTCCCGTGGCCATGGCGAACGCGATCAGCGCCCAGCAAACTGCGAGTCCGGTGCCGAGGCTCCATGCGATCATTTCGCACAGATGCGCCAGGTACACCGGATGCCGCACTCGCGACCGGATTCCATCCGTCACCAGCCGCTGCTCGCGATTTCCGCCATGAACTTCGGGCAGTCCGCCGAGTTGCTTCGCGCTGAAATTCTTTCCGGATTGCGAATAGAGGTACAGCCCACTGGCGAACAGCGGGACCGCCGCGATCCAACCCCAGTCGGATCGGTAGAGTACGATACCCTGCCAGGGCTTCGTGACCAGCGCGACCACAGCCCACATGATCATCCACACGGGCAGCAGCACCAGATAGGGCGAGCGTTGGCAGGAAAGATGCCGCGCCCGCCATCGCTCGGCAAACGGATGAATCATGAACCAGAAGGCAGGGATGGTCGAATACACGACGCAGGCCAGCCATGCGATGAGTTGGAGCCAGTGACGCATGCGCGGATTTTAGCAGGCGGCGAACGAGGCGCTGGGCTGTTCGCTCTTCGCTGTCGGCTTTTAGCTAAAGGCGAACAGCGAATAGCCAACAGCGATTTTCCTGTTATTCTTCTCCCGCATGTCTCCCATTCTGACCAGTGTGCTGCTGGGGCTGACCGCGGCGGGCGCGAACGTCTTTGGCGGTGCCATCATTGTCCAAAGGAATTGGGAGCGCTCTTACCTCCGCTACTTCGTCGCGTTGGGTGCAGGCTTCATGCTGGCGACGGCGCTGGTCGAGATGGTGCCGGAGAGCATCCACCTGCGTGGCCCGTATGCCGGATTTCTCATCCTCGGCGGATACCTTCTCGTTCATTTCTTCGAACACACCGTCACCCCGCATTTTCACTTTGGAGAAGAAACCCACGCCGACGAGTTCGTCCACTCTCACAAAAGCTACTCGGTTCTGATCGGGTTGCTGATTCACACGTTTTTCGATGGCATCGCGATCGCTTCGGGATTCCTGGTTTCGCAGGCGCTCGGCTGGATCATCTTTGTGGCGATTTTTCTCCACAAGATTCCGGAAGGGTTCACCATCTCGTCGGTGATGCTGGCCAGCGGCCGCAGCCGCGCCTTCGCTTGGGGAGCGTCGATGCTGCTGGGCGTAGCCACCGTGGCCGGAGTGATGACGATGGCCGTCTTCCGCCACGAGGTAGCCTTCGGCTTGCCGTTGTCGGCGGGCGTTACGATCTATGTAGCCGCGTCGGATTTGATCCCCGAAGTAAATAAAGAGCCGGGCGTGAAGATGGCGCTATTGGTCTTCGTCGGAACGGCTTGCATGTTTTTGCTGGACCATTTCTTTCACGCGCACTGAAGCAAGTTCTCAGAAATAAGTTCTCAGTTCTCAGTTCCCAGTTCTCAGAACAAAGTCGGCCTGCTTCTACTGGGAACTGAGAACTGGGAACTGAGAACTGACTTCAGATTCCGTTGTGCAACAAGGTCAAGCCATAGGTCATCGGAATCGTAATTTCGGCTGCGTCACGGTATCGCTCCGCACGCTGCAATGCCAACGCGCCCTGGGGGGACACTTTGTCAAGAAGCTGCTGATACTTCTCAAATCGCTGCGCGGTACGAAATGCCTGCTGGCGCAGGCAGTGGAAGTTTGCCAGCGCATCCGTGCTGCGCCGAACCTTATCTTCCTCAGCTCCCTGGAAAGCCCATTCTGAATCCGGCAAATGATCGAAGACGAGCACCTCGGGGGCCAGCGTCAAAGCGTGTCGGAGGGTCTCGGTGGGATCGTCCATCTCGTGCAGGCAAAACTCGAAGTACACGACATCCCCGCGCGGCGAAGTTGCACCGAAGTCCGCCTGAACAATCTCCACTCGATCTTTGAGCCCCCCGGCGGCAATCTTCGCCTCCCACTGCCGAATGGCGGCGGGGTCTTTGTCAATGACAATCAGTTTCCTGGATTCGCAAACCAGGTCGGTAAACGGTCCGCCACCGGCTCCAACCCCCACCACCGTTTTGCCGGAAAAATCATAGAACTGCCTGAAGTTCCGCTCCATTTGCTTGTAATCGGCGGCCATGACCTACCCTTCTCACATCGAAAGCAAATCCGGACGATTGGAACTGAGAACTGACAACTGACAACTGAGAACCGGGAACTGAGAACCGGGAACTGAGAACTGTCTACCCGCTGTGCCTGATGTGCATCACGTCCCCATCCTGCACGATGTAGTCTTTCCCTTCCAATCTTAAAGTTCCCTTGGCGCGCGCGTTGGCTTCCGAGCCCGCTTCCAGCAACTGGTCCCAGCGAATGGTCTCGGCGCGGATGAAGTGTTTTTCCAAATCGGAGTGAATCGCCCCGGCCCCGTTCTGGGCGCGCGTATTCACCGGAATTGTCCAGGCCCGGCATTCATCGTCGCCAGCCGTGAAAAACGAGATCAGCCCCAGCAGGTGGTAGCTTTTGCGGATCAGCCGCGCCAGGCCGCTTTCCGTCAGTCCATAGCTGCTTAGAAATTCGGCGGCGTCTTCATCGCTCATCTCCGCCAGTTCCGCTTCCACTTTGCCGCAGATCGCGCTGGCTCCGGCATTCGGACGCGCAGCCACTTCTGTCAGGTTGTATTTCGCTACTGCGGCTTCCAGGTCTTTGCCGAGTTCGGTGCTCTCGCCGATATTGAGCACGTAGAGCATCGGCTTCTCGCTCAGAAACATGAAACCCCGGATGCGCTTCTTGTCCTCGGGCGACATTTCCATTTCGCGCAGCGGCTTTTCGGTTTCGATCTGTGCTTTGGCCTTGATCAGGAGTTCGTTTTCTTTTTCCAGTTCGGGCGTCTTCATCTTCTTCAAATCTTTTTCCAGACGCTCCAAGCGTTTTTCGATCTGGCCGAGATCGCTGACCATGAGATCGAACTCGACATTCTTGATGTCGCGCAGCGGGTCGATCGGGCCGACGTGCGGAATCGCATCGTTTTCAAACGCTCGCAGCACGTGAATGAGCGCGTCCACCTGGCGCAGGTGACCGATGTAGGCAGTCTCTTTCAGCGCGTCCTGGCCGATCGCGCCTACGTCCACATACTCGACCGAGGCGTGCGTCAGCTTCTTCGGGTGGTAGAGCGCGGCCAGCTTGTCGAGGCGTTCGTCGGGAACCTTCGCCACGCCGATGTGCGCCTCGCGCGGGTTTGCCAGCGCGTGCTCAGAAAGATTCACCTTCGTCAATATGCGAAATAGAGATGTCTTGCCGACCTGCGGCAGACCGATGATGCCAGTTTTCATGGGGAGTTCTCAGTTTTCAGTTGTCAGCTATCAGTGCAATCCAAAGAATAAATCATCGCACTCGATACGCATATGCGATCGCTCCAGCCGCGAAGCGGCGTCACAGGAGAGCCGGGCAGGGCAGTGCCGGGTAGGCGAGGGGAAACGCGCGAGTCCCGCAAGGGACGGCACATTCATCGCTCACGGAACGATTGCGCGGTCATGTACAAGGCCACCAGACCCAGCAGAAGCACGGCCTCCTCGAATTTCTCCGACCACACATGCAGGCGGTTGAATTCCAGGCGCTGCGGACTGTCCGGAGGCACGGTATCGATCAAGCCCACCTCGGCGCGAATGGCATGCATTTTCGGAGAAATGGCGAACTGCGAGATCACCGTCAGCAGCAGCATCAGCATGATCAGAAGGTGGCGTGCCGCCAGCGGCCTCGCATTCCCCGTCGCCATGCGGCTGTAGAGCATCGACGCGATCAGAAAGACAATTCCGGAAACGATCGCCATGTAGTGCAGCAAATCGAGCGAACGGCCTACGATCGATCCCGCCATGTGGCGGGTGGGAAGAAGCCCGGGCGAAAACGCGGTGGGCGCGAGCACGAAGGCCAGAAAAATCACTCCGCCCAGCCAGATCACGAGCGACAGCAGCATGAGGAACCGAAGAAATGACATGAGCGGAATTATAGGCGCGAGACAAGTTTCAAGGACGAAAGAGTGTCTGAAATCCTAAATCCTTGAACCCTTGCAACCTTGAAACTTTGAAACCTGCGCCAGTCCACTTATCCACAGCCCGAACCAGCCCTGTCACTTACTCCTGCGCGCGCCGCTATTTACCCTCATCCTTCCTCATTGTCCAGGGGAATCTTCCACATGCGGCGTTCACTCGCGGCCACTGATGTGAGTTTCTTGTCATTGCAGTCGGCAGTATTTTGCGTGCAGTGTGAGTTGCTGAGCGAGAACAACACGCCCCGGTGTCTGGCCTGCGGCAGCAGCGCGATGCTGAGTCTTTCGCGCCTCCTTGGAGGGTCGCTGCAAGGGCAACAGACCGCGCACTTAATTGAAGATGCGGAACTGGACCGCCTGGTGCGATCGCTGCTCTACAGTGTTCCGCGGACACCCGCGGAAGCCGAGGCCGAGTTCGCCGAAGCAGCGGCTTTCTCCACTCGCCACCGTCTGCGGTCGCGCCATCACGGACCCCTTTCTGCGCCGCATGCATTGATCGACACGGGCGAAATCGATCTTGAGCCGGGCATCAGCATCATCGCCGAAAAAGCGCAAACTTTAACCGGCGCAACCGGAGCTGCCATCGCGCTGCGCCGAGGCAACGAAATCGTCTGCCGGGCGCGCACCGGCCGCACCGCTCCGGATATTGGGGTTCGCCTGCAAACCGATAGCGGACTCTCGGCCGAATGCGTCCGCACCGGCGAAGTGCTGCTTTGCCACGATGCCGAGTCGAACCCGCGAGTGGATTGGGCGAGTTGCCGGCGGCTGGGCGCGCGCTCCATTCTGGTCGCTCCGCTGCGCCACTTCCGGCGGACGCTGGGTGTTTTCGAGGTGCTGTCGTCGACGCCCCATGCGTTTGACGGCAATGATGTCGCCACCATGCAGTTTCTCTCCGGTATGATGGTGGCGGCGATTTCGCGTCTTTCCAGTTTGCAGCCGCCGCCGGTGGCCGCGGGCGAGTAGACGCGTCGAAGCGGCGCTGCGTTGCATGCCCTTCTGTGTTTTGGGCATCGCCTCGCGGTCGTGTATCCTGCAAATCACTTCGTTCGTGTATTGCGCGTGGTCGCGCGTCCCAGGCCAGCCCAAGACACTCCGCCACAAGCAGGACAAGCAAAGCAGGTCGTTCCACGCAGGACCATGGCTGGGGATTTCCCTAGTCTGAACCGTATTTCAATTTCGACGGAGGAATCACGAATGTTCCGAGCCTTCCCCAAGGTATTCCTGGCGTCTGTTTTCGCGCTGATCGCAGCGCAGGCATTCGCGCAAGATGTCAACACGAACGCAACCGTAAAATATCCTTCCGCATTCGCGATCTCTCAGCCGCTCTCGGAATTGCCGATCGACGAATTGGGCATTGGGGAAAAAGAAGCTCCACGCCCCAAGCCGGTTCCGCTGGGATCTCGCGCCGGCGCCGCTTCCGTGGCGGCAGATACCGTGTTGCAAACGGAAGTCATGCCCTTCGTTTCGACCACGAAAGGGTCTGCCTTCGATGGCATCGCGGCGAAAAACTACGCGCCTTCGGACGTAAACCTGGCCGTCGCGCCCAACTATATCGTGCAGACGGTGAATGTGCGGCTGGCGGTTTACAGCAAAAGCGGCGTGCTGCTTTCGGGTCCAACCAATCTCACCACCTTCTTTGCTCCGCTCGGCGGTAACTGCAAGGCCGGGGCGAGCGATCCGATTGTGAACTATGACCGGCTGGCGAACCGTTGGGTCATCAGCGACGTCGGCATCAGTGGGAATTTCACAACCTTCTCGGAGTGCGTGGCCGTGTCCAAGACCAGTAATCCGGCCGGAACCTACACCCTTTATGCGTACTCCTTTGGCACCAATCTAAACGACTATCCGAAGTTGAGCGTTTGGCCCACCACGACCAACAGCGCGTACCTGGCCACCTATAACATTTTCCAGGAGGCACTGTTTTTCGCCGGCGCCGACATCTGCGGATTTGACCGCACAAAGATGCTCGCGGGAGACAAGACCGCAAAGCAGATCTGCGTCCGGACGCCCTCCAGCGAGGGTGCGTACCTGCCCTCCGATCTGGATGGCCCCACTCGCCCCGGCCGACGGGACCCCCGGTCTCTTCCTGACCTGGCAAAACAACAATCCCGGCCAATTGCGCCTGCGCAAACTCAAGCTGAACTTCACGGCGGGCACGGCGGCGCTGTCGGCAGCGACGAACCTTCCGGTGGCGAACTCCACCCTTGCCTGTAGTGGCGGGGGCACCTGCGTTCCGCAAAAAGGCACAACGGAATTGTTGGATAGTTTAGGCGACCGGCTCATGTATCGCATGGCGTACCGGAAGTTTTCCGATCACGAGCGCGTGGTGGTGAACCATTCCGTCGCGAGCGGGGGCCATGTGGCCATCCGCTGGTATGAAATCTGGGACCCAAGCGGCACCGTAACCGTGCATCAGCAAGGCACCTTCGCCCCGGATGCGACCTACCGCTGGATGGCCAGCGCAGCGATGGATAAATTGAACGATATCGCCATCGGTTACAGCGCCTCCAGCAGCACGATTCATCCCGCAATTCGCTTTACGGGCCGTGTGCCCACCGATGCACTGGGCACCATGGAAACCGAAGCCAGTATCCTGGAGGGTACCGGATCGCAAAACGGCGGCCTGAGCCGGTGGGGCGACTACACCGCGCTGCAAGTGGACCCGAGTGACGATTGCACATTCTGGTACACCAACCAATACCAGAAAGTGACCGGCTCGTTCGATTGGAGCTCGCACATTGGGGCCTTCAAGTTCGCCAGATGCCCGTAGCGAGAAGCAGTTCTCAGTTCTCGGTTCGCAGTTCTCAGTTCTCAGGCAAGCGTTCGATGTAATGGGCCATTGAGAACCGAGTGTTTACTGGGAACTGGGAACTGGGAACTAACTACACCAGTCCCCAGTTCTCAGAAAACCTCAGCTAGGCTGCACGAGTCTTGATTGAGGCGATCAGCCCATTTAGGACTCTCCCTAGTTCGTCTGCGGCACCGAGGAGGGCATCTGCCTTTGCTGGTTGGATGTACTTCAGGCCACTCGCTATCAGAAGTTGCGTTTCGATTTCAACCAAGGAACCCCGTGCTTGGCTGAGGAAGTGATGGAACTCTTTTTGCGAAAGGCGAGCTTGCCCTTCCGCAATATTGCTTGGTACCGAGACGGAAGCACGTCGGAGTTGGTTAGTGAGTCCGTATCGCTCCTCGGTCGGGAACCGCTGAGTCACATCGTATATTTCGGTCACGAACTTCATAGCTTTTTGCCATGCGATCAGATCACGATACGTACGGCCCATAGTGCCTCCAAGGGACCATTGTTAAACTCTTGGAGCTCGAGACGCTGTGACCAGCGAACACACGGAATGTTTGGTTTTACTGAGAACTGGGAACTGAGAACTGGGAACTGCCTAGACTGGCACCGGCACGCTCTCCACGATCTCGCGCAGCACTTGCTCGGCTTGCTCGGATTTTTTCAGGGTGGAGGTGTAGAGAGAACTCACGACGACGCGGTGGGCGAAAACGGAGACGACCAGGGGTTTGAAATCTTCGGGAGTGCAGTAATCGCGGCCCTCGAGGAAGGCCATCGCCTGGGCGGCGCGGTAGAGCATCTGCGAGCCTCGGGGAGAAACTCCGAGCGAGAGATATTCTGACTCGCGCGTCTTGTTGACGATGTTCAGCATGTAGGTGATGAGCGATTCGTCCACGTGGACCTGGGCCACGGCTTGCTGAATTTCGACTACGTCGGCCGCATTCAGCGCAGGGCGCAGGTTTTCCAGTTGGGCGGCGCCGGCTTCAGCGCGCAGAATCTCGCGCTCGGCGTTGCCTTCGGGATATCCCATGCGAACCCGCATCAGGAAACGGTCGAGTTGCGACTCGGGCAAGGGATAAGTGCCGTGATGCTCGATGGGATTCTGGGTGGCGAGAACCAGGAATGGTTGCGGCAACGGATAAGAGTGAGCGTCGATGGTGACTTGTCCCTCGTTCATGGCCTCGAGCAGGGCGGACTGCGTCTTCGGAGTAGTGCGGTTGATTTCGTCGGCCAGCAGGACGTTGGCGAACACCGGTCCGCGCTTGAATTCAAATTTCTGCTCGATAGCAGAGTAGATCGAAATGCCCAGCACGTCCGAGGGCAGCATGTCGCTGGTGAACTGGATGCGCTGAAAGCTGCAGTCGATGGCGCGGGCGAGCGCTTGGCCGAGCGTGGTCTTCCCGACTCCCGGGACCCCTTCGATCAGCAGATGACCCTTGGCGAAAATGGAAACCAGCGCGAGCCGAAGGACTTCGTCTTTACCGCGGATGACGCGTCGCAGACTCTTCTCAAGTTCCGCCGCGCGGCGCGCGGTTGCCACCAGGGTTTCGGGAGCCATTGTTGGCGATTCTACTATGCGGAACGGAACCCAGGCGGTTACGGCGGTCACAGGGAAGCTTTCAGCCGTCAGCTCTCAGCTTTCAGTTAAGACCGGCTGCACGGATTTTCTAACTGACGGCTGATGGCTGAGAGCTGATAGCTGCTACTGCATGAATTCCGCCGGTCGTCCCGTCAAGCGCTCGATCCTCTTTGCCGTCGGCGGATGGGTCGAGAACAAGTTGCCAAAGCTCATCCCACCTAAGAACGGCGCAATGATGAAAAGATGCGCGGTCGATGGGCTTGCCACCAGAGGCATGCGCCGGGAATAGGCTTCGATTTTTCCCAGGGCGCTGGCCAGGGCGTAGGGATTGCCGGTCCAGTGGGCTCCGGTGTCGTCAGCTCCGTATTCGCGCGAACGCGAGACGGCGAGCTGAATCAGCATGGCTGCGAACGGGGCGAGGAAGATCATGGCAATGGCTGCAATGCCTCCGCCTCCGCCGCGATCTTCGCGGTTGCCTCTCATGCCGCCAAAAATCATGCCCCACTTGGCAATTGATGCCAGCCAGGTAATAGCGCCAGCCAAAGTGGCGGCGATCGAACTGATGAGAATGTCGCGATTGCGCACGTGGCCGAGTTCGTGGGCCAGCACGCCTTCCAATTCGTCGTCGTTGAGCAGTCCGAGGATGCCTTGGGTTACGGCTACGGAAGCGTGGTTCGGATTGCGTCCGGTGGCGAAAGCGTTGGGCGAGTCGGTTGGGATGAGGTAGACCTTGGGCATCGGCAGGCTGACTTTTTGCGCCAGGCGCTCGACGATGTTATAGACGCGCGGCAGATCTTCGCGGCCGACGGGCTGGGCGCGATAGGTGGCGAGCGCGATTTTGTCCGAGAAAAAATAGGCGACGAAATTCATGATCGCGGCAAAGACGAGCGCCATGAGCATCCCATTCTGGCCGCCGAATGCCCGCCCCGCCAGCATGAGCAGCAGGGTCATGGCGGTCAGCAGGAGTGTGGTCTTGAAGATGTTGCTCATAAATTATTGCCTCAGGATTGTCTCAGTCGATTAGATGCGTGGCGCGGGCCTTTAGGCTCGTGTGGGGACGGGCGTCCCCGCCGGTCCAGGCCGAGCGCAAGCTCGGCAGCGACCCGTGCTCACGCCCTCCCTTGGCTACCCCTGCCGCTTCAGCGCCCGCTCCAGCGTCTGATCAAGCGCCGCCTTGGCTTTGTCGTACTCCGCAGCCGTAACCTTGCCCTGTTTCCGCTCCACTTCGAGTTGGAACATTTCGTCCTTCAACGCTTCAAGCAGCGCCGATGATCTTGCTGCCGGAGTACGGGCAGCAAGCGGTGCTCCTGCCGTCGCCGCAGGACGGTCGGCTGCGCTGCGGCCGCCCGATACGGCACTGGGTACCGGGTGCTGGGTGCCGGGTACTGTCACTCCCCCCGATTGCCGTTTCGTGACTAGCCATCCGCCGATGGCGAGCAGCACAGCGAATCCGCCAAGGATCGGCCAGCGATACTTTTGTAGAGCATCGGGAGCGTCGATAGGAGCGCCGAGTCCGCCACCGGGGCGATTGTCGGGACCTTGTTGTTGTTCTTGCTGGGCGGCTCCGGACGCAACCTGACTGGGCGATTCGTTGATGGTTCCGGAGCCCTGCAGGCTGAAGCCGAGCGGCTGCCCGGGCTTCACCTGCTGCGCCACTTCGACCATGGTGTCGGCTTGGTTGGGATCCTGCATGGACTGGAAACTTGATCCGGTTGCGGCCTTGAAGTGCATCGACTTGGGGAGCACGATGACCAGGTGCTCGGCGGCGTAGAGCGGCTTGGGATCGATATTGGTCTGGCCCGAGTAGGGCAGAGTGTACTCAATCTGGAACTGCGTTTCTCCGGGGCGAAGCGGGAAGGCGAGGGCGTATCGGTTCTTATCGGCCTGGGGCGTAGCGTCGGCGGCGATCGGCTGGCCGTTAGGCGCGCGGGCCTGGACTTCTCCAATCTTTGCGCCTTGGGGCAGATAGAACTCGAAGTTGTGATCGTTCATCTGCGTCTTCGCGGGAGAAGAAGTGTTGCTGACGACGAACAGGCGCACCCCCTGCAGGGTCCCGCTGTCGGCCTGGAAGCGCAGGACGTCGGCGGTCACGCTGAGGTCGGCGACTTTAGTCGCAACGTCATACACCTGAACGTCGGCCGTGTTAACGCCCGGAGGCGCCATCTGGTGATAAGTAACTCCCTGATGAACGGCGCGGATCAGGTGTGGCCCGGGTTCTCCGGTGAGCTTGAAGCTGTACTTTCCGCTGCTGTCGGCTTTGGTCTTGGCGGCCACGTCCATGCCGTTGGCGAGGTTGATGAGGATGACTTCATCGCCTGCGGCGGGCTTGTTGGTGGTGCCGTTGGTCACGGTGCCGGTTAGGGTCTGGGCAACGGCCGTAGCTAGGGAGAGGCCAAAGATGGCGGCCAGTAGCGCGAACTGTGCGAGTTTAGTCAAAAGAACTCCTTGTTGCCGCAGATCCTTTTGCGCGGGCGGCGGCGCTACGAAATTAGCGTTTCGTAGGCTTTGTGATCGCCAATCCAGAACCACAAATATCCATCTTCTCGTTTAATTGCGAGGGCGCGATGATTCAGGGTAACGCGGGCGGACCATATTTCCTGGCCGTGGCGCTCTCCCACTTTCTTGAATTGTAACGAAGGATGCTGCGGGTTTGCTTTAAGCAATGAAAACTGTTTGTCGGCGCGGGCGCGAACTTCCGGCGAAAGGGCGTGGTATTGCTGCCAAAAATCGGTGGCGGCGCGATGCTGCATAGGGTGCTAGAGCGACTGTATGCGTCCGTCTTTCTCGTCGTCCAGGGCGCGCTGGATGGCCGTGTCGAGGCGTCCGGCCGCAAGGTCGGCTTGGACGCGAGCATCGATCGGCGGCGGGCAGTGTTGCTCAAGCCACACGTACAATTCCTCGATTTCACGCGGTGTGAGCGCTCCGATGGCGCGTTCAATCTCTTTGATGGCATTTTGGCTCATGGAACTCTTATTTTAACCCGCGACGAAGGGAAATCACCAGAATTGGTGGGCCGAGTGCAGGGCCACTCGGAAGGAATTCGTATGAGCGAGATAAGCTATTGAAGCATCAGACGATTACACCACCTGCCCGGCAGCCTGTTCCAGCCGCGCGATCTCCGCCATGATCGCGGCGGCTTCCTCTTCGAGCGAGGCGCGCATGGATTGATAGTCCGCGTCGGGCACCTTGCCGGCTTTGTATTCGAAATTCAGATCGCGCAGGTTCTCGTAGACCGCTTCCTTGCGCTCGCGGAGATAGCCGAGGCGCGTCTTTTCTTCTCCGGCGTAGACTTCGCCGGGAAAGAAGAAAACGTAGTAGAGACAGGCGAGGGTGACGACTGCGCACACAAAAAGGGTCATAGAGCGAGCTCCTTACTGCCAGCGTCACTGCCAGAATGCGGCTTTTCGCGGACAGGAGCGTCCGCGCTACACTTCTTCATAAATCGGTCTCCTTGCGAGCCTTTTCGCGGAACTCGTCGAGTTCGCTGCCTCGCGGGATGGTGATGCCGTCGGCCAGGGCCGGTTCGGGGCGGTTCTTCCACGCGCGCACCACGTAAACCACGAACGCGATGCCTAGCGCCAACGCTACGAAGGGCATGATCCAGGCCACGCGATTGAAGCCGGTGGCGGTGGGGGCGGCGATTACGGTCGGTCCGTATGCTTGCACGAAGCCTTGCAGGATCAGGTCGTCGTTATCGCCTCGGTCGAGCGCGGCCTGCAGTTCATTGCGCATCTTGTCGGAGGACTGGCAGCCGACGTGATTGCATTCCAGCAACACCTGACCGCATCCGCAGGTGCACATCATGCGATGGCCGAGATCTTTGAAGCGGGGCATCGTATTGCCGGCGCCCATGAAAAGGAAAACGCGGCTATGGCGAGAGTGGCGGCTTGTAGCCAGCGACGGGAGCGAATCCAGAGATGCCGTGTCTGCTGGCAAGAAGCCGAGTCCTTCGCTCGCTAGGACGGGCGAGGGCATAGACCGTTTCGCGCACACGCTGTCGCGACCCCAGGCACTTGACCACGAACTGCTGAACATAATCGGAGATTTCATCTCAGTCACCTGCTCCTACATGTGCCGGGGCGCGCGCCGGCACGGTTGCCGCTACCTGGACCGGGGCTGCATTCGGTACCAGGGCAACGATCGTTCCGAAGACCATGATGACCAGGCCGATCCAAATCCAGGGCACCAGCGGATTCACGTGCGCTTTAATGATCGGCCGCCCAGTGGTGTCGTTCTTGCCTTCATAGACCAGATAGAGATCGGTCACCAGAAAAAAATCTTCGCGGAAACTGGGGTAAATGCGGGGCAGCGTCTGCGGCTGTCCGCTGGCTTTGTAGAAGCGGCGCTCGGGATACATGGTCGTAATCTGCTTGCCGCCACGGAACACGTTGATGATGGCCCACTCATTGGCGTAGTTGGGATTGTCGTCCTGCGTGAACGACTGGCAGACCAGCGTGTAGGGGCCAATGTTAATTTTGTCGCCGAAGCCCATTTCTTTTTCTACTTCTTTATTGAAAGGAGTGCCGAGGATGCCAATCACCACCAGCGCCACGCCGAAGTGGACTACGTAGCCGCCATACCGGCGCGTGTTCCTGTGGTAGAGGTGAATCATGGCAGAAAACAGATTCTGCTGACTCTTGCCGGCGATGACGCGGCCTCCGCGGAGGAATTCGGCAACGACGGTGAAGATCACCAGCGCCGAGAGAACCGCGGCCATGGTGGCATAGAAGAAAGAAGGATCTTCCCAGGGACGCACGCCGAAAACAATCATCAGCACGCCGATGGCGAGCGAGCCAATCGCGGGGAAAAGGAAATTCCGCTTCAGGCTTTCCACCGACGTCTTACGCCAGGCCAGCAGCGGCCCAACCGCCGTCAGTAGCATGAGGAGCAGCGCAACCGGGACGGCAACGCGATTGAAGAACGGCGGCCCGACCGTGACTTTGTGGCCTTGAATGAATTCCGACAAGATCGGGAAAAACGTGCCCCACAATATGGTGAAGCACACGACCAGCAATAGGAGATTGTTAAACAGGAAACTGGATTCGCGCGAAACCAGCGACTCCAGTTTGTGCTCGGTCTTGAGGTGCGACCGGTTCTGGATCAGGAAAAAGGTGCAGACCGCGAGGGTCAATCCGATGAAGACCAGGAACCAGGTGCCGATCGAGGACTGCGCGAAGGCGTGCACTGAACTGATCACACCCGAACGCGTGAGGAACGTCCCCAGCATCGAGAGCAGGAAGGTCGCGAAGATTAGCGACATGTTCCAGACTTTCAACATGCCGCGTTTTTCCTGCATCATGACGGAATGCAGAAACGCTGTCCCCGTGAGCCACGGCATCAGCGAAGCATTTTCGACCGGATCCCATCCCCAGTAGCCGCCCCATCCGAGGACCGCGTACGCCCAGTGCGCGCCGAGGAAAACGCCGATCGTAAGGAAGCACCAGGTCACCATGGTCCAGCGGCGAGTGATGTGAATCCACTTTTCGCCGGGATACTTCATGATGAGCGCGCCTAACGCGAAGGCGAAGGGCACGGTGAAGCCTACGTATCCCAGATAGAGCATGGGCGGATGGATGACCATCTCGGGATATTGCAAGAGGGGATTCAGCCCCGTTCCATCCGCGGGCAGCGTGCCTTGCATGACGGCGAACGGGTGCGCCGCAAAATTCAGAATCAGCAGAAAGAAAACCTGCACCGAGGCGATGATCACCGACGCGTAGGCGAACAGCCGCTGATCGGTCTTGTAGCGCAAGCGGAGGACGAATCCGTAACCGGCCAGCAGCAGCGACCAGAACAGCAGCGACCCTTCCTGACCGGACCACAGCACGGCGAATTTATACGCGATCGGCAAGTCGCGGTTGCTGTGATGGAAAATGTAGGCGATCGAGAAATCGTCGTTGAACGCGGCCAGCACCAGAACGATGCCCGCCAGCAGCACGGCGGCGAAGGTGGCGATACCGGCGCGGCGGGCCGTCTCACCGACTGGCCCCGAAGCGGGATGCTTACTGAATATCAGCGCCAAAAGGCCGGCCACGAAAGAATACGCACTCAGGCCGAGCGCCAACATCAGCACCCAGCTGCCTATATACGACATCGCAAGAACCCCGTTTTTGTTGGTAGCTGTATTTTTTCAGAGAAGCGGGTGGTATGCAAACCACCCCTGCCCGTGTGGGGACGTCGATCCCTCATTACGGAAGCGTTCTGCCTGGTAAAGGTGATTTCATTCTCGACCCTCAGAAATGATAGCAGGGGACCGGTCCCCTCTTGCCCGACCCCCTGCTTGGTGTGCTAAAGATAGAAAGAAGCAAGATCTGACACCCTCTATGACGCTCATCATTCGGCAGTCGCGTATACACTCCTACGGCTGCTACACCACGCGGCCGATTCGCAAAGGAACGCTGATCGTGGAATACGTGGGCGAACGGCTCACTTACGAACAGGCGGACGAAATTTACGACGACTTTGGAAACACGTACTTATTCGGACTCGACGGCGGCAAACACATCATTGACGGCTACGGGGTGGCCGCCTTCGTCAATCATTCCTGCAAACCGAACTGCGAGACCGATCAGATTCGAGGCAAGATGTGGATCATCGCACAGCGCGATATTGAGGCCGGAGAAGAATTGACCTACGACTACAACCTCTACGACGGCGACGAGGATGCTCCGTGTTTATGCGGGGCGCGACGCTGCCGCGGAAGTCTGTATTCGGCCACGCACTTGCGCAAGCTCGCCAAAAAGCGCGCCAAGGTTGCGGCGGCTGCGTCCCCTGCTGCATAGTGCGGAGTGCAACATTTTCCGATGCTACAATCATCTCTTCCAATCGCGTCCGCGATTTTGGAGTCACGCCTTGAACCGCACTTCCGCCGGCCTCGAAGCCATCATCTCCAAGGCTCTTCATCGCGCGCCGGCGAGCGAGAGCCCGCTTCTGGCCTGGCCGATCGCGTGTGGCAGCGCGGTGGCCGAGCGGACCCGTGCGCTCAGTTTTTCCGGCGGTATTCTGCGGGTGGAAGTTGCCGACGCGGGATGGCGGCGGGAGCTTGCCAATCTGGCGCCACGTTATGTGGCCTTGATCAACAAGTATTCCGCGACTCCAGTCGAGCGAATTGAATTCGTGGTGAAGATGTGAAAGTTACCGACAAAGACGTCGCCTACGTGGCCGATCTCGCCAACCTCGAGTTGACCGAGGAAGAGCGCTCGCGCATGTTGCGCGATCTGAACTCCATTCTTGAATACATCGAGCGGCTCAGCGAATTGGAGACCGAGAAAGTCGCGCCCATGGCCCAGGTTTCGGACCGCTACGGCGTGGATGAGTCGCAGCAGGGAAGCGACCGCTTTGCATATGCCATCCGCGAGGATGTGCGGGAAGGTCTGCGGGAATCGCTGCCGCACGACGTTGCGGTGAAGAATGCTCCGGACACCGACGGCACTTTCTTCGAGGTTCCCAAGGTGATCGAGAGATAGACGATGCGGGCATGGACGATCGATGAGGTTCGCAGCGCGATCGCAGAGCGGGCGACGACAGCGACTGCTTTGGCTCGGGATTTCTACACGCGCATCCGCCAGGAAGATCCCGAGATTGGCGCGTTTCTGACTCTCTGCGAGGAGCGTGCGCTAGAGCAGGCCGGGCGGATCGACCAAATGGCCGCCGAGGGCAAGCCTTTGCCGCCGCTCGCCGGAGTTCCGGTTGCGATCAAAGACGTGATGGTGACGAGCGGCGTGCGCACCACGGCCGGGTCGAAAATTCTCGACAATTTTATTCCGCCGTATGACTGTACGGCGGTAGCGCGTCTGGAAGCGGCGGGCGCGGTGATTCTGGGCAAGCTCAACTGCGATGAGTTTGCCATGGGCTCGTCGACCGAGAACTCGGCCTATCACGCGGTACATAATCCGCGCGACAAGAGCCGCGTGCCGGGCGGCTCGTCGGGTGGATCGGCGGCAGCGGTTGCGGCGGAGATGGCCGTGGTGACGCTTGGTTCCGATACCGGTGGATCGATTCGCCAGCCGGCGTCGTTTTGCGGCGTGGTCGGTTTGAAGCCCACCTATGGACGCGTGTCGCGCTATGGACTGATTGCGTTTGCTTCGTCGCTCGATCACATCGGCCCGTTTGCAAAAACGGTGAAGGACGTCGCGCTGGTGCTCGGCACGATTGCGGGACGCGATCCCATGGATTCGACCTCCGCCCAGGTGCCCGTGCCTGACTATGTGGCGGAGCTCGAGAAATCGGTGCGAAGTTCCGGCGAAGCTTTGAAAGTCGGAGTCGCCAAAGAATACTTTGGCTCGGGGCTCGACCCTGAAGTTCGCGCCGCGGTTGAGGCCGCGATTCAAAAGCTGGCTGAGCTCGGATGCGAGATTGTGCCGGTGAGTCTGCCGCACACCGAGTACGCGATTCCCGCGTATTACATCGTGGCGACGGCGGAAGCGTCGTCGAATCTGGCGCGCTTTGACGGTGTGCGCTACGGATTCCGGGCCAAGGCGGGAAATCTTTCGGAGATGTACCGGCTGAGCCGCGACGGCGGATTTGGTATCGAGGTCAAGCGCCGCATCATGCTTGGCACCTACGCGCTGAGCGCCGGCTACTACGACGCGTACTATCTGAAGGCGCAGAAAGTGCGCACGCTGCTGACGCGCGACTTTGACGAGGCCTTCAAGAAAGTGGACGTGATCGCCGCGCCGACTTGTCCGACCCCTGCGTTCCGGCTGGGCGAGAAGGTGAATGATCCGCTGGCTATGTATCTCGCCGATATCTACACCGTAACTGCGAATCTGGCGGGCATTCCGGGGATTTCAGTTCCGTGCGGCGAGAATCACGAGAAGCTGCCGATTGGGCTGCAGTTATTTGCGCGGCATTTTGATGAAGCTACGCTGTTGCGGGTGGCGCACGCGTACGAGCAGGAGAGAAACACGTAGGGATAGCCGCCCTCGGCTGTCCAGACGAACTCAGAGGGCGCGGTAATATCGCTCGCCCGAGCAGGCGCGGCACAAGACGCGCCCCTCCCGCAAGACTTCGCGGCGAAAACTAATCCCTTCGCCGCACTCGGCGCAGACGATGCGCTCGCCTTTGTATCCGGGGAATTCTTCGGCGGGGAGTTCAATCTTTACCCATTGTTTCGTGAATAGGTCGTCCTCCGCCATTTCGCGATAGGCCAGCATCTGCTGCTGGTTCTTGCTTTCGATCTCGGGATGCATCGTACTTGCCAGCGCCTTGGACGATTCTTTGGCGGCGATGCGGATGGCTTTACCGGTGCTCACGTCCACGAAGGTCGCTGCCATCTTTCCCCAGTCGCGAAATTTCAGAGCGCGTTTTCCTAGACGGCATCCGGTGACCACGGCGATGGCGTCGGTGGCGCAGCGGTCGATTTCGACGAAGGTGACCAGACGTTTGCGATCTTCTCTATTGCCTCGCGGGTCTTCAATGCCAAGCTTCTCGAGGCCCAGCATGGCCATGCGTACGCCGAGGACTTGTCCGGCGCAGAGATGGCCGTGGGCCTGTTCGGCTTCGCGGAGGTATTCGTCTAAAGACAACATGGGATTTCGGAGAGTTGCGATTTTGTAGAGTTTGTCATCCTGAGCGAAGCGAAGGACCCGCTTTCTTGTCCCTGCTCAAGACAGCAGGTCCTTCGCTTCGCGCAGGATGACAATTTGAGACCATCTTCGTTCACTTTCTTCTCCAGCGTACGCCCTCTTTCGTGTTTTCGACGATGATGCCGGCGGCGGTCAGTTCGGCGCGCAGGGCATCGGACGTTTTGAAATTTCGCGCTTTTCTTGCAGCTTCCATTCGGGCTAGCTTCTGATTGACTTGCTCGTCGGTTAGTTGCGCGGAGCCGGCGATCTCCAGTAATTCTGGGCTGGCTTCTTCTTCCCGTCCTTCGGCTCTTGCCCAGTCTAGAATCGCTTTCATCTTCGGCTGGTCGTCATCTTTCAGCACGCCGAATATCTGGTCGAACTTTTCCAAGGCTCGGAGCAGCGGCTTTACATCGTCCTGGCGAACTTCCGCGGCGTCGAGCGCGGTGTTGGCTTTCCGCAACATGTCGAACATGGCGGCTTGCGCTTCGGCGGTATTCAGATCGTCATCGAGGGCGCTCTTTATTCCCGCGATGGTTTCGTCCGCCAGTTGCGTCATCGCTGGGGTCGCTCCGGCGGGGAACTGGGTGCTCGTCAAGCGGAAACGGAAGTTGCGCAGCTTCTCCACCGAACTGGCCGCCGACTTCAAGCCGTCGAAGGTGAAGTTCAATTGATTGCGATAGGGTACTTGCGTCAGCAGCCAGCGAATTGACGACGGCTTGTTCCCGCGCAGCACGAGGTCCCGGATGGTGAAGAAATTCCCCAGACTCTTCGACATCTTCTGGCCCTCGACCAGCAGAAAACGCGCATGGAACCAGTAACGCGCGAATTGCTGGCCGCTGAGCGACTCGGACTGCGCGATTTCGTTTTCGTGGTGCGGAAAAATCAGGTCTTCGCCGCCGGCGTGCAAGTCGAAGCTTGGGCCCAGTTGTTCCATCGACATCACGGAGCACTCGATGTGCCAGCCCGGACGCCCCGGCCCGATCGCGGTGTCCCACGAGGCTTCGCCCGGCTTCGGAGCCTTCCAGAGGGCAAAGTCGCGGGCGCTATCCTTTTCGTATTCGTCGACGTCTACGCGCGCGCCGTCAGTCATGCCGGCAAAATCTTTTTTCGAAAGCTTGCCATACCCGGGAAACTTCGCAATGCGGAAATAGTAGGAGCCGTCGTCGGTACGGTACGCGAAGCCTTTCTTCACCAGTTCGGCTATGAAGGTCGCCATGGCGTTGATATGTTCGGTAGCGCGCACCAGAACCGGCCGCTCAATGCTCAACGTGGCCGAATCCTCCAGGAATGCCTGGGCAAACTTCGCGGTGTATTGCGGCACGGTCACGCCGTCGCGCGCCGAATTGCGAATGATCTTGTCGTCCACGTCGGTGATATTCATGACGTAGCGGACGTCGTATCCGCTCTGGCGCAGGTAGCGATAGAGAAGATCGACGGCTATAAATGTGCGGAAGTTGCCGATGTGGCCGTAGTCATAGACGGTCGGCCCGCAGGCATACATGCGGACGCGGTTGCCGTCGAGCGGATGGAAGTCTTCGATCTTCCCGGAGAGAGTGTTATAGAGGCGGAGTGCCATGAATGAGTTCGCGAACGCCGTACGAATCTTTCATTTTAGGTGCGGGCTGGAAAATGGGTCAAATGGGGTGAGGTACCCAAGCCTCGACGGCTAAGCTTTGAGTGCGGACGCGTGCGCATGCAGCCGATGCTGCACCAGTAATGCGTAGTGTATGGCGGAGATGATGGTAAAGATAAACGTGGCGCGGAGGAAGGTGATCCGCGCAATCCAGACCCAGCGTACAGGCTCGATCGGCAACAGCAGCACGAAAAAAATCGCGGCCACTTGCGCGAAGGTGTTGGCTTTGCCGAAGAGGCTGGGACGAAAATCGCGCAAGCCGGCAATCATGTACAGCACACCGCTGATCATCAGAATGGAGAGGTCGCGGCTGAACACCACGACCGTATATTTCCAGGGAATCATGTGTTCGATCGAGAGCACAAGGAAGAGAGTGCTCATCAGCATCTTGTCGGCGATGGGATCGAGATACTGGCCGAGCAGCGTCTGCTGATGCAGGGTGCGGGCCAGGAGGCCGTCAAGGCCGTCGCTCAATCCGGCGAGAACGAACAGCACCAGCGCCCATTTGAAATCGTGCTTGACCAGACTGATGACGATGAACGGCAGGAAGATCATGCGCAGCAGCGTGAGCTGATTGGGCGCGGTTAGGATCTGCCGGTAGTTCACCGCGGTTTTTCTCCTCCAGCGTGCCCTCCTCTGGCGCTGCCGAGGAACTCGCTCACCAGAAGCGGGGCGGGATCCTGGCCGGTCTTCTGGGCGAAGCGCTGGGCGAGGGACAGAATGTCTCCCTCGGGAAGGTCGAGTTCCATGCGCTCCACGCGGTGCATGGGAAAGAAGACGACGCCAGAAGTGAAGGGCTCGCCGCTCTTGATCTGCGAGGCCAGATCGTCGAACGAGGCGACATCGACTCCGCGCAGGCTGAGGCCTTCGGCCGCAAGATGGAGAATTGCGCCCCAGAATTTTTCGCGCGGGTTGGTCAACGTCGCGATCACGAGCGCGCCGGGGCGGAAGGGGCTGACGGTCTGCGGGTCCTGATAAAAGCTAGTGCTGGGCACGATGCGATTGTCGTCTGTGGGGGAGGGAAAATGCAAACGGAGGGATGCTTGCTACTTCGTGCAATCCTGCTCCGTGTCTTCAATACCAGTGATGAACAGCTTGCCGCCGATTAGCTTGAGCGTGAACAGGTTCGAGCCGGCCCAGTCAGTCGAGAGACATAGGACCTTGCCTTTTGCGTCCTTCTCGACCTTCCAGCCACCCATCATCCCGAGCGTGGGAAACTTCCTCCATTCTTTGTCGGAATGTTCCGCTCGCGCCCCTTCTACTATTCTGCCCGCGGCCTCAATTGCGGCGGGAGCCGCCACATCCGCGGCTGATTCGTGTTTGATCAGGCGATAGAAAAGCTCGTCCACCGCGTCGAGTTCGGGAACCACGCTCTTTTCGCCGAGATCTTCGATGCCATCCGGAGTCAGGCGAACAATCCAATCGGTCTGGCGTTCCTCGCAGGATCCGCAGGAATAGAAACTGCGGAAGAACTTCTTCTGCTGAACCTTGAGGAGATCGCCTTCCACTCGTGTCCCGACCGACTGATCGATCATAAGGGTGTAGCCTCGTGCGATCAGCGGGCGCGCGGTGCTTCCATCCCAACTCCAGAGGCTAATCTGCGCTCCTTCGGTGCCACCAGCCATCTGTGCGTAGGTCCCATCAATGTAAAAACGGGCATGGCCCTTCCCGTCGATAGAGAGTTGACCAAGGCGGGGAATCACCGGTCCCGCGGGACCGGATGCAGCCCAATAAGCGCCGCGACCGCCTTCTTTCGCATTCTCTGCGCGCCAGGCAGCCAGTATCTCTGCTTGCTCACCGCTGGCCTCCTGGGTCTGTGCGGTGCTCCATGCGAGGCGATAGTGACCGTTCAATTTGGCGACGATGAAAACGTTGCCGATAGAACCGGGCGCTGTGATGAGAAAAGCATCTTTTGTCAGGGTAAGGTGCCCAGCGTGTTCCTCGGTGGGGACAAGTTCGGAGAGTGCAGCGTCCAATTCCTCTGCTCCGGCCGACGGGTGCGCGTCAAGCCAGGCTGCAACCCACTCGCCGGCTAGCGACCACTGGCGAGCTAGCAATTCCGGAGATCGTGGATCGTCGTCAATCCACCAGTCGTGCACGATGTGTTTCTCCAACTGGAAGCTCACTGCCTGGTAGTCGCTCTTAATCTTATCGAGCCTCGCCTGTGGCCAAGCTGGGACGGCCATTGTTGTCAGCAAGGCGACGAAGGTCAATATCGTACGTGGAACTCTGCAGGTCATCGCAATGCACTGCTTTCTTTCACCGCTCGCTCTCGTTCTTGGCTGCTTTCAAGTCAATCCCCACCTGCTCGGCCTTCTTATAAAGATGCGATCGCTCCAGCCCCAACGCCCGCGCCGTGTTTGAGATCTGGTGGTGATTGCGTTTCAACTCTGCCAGGATAGTTTGCTTCTCGAAGGCGCGCACGCGGTCAGCCAGCGGGCCGGTGCCTCCAAATGCGGAATCAGGCGCTGCAACCGATGCGGGCAGCGCCAGCGCCACGGTTTCGGACGTGACTTCATTGGAAGTTGCCAGCAGCATCAGGCGCTCAACTGCGTTTCTGAGTTCGCGGACGTTGCCCGGCCACGGCTGTTCTTGCAGCGCGGCCATCGCGTCTGCGGTGAAGCGCATGGGCTTCCATCCGTTCACAGTGCTCACCTGCAGGGCGAAGTGCTCGATCAGCGCCGGAAGGTCTTCGCGGCGTTCGCGCAACGGGGGCAGGCGCAGGGGGAAGACGAAGACGCGGTGAAATAAATCCTGGCGGAATTTGCCATCGCGTACTTGCGTTTCGAGGTCGTGGTGGGTGGCGACGATAACGCGCACATCCACGGCGATGGCGTGCTCGCCGCCGATGCGCTCGACCTCGCCTTCTTCCAGCACGCGCAGCAGCTTGGCTTGCATGGTGAGGGGCATGTCGCCGATTTCGTCGAGAAAAATGGTGCCGTGCTGGGCCTGCTCGAACTTGCCGAGATGGCGGCCGGCGGCTCCGGTGAACGATCCTTTTTCGTGGCCGAACAATTCGGATTCGATCAGCTCCGCCGGAACCGCGGCGCAGTTCAGCGTGACGAACGGCGCCCCTGCCCTCGGACTGCGCTCATGCAGCGTGCGCGCCACTAGTTCTTTTCCTGTGCCGGTCTCGCCGAGAATGCACACTCGCGTTTCGCTCGCGGCTACGCGCTCCACTTGCGCCATTACGCGGCGCATGGTCTCGCCTTTCCAGACGATTTCGTGTTTACCGAGACGGCGCTCCAGATCGCGGTTCTCGCGCTCGAGACGGCCTAGCTTTAGCGCGTTCTCCACGGTGAGCAGCAGTTTTTCGGTGGAGATCGGTTTTTCCAGGAAGTCGAGCGCGCCGAGGCGCGTGGCCCGGACGGCCATCTCGATGTGCGCCTGGCCCGACATCATGACGACCGGAGTCGGCACGCCTTGCGCTTTGAGTTCTTCGAGCAGCGCCAGACCGTCCTTGCCGGGCATGACTACGTCGGAGAGTATCAAGTCGAACGATTGCGACTTGGCCAGCTCCAGCGCCTTGTTGGCGTTGTCGCAGACGGCGGCCTCGTGCCCTTCCAGGCGAAACGCCCGCGACAGCGACGCCAGCGTGTTGGCTTCGTCATCCACGATGAGCAAGTGCGCTTTTTGTGCCACGGTTCTTCACCTCAACAAAAATCCAACCCAATCTACCGCAGAGACGCCGAGTGCGCCGAGAAATCGCACGGCAATTCGATGCGAAACGTGGTTCCTTTTTCCTTCGTGCTCTCGACAGAAATCTTGCCACCGTGATCGCTCACCACCGACTGCACAATCGCGAGGCCTAGCCCCGTGCCATGCTGCTTGGTCGTGTAATAGGGAGTGAACAAGCGGCCACATTCTTCCGGGGTCAGCCCGGAGCCGGTGTCAGTGACTGAAATTTCAATTCGGTCGCCCAGGGTCGCGGTGCGAATCGTCAGCGCTCCACCCTGCGGCATGGCGTCGATTGCGTTCAATACCAGGTTTTGCAGCGCACGATGCAAGAGGTCGGGATCGGCTGAAATTTCGGGTAACGCACCGGCCAAGTCGGTGCGTACCGCAATCTGATTCTTCTCTTGCAGTTGGGCATGAAAGACGCGCAGCACCGACTGCACTACTTCATTGACTTGCATTGGATGGCGCTGTGGTTGCGGCATCTTGGAGAATTCGCTGAAGCGGCCGATGATGGTTTTCAGGTTGTCGATTTCCGCCAGCAGAGTCGCCGTCCCCTCGTGAAAGACTTCCTCAAACATTTCCGGCGATTTTTGTTTTGCCCGCATCAGGTTTTCCACCGTGACCTGCAAGGGGAAAAGAGGATTCTTCAATTCGTGCGCCAACCGCCGCGCCAGTTCGCGCCACGCAGCGACGCGTTCGGCTTGCAGCGTGCGCTCTTTTTGCTGCGCGAGATCTTCTGTCATGCGGTTGAAAGACGCGGCGAGTTCGCCCAGTTCATCGCTGGACGCGACTTCGACTTTTGCGCTGAGATCGCCCGCAGCGACGCGGCGTGCAGCCTCCGCCAGCGACTCGACGGGGCGCGTGACGCGGGCGGCGAACCACAGGCTGGTGAGCACGGCCACCAGAATTCCCACGCCGCCGACGAGCATGGCGGTGGAGACGACTTGCCTCTGCAATTCGATCAGCGGACGCCGCGAACTGCCGACGAGCAGAATGCCGAGCAGTTGCTGATTCGCCGGGTTCTGATTCAGCGCACTCTGATTCGCCGAATTTAAGACCGGTCCGGTCAGCGGGATGGCGTGAAAAACTTCGGCGTCGGCGGAATCGGAAGTCCAACGGATCACGCCCTGAGATTCCTGCAGTGTGTCGCGAACCTTTGCGACCAGCGGCGCGATCTTGTCGACGCCCGCAGCCGGCCCGTTCAAATCGAGCAGCGATTTCGGATTCCATTTTGCGTCCAGGTTCTGATAGAGCAGTACGCGCGTCCCGGTGGGGATGTCGAGCGTCGAGAGGAAGCCCTGGTCGAGCCGTTCGCCGCCAATGACGTACAGAGGCTGTTCTCCGACGCGCGCCACGCGCACGGCAAACAGGCCGAGGGTCGCGCCCTCCGGCAACTCTTCGCGTTTCAAGAACGCACCCGCCGTTCCAGCGGCCACAGGAACCGCGGCTTCGGGATATCCGAACTTCGCCTGCCACTGCGCCGACGAGAGGATCGTGCCCCGGCTGTCGACGAGTTCCAGAAAGTCGAGCTGCTGCTGACCCGCCAGCGCGCGCGCTTCGCTTACGTGATCGCCTGATTCGGCGGCGCCGCGGTTCATATCCAGGGCAATGCGCTGCACGGTTTCGCCGGCAGCCACCGACTCGACCTTGCGCGCAACCTCCTGTCCTCGCCGCTGGAACTCCGATCGAAACTGGGCGGCTACTGCATTCGCGCGATCCTGATCGGCGCGTTCGAACGAACGTCGAATGGTGCTGTAGACCGACGCCGAAATGACCGCGACGCAGAGCAGCACCGTCGCCGCAAACAACAGAAGAAGTTTTTTGCGGAAGCTCATCGCGAGGCCGCCTGGGAAAGTGAGTTTGCCCGCGGATCGGCCCGCGAAACCGTCAGACGCTGATCCGTCAGCCACACATCGGCTAACGAATGTCCAGCCTCGTTCCACGCTCCCAGCCGGTCGATCTGGTGCCCAGCCGCACACGCGTGCGCTCGCCGCGCTCGCCAGCGGCAAATGGAAAAGCGGTATGACGGAATATCCATCGAGCGAGCTGCGCTCGGCTTGATACAGATCGTCGAGGCCGTTGCCGCGAGACGCCGCCGGAAATGCGGGCTGCGGCAATCCCAGTTGCCGCGCCGCCTCAGTGAGCGACGTCGTGGGATCGGGACTTGGCAGCGCTACGCGCAGCAGGCGAATATCCTCCGGCCCGGACAACGATACTTGCACGGTGATGCCAACTTCGCGGGCGTTGAGCGCAATGCGCTCGGCGATCAGTTGCGCTTGCGGGTCCCTCGGATCGTAGCTCAGATTGAGCGCGGGCGGGCGCGAGTCCGCCAGCAAAACTCGGGCGCGTTGCGGATTCGCCTGCGCGGAAAAGACCGCGCTGTAGCCAGTCATCCAGTTGGGAAGAATGCTGGCGGCGGGTTCTCCCGCGCCTTTCAGCAGCACGGACTGGATGGGCTTGCGGTCGATGGCGAGCGCCAGCGCTTCTCGCAGGCGAGGATCCTGCGCCTTGGAATTGGGGGAGAAAACCAGCGCCAGCAACTCCACAGGCAGCGACAGCGCTGAGGCTGACGACGTGCCCTTCCGCTGCGATCCATTGGCTGCCTGCGACACCGTCTCGATGATGTCGGCCTTGTCCAGTTCGAGCGCGATGGCCTGGTCGCGCAGCGATTTGCCGAATTCGATTTCGACCGCGTCCACAAAAGGACGGCCCGCCCAGCTCTCTTCATTCGCGGCCAGCTTGAGCAGTTTCCCGGGCTGCCACTCGGCGACGAGAAAGGGGCCGGTGCCGATGGGAAGGCCGCTGCCATTGCGCTTGAGCAGGAGATTGCGCGGCAACGCAAGTTCGGCGAGCAGCGACGGCGTGGCCGTCTCGCTCTCGATCGAAATGGAATCTGCCGATGCGCGCACATTCCAGCCGGGATGCAGTGCGCCCAGAATCTGCGCCAGGGCTGCGGGGGACGCTGTGCTGCCGTCGTGGAACTTCACTCCGCGGCGCAGCGTGAATTGCCAATGGCGGGCGCCCGGGTCGCTCTGCCACGCCACGGCCAGCGCGGAGTGCGGACGGCCTTGCGCGTCCAGGGTTACGAGAGTGTCGCCGATCAGGGAGAGGGTGCGGGCAATGTCCCAGTAGTCGGTGGGCGCGGCGTTTACGGGTATCTCGAGGGCGTTCGGTGCCGATTGCAGCATGACGCGCAGGGTTCCGCCGTAGTGGGGGCGGGTGGCCGCGGTTGCGGTTGTTGCCGCCGTCATTGCCGCGATCAGAACCGCAGACAGCAGGCTGCGACCGATCCAAAAATGCGGTGAGCTCGGGCAACTGCCGAGCTTCGCTCGGCTTGGACGGGCGAGGGCGCCCGTCCCCACACTGGCTGAAGCCGGGCTAATTGCCGCACGAAATCGATACGCTATATGCCTCATACCATCCCGTGTTGTTTCGTCTTACGATTGCTGTGGCGCCGTTGCCACTGTTTTCCGACCAGAGCGCGACGATGCGGCCGTCGAACTCTGCCGCGGAACTGGCGGCCACCGGATCGCGATCGGGAATCTCGAACGCGCTCAGGCCGTCGCGCTCCGGATTCCCGGAAGCCACGGTCCCCGCTTTCCGAGACCAGCAACTGCGTGCCCGTGCCGCAACTGGAGTGAACCGCGGCCAGATCGCTGCCCCACCTTCCGCCGCGGATCGCCTGGTCCGTCATCCCATCCACGAGGTGCAGCGATCCATCCACCGCGGCGAACGCCCATAGCGTGTAACCCGATCGTGGAAGGGCGGCCGCTGAATAGAAGGAAGGAACGTTGGAGACTTTTCCGATGCCGGGGGAAAGCGCGCCGGTGAAGAAATTGCGTGAGGCGGCAAAGAAGGCGCGCACGCTGCCGTCGTCCGGGGTCAGAGGCCAGGGCTCGTTATAGGTTAGATCATTGCTATCGTTACAGGCGATCGTGAGCGACGCGACTGCGTTGGAAGTCGATCGGCAGAACGCGCCGGGCAGGTAAACGTCGAAGAGGTGATCGCGGCGCAGCAGCAGGCGTCCGCGCAAATCGCGGGGAAAGGCGCGCGCGTGTGTGATGGGCAGCGACGTTTCGAGTTCCCACGCTCTTGCCGGAATCGGTCCCGCCCGATTCGCTCCCTGCTGACGATAGATGGCAACCCGCTCGCCCTCGAGCACGAGCAGGCGAGAGCCGCCGGGCATTTCGACGAGGGCGGCGTCCAGTATCGGTGGTTCTTGCGCGAACAGAAGCGTGGTTTTCAGAACCATCGGCAACGCGGCAGTGAACGGCGTTCGGGTTGGCGAGCGCGGCACAGAAACCAGGGCGATCTTCTTTTCGTCGGAGCCGATCGCGATTTCGGCGGTCCAAACATATTCGCGCAGGCTCTCGGAGAGGACCACCTGGACAGTTCCCATCGCCTGCTCAGGCTTGGCTGCGTGAACGCCTTCCGATTGCAGCTGGGCTTCGAGCGCGCTCCGCACTTCGCGCACGGATTTTTCGTCGAGCGACGAACGGTTCATGACTTCGAGCGCAACCGCGCCGGGTCCGGCGGCCGCGGCGATCTTGTGTGCCAGTTGGCGGGCGGTGTCTCCCAGGCTGGAAGCGCATAAAGAAGAGGGAAGAAAAATGGTCGCAAGCAGGAACGAAGTCAGCCAACCTAGCCGCAGACCGCTGGACTTTCGAGTAGACTCTCGCGCTCGCATTTCGGGAATGGGCTGATTATAGCGCGGGATGGATGGTGGGCTGTTCATAAGAGAGTTCTCAGTTCCCAGTTCTCAGTTCCCAGTTGGAATACAGCTGCGTGTACCGAGATTTTCTGAGAACTGGGAACTGAGAACTGAGAACTGGCCTTGACTACTGTTGAGATTTTCCCTCCGACGGTTCTACGTCCTCGGCCTGGCTCACGTGATTCGGAGCGCCCATGCCGCGGAGCACGTCGTTGGTGAAGAAAAACTTGCCATCGGCCGGGACCATCATGATCTGCAATTTGTCGGAGAGGCGCTCGGCGACGATTTTGTTGATCAGCAGCGGATTCTGCTTGAGGATCGCCGCCTCGCTCGTCATACGTTCGGCGTCGGCGGAGGCGGTCAAACGGATGCGCTCGGCCTCGGCTTGCGCCAGAAGTTTGCGACGCTCCCCCTCAGCTTTGCTGTCGATGAGTTTGGCCTCGCCAGCGGCTTCGGCATTCTTGACCGTGGCTTCCTTGCGCGCTTCGGCTTCGAGTTTCGATTGCTGAATCTGTTTCTCTTTCAGCGGGAGCGTGTACTGCATGGCATCGGACTCGCCCTTAGCTTGCAGCACTCTCACGGCAGCCTGTCCCTCTGCCTGTTTCACTTCTTGAACCTTGGTGGCTTCGGCGTCAGCTTCGGCGATTTTTACTTGCTTCTGATGGATTTCGGTCTCTACGCCCATGCGATCGTTCTCTTGCTCCTTCAGCAGCAGCGATTCGAGGCCCTTGGCGTACTCCTGCGGAAGTTCGATGTCGCGCAGCATGACTTCTTTCACCACGATGCCGTCCGCGGCCAGCCGTTTGCGAATGATCTCGGCGGAGCGTTGACGAACTTCTTCGCGCTTGGCGGAGAAAACTTCGCGGACCGTGTAGGCCGGGACAAGTTCGCGCCACGCGGTCGCAACCACGGGCGGGACGATTTCTTTTTCCAGAGGTTGCGGCAGATTCGCTTCGATGTAGTCGAGGCGTTTGGGGTCGACCTGGTAACGCACGGTGATAGCGAGGCCCAGGGTGAGTCCTTCTTTAGCTTGCACGTGGAGCGGTTCGCCCTTTGCCGCGCCTTTGGCCAGCGAATCTTCACTGATGCCGGTGGTGAACAATTGATCGCGCGTGTTGAACAACTCGACTCGCTCGACGAGCGGGACGACAAAGTGCACTCCCGGATACAGAGTTCCGGGAAGCGTGCCTTTCGTCTGACTTACTCGCACGCCTGCCATTCCGCTGGGGACGATCACGATGCCAGCCGAGACAAGCAGCGGAGCCCAGGCCAGCATGACCAGCGCAACCGGGATGCGCCAGCGGAGAATGGGTGAAACGCCGGGCGCGGGCGTGCCCTTCTCAGGATCGAATTGCAAACGTTTGCGCTGCCAGGCAATCAGCAGGTATGCGTCGTAGGAGAGAATTCCAGCGGCGATCACGAACATCGCGATTCCCGCACTCAACAGCAAATACTTCAGTAGCAGCATGGTGGTACTCCTTTCAGTTCTTCTGCGCGTGCTCAGAAACATGGTTAGGAAGTTCCGGGCGGCGGGCAAAGGCCACACGGACTATTCGTCCAAAGATGAGTTCTTCGATCAGCAGAGACGCGGCCAGCGAGAACGTCAGACCGCCGAGGATTACCAGCCCTTGCAGGATCGTTTCCATGATTCGCCTCCGTGCTCTCGCGGCTTGAAAAGGCAAGTGGAGAACCATAGCTATGTGATTGAAAACAATAGAGGTAATGGAATTGTTGAGGCGGGATTTCGTGTCTTCAGAAACGCGGGTGTGTCCGCGGGAACACGCGAGTGCGCCTGCCAGCAACCGTCAAGAGGCTTGCCGAACATGCAGTCGTGAGGTTCATCACCGCACGATCATTTCCGAACAAGGTAGACTTACAGCGCCGGGCGGGCCTACTGACGGCTCGCCTCCTCCCCCGGTGTTCCTTCCCCAGAATTTGCTCTAGTCGAGAGGTGCTTCCATGAAGCCTTCTTCGGTTGGATGTTTCCCCCGCATATTATTCTTGATGTGGATTGGCCTCGGAACTGCGCCGATGAGCCTGTCCCAGGCTTTCGCCCCTCCACCCACGCGTGATATTTCCGTTTCCGCGCCCATGCGTGAACGAAAACCGCGGGTGCTCCCGGGGGCCAGGTTGTGTTGCGGGAACGAAATTGACTATCTCGGGATCTATTCCTCGGACGGAAAATTTAGGACGACGACGCGAATCGATCGTGACAACGCCGGTGGACGAGGCTCGGGTCCGGTCTTTTCTGGGGCTTGGTCGCGGCCCAGCGAAGTTCCCGATTTCATCAATCTTCATCCCAAGGAGCGTGTGGAAGAGAACTTTGAACCTCCTGCCCATGCTGTGAAACCCGTAAAAGGGAAGTCGATGCTGGCATCGCTTCGGGACGATATTGTGACCTTTGTCTACGGGCGGGAACGAATTCTTCTGGCGCCTCATCACGTCGCGGTTGATTCCCGCGGACGGATCCTCATCGTTGACCCTGACATCCGCGCCGTTCACGTCCTGGGGAACGGCGATTCCTTCCGCATCGCCGGGGGCGCGCAGCGCCGCCTGCGGCTGCCCGGTGGGGTTGCGGTGGACGCGGCGGACAACATTTATATCGCCGACTCTGAACGCGGACTGGTTCTGGTGTACGCACCCGACGGGAAGTTTCTCCGCTACATCGGCAAGCGCGGAAACGAGAGTTTGTTTCATTCTCCAACGGCGATTGCCATTGACCGCGACAGTGGCCGCCTGTTTCTTCTCGATCCGCCGCGCCACCTTCTGTTTGTGCTCGATCTGGAAGGCAACATCCTGAAACGCGTCGGGCGGCCACGCTCCCATGCCCTTGGAAAAGTGAGGGGCGAGACCATTCTGATGGATCTCGATACTCCCACCGAGATCGCGGTCGGGAACCAGGAACTTGTGGTGGTGGATGCAGCCAATTCACGGGTCCACGTTATGGATCTGGAGTGCAACCCCTTGGCGCAATTCACGCCAGGCCAGTCCGTCGCCGATGGGGTAGGACTCGGCGTCGACCTGACGGGCAATATCTATGTGAGCAGCACCCGGGACTCGCACATCGGAATTTACCGCCGCGACGGCCGCCAACTCGGTTCTTTTGGCCGACCCGGCATGGAGATTGGAGAGTTTAATTCTCCCGCCGGCCTGTGGATTGATGGGACCAACCGCCTCTATGTGAGCGACACGAACAACGGGCGGATTCAGGTGTTCCAACTCAGCCAGAACGTCGAAGCCGCGAAGGAAACGGCCCTCAGCCCGCGAGAATAGGAATTTTCGCGAGCATCTTTTCTCGGAGAAGCCTGAACCGCCGGCTGCCAGCGGCAAACGGCGCCTTGAAACTTAGTCTTCACATCCGCATCTTATTTTGTGCTAAGGTCTGCTCTCTGGAGATCTTCCATGTAGAGACGCGGCTTGCCGCGTCTCTGCGTCCGGTGAGACGGGGCAAGCCCCGTCTCTACACAATGACCACTATGATCACTCGGCTCGAAGACAAGGAACTCAAACGGCAGAGCCGCCGTCAGTTGCTCAAACTGGCGCCCGTCGCAGTGTTGGGCGTGTTTGCCTTCCCCAAGGTGAGCGACCGGCTGGTTTCGGCCGGAGTTCGTTTTAGCGACTGGGCATCCGGCGGCCTGTTTCGCACGCAACATCTTGCCCAGACGTTCTCGAATTCCGAAGTCGTCCCCTTTGAGAAGTTTCCCTACAACGGTTACGACGTGCTCGATCCCGAAGTCGATTTGGAGAACTGGACGCTGACGGTCGAGGGCGACGTTCAGCACCCGGGGGAATACAAGCTGGAGCAGATCCAGGCCTTGCCGAAGATCAGCCAGAACACGCGGCATGTCTGCGTGGAAGGGTGGGATGTTGTGGGGTCGTTTGGCGGGGCGCGCATCTCGGACTTCCTCGCGCTGGTGGGAGCGAACACGGGCGCGCGTTTTCTGGAAGTCGAGTGCGTGGACGATTACTACGAGTCGATCGACATGGCCTCGGTTTTGCACCCGCAGTCACTGCTCTGTTACGAGATGTATGGGCAGCCGCTCGATCGCAAGCACGGCGCGCCTCTGCGCCTCCAGATGCCGACCAAACTCGGATACAAGCAGGCCAAGTATCTGGACACCATCCGCGTCACCAATGTGCTGAAGCCCGGCAAAACCGGCTATTGGGAAGACCAGGGCTATAGCTGGTTCGGAGGACTGTGATGGCGGACGAAGAACAGAGCAGCCAAGAGCGGAACGAACAAACGAACGAACAGTCCGAAGAGAAGAACGTTCCCGCTCCCCAGCCGGAACCAATGCCGAGCCCGGAGGGGGACCCAGTCGAAGCAACGGCGGCGAGGCTGGAGACGGTGTCTGCCTCGCCGGCACCGGTTGAGCCGGTCGCAGAGGCGGAGGAGCCGGAGTTGGTCCGTGCCGCTTACGAGCATCCGCTGCCAATTCGGATTACCCACTGGGTCAACGCCATCAGCTTGTTTGTGATGGTGACTAGCGGACTGCGAATTTTCCGCGCGTTCCCCAGCTTCGGCCCAAAGATTCCAGAAAGCATTCTGCTCGATATCCCGAAGTCGCTCACCCTCGGCGGATGGCTCGGCGGCGCCTTGCAGTGGCATTTCACATTCATGTGGATTTTTGCCGCTGGCGGATTGGTTTATGTGGCGTATCAAGTCGCGAGCGGCCATTACCGAACTATGCTGTTTACGCACCGCGACGTTGCCGGTGTGTGGCCGATGGCGCGGCATTATTTTTTCTTTGGCCCCAAACCCCCGGCCATAGGCCAGTACAACCCGCTGCAGAAGCTGGCTTATACGTCGACGATCGCATTCGGCGTGCTGTCGCTGCTGACCGGGATCGTCCTGTATAAGCCGGCGCAATTTTCTTGGCTGGCGTTTCTATTTGGAGGATTTCATTTCGCGCGCGGATGGCATTTCTTCGCCATGTGCGGATTCCTCGCCTTCATCCCCGGACACCTGATCATGGTTGTGCTGCACGGCTGGGCGAACTTCTACTCCATGCTTTCAGGATGGAAACGCGAACCGGAGTACCAGGAGTAGCGATTCAATCCTCCGGGAACAACTCCGCAAACAGTCTTCGCAAGAGCTGCTGATACGCGCGCTCTCCGTGCTCCTGTTGATAGCGATACACGGCTGGCTGGATCGGGTTGCGCATTGACATCGCGCGGAGTTCGCCGGATGAGAACACGGCCTTGGCCGATTGCGCGGGGTTCAGTTGTCGCTGCTGGAAGGCTTCAGAAGGCAGCACACCCTTCTGCACACGCTCCCGCGCAAAGCGCACATTCTGGAACATGTCATGCATATCGTGAATAATCTTGAGCGCTTCGAGAGCTCGGCAGCCGCTCGCAATCTTGCCCTCCGCGTCGAGCGCATAAATGTTCGGCATCGTCCAAATCGACTGCCCTAGTTCGCGTTTCCACGTGTACTCGCTTGCGCCCAGATACAGGGAGTCCCGCAGGTTGTGGAGTTCCGCTACTGTAACCAGCGTTTCCTCGGGTGCATCGATCTCGCGCACGTACTCATTCCAGATATCGACGATGCGCTGTTCGGGAATCTGGCGAGAGGGGTCGGATACCGCTTCGTACTCCGCATGAGCGACCCGACGGCGGATACTTCGCGTCGTCCAGGACATATGACGATGGCCGGTCAGTTCCTCCGCGACCGCATCCACAAAGGCCCGGGCGTCGGCCTCGGAGTGGATATTGCCAGCCAGATCGTTGATGTGAATCGCCCGCTGGCGCGTCGGTTCGTACTGTCGCCTGAACTGTTCCTCCTTTTGCTTGATCTGTTCGAGTTGCTCGGGCGTCCAATGGGGCTGCGAGACATCGGCCTGCTGCGGAGATCCCAGCAGCAACGCCGCGACGAGTGGGATCGCGATCATCGTGTCCTCCTGACGAGGCCAGGGTGTTCTGTGCGATGGCGGGCACACTGCACAAGGTTGCCCGCCTGACAGGATAACCCATGGCATCGTTCGCGGAAATGGCGGCGGGCGCCGTAGCGCCCGTCCAAGGAGCGATCGCACTGGGGATGGATCCGCCGGAAATTCTTAGTGCTTCATGCTGTCGTCATGCTTCATTTCGTCCTTCTGCATGGCGTCTTTCTTGGTCTTCTTGGACTTTTTCTGCTTCTTCGACGAGTCCTTCGCCATGTCGTCCTTCTTCATGCTGTCGCCGCTCTTCTTCTGGTCGTCCTTCATCTGGTCGCTTTTCATCTGATCGTTCTTCATGTCGTCGTGTTTCATGGCATCGCCTGACTGCGCGAAGGCCAGGGCGCCGAACAGCAAGACCGTGGACATCAGGGTTACAAACATCTTCTTCATGGACACATCTCCTCTTGGTTGAATTGTCTATGGATTGTTCGCCCTGATTCCGCAGGGCCAGGCATGAGATGCGGCGAGCGGAAGGAAGTTACAGGGCTCCTGCAGCCAGGATCGATGAGATCGACGAAAAAGCCGCCATCAGATTTGCGCTGGTGGCGGCGTTCAAAGGAGCAAGAGGAAGCTTGACTTGCGAAAACGTGAGTAACCAAACCCGAATTAGCCGCGCACCAACTTGCGCCGCAGCAATCCTGCAATCCCGACTAGGCCCGTCGAGAGGAGCATCAGGCTGCCCGGTTCCGGGGTTGCCAAAGCCGTTCCTCGATAGCCAATGAACTCCTGCGGTCCGTGGCCCGGGCTTCCGCCGACCGGCGTGTACAGCACCAGCCCTTTAAACTCGCTCGACGGGGCGTGCTGCGCCAACAGCAGAGCGCTGCTGTCGAGGGACAGTACGGCCGCGCTGTTCGTGATGCCCTTGCTGAACAAGTTCCACACAGCCCAGTTGCCGATTTTGGCGTCAATCGTTCCATTCATCACGCCATCAAAAATGATGCCCGCCGCTTTGTAATCCTTAATGTCCTTGCCAAACAAACCTTGGCCAGAAAGCAGGCCGCTGACGTGAGCACTCCAGCTCTCACCCGCCGAGATGTGGTTGTTGAACGAATCACACATCAGGGGCGTTGCCTTTCCGCCATTAATCGAGAAATAGTAAGGATAAGTGTAATAACCGCCGGAGACGTTGATACCCGGGTAAAGAAACGTCATATTGACCGGGGTGGAATTGGCCGAGGCCAACGTGCAGAAGGAAAGGGCTACAACCAGCAACAAGAGAAAGCGGCTACGTAACATGATGGATTCTCCAAGACCAACTCGATTTCGATTACTCTCGTTTTTGATAAGTTTTCAAGGCGGGGAGGACGCGATAGAGAAGTGCAACCGCAATGCCAATACACGCACAGACATGCACTTGTCTTTGTAAGCACTTGCAGGTGGTGGTTATCTGGGATGTGAAAAGAGTTGCAGATGTCCCAGCGCTGTGAGGAAGTCAATCGGTGCTAGTAACGACTGTTAGTAACTTCAGGTAATCGGAAAGAAGTAACCATGGCAACTGGCGCCGCCTGTTCAGCCCGGCTCTAGGGAGTTGCGCTTCCGGACGCGTGAAACTGCACCTGCACCACGTCGTCAACTCGCAAGAACAATTTGCTGGGGTTCTTCATCCCCCACCGCACGTACGGAACCTGAAATGAAGCCTTCGCGGTCCAGGCGCTTCCGGTGAAACTTATTTCAACGGGAAAAGTAACTTCGTGCTCAGCGCCATGGATCGCAAACATGCCGTGGGCCCGGAGCGTGGAGGCACCCGAGGCGGCGAGTACACCATCGGCGCGATCGGGGCGGAAGACGATCTCCGGATAGCGCCCGCTCTCCATCACGTCTTTGTGCATTTTATTGTCGCGCGAGCCGTTGCCGGTCTTGCCGCTGGTGGCGTCGAACACGACTTCTCCGCTGGCCTTGCCGGTCGCGGGATTGAGATGAATGACGCCGTGTTTCAACAGGAATGCGCCGTGCACCGTGTGCACGTTGCCGGTCAGACTAATGTCGGCCCCGCTGCCGGCAGGGTCGAGTTGCAGCAGCAATTCATGGGTAACCGGCGGCGCGGCCGGCTGTGCCGCGGCCAGCGCGGCGGCCACGACCAGAAGACTGATTGGACAGAGAACCATCGAACGAAGAGTCTTGGTCATAGATATTCTTGTTGATACCGAGATGGATTTCGACGGGTCAGCAAAGCGTCAGGCTTTCAGCAGTTTCCACCCTAAAGCGATTCCGTTCGCCATGTGATCCCGCGTGGAGCCTTCGCCCACGTGCATGGCCAACATGCCAGCAAAAGAACGAGGATTCGACTGGAATACCCGCATAGTGCGCTGCCGTAGATGAGGATGTTTGGCCATGAACAGCATCATGCGAGCCATCAGGGCGGGACGGCCGATCAGCCGGCGATGACCGTTTTGATAGCGCGCCAGGTCCCCGCTCGCCAGGCACTCGCCGAGCAGCGCGGCTTGCCGAAAGGCGAGGCAGAGACCTTCTCCGGTAATGGCGTCGACTCCGCCAGAGGCGTCGCCCACCAACACGGTCCGGCCACGATATACGCGCCGCAACCTTCGCATGACAGTGATGGCGCCCCGTTCGCTCGAAGTGTGTTCCGCACCTTCGAGGCGCGCGCAAAGTTCGGGAAATTCCCCAAGCGCATCTTCGAGCCGCAGCTTCGGGCTGCGCGAAATCATGGCCACACAAACTTCTTCGCCACCGACGGGCGTGGCATAAATCTGGCAGCGACGGCCCCAGTGCAGTTCCATGAAATCGGTCCAGGGCTTGACTCGGTAGTGGCGCCGGAACGCGAAGCGCAGATTCTTTTCCTGGTTTCCATCCAAGGATGCGTCCAACTCGTGTCCGTCCAATTTTGCCCAGTCGCGGACGCGCGAACTGGTCCCATCGGCACCCACCACCCAGCGCGCGCACACCAATTCTCCCGCCACCAGCGCGCCTTCCGGATGAAGTCCTGTGACCGCAGCCTGCCACAGCAATCGCACGCCGCACGCCGCCGCATGATCCACCATGACGCGATGCAAATGCGTACGCCGGATTCCGCGCGCTGTTCCTCGAGGAAACGCAGCCTCGGCTTGGATGCCGTCGCTAACGAAACGTATGCCGCGGAAGGGATACGCTTCGCCCTCGGGAATCGTGATCCCGAGTTGGTGCAGAGCCTCGACGCCGTCCGGCATTAAACCCTCGCCGCAGGGCTTGTCGATCGGTGGAACCGCGCCATCCACCACCACCACGCTCAAACCGTGGCTCCGTGCGGCGACGGCCGTTGCCAGACCCGCAGGTCCGCCGCCGACTATGAACAAATCCCACGGCTTGGAAGAACGGGTCTCCATGAATTTCTTATCGATGAAGCTGTGATGCGCGATTTCTTACTGGTGACGCCTACCATTCCAGCAAAACGAATTCCGAGCAGAACCCCGGACCCATCGCGGCCAGCAAGCCGAGCGTGCCAGGGGCGGGGCGGCGATTCTTCATGACCTCTTCGAGCACGACCAGGACCGAAGCCGACGACAAGTTGCCCGTCCGGCGCAAGCACTGCCAGGAGACGTCGAGTTCGCCATGGTTCAAGCCGAGCGCCTCGGCCGTGGCTTCCAGAATCTTCGGGCCGCCGGTATGCAGCACCCAGCTGCCGATGTCGGCGCGAGTTAATCCGCGCCCGGCAAGAAATTCGTCGAGATCGTGCGCCAGATTTTTTCGAACCAGATCCGGAATTTCGCGAGAGAGAATAATGCGAAAGCCCTTTTCCGACACGTCCCAACCCATCATCTCTTCGGTGCCGGGATAGAACACGGAACTGGTGGCGAGGATGCGCGGGCCGGAAAGTCCGCAGCCGGCGTCAGTGCCCGCGACGATCACCGCGGCCGCGCCGTCGCCGAACAGTCCGGCCGAAATCAGGTTGGCCATCGAGAGATCCTCGCGCTGCAGCGTGAGCGAGCAAAGCTCAACCGACAGCACCACCGCGGCCTGATCCGGATAAGCGCGCACATAATCGGCCGCGCGCGAAATGGCGGCAGCGCCCGCCACACAGCCCAGCCCAAAAATCGGAATGCGGCGAATATTTCTGCACAATCCCATCTGGTTGATCAGCAGCGCGTCGATCGATGGACTGCAAATGCCGGTGACGGAAACAAAAAAGAACGCGCCCAGACTCCGGCCGTGCAAGCCCGCGTCCGCCAGCGCGCCGGTCACCGCTTTCTCCCCCAACTCTTTGGCGGTGCGAATCCAGTGATGGTTGGCCTCGCCCCAGGTTTTCATCTTCAGATATTCTTCTTTGGGAAGGGAGAGGTAGCGTCCGTCGACGCGCACGTGACGATGCAAACGCCGCAGCACGTGCGGGTTTTCGATCTTGTCGCCCCAGTATTCCTGCAGCGCCGCCAGCAACATCTCCTGGGAATAGTAATGTCGAGGAAACGCGCTGGCCGCTCCGGCAATTCGCATGGTTGTCCCGTCGCGGAGGCCTGGGCAGTGTTGCCGGGGGTGCCCCCACATTTGTATGCCCTTCAATATAGTTCAGATGCCGATTCGAAGTGTTAGAGTATGTAACTTGTATGTAACTTCTGGAGGCAGATTCAACCCGTGAAATTCATCGTCGGACTGCTACTCGGCCTCGCCCTCGTTCCCTGCGGGGCGTATCTCTATTTCACCGGCGGCAGCGCTCCGGTTGCCACCACCGATTCTGACATGCCCTTCGAAAGATTCTTTGCGAAGAAGGCCTTGCATGTGCGTATCGCGAAAGATATGCCGAAAAATGTCCCCATCCCGGCGAACGAAGCCAACTACCTGGCTGGCGCCGAGCTTTACAAGCAGCATTGTGCCGTTTGCCATGGCTTGCCGCTGACGCCGAAAACGGCGATTGCAGCGGGCATGTATCCGGTGCCGCCGCTGCTGCTGGAGGGGAAGGGCGTGACCGACGATCCGGCCGGCGAAAGCTATTGGAAGATTTTCAACGGCCTTCGCCTGACCGGCATGCCCGGGTTCAGCAAGTCGCTTTCTGAAACTCAGATGTGGCAGTTGGCGCTCCTGCTGGCCAATGCCGACAAGCTGCCCGCCTCGGCTAAAGCAGCGCTGGTCGCGCCCATCGCAGCAAGCGTACCGCCCCCGGCGAGTGCGCCGGCACCGGGTTCGGCGCCACCGCCGAAATAGGCCAGTTCGCGTCTCGAAAAATTCGTTGTGCGTCAAGCAAGGCCGTCAAGCGCTAACCCCCAGGCCCCGTCTCGCGTTATCGTGTAGGCATGGCGTTTGGCCGCCCCAGAAAACTTTTCACCGAAGCCGAGCTTTACGAATACGCCATAGGCGCGCTGGCGCGCCGAATGCGCTCGGTAGCGGAACTAAAGCGCCTGCTGCGCAACCGTGTGGAAGCCGACACGGAAATCGGCAAGACGCTGGTGGAACTGATTGTCGTTCGCTTGAAGGATCAGGGCTATTTGAACGACGCCAAATACGCGGCCGCCTTTTCCTCGTATCGCCGGGACAACGAAAAATTCGGGCGCACGCGAGTCGTCAACGACCTGAAGGCGAAAGGGGTTCACGGCGACGTCATCCAGAAAGCGGTCTCTTCCGTCTATGACGGCGTCAAAGAGGAGAGTCTGGCGCGCGATTACCTTCGCCGCAAACGCCTGCAGAAGCCCAAAGACAAAGACCGGAAGCAGTCGGCCCGCATCTTCCGCAACCTGATGCGCGCCGGGTTCGGATCGAAGACCATCTTCACCATCCTGAAGAAATGGGACGTGGATGAAGAAACTCTTACTGAACTCGAGAACGAAGGTACCGACGCGTCAGAATGAGCTCTCGGTGCTCAGTAAAACCTCGCAGCCTTCTGACTGGGAACGGAAAACTTAAAACTGGGAACTGGGAACTGAGAACTGAAAACTGCTGTCCTGCTTGCGCCCACTCCTCAACTCTGATAAAAATTTGCATCTGAAGATCTCTTAAATTGCTCTGGAGGAACTATGAAAGCGAAGTTCTCTTTGATGATGACGATCGCAGCCGCGCTGCTGGCGCTGACTGCGTTTTCGTATGGCCAGGCGGGAACCGACGTGAAGAAAGCAGCCGAAGACACCGGCAAGGCAACCGACACAGCTGCGAAGAAGACGGCGCACGCGACCAAGAAGGCAGCCGTGAAGACCGGCGACGCCACCGCAAAAGCCGCCGATAAGACCGAAGACACCACGGAGTCAGCGGCGAAGAAGACCGGACACGCCACCAAGAAAGCCGCCGTAAAGACTGGCGAAGCCACCGAAAAAGCCGCCGACAAAACCGCCGATGCCACGAAGACCGCTGCCAAGGATACGGGCAAGGACGTGAAGAAAGGCGCCAAGGCGGTCAAGAAAGGCGTGAAGAAGGGCGCGGAAAAAACCGAAGACGTAGCGAAGTAAGTTGCGTTCTCGCCATGGTCACGGCGTTCAGCGCTGGATCCGGTTGCGAAGCAAGTCCTCGACGTCCCCGATCTTGTCGCCGATCAGGTTGATCTTGTGCGCCAGGCCTTGGATCTCGGTTTCTGCGCGGCGATTGACATCATAATCAAGCTCGCCGCGCAACCGGTCCTTCTTGTCTTGCCGGTTCTGGCTCATCATGATGATGGGCGCTTGAATCGCTGCCAGCATCGACAAGAATAAGTTCAGCAGGATAAACGGATAGGGATCCCATGAACGCTGGCCGAGCCTTGCACTGACGGCCGCGTACGTGGTCAGAACGATCGCGAACGAAATGATGAAAGTCCACGAGCCGCCAAAACTGGCCACGTGGTCGGCCACGCGCTCGCCGAACGTCTCTTTCTCTTCGATGACTTCGTTGGGATTGCGGGCGGCGCGCACCCGCACCAGTTTTTGCGAGGCATGAAACTGGCGTCCGAGTACGGCCAGCATATCCATGCCGGACATGGGCTTGCGCTGCAGCAGGATGGCAATGTCCTGCCGGTCGACTTCGATGCACACCGTTTCCTCGAGAGCGATCGCCGACGATTCGTGAGGGGTCTCCTCCAGCATGGACGCGAAGCCGAAGAACTCTCCATGCGTGGGTTCGTCGACTACGACTTCCTGGTGGTCCTCGTCGACGGTCGTCACCTGAACCATGCCCGAGACCACGACGTAGGCCCGTCCGCCCGGATCGCCCAGCTTATAGATTCGCTGCCGGGCAGCGAATTGCCTGACTTCGACCTGGCTGGCCAAGACGGCGGTTTCTTCGTCGTCGAGCAGGGCGAAGAGCGGAACGTGTCTCAGGACTTCTGGATTGCAAGGCATTGGAGCTTCCTCCGTCAGATCGAGCGCGGGACTAGCCGGTACCGAACGACAAATGATAACCAATATCGAGAGTTCTCAGTTCCCAGTTCTCAGTTCTCAGAAAAACCTCGCCGGGTTCTGACTGAGAACTGGGAACTGGGAACCGAGAACTGGTTTTTGATTTAGACTTTAGCTTTCCATGCTCACAGGCTCTGAAATTCGCCGCAAGTTCCTCGACTTCTTCATTCAGAAGGGACACCGCGAGGTGCACTCCTCTTCGCTCGTGCCGGCCAACGACCCGACGCTGCTGTTCACCAACGCCGGCATGAACCAGTTCAAGGACGTTTTCCTGGGCCTGGAAAAGCGCGACTACGCGCGCGCGACGACTTCGCAGAAATGCGTGCGTGCCGGCGGCAAGCACAACGATCTGGAAAACGTCGGCTTCACCAATCGTCATCACACGTTTTTCGAGATGCTGGGGAATTTCTCCTTCGGCGACTACTTCAAGAAAGACGCGATTGCTTACGCGTGGGAGTTGATCACTTCGCCGGAGTGGTTTGGGATTGACAAAGCGAAGCTCTACGTCACGATCTTCAAAGGCGAGAACGGAGTTCCGCGCGATGCCGAAGCCTACGACCTGTGGCTGGGTCAAGGTGTGCCGAAAGATCGCATCTACGAATTTGGCGCGAAAGACAATTTCTGGCAGATGGGAGACACCGGTCCCTGCGGCCCGTGCAGCGAGATTCACTACGACATGGGCGTGGCCGCCAGCGATCAGGGACACACCGACTGCACGTTTGGCTGCGATTGCGGACGGTACGTCGAGCTCTGGAACCTGGTGTTCATGCAGTTCGATCGGGATGCATCGGGGAAGTTGACGCCGCTGCCGAAGCCGTCGATTGATACGGGCGCAGGGCTGGAACGGATGGCGGCGGTGCTGCAGGGCGTGATTTCGAACTACGAGACAGATTTGTTTACGCCGCTGATTGAAAGAGCGCGCCCAATTGCTCGGAGTATGACAGGGAGCCGGACTCTATTGGCGGAAGTTGCGTCAAGGAAGCTCATCTCGAAATCGTCTGCTGCGTCGTTGCGCGTGATTGCTGACCACTCACGCGCGGCGACGTTCTTATCTCCGACGGCGTAGTTCCTTCAAACGAAGGCCGCGGCTACGTGCTGCGCAAGATCATCCGCCGCGCGATCACCGCACGGACGATTGCTCGGTCAGGACAAAGCCCTTCCTGCATCGAGATGGTGTTTGCCGTTCGCGATCTGATGCAGGATGCATATCCGGAGCTGATCGAGACGGCGGACCGTGTGTCGAAGGTCGTAATCGGGAAGAGGAAACGCGATTTGCGACAACAATTGACATGGGCTGAGGGAAGTACGAGGAAGTGTTACGAATGGGCAAAGAACGTGAATCTCCACGCCTAGCCAATTCAGAGGAGCTTGTCACTGGAGATGCACTGGAGCAACAGGGCGATGTGGGATCGGCGGCAGAATTCGGCACCTACGCTTAAGCGGGAGTTGTTGGCCAAGCCGCCGGTGTTTGCGGGATGATGAGGCGTTTCAAGCTTTACGACACTTTCGGCTTACCGCTAGATTTCATGGTCGATGCGGCTAGTGACCAGGGGATGCAATTCGACCAGGCAGGCTTCGACGAGCCATGGCCGAGCAGCGGAACGCGCTCGCGCCTCCTGGAAAGGCGCAGCCAAGCAGACTGCCAATCCCGCCTACCAGCGACTCCCGAAATCCGACTTCGAAGGCTATCGCCAGACTCGTTCGGACAATTGCGAAGTCGCTAGCTATCATCAAGGATGGCCAGGGCGCGCAGGAACTCAAGCCCGGAGAATCCGGCGAGATCATTCTCGATCACACTCCCTTCTACGCCGAGTCCGGCGGGCAGGTCGGCGATCGCGGATGGCTTTACTCCGACGATCACAACACCGTCGTCGCCGAAGTGACGGGATGCTACTACCCGGTCCAGGGCGTGCGCGCGCATCAGGTTGTTGCCACGGCAGCGCAATTCGCGTCGGCCAAAAAGTCGACGCCGTGGTCAACACCGAAATTCGCGCGGCCACTATGCGCAACCACACGGCCACGCATCTGCTCCACGCGGGACTGCGCGAAGTTCTGGGCAAGCATGTGAAGCAGGCGGGGTCGCTTGTGGCTCCCAATCATCTGCGCTTCGATTTCTCGCACTTCACCGGCGTCGAAGACGAGGAGCTGCAGGATATCGAAGACATCATCAACAAGGAAGTTCTGCGCAATGAGCGGGTCGAGATCGTCGAGAACGTTCCGATTGACGTGGCGGTCAACGAGTATCATGCGATGGCGCTGTTCGGCGAGAAATACGGCGACAAGGTGCGCGTGATCAAGATCGGCGATTTTTCTACCGAACTGTGCGGCGGCACGCATACCGGCGCTACCGGCGAGATCGGGCTGATCAAAATTCTGAAAGAGGGAAGCGTGTCATCGGGCGTACGGCGCATCGAGGCCGTGACCGGCGAAGGCTCGCTGCGCCATTTCAGGAAGGATCATGAGCTCGAAAGCGTCGTGGCCGCGCTGGTTGGTCCCACCCTTGCGCAAAGAACGCGCAAGGATGGGGCACCCACCGCCCTGACCACGCCTGCGGAGCCAGTTTCTCCGGCCGAAGCCTTGAAACTGGAACTCGAAAAGAAAGACGCGGAAATCAAGCGCCTCACGCGCGAGCTCGATCAGGCGCGGATGAAGTCCGCATCATCGAGCACGGCCAACATCGGCGAAAGAGTTAAAGAAATTCGCGGCGTCAAAGTTCTCACCCATCGCGTGGACAATCTGGAGCGCGCCCAGATGCGCACGCTGGTCGATCAAGTTGCGCGACAAGCTCGGCTCGGCTGTCGTCGTGCTGGGCTCGGCCTCGGATGGCAACGTCTCGCTGATTGTTGGCGTCACCAAAGACCTCACCAGCCGCATTCAGGCGGGAAAAATCATCGGCCCCGTGGCGCGGAAAGTTGGTGGCAAAGGCGGCGGGCGTCCCGACCTGGCTGAGGCGGGCGGCAAAGATGCCGCGGCGCTGGACGCTGCGCTGGTTGAGGCTTACAGCGTCGTGGAGTCTTTGCTTGGGTAGACCACGGCCATAGAGTGACTTTCGTCGACTGTCTTTCGTCGACGATTGATTGCGGCGCGGGGGCGTCAGTTCCTGGGGTAACCGAATCGAATTCCTTCCTGGGAGGTGTCTTCATGGGCCGACCCCTGGTGAATAGCGAAGCGATTCTTTATGGCCGACTCGTGCAAGGCGCGTATGCGATGTTCAAACGCGATCGCGCCAACCTCAGGCCTGAACCTCAGGCTGGCGACATTCCCGATCCGTATGAATTTGTGGCCTGGATCCACATGTCCGACTTCATTTTCGGACGCACAGAGCCTAAGTTTTACGGCTTCATCGCGCGCAACAAAAATACGCAGGAAGATTTTGCGCTTGCCATTCGCGGCACCGAAGGCGCTACTGAATGGTGGGACGACGCCTCGGCTTATCTGGTCCCGTTTTCGCAGGTTCCGCACGCGGGCCGGGTGGCGCACGGGTTTGACAAAATTTACAGCACGTTGAAGATCGAGCAGCATCCACGGACCGCCGGGCGCTTGCTCGAAGCCGGCCCGCTGCCGGAGTTGCAGGGATCGTTCGGCGACCAACTCGAGCAGTTGCACCTGCGGCTGGAGAAAGTCAGCCTGAGAGCAGCGTTCGTCAACGAAAAGAAAGGCCGGCCGGAGCGCCCCTACATTGTTACCGGGCACAGCCTGGGGGCGGCGCTTATCACTCTCTTTACGATGGAGAACAAGGAGAAGGGGAAGTTCGATATCGGGACCTCGTGCACGTTCGCCTCTCCCCGCGTTGGCAATATGCTTTTTGCGCGCGTATTCAATTCGCTGCCCATTACATCCTGGCGCATCGTCAACTCGTGGGATCTGGTCCCCAAGCTTCCGCTCCATATTCCGCTGATCCTCGACTATGAGCACGTGAATACGGCGTATGAATTTTCTTCGGAGGGCAAGGTGAAGATGAATCCGGTATGCTGGCATTCGATGGAGACTTATTTGCACTGGCTGGATGAGAACCTGCCCGTCGAGGCATGTTGCGTACCATAAACTTGAATTTCGCTGGCAATCATTTCGCTTAATCCTATGGACGATCGCATACGATTCATCGAGCACCAGGGCAAGCAGATTCTGCTGCTGGACTATTCCCATGCCACGGCACCGCAAATGCAGCTTTTGCTTGAGTATGTGCGAATGACCGTAGCCCAGCATGCGCGAGAATCGCTGCTTACATTCGCCGATTTCACCGGCGCCACCGTGGATCATGCAGTGGCTGCCAAAATAAAAGAAGTCCTGACGCTCGACCGTCCATTTGTGAAAAAAACGGCGTGGGTCGGCACCGAGAGTATTCCGCACGCCTTCATGGAAAATTTTCACAGTTTTTCCCAGCGCGAGATTGCGACCTTCAAGACGCGGGAAGAGGCGATGGACTGGCTGGTGGGAGAATAGCTCGTTCTCACCTCAAATAAAGCCCCTGCCTTCGGCTGTCATCTCAGGCCGCGTCGCACATGCCCTGCTTGCTACGGCTGATTGAGTTTGACTCCGTGCCGAGGGCAATAATCCCAATCCGCATGGACACGTTCTTTCCCTACGGGGCAGTAGCGTGGGGCGGATAATGAAGTCAAGGGCGTACGCCAAAGGTAAATAGATTCCCCCTCTCCCGCGACGTCCTTGATCACCACAGAGAAACTTCCTTTAGAGACTTCGTCGGCAATGCGTTTACCTCCTTTTTTTGTTGCGGGAAAGAACAGTAGAGCAAAGTTTTCTCCGGCGCGGCCCATGGCGTTGGTCAGAATTGGCTTCAGCATGTCTGCCAAGTTCTTCGCATCGCCGGTTAAGTTGGTGAGAGCCGCGTAATTCTGCCCTTCCGAGTCGCGGATGAAAGTCTTCTTTTGCAGGTCGGACGGCGTAACATACTCAACACTTCCAAGAGAGCTGAGCTGACCAACCAGAACACCCACGATGGTGTAGTCGCTAAGAGCTCTAAACTGCTCCCGCGCTTTTTCCGCAGAATTTCCATTCTTTTCCGCCGACTGTGCCCAAAACTCAAAGGGAATCCACCAGATCAGACCGGTGTGATCCTTAGTGCTGACCTGAAGCTGGGTTTCCCGCAGAACGTCTAGATCGTCGGTGGTGTGCACGTTAGAGACCGCCTGTGATGGAGGGGCGGGGCCCTTCTCTGGCGGCACTGCCTGCCCCCAGGACGAGGAACCGGACAGGCACACGATCAAGAGCAAGCTGAGAGAGAAATGCGTTGGTTTCATAGCCAGTCCTGAGTATCACGGCGAACGCCGGCATACAAGCGAAAAACAGAGGTCAACGTGTACGATCGCAAAACTTTGAGGACTGTGCGGTTGCGCAGCGTCTCAGCTTCTCCACTTTAACGTCACTGGCCCCGCCATCGGATGCCGGAACTCGCCGCCGTTCGTTTTCATTTCGAGCATGGAGTTCTTCAATCCGAAATACCACTTTGCGGGGCGGTCGGCGTCGTCAATCAGCATGAGGTGCGGGTTGTGCTTCAGGCCTTCGGACTGGAGTTCCATGGTGCGGCGATCCTGCTCCACGAATTTAGCGAAGACGAATTTCAGCAACTGGGGGCCGAAGGGAATCCAGCGGAACAGGTTCCAGGCTGCGACTACGTCGATGCGGCACTGGTTGCGGGTGATGGGAGTGACGGTCGTCAGGCTCGAGAACCAATATTTTCCGGCACGAATGATTTCCGAGCGCAGGTTGGGCAGAACGAAATCGATGGTCGTCGAAATCGAATCGGCGTCGGCGTAAAGGCGCAGCAGTTTGTAGGGAGCGCTGTTCGAGCTGGGGGTGTGCGCGCTCATGCGAAATCCGTAGGGGATGGGTTCGAAGTTCTTGCGCTTTTCGTGAATCGACTTTTGGGTGCGCCACCACCACGCCTGGTGAACGAAGGGGCCGTGCGCGGGATCCATCAGGCCGATGATGCCGTGGTCGACCGAGCAAGGCAGGTCGGCGGAGAGGTAGGCGTGTTTGTAGTGCTCGCTGAACTTCGGAATTTCGGGAGCGGGAGTCGGAGCGGGCGCGGGCTTCGAGAATCCGGCTCCGGATGGACCGGGGTCGGGGATGAAGACCCAGATGAAATCGTCGCGCTCTTCGCAGGGATAGCTGCCGGCGTAGATGCGGTCGATCTTCAAACTCTGATCGGAGACGAGCGACGGGATCAGCTGGCACTGGCCCGTGTGAGTGTCGAATCTCCAGCCGTGGTACGAGCATTCGATCTGTTGGCCGTCGAATTGCCCGCAAGAAAGCGGCATGCCGCGATGAGGGCAGGCATCGCGCAGGGCAAAGGCTTGGCCTTGCTGGTCGCGTCCGATCACCAACGGCTGTTCGAGCAGCATGGTCTTGGCCAGACTCGCCCCGGCCGGAGTTGATTCGCCGGGAGCGCGCGGTACCAGAAACCGAAGAGCATGAGCGCGTCGGGCGTCTGCGACTGGAGTGGGATGTCGTCGGGCATTGGAAAGGTGAGAATACCGCAGTGGTGGCGAAATCAAAACCTTGGAACTATGGAGGACACAGAGGAACGAGAAAAATCGGACCTAATCGGATCCCTGGTTCAATTTAGATCAAGCTCATCTCGCCAATCTAAAACCCAACAGATCAGGCGCGTGATCCGGAGTGCAGGCGCCTTTTCAATTGGATGTAGGCTTTGCCAGCCACGCCAGGTTCTTCGATGTGGGCCAGGAAGAGCTTGCGCAGGGCGGCGGTCGTCAGGCGGCCCTCGATGTAGGCGTCATAGAGGTCGGTGCCGGTGAGATGGCCGAGTTGCTCGGCGACGTATTCATACTTGCGGCCGGTGAAGGGAGGAACTGGCGCGCCGCGGAAATCCTGCTTACGGTGTTCGGTCAGGAAGTCGAGAGCTTCGACGGCATCGGCGAACGGAAGCGCGGTTTGATGTTCGAGGTCTTCGCGCGTCACGTCGAACAATTCCGCGATATCGGGATCGCGGAGGGCGGGCCGCGCGGGATGTAAGATACGCGATCCGAAGAAGGCGAGCGCGTGCTCGAAGACCGTCATGTAAAACACGTCGTCTTGATCCAGAATTTTCGCGCCAGGCGCGGCTTGCGCTGCCGGAGCTTTGCCGTTCGCAAGATTCGGTAAGCCGCGGCAGGCTTGATGAAGGCAGCGCACGGCGTCCTCGGCCGAGGAGGTCATGCGGAACTGGCGCACGTACACGGCGTTGATCGGAGCCAGGTAAACGCTGCCGCGCTCCCCAACCTGGCGCAGCAGGGAGCGGCGGTGTTCGGCCGTGAATCCCTTGCGCGATAACAGGCGGCGCAGCAGGGCATCGGAGCTGCGGGAATAGACTTCGGGCATGAGGTCCACCAGAAGCCTGGGCTGCGTAGTGTTGTGCGGAGAGTACTGGTTGATGCCGAGAAAACGCACCATGCCCTCGATCAGGTTATAGAGGGTGGGGCCGAGGTCGGGCGCGCCGTCGTTATCGCTGCGTCCCCAGCGGTCGAGCCAGAGGCGGTAGGTCTCGTATTTTTCCAGCGGCGTGGCGTTGAAGACGCAGACAACATTTTCGCGGACTTCTTTGCGAACCTCTTGGCGGACCTCTTTTCGGACCTCTTTCCGGACTAGGACGGCTTCGACGTGGTCGCGAGCTTCTCCGGCGGCGCGCCAGTAGAGGGCGTCGACGTTTTGCAGAACGGTGAGCGTGGGTTCGGCCGGAAGCCGCTCCTGGAGCAGGGCGGGCAGATGCTGCGGCGCAAGATGCGACTCGCCGAACAACACCATGATGAGCGCGTCGGGATTGTGGCGGCGGAGTTCGGCAATCTTGTCGGCGGCATGGCGATCCCGGGCTCCGATCTTGCGCAGATCTTCGCGAGGCATGCAATCGAGACCGTAGATGGAGGCGCCGTGGTCGCGGGCGGCGGAGAGCAGTTCGTAAAATGTCGGCCAGTCATATCCCCAGTCGAGATCGAAACGGATGCGTTGCCGCAGTTCATTTTCATCAATCTCGCCGCGAAGCCATTCGTCGAGAATGTGCTGGTCGCGGGAGAAAATGGTTTCCACTCCCAGCACTACCGGGCGCTGGTGGAGTTCGGGATCGCGCAGGAGCGAGGCCAAATAACGCTGCGAGTTGGGCAGGGCGTGATAGTCGCCGACCAGGACGGTTCCGGCTTGGGCGATTTCGTGGCGGACATCGCTCGCGGCGAGAACTTGCTGGTAGGAGCGATAGGCCTCGCGAAAGTCGCGCAGATACTTGCATCCGGCAGAGGGATCAATGGCGCCAATTGTACGCACGACGCTGGCGAGGGCGTGGCGTTGGGCGGCACTGCGCCGCGATCGTAAGATGCCGGTGGTAGACATAAAACTCGTCGTTTGTCGTTGGTCGTTCGCTCTTCGCCGCCTTCAGTGTCGAAATTAAAAATCAGAAAAATTACAAATCATTCGGCTTCCCCCGCCTTGACTTGCCTTTCGTGCGTCCCTATCCTCAGTTTTTCGAGGCCGTGAACTGGATGGCCTCGTGGAGCGCGAACTTTGTCCCTTCTGATTCCGGAAAACCTGACGGTGGCTACTACCGGCGCCAGCGGATCAGTTATTTCTGAAGCAGTTTCTACTCGCCGTGGAACGCGATCCTCGGGTGAAGACAGTAAATTTCATCGTTTCCGACAGCGGCCTGCGCGTCCTGGCCGAGGAACTCGGCGTCGAAGGGCGCTCCGACCTTTTACGTCAAATCATCGGCGCGCCTTCGGCAAAGATTCAGCAGCAGGCCAACACCGATATCGGGGCCAACGTGGCCAGCGGGTCGTATCCTTCGGACGCGATGGTCGTGATCCCGTGCAGCGTCGGGACCCTGGGCCGCATTGCCAACGGCACCGCCTCGCGCCTGATCGAGCGCGCCGCCGATGTGACCCTGAAAGAGCGCCGGCCGCTCGTGCTCTGTGTCCGCGAGACGCCGCTGAACAAAATCCACATCCGCAACATGGCGCTGGCGGCGGATGCGGGGGCGACCATCTTCCCCCTGATTCCGGCGTTTTATAACCATCCGTCAGATGCCGATGCCATGGCCCACGAATTCGCGAACCGGGTGCTGGCGCATCTAGGACTCGCCCAACCGGGTGCATACCGGTGGAAGGGGTGAAGCCAGTTCTCAGTTCCGAGTTCTCAGTTCTCAGAAAGGCCCTCGTCCGCGGTGCTACAGGTCTTACTGAGAACTGGGCAACCGTAGAACTGAGAACTGAGAAGAGACTTCTTGAAAGATCAATGACTTGGGGCAGTCCTTCCTGCTTTGCAGGCGTGCTTTCAGTCTAGGGAAGGGGCAGTAACGAAGGTAGGTATCTGGCGGGCATGTACTGGAGGGGTTGCACTGAGAATTGAGAACCGGGAGCCGGGAACTGAAACTCAGACAACTATTGCTTCCCGAGGCACACCCCGTCCGTGCCGTTGACGCCGAGCTGGCTTTTTTGTAATCTGCGCTTAACACCGGAGAGGAGGTGGTCGGATGATAAGTTTTGAAAGTCACAGTAGTACCAGACCAGGTGAGGTGGCTGAGTCTTAGGGCGGTTGCTCTAAGCGGAGTTCCTGAGGAACCTTTGGTCGGGGAAATCAGGGACAATCTCTCGCAAACCATCCGTGAGTATGGGCTGATCCGCCCGGCACAGGTTGTGCCCGGCACCGGAGCGAGCGAGGGGCCACGAGAGTGACCACCTCAGTCAATCCCAAACAGTCCACCGGGCAGCCCGCAGGCTGAAGCGCTTGCGGGCTGTTCTTTTTTTAGTTCTCAGTTCTCAGTTCCCAGTCACCGGATCCTGCTCTGCGGCAAGCCGCGTTTTTTCCATCGCTACTGAGAACTGAGAACCGGGAACTGAAAACTCGCTTTATCCCATCGCGCCGTGGAAAAAGATATCCGTGTATTGGCGCACAATGGCTTCGCCTTTCAGTTCGCCGTCGGGCTTGTACCACTGATAGATCCAGTTGATCATGCCGACCAGCGCAAACGCGGCCGCTCGCGGCGTGACCGCCGACGGGGAATTACGCTTGCGCTGGACTTCAGCGATCAGGTTCTCCACGAAGTGCAGGTAATCTTTCTTGCGTCCATTGATCTTGCGGCGGAGGGCGGGCGCCAGCGGATGGTTCTCGTGCAGCATCACCGTAATCTCGCGGTCTTCGGGGCTGAGCACAACCTCGATGTGCAGCCGGATCAGCGTGCGCAGGCGCTCTTCCACTCCCTCAATGCGGCGCGCCACGTTGATGACCCGTTGTTCGGTGATGTCCATGGCGTGCGCCATGATGTTGTAGAGGATCTCGTCCTTCGACTGGAAATGGTGATACAGCCCACCCTTCGAGAGCTTGAGCGCGGCGGCGACATCGTTCATCGATGTGGCATCGTATCCCTGCTGTTGAAACAGGCGGGCGGCGGCGCGCAGGATTTCCTGACGTGGTTCTGGACGATGTTCCTGACGATGATCGAGGGTAGCTTCGCGGTGCATCACAAGAGATGGTATCGCGGAACGGGTCGTGGGGCCATTGAATCATTCAGTCATTGAGGTATTGAATCATTGACTCGATGGCTCAATGATTCAATTCTCAATACCGCAATGGTTCTACGCCTCCGTCCGCCAACGGAATCGCGTGACCGCTACCACGCCGAACAACAGCGTGAACAGCAGCAATACAGCCATGGGCGCCAGCGCCGAGGAGAATCCCAAACCGCGCCAGGTCATGCCGTCCAGACCATCCATCGCCCACCGGGTGGGAACGACCACGGTCAGTGTCCGGAGCCATTTCGGAAAGACGAAAGTTGGCACCCAGGCGCCGCCGAGCATCACCATGATGAGCGTCGCCATGATGGAATAGCCGCGGGTGGCTTCGACCGTTTCGCCGAGAGCGGCGACCATCAAGCCGAAGGCCGCGGTCATCAATGAGAATGCGGCGCAGACTCCCACAAAGCCCGCGAAACTGCCCAGGATACGGACGCCGAACACCACCCGCGCGAAGCTGAAGAGCACCGCCAGAATAAAGCCCGACATCAACGAGGCACTCACTGCCCGGCTGCCCAGCAGCATGGACCGGGAAAGGGGTGCGGCTCGAAGGCGCTGCCATAGCCCACTCTGACGAAGCATCAGCAACGCGATTCCGGCATCAAGTCCCATGAACAGGATGAACTGAATGGCCATTCCTCCGAACGAGTGTGCATAGCCGTTGTACGCGACATCGTGCCCCGAGGTAATCGCTTCCTCTCGCGTCTGGTAAGGCATAGTGAGGCCACCGGATAACTGCGTTTGCCCGGACGCGCCCGCTTGGCCTCGTCGTTCATCTTGGCGTTCGTTGAACTTCTTCACGCCGCCGAGCAAGTCGCCGAGAGCCTTCCGGTCTTCCGCTGGGAGTTGCGGATTGTTCTCCACTTGCGCCAGTGCTTCGTCTACCATTTTCCGTCCACTCGTGCCGTTGAACATCTCCTTGCTCACGCTCTGCATGACCGCACCGCTCAGGATGCCCTTCACCATGCCGAGTTCGACGTTGTGGGAAGGGTCGTAGAGCACGCCGAGCTCGGGCTTCTTCTCGCCCGTCTCGCTCGAACCGGTAAAGAGCGCGCGTCCGGCATCCCTGCCAAAATTCCTGGGGATAACTATCGCTGCCGTCGCCTTGCCCTTGCGCACCGCCTCGCGTGCGGCGTCCAGCGTGGATGCCTTTACATCAAGGTTCTTGTCGCCGGAGAGCTGAACAATCAGCCCGCGGGAGATGTCGCTACCGTCCTGGTCGATCACCAGCACCGACACTTTGCTGGTCTCCGCGTTGCCACCTCGCCCGCCGAACAGGTAGCCAAAGAAAGAGGCCAGAAGGATGGGAACCACCAGCCCGACAATTACCGCTCTGCGGTTGTTGAAAAATAGTTTCAGGTCTTTGCGCACCAGAGCCAGGAAGGGAATCATCGCGAATCTCGAAGGCTCCTTCCCGTGAGAGTAAGAAAAACGGTCTCCAGATTCGGTTGCTCGCTGGAGACATGGTTGTAGGAATGCCCGTTCTCGGCCAGCCAGCGAAGAACGCCGGGCGCGCCACGGGACAGGTCGTGAACTCCAACCCGCAGCGTGCCTTGATCCAACTCAGCCGACTTCACTTCCGGAAGCGCCAGCATCGGTTCCGGCTTGAAACCGTCGGCATGGTCGAGTTCGACGGCAATCACGTTGGTGACCGGCAACAGCTTGTGCAATCCCTGCAACGTGTCGTTGGCAATCAGCTTCCCGTGATCGATGATTACGATGCGGTCGCAAAGGCGCTCTGCCTCTTCCATATAGTGCGTCGTGTAGATGAGGGTTTTGCCGCGCTTCTTCAGAGTCTCCAGATTTTCAAAAATGGCATTGCGGCTTTGCGGATCGACGCCGACCGTCGGCTCGTCGAGCAGGAGGATCTGCGGATCGTGAAGCAGCGCCGCAGCCAGGTTCAGACGCCGTTTCATGCCTCCGCTAAACGTTCCCACCTTGTCGCCGGCGCGATCCGACAGCCCCACCAGAGCCAGGGCGTCGCCAATTGCCCGCTTTACGGTCGCGCCCGCGAGCGAGTAAAGCGCCGCGAAGAAAGTCAGGTTGTCGCGGGCGGTAAGCTGGTCATAGAGCGCCATGTCCTGCGGGACGAGCCCAATCTTCAGCTTGACCGGGTCGGTGTCGCGCTTTACCTGCTTGCCTTCGATCAGGACTTCGCCGGAATCCGGGCTCAGCAATCCCGCAACGATGGAGACGGTGGTCGTCTTGCCGGCGCCGTTCGGTCCGAGCAGCCCGATGGTTTCTCCGTAATCAGCCTGAAAGCTCACACCGGAGACGGCCATCAGCTTCCCGTAGCTCTTCGTTATGCCGTTCACTTCCAGCATGGCTGAGGAGTGTATCATCGTCACATTTGGTGTTGATGAACGGCATTCGAAATGTTGTTGTGACGCGCAGCTTTTCTGCAGCTCGCCCGCCAGCGAGCCTGCGCTGGGTTGACAGGGGAAGGGCCAAGTGGATAGCATCTCTAGAACCGACCGAGCGGTCGGTTTTTGTTTTCAAACACGATTCAGCCTATATCGACAAGGAGTCTTCCAGTGGCCACAGTCTTTTATCAAAACGATGCCAATCCTTCCGCCCTCAAGGGCAAAACCATTGCCGTTTTTGGCTACGGCTCCCAGGGACACGCGCAGGCGCAGAACTTGCGTGACAGCGGATACGACGTCATCATCGGGCTCGATCCGGAGCGGGGCTCGGCCCAGCAGGCGCGCGCCGATGGCATGACCGTTCTGGCTCCGGCCGAGGCCGCCAAGCGCGCCGACTGGCTCCAGATTCTTACGCCCGACGAGACCCAGGCCGACTTCTACGAATCGGCCATCAAGCCGCATCTGCACAAAGGAAAGATTCTCGGCTTCTCGCACGGCTTCGCCATTCACTTCAAGACCATCAAGCCTCCGAAAGATGTGGATGTGGTCATGATCGCACCCAAGGGTCCAGGTCACTTGGTGCGCCGCGTCTATGCCCAGGGCGGCGGCGTTCCCTCGCTGCTGGCCATTCACCAGGATGCCAGCGGACGCGCCCATGAACTCGCGCTCTGCTACGCTCACGGCATCGGTTCGACCCGCGCCGGAGTGTTGCAGACGACCTTCAAGGAAGAAACCGAAAGCGACCTATTCGGCGAGCAGGCCGTCCTCTGCGGAGGATTGACTTCGCTGATGCAGAAAGGTTTCGAGACGCTGGTGGCCGCCGGCTACGCTCCCGAGATTGCCTACTTCGAGTGCGTCCACGAGATGAAGCTGATCGTCGACCTGATCTACGAAGGCGGGCTGAGCCGTATGCGCTACTCGATTTCGAACACGGCCGAGTACGGCGACCTCACGCGCGGCGAAAAAGTGGTGGGAGACGAAACCCGCAAGGCGATGAAAAAAGTGTTGAAACAAATCCAGAACGGCAAATTCGCGAAAGAATGGATCGAAGAGAACAAGAAGGGCGGCAAGAAGTTCGCCAAGCTGCGTCAGGCGGCCAAGCAGCACCCGATTGAAAAGGTAGGCGAGCAGTTGCGGGCGATGATGTCGTGGCTGCCGTCGGAAAAGAAGAGAAGCGCGGAACCTGCCGCTTAAGAGAGTTCTCAGTTCCAGTTCCCAGTTCTCAGTTCTCAGTAAAAGGCAGAACCCGCCCCCCCCGCTGTTCTCACTGAGAACTGAGAACTGGGAACTGAGAACTTCCTGCCTTTCAGCTACACTGTCCCCATCACTCCCATGGACCTCAAACATCGCAGTCGCAATATCACCGACGGGCGCGACCAGGCTCCGGCGCGCGCCATGTATAAAGCCATCGGCTTTACCGACGACGATCTCGCGAAGCCGCTGATTGCCGTCGCCAACACCTGGATCGAAACCATGCCCTGCAACTTCCACCTGCGGCGGCTCTCGGCCAAGGTGAAAGAAGGCATTCGCGCGGCCGGCGGCACGCCGATGGAGTTCAATACCATCGCCATTTCCGACGGCGAGACCATGGGCACCGAAGGCATGAAAGCGTCGCTCGTGAGCCGCGAGGTGATTGCCGACTCCATCGAACTGGTCTGCCGCGGACAGCTCTTTGACGCGGCGGTCTGCGTGGTCGGTTGCGACAAGACCATCCCCGCCGCCGCCATGGCCCTGGCGCGCATGAATCTTCCCGGCCTGGTGCTTTACGGGGGAACGATTGCCGCCGGCAAGTACAAGGGCAAAGACGTCACCATTCAAGACGTGTTCGAAGCCGTAGGCGCGAATGCCGCGGGCAAAATGAGCGACACCGATCTGCTGGCGCTCGAAAACGTTGCGTGTCCCGGAGCAGGAGCGTGCGGCGGCCAGTATACGGCGAACACGATGAGCACGGTGATGGAGCTGATCGGCCTTTCGCCCATGGGCTTCAACAGCATTCCCGCCATGGACCCGCGCAAGGACGAAGTAGCCTTCCGCTGCGGCGAAGATAGTGATGAATCTTCTGAAGCAGGGAATTCGTCCCAGCGATATTCTGACGCACGCCGCGTTCGAGAATGCCATAGCGAGCGTAGCGACGACCGGCGGCTCGACCAACGCCGTGCTCCATCTGCTGGCGATTGCGCGCGAAATGGGCGTGCCTTTGGAGATCGACGATTTTCAAAAGGTCAGCGAGCGCACGCCGTTGCTCGCCGATCTGAAGCCCGCCGGAAAATACGTGGCGGCCGACGTAGACGCAGCGGGCGGCATCCAGTTGATCGCGAAGAGGCTGCTCGACGGCAAGTACGTAAATGGCTCGGCCATGACGGTGACCGGCAAGACATTTGCCGAAGAAGCAAGCGCGGCGAAAGAAACTCCCGGACAAACCGTGATCGCCCCGCTGAGCAAGCCGCTGAAGGCGACCGGCGGCCTGGTGATCTTGAAAGGCAACTTAGCTCCGGGGGGCGGGGTGGTAAAGATGAGCGGGCACGAACGCGGTTCGCATACCGGCCCGGCGCGCGTTTTCGATTCCGAAGAAGCCGCGATGCAAGGCCGTGACCAGCAAGCAAATCAAAGCCGGAGACGTGGTGGTGATCCGCTACGAAGGCCCCAAAGGCGGACCCGGTATGCGCGAAATGCTGAGCGTAACCGCGGCAATTGTCGGCGAAGGTTTAGGCGAAAGCGTAGCCCTGCTCACCGACGGCCGCTTCAGCGGAGCCACCCGCGGGCTGATGGTCGGCCACGTAGCTCCGGAAGCCGCGCTCGGCGGCCCGATCGCCGCCATCCGCGAGGGCGACAAGATCACCATCGACACCAAGGTCCGAAAGCTGGAACTCGAAATTTCCGACGCCGAGATTGCGCGACGGCTGGCGGAATGGAAACCTCCGGCGCCGCGGTACAAAACCGGCGTGTTCGCAAAGTACGCGGCGCTGGTGAGATCGGCGGCCGAGGGAGCGATTACCACACCCATCCACTTGAGTCATTCCAAGACTTAGCGGCCCGTGGAAGAACTCGGGGGTCAACGAGTGTAATCGGGATGTTACGCCAACTGAGAATTTAAGCGGTTCGGGGCCGATCACCTTGGATTCCAGAGGCTATTTTCTGGCATACATGACAGTTCAAATTTTTGCTTTGGTGCCGGCCTCACCTCAACCTCGTGGACAACGCCATGAGAGCCATCTGGTGGGCCATAGGTCAATGTAGTACATAGCATCAATCAGTTGTTCGATAGCAGCAAACACCTTTGGTATGTCACTCCTGCTGGGATTACTGTAGGACTCAGCCGCCCGTCAGCTTGGCCATGTATTCCATGATCTTTTCACCCCTGGTGGCCATGCCGGAAGTTCCCGTATTGATTGCGAAAATTACGGCACCGGATTTGAGGGCCTCAGAAACGGCCTCGTCACGTGTAATGTGGCTTAAGTTGTCATCTCCATCGCTGATCAGCACCAGCACGCGACGTGTTTGGCTTTTGCCATTCACGCGGCCCCCAAGCGTTTGTCGGCAAGGCGGATGACCTGATACCGCATCGTACACGGGCCGTTGCGCCACCAATGGCTGTCACTTGGTCAGAAGGGTCTAGGAATCGAAGTAATCTTGAAACGCGCTGTTGTTCTCTTCTAATTCCTACAAGCAAGGCTCCGTGTGGCCTGCAAATCACTGGCTCTCAAAGGGTTGGAGTAGACCAAGATAATTCCCAGCGCTCAGCTGACCATGGAATCAGTCAATGGCAGACCCCCTGAGATTCGGAGCCCTTCGTACCATGGCCTATTACTGGCTGGCTACATGCGGAGCATGGAGGGCACGAACGCGATCTTCGGGCTGCGAAGCGTTGTACGCTTAGGTGCAGCTTGTGAGCAATCGCACTGTATCGACGCACTCGCCCGGCTGCGCACCGGCCACACGGAAGCGCTGCCGCAGCCTCAACTGACAGATCAGGTTCCCCTGTCGTGAGTGTTACTCCGACGCGCCTTCTATCTGTTCGGCGTAACCACCTATCAGACTCGAGTGCGAGTTGACAGCAGTAAAAGCGGGGCCGAGTAGCGGGAACAGCATCACGCAAAACCAGAACACCTTTTACGTCAGAGAATATCGAAGCTCGAAGTACTCCATTGGAACCATTTGGTTGGGCTCCGAGTACACCACCAGAACAGCTTCACAACTGGAAGAAGACTTCGAATCGCCACAAGTTGCACTGCGACCGCATGACAAACAGTAAGAAAAACAGTCCAAGGATAGACTTGCTGCAATCATAGCTGCGCTGTGCTGTAGTGGACACCATCTTGTTTGTCAATGGAGGCCATCATACGCCGCATTCCGCGGCCTGGCATTGAGTCGTTGGGGAACATTCTTGCCGGTCTTGGGCCCCATCCGGGTAACTGTGAGCAGGCGTTAGCGCTCAGAACCCCATCCGCCATCGCGATTTGTTTACAGTTATTCTGCGATATGGATAGGCACGAAGCGTTGTATCAGTCAAAAGCGGCTGCGCGCCCAGTTGGCGATGCTTCGGGTTTCAGGTTCCGGATGCTGGCGAGCGGCGCGGTCAACCGCTTCGACTGCTTCCGGCGAACAGGCCGCGGCGGGCTGTCCGACTCGACCCAAAGCCCAGAAGACTCCCTGCTCGATGGGTCCGGTTTGAATGCGCTCAGGGTCATAGGCCAGCGAGCAAAGCAAGGGTAAGAATTCCGCCTGGAATTCGGGCCGGGCCACCAGGACTTCGCCGAAAGCTTCGGGGACGCCGTAGGGCACATTGCCCGATTCGTCGGTGAGCAGCCACAGGAAGCGTTGCAGCAGCCTGCGAATGCGATTCTCGCTCATTGCTTCGCGGTCTCCGGCAACCGCGGCCAGCGCCCGCACCGCCTTCCATTTCAAGGGCGCATCGACGGAATAAAGACGGCTGGTGAGATAACGAAGGGTCTTCGCGGGTTCTCGCCTGGCAAGTTGAACCAGGGCGCTCCAGTCCTCGTTGCTCACCGCATCGTCGATGTTCGTTTTCCACTGCCCGCCGGGCATCATCCAACCTTGACCAACCACCAGTACCCATACTAACTGGTGAATACACTCAGAGAGAATCGGAAGAAATACCCGCTATAGCGCCTAAGCCCTGCACTTGGGTAGACTGCTCTTTCTTACCAAAGGAGCAACCCATGTCCAAGGCAATCGTGCGTTTCCTCGCCATCTTAGGCGCCCTGTGGCTGATCGGAATGGTCATCGTGTTGGTGGCCGTGATCGGCACGAAGGGAAAGGTTCCATCCAAGACGATTCTCGAAGCGAATTTCGAGCAGACGTTCATGGAAGACGTGCCGCAGTCGCCGTCGGCGCAATTGCTGTTGACCGAAAAACAAACGCTGCGCGACGTGGTGGATGCGATTGACCGCGGCGCGAGCGACGATCGCGTCGTTGGGATGATTGCCAAAATCGGCGCGGCTCCGATGGGCATGGCGCAGACCCAGGAGATTCGCGACGCCGTCCAAAGATTTCGCGCGCACAAGAAATTTGCCGTCGCCTACGCGGAAACGTTCGGCGAGTTTGGTCCGGGCAACGGCGCCTACTACCTGGCGACGGCGTTTGACCACATCTATCTGCAGCCCTCGGGCGACGTCGGACTGACGGGCATCATGATGGAGTCGCCATTCATCAAGGGAACGCTCTCCAAGCTGGGCGTTACCTTTCACGGCGACCACCGCTACGAGTACAAGAACTTCTACAACATGCTCACCGAAACCAAGTACACGGCGCCGCACAAAGAAGCGACGACCGCGATCATGACTTCCTGGTTCAATCAGATGAAGGAAGGCATCTGCCAAGCCCGCCAGATCGCGCCCGAGAAGTTCCAGTCGCTGGTGGATGCAGGGCCGTATCTCGGAAAAGAAGCCGTCGACGCCAAACTGGTCGATGACGTTGCGTATCGCGATCAGGTCTACGGCAAAGTGAAAAGTCAGGCGGGCGACGGAGCGGAGTTGCTCTACCTGGATAAATATCTGCACCGCGCCGGGCGTCCGCATGATCGCGGGAAGACGGTTGCACTGGTATTCGGAGTCGGCGACGTTACCCGTGGCAGGAGCGATTACGATCCCGTGCAAGGCAGCCAGAATATGGGCTCGGACACCGTGGCGGGTGCGATTCGAGCGGCGGCCGAGGACAAGGACGTAAAGGCGATCCTATTTCGTGTCGATAGTCCCGGCGGTTCCTATGTTGCCTCCGACACCATCTGGCGCGAAGTGGTGCGGGCGCGCCAAGCGGGCAAGCCGGTGATTGTTTCGATGGGAAATCTGGCCGGGTCCGGCGGATACTTTGTGGCGATGGCGGCCGACAAAATCGTGGCCGAGCCCGGAACCATCACCGCCTCGATCGGAGTACTGGGCGGAAAAATGCTGACCAGCGGCTTGTGGGACAAAGTCGGACTTTCCTGGGACGAAGTGCATCAGGGCCAGAACGCCACCATGTTTACCGGAACCCACGATTACACGCCTGCCGAGTGGGCGCGATTCCAGTCGTGGCTCGACCGAGTATATGTGGATTTCACCAGCAAGGTTGCCGACGGGCGCAAGTTGCCGAAGGAAAAAGTGCTGGAGATCGCGAAAGGCCGGATCTGGTCGGGACAGGACGCCAAGAACCTTGGTTTAGTGGATGAACTCGGCGGCTACGATACGGCGCTGAAACTGGCGAAAAAAGCGGCGGGAGTTCCCGAAAGCGACGACGTCAAGATCGTGGTCTATCCACGGCCAAAGACTCTTTTGCAGAGCCTGATGGAGCGGCGGGGCGCGGAGAACAGCGACAAAGAAGCGGTAGGTCAGACGCTGGCCAAGATTCTGGAAGTAGTGCAACCGGTCGCGCGTGAATTGAATGCTGTCGGAATCAGCCGCAACGAGCAGGATCAGGACGATGTGCTGCGCATGTCCAGGTTCGAGGCAGAGAAATAAGCTCGAAAGGCAGCAAATTCAATCTCGGGCAGACGTACGCAGACGATAACCGCGGCCTCCCGAAAATGCAGGATGGTCAACGCTTTCTTCCCGGCGGCGCGAGCTCTCTGTCGAAAAAGTCGGCGGCCATTTGGGCCACCTGCTGGTGCACGGCTTCGCGATCGACGCCGGGGTTATCCACGAAAAGTTGGGGAAGCTGCTTTTTCCCGGCTTCCGTCCCGGCGTCGAGGAAAGTGTAATGGCCGACACCGCCGGGCAGGATTGTCAGTTTTGCGGTTTTGATATTCGAAGCGAAGAACCGGGCATTTTCAGCGGGAGGAGCAATGACATCTGCCGCGCCGGCGACGATTTCCACCGGTGTGGTGATCTCCTGCAAGGTTTCCGTCGTAAACGCGCGAGCGACGGCCGGAGCGATCGCGAACACAGCTCGGATGCGGGGGTTGCGATAGGAGTCGCCGGCGCGCTGCAGTGTCCGCTGCACGTCGGGTTTCTCCCGGAGAGCTTTAAACTGCTCCATCAAATCCGGCATTTCGGGAGGATTGCAAGCACCCTTTTGCTCATCGCACCAGGCTAGAAGCCGGTTCAGGTCAGTCCTTGCGCCGGCGAGCTCCAGCACGGTGTAGCCGCCATAGGAAAAACCGCCCGCGCCAATACGATCAGGATCGATCTTAGAGCCGAAACGCTGGTCCGCTAGCAGGTCGCTGATCACGGTGCTGATGTCTTTCGCCCGCTCCCAGCCTTCGACAAAACCTTCGGTTGTGTAGCCGGTCACAGCGTTGTTACCGGGATGATTCACGGCGACGACGATGTAGCCGCGCGCGGCGAGATAGGTGCCAAGCCATGCCATCTGCATGGCGCTGCCGCCCGTGCCGTGGGAAAGCGCAATCAGGGGAAACTTGCTGAACGCAGGGGCCAGCGTAGCATCCTTGGCGGCGCGGCCGGCATAAAACAGCGGCGCATCGGGCGGACCAATGTATTGCTCTTTTTGCCCAGTGCTGTCTCCCGTGGGATACCAGATAATGCCGTCCAGCGTGCGATCGTCAGAGCCGCGCCAGTTGTAGTCTTCCGGCGCGGGAAACTGGCGCAAGCTGAAGCCCACGGGATGGAGGAGGGGTTCCTCTTTTTTCCCCTTCTTGGAGCCCAACCCAAAAGGTGATAGGAAGAGCAGCGCAGTGATAAAGATGAGGATGGAACGTCGATGGAACATGATCTCCCTCAGCGCCTGGAGCATCGGATCGTTCACAGGACATGCGGACCGTCGTTGAGTTGGGATTGTAACCCGGCGGAGCAGACTTTGTTCTATCCTCCCGCGATGGGTGGAAACTGAAGAAGGCGGGAATGGAAAATTGAGAATTTCAACCGCGCCTACACCCCAAGTTTCTTCACTTCCTCGTTGTAATACTTGCGGTACAGGATCGACCACTCTTCGGATCCCTCGATGATGGTGCGGCGCTGGCTTTCGATTTTCTGGCGCGCGGCCTGGTCGATGCGGGCTTCCTGCATGAGCAGCTCTTCGAGAATCTTGCGGACTTCAAGGCGGATAGTGTTGCGGTCCTCGACGAACTCGACCTCATCCAGTCCGGCGACGGCGTCGGTGACAGCGTGGGCAAGTTGGTTGACTTTGTCGCGGGTCAATCGCACGGCAGGAGCGTCCTCACAGTTCCAGCATTACAGAACAGCTTTGTACTTCTTCACCAGCTCAGTCTTCACTTTGCGAAACATTTCCTGGTAGTTGGCGCCGCTCTTCTGCATTTCGTCCGAATACGCCTCGAGGATGACGCGCACCTCGTCGTTAATGCGGTCTTCGAGCGCCAGTTCTTCGAGCAGAGCGGCGTGCACCTTCTCATTAAGAGCAGGTATCGCCTTGGTCTCAATGAGACCGCTCGCCACCAGTTTTTTGGAAACTTCGCGGGCCAGATAGCCCACATATTCTTTCGAAAAGAGCATGATTATGCGCTGTTGTGTGAATAAAAAGTTTAACACACGCGAGCGAGCCGTTGGTCGCTGGTCGTTAGTCGCTCGCCTGCCAGGTCAGCTCGCATCGATCTGTCCGAAGGGAACATTTCGCAAAGGGTTTGCCAACGACCAACGACTGGCGACCAACGACCGTCGTCGGCCAGGCAGTGGCAGCTGACTGGCGTAAGCCTTACAATAATGAAATCCCATGTCTCCCCATCCAGACGACCTGACGGGCATGAAAGACGATATGACGGCCTTCATCGAGGGTCTGGGCATGCGCCGTTTCTTTGGCTATGTCGAGTGCGAAGAAATTCCCAGCGTGCTGTGGGACTCGTCGCAGAATCCGGATGGATGGAAGGACTTTGTCGAACTCGCCAAGTCCACGGGCGCGCCTTTCCTGACCATGCATTTCTGGGTTCTCGATCGCACAGAGTTCGACCGTTTGGCCCAGCGCCTCGCCGACGGCGATTATACGAGCGAGGAAGATCTGGAAGAAAGCCGCTGGCTGCGGGCCTACATCGGCAAAACCGGATTTGTGCAGCTCGGATGGGCGTACCAGGGATGCGTCTTCGTCTATGAAGCGGGCACCGAATGGTACGAACATTATCAGCACCTGCGCGAACTGGCAGACGATGCCGGCGGATTCATGATCGACGAACCGGATCAGGACGACGAGCGGTAAAGCAGGTCTCAGGTCTCAGGTCTCAGGTCTTAGGTCTTAGGTCTAGGTCTCAGGTCTTAGGTCTCAGAAACCCTTGCACGGCCCATTGCGCGGTTTTCCTAAGACCTAAGACCTAAGACCTAAGACCTAAGACCTGACACCTGAAAGATGCGATGGATCGCCAATCCGCTGAATTCTCCGAAAGCTAGCATCCTGGCAGCGGCACTGCATGATTCCAACCTGAAAGTTTCTCCTTCTTCCTTGCCCGTGCTTGCCGATCTCCTGGTCGGGCGCGGAATCGACGAGCCCGAGGCGGCGGCCCGTTTTCTGTCGCCTGCGCTTGCCGACCTCCACGACCCGCTGCGGATGAGCGGCATGAAAACCGCTCTGGATCGGCTGGAAGCGGCGTTGGAGCGCAAAGAAAAAGTTCTGATTTACGGCGACTACGACGTCGATGGCACGACGGCAATCGTCATTCTCAAGACGGCCATTGAGCTTTGCGGGGGAGCGGCTGAGTTTCACGTGCCGCATCGCATCCGCGAAGGCTATGGCATGCGCGACGAAGTGATTGAACGCGCCGCCGCCGACGGCGTGCGGCTCATCATCAGCGTCGACACCGGCATTCGCGCCTTCGCCGCGGCGGAAACTGTGCGGCGCATTGGAATCGACCTGATCGTCACCGACCACCACTTGCCCGGGACCGACGGCGTCCCGCAGGCGCTGGCCGTTGTGAATCCAAATCAAGAAGGTTGCGATTATCCCTGCAAGCATTTGTGCGGCGCCGGCGTGGCCTTCAAGCTGGCCCAGGGATTGATGCAGCGGCGGCTGGATGCAAAAGATCAGTCGCGCCTGCTGATGTCGTTCATGAAAGTCGTGGCCATCGCCACCATCGCCGATGCTGTTCCGCTGCTCGGCGAGAATCGGGTGTTCGCGAAGCTGGGATTGCAGGGACTGCGCCGTCCGGTGAACGTCGGGCTGAAAGCGCTGCTGGAAGTCGCCAAACTCGGCGACGGGCGCGCGCTGACCGCGACCGAAGTCGCCTTCCGCGTCGCGCCCCGCCTGAACGCCGCAGGACGCATGGACGCGGCCCGCGACGTGGTCGAACTTTTCAACGAGAAAGACGTGGGGCGTGCCCGGCAGATTGCCGGAAGGCTCGACCAGTTGAATGCCGAGCGTCAGGAAGAAGAGCGGCGCATCATGGACGGCATCGAGCGCCGTCTGGCGGAAGAGCCCGCATTGCGCGAAGCCTATTGCGTGGTGCTCGATGGCGAGGGCTGGCACCGCGGCGTGATTGGCATCACGGCGTCGCGGGTGGTGGAACGTCACGGGCGGCCAACGCTGGTCATCTCGCGTGAAGGCGACGAAGCCTACGGCTCGGGACGATCGATTCCGGCGTTCCATCTGCTGCATGCGATCGAATCGTGCCCCGAGTTGTTTTCCCGCTACGGCGGCCACGCCCACGCGGTCGGCTTTGCGCTGCCCAGCTCGAACGTCGAGAAACTGCGCGCGCATCTCGATGGCTACGCGCGCGCGCGGCTCACTCCCGCCGATTTCGAACCGCTGCTTGAACTTGATCGCGAGCTGCCGCTCGGAGAAGTCACGCCCGAACTTAACCAGGCGCTCGTTTTGCTGGAACCTTTCGGGATGGAGAATCGCGAGCCCGTTTTCGCCGCGCGCGCGGTGAGACTGATGGCGCCTCCACAGGCGGTGAAGGATAAACATGTGAGGCTGCGTGTGGGGCCGGGGCTCCGCCCCGTCCTGGCGGGGCAAAGCCCCGCCACCACACAGGCTTCGTCTTCCTGGCGCGATAACGTCGTGTTCAAGGCGATGGGCTGGGGCCTGAAGGAATCCTGCGACCGTTTGCAGTTACTGGCCGGAGACCGCCTGGACATCGCCTACTCGCTCGGCATGAACGACCATCCGGAGTTCGGTGGTTTGGAGCTGACTTTGCGTGACGTAGTACGCGCCCGATGAGCGGCCTTATTTCCGCGGCCACGTTCTGCGCCTGATTATCCCTTTTGACAAGAAGCCAATCCAGCTTTATAGTGCCGGTCCATGAACGAAACTTTGGCTGGGACCTTCTTCTGCAACAAATGCGGCACGCTGAATACAGTTGGCGCCCAATTTTGCAGTCATTGCGGAGCTTCCACAAGCCCGACGCCGGGAGTTGCCCCGGCTGCGGCTTCTTCATCGGCCAACCCCGCGTCGCCCTATTCCACAGCGACTCCCTATCGGGCGGTGGCTCCAGCAGTGGGAGTTGGCTACGGCGGATTCTGGATTCGAGTAGTAGCGGCCATCATCGACGCGATCCTCTTGCGCGTAGTCGTGGCGCCGGTGGGCATGGTCTTCGGCGGTCTCGGGCTGGCGGGAGGAATGATGGGTGGCATTCCTCATTTGGGGTTAGGTCTCTTGGGCGGCGGCATCACGATCGTCTTGCTGGTTTTCGGTTCCTGGTTGTACGAGGCGTTTATGGAAAGCTCGTCGTACCAGGCAACGCTAGGCAAAATGATTCTTGGGATGAAAGTTACCGACCTCAACGGCAATCGAATCTCGTTCGGACGCGCGACGGGAAGGCATTTTGCAAAATGGCTTTCCGGGATGATCCTGTGCATCGGCTACATCATGGTCGGGTTCACGGAGCGTAAACAGGGGCTGCACGATCTGCTGGCCGGGACGCTGGTGCGGCGGACATAGACCGGCGGACATAGACCCTGCGCAGATACTTACTTGCTGTCACGGCTTTCCCTACAATCCAACGTGAATAGGGTTGAATAGGAGTGTGCCATGACGATCTACGATCCTCCTCCCGGCCGCGGCCGAATCATCGATATGCAGGGCGGCTCCTTGGCGCGTGTTTTGGGATTCCTTGTCCTCGGGCTCTTGATTGTGATCTTCCTGTTTTCCGCTGTGACCCGCGTGGACTCCGGTGCGGTGGGCGTCCTGACGCTGTTCGGCCGGGTCACGGGCGAGGCTCTGCCCGAAGGCATTCACGTCATCAACCCCTTCAAGACTAATCATGAACTTTCCATCCGCACCCAGGAGATCAAGGAAACGGCCGCCGTGCCCTCGAGCGAAGGCTTGGTCATGAGCCTCGACACCTCGCTCATTTTCCACCTCAATCCCGAGAAGGCTGCCGACGTTTTTCAGAAAATTGGGCCCACTTACGCGGACGTTCTGGTCGAGCCCAACCTGCGAGCTGCCATTCGTGAAGCCACGGCTTCACATACCGCAAATGCCCTCTACACCGGCGAACGCGAGATGGTTGCTAAGCAGATCTTCGACCAACTCACGAATCTTCTGGGCCAGCGCGGCTTCGTCGTGGAAAGCGTTCTGCTGCGCGATATCCAACTGCCCGCCACTCTCAAGGCTTCCATCGAAGCCAAGCAGCAGGCCGAGCAGGAAGCGCTGGCTATGAGCTTCCGCCTGCAGAAGGAAAAGCAGGAAGCTGAACGCAAACGGATCGAAGCCGCGGGCGTCCGCGACTTCCAGCAAATCGTCGCCCAGGGCATCAGTGCGCAGTTGCTGGAATGGAAAGGCATTGAAGCCACGGAAAATCTGGCCAAGAGTCCGAATGCCAAAGTAGTGGTGATCGGCGGCGGCAAGAACGGCTTGCCGTTGATCCTCGGACAGTAACGACAGGGCCAGTAGTAGCCAGCGGCCGTAATGGTGCAGTTTGTGCTGGTCCGGCGCTTTTCTTTGCGCGCTTCGCGAGTCCTTGGCGCACTTTGCGTTAAGATTTTTTTGCCGCCGAGCAAGAAACAGCCGCAATTTTTTGAAACTGCACCACTACCCGAGCGGCTTCGGCCACAAATCCTCTACAATGCTGCTCTCATGGTTGGAGGCCTTTTTTCGATGCGAAGCCTGCGTTTGGCAGCCGCCGTTTGTTTCCTGACCTTTCTTTCTTGGGCGCAAGTTTCCCAGGCGCAAAGCCCTGAAGAGAAGACGGCGAAGTATCTGGAATCGGTGCGTCATCAGCCGGGATTGCTGCTGGCATTTCTGCAGCAAATGCCCAAGGGTGGCGATCTGCATGTCCACCTGAGCGGCGCGATCTATGCGGAAAGTTTCATCGATTGGGCCTCGGAGAACGCTCTCTGCGTGGACCGCAGCACTTCCAAACTGATCCATGCGTCGTGCGATTCGTGCGAACCTTACAAGGTCAAGCCGTCGGTGCGCTGCGCCTATCAGGACCACATTCTCTACAACCAGCTCGTGGACGCCTGGTCGATGCGCAACTGGCATCGGGCGGAGGAATCGGGCCACGACCATTTCTTCGCAACCTTCGAAAAGTTCGGCCCGGCAATGGAGAAGCACGTGGGCGATGCTTTTGCAGAAGTGGCGGCGCGGGCGGCGGCCGATCATCTGCAGTATGTAGAGGTGATGAACACAGCCGATGGAGGTCAAGCGGCCATTTTGGGTACCAAGCTCGGATGGGACGATGACTTCAGCAAGTTCCGCGACAAACTGCTGGCCGGAGGAATGTCAGATGTAGTGGCGTCGGTTCGCAGTCAACTCAACTCCGATGAAGCCCGAAAAAAAGAAGTACTGCATTGCGCTACGGCGCAGGCTTCTCCTGGATGCGAGGTCACGATCCATTATCTCTATCAGGTGCTGCGAGGTCTGCCGCGCGAACAGGTCTTCGCCCAGATCTTGCTCGGTTTCGAATTGACCAAGGCCGATCCGCGCTTCGTCGGCTTCAACCTGGTGATGCCCGAAGATTATTACGTGCCCATGCACGACTTTGACCTGCACATGCGGATCATCGAGGCCTTGCACAAGTTCTATCCCGCGACCCACGTGTCGTTGCACGCCGACGAACTGGCGATGGGACTGGTTCCTCCCGAGGGGCTGCGGTTTCACATTCGCGAATCGATAGAGCGCGGCGGCGCGGAACGGATTGGGCATGGCGTCGCAGTTATGAGCGAAGACGATCCGGTCGGGCTGCTGCAGGAGATGGCCAGGAAAAATGTGCTGGTCGAGATTTGCCTGACATCGAACGATGTGATCCTGGGCGTGAGCGGCGACCGCCATCCGTTGCCGCTGTACATGAAATACGGAGTGCCGGTGGCGCTCGCGACCGACGATGAGGGCGTCTCGCGCAGCGACATGACGCACGAATATCTGCGGGCGGTCGAGACCTATGCCTTGACGTATGCCGATCTGAAGCGGATGGCGCGCGCGAGCCTGGAACATAGCTTTATTCCAGGCGATAGCCTGTGGAGCGATGGACGCGACTTGCGTCGCGCTACGGCGTGCGAAGACGACAAGGCGTCGGGTGATCGTGTCTCGGGAAAATGCCAGAAATGGCTTGCAGCAAATGAGCGCGCGCGCGTGCAGTGGCAACTGGAGCGGGCGTTCGCTGAGTTTGAGAAGAAGTTTTAGCGTAAAGTTGTCATCCTGAGCGAAGCGAAGGACCTATGTATTCGTTCGCTGCCGAGTAAACGCACAGGTCCTTCGCTTCGCTCAGGATGACAGCTTGTATTTGTGACATGTGTATTTATGTCCCCAGACCTGTTTACTCGTGCTGAATCCGCCGCCGCATTCGTTCTTTCGCAGACCAAACTGCGCCCGCAGATCGGGCTCGTCCTCGGCTCCGGTCTCGGATCTTTTGCCGACGAGCTCAACGAAGCCGTTCGTATTCCCTATTCCCACATTCCGGCGTTTCCGCGTTCGACGGCGGTGGGGCACGCCGGACAACTAGTGGTGGGCAAGGCCGGCAACGTTCCCGTGGCCGTGATGCAGGGACGGGTGCATCTCTACGAAGGTTATTCCGCCGCCGAGGTCGCGTTTCCAACGCGCGTGTTCGGGCGCATGGGCATACGCGCGTTGATTCTCACCAACGCCGCCGGCGGCATTAACCTCGAGTATGGACAGGGCGCGCTCGTCATCCTGCGCGATCACATCAATCTGCAAGGACAGAATCCGCTGACGGGCGCGAACGATGAGCGCCTGGGCCCGCGCTTTCCCGACATGAGTTATACCTACGCCAAGCGTTATCGCGACCTGGCGCTGGAGGAAGCGAAGAAACTTTCGATTCCGCCGCGCGAGGGCGTGTACGCGGCGCTGGCGGGGCCGAGCTACGAGACTCCGGCAGAGATTCGCTACCTGCGCACCATCGGCGCCGATCTGGTCGGCATGTCCACCGTCCCGGAAGCAATCGCCGCGCGGCACATGGGGATGAACGTCCTGGCCATCTCATGCGTGACGAACATGGCCGCGGGAATTCTCGATCGAGCACTCGTCCACGAAGAAGTGCTCGAAGTGGGACGGCGCGTGATGGGGCAGTTTATCGCGCTGCTGCGAGCGGTGCTGCCGCGGATTGCGGCGGAATTGCAGACGCCAGGCTAAGTCTTGCCGCACAAAAAAAAAGACGCGGCAAGCCGCGTCTCTACTCCCGTTACCGTTATAGTAAGTCCTGATAGTTCCTAAAACGTCATCTTCAATCCTAATTGAAGCACTCGTGGGCCACCACCACCCAGGCCGGGATTGGTTTGGGCCACGTCGGGGGTTTGAGTAAGCTCGCCTCCCGAGCCGCCACCCGGTTCTATGACATGGTTGGGCTGTGCGAAATTCGGATGGTTTAGCACATTGAAAAACTCGGCTCGTAGTTGCACGCCGAACTTTTCCGTTACCTGCGTGTTCTTGGTAATGGAGAAGTCCAGGTTCTTGTAACCCGGGCCATAGATGGAATTGCGTCCCAAGTTGCCGAAGGTGCCATCAAGCGGCTGAGAAAACGCGCTCAGATTCAGGTAGCCCGTCGCCGGGCTCCAGTTGTGCACAATCGGATTGATTCCCGGAACCACGTTGGGGCGCTGGTTGTAGTAGTAGCGGCCGCTGTTATCGTAAGCAGTTACGATGGGAATCGGGCGGCCGCTTTGCAGGCTGGCAATCCAGTTCAACTGCCAACCCGAGCCGAACTTGCCTAGGGCGTGCCACGCGGCCAGATCGTAATTGATCGCCGCCGTGAAACGTTGCCGCGTATCGAAACTCGAAGGGCCGTGTTCCGCCTTCAGATTGCTGGGGTCCTGGGGAAAAGCGACAGCGGGGGCGAAGTCGATGCCGTCGGAAGCGTCGTCGAGCGACTTGGACCAGTTATAACTGACAAAGCCAGAGACACGATGCGAGTTCTGAATCCTCAAGGTCGTCTGCAAGGCGTGGTAAGTGGAAGAACTGATCGGCGTCAACAGGTCGATCGCGCCAAAGTTCTGGTTCGGACGGGTATCGGTTGCATCGGGTTCGTTGGCGTCGGTGAGGCGTACTAACTTAGTACCCTTGCTGCCGACATAGCCGATTTCGACCGATGCATTCTCCGCCAGTTTCTGCTGCACGTTCAGGTTGAAGTTCTGGGTGTAGGGACTGTGAAACTTATGAGGAGTCCCAAAAATAGAGTAGGGGCCACTGGTGGCTACGGTCAGGATGGGGGCGGTAGGGTCGGGATTGGTGCCGTTAAAGGCGGTCGGGTCGAAGTTCATGGGCAACACAGCCTTCGGCCCTATCGGATTGGTGGCCACTCCGGCGGAGGTGGTGAAGTTTGCGATGAAAAGATCCTGGGGCACATAATCGTAAAAAATGCCGTAGCCGCCGCGGACCACCGTGTCCTTGAGAACGTTCCACGCGAAACCGACGCGTGGGCCGAAGTCGCGCAGATCCTTCTGGTAGAGTCCATTCAACCCATGCGTGCCCACCATGGCCAAGGTTCCATCGGGCGCCAAGTTTGAGAGCAGATTGTTCTTCTCGCTCAGCGGGCCGAAATATTCCCACCGCAAGCCCGCGTTCAGAGTAAAGGTTGGCGCCAGACGGTAGTCGTCCTGGGCGAAGAAGCTGAAGCCGTTGTTGTTCGTGACGCGCTGGGTGTTGCCGGTATCGACAGAAACGTAACTGCAGCAGTAAAAGGTGTCCTGGGAGCCGCCTGTGTAGAAGTTCGCTAGTGAATCCACGATTGGGTCCGGATCCAGTCCGACTCCCGCCGTGAATTGATAAATGCCGCGCTCCAGGTTGTCGTTGAAGTTATTGATGTTTGCCCGGCGGAACTCTCCGCCGAACTTGATCGTGTGCTTACCTCGCAACCAGGTGAAGTTGTCGAGAATCTGGTAGGTCTGGCTGGTGCGCCCACGGGGGACGCTGTAGCCGATCGCGCCCAGGTTTTCGATCCCGGTAAAATCGAACTCCGGCAGCCCCAGCTTTCCCGTACCGAAGTTGAGGCCGTTAGCCGCCGGGTCCCAGTTTGCGTTGACCGAACTGAACGATGTGCGATAGCGGCTGTAGCCGAAGCGAACCTCGTTGATTTTCGAGGAGGAAAGAGTGGAGAGCCAACTCGCGGAGAGTATCTGAACGCGCGTCGGCGAGGTCTGCGCGAAAGCTCCCAAACGCGATCCGGTGCCGTATCCACCTGGCGAACCCAAAGGAAACTGCTGATAATTCCGCGAAAAAGCATAACGGCCGGTCAGAAGGTTGCGATCGGAAACGCTGTGATCCACCTTCACGATCAGGTTATCGCCGCTGTTCCGGTCGTTCACCGAACTGGCCAAGGTATTCGTGTCGCTCTGCGGATAAAAAGCCATGATGGCATCGAGACCGGGGTTGATCACGCCGCCGTTGATGCCCTGCGCGATCGAACGCGCCTGGGCGATTTGGGTGCGTGTAGGCACCAGCAGCAGAAAGTCTGATCCCACCCGCTCGCGCTCTCCTTCGTAAGCTCCGAAGAAAAAAGTCTTATCTTTGACAATTGGCCCGCCCAAGGCAGCTCCGAAGTTATTGTTTTGGAATACCGATTTCCGCGGTTCGGTGTTGAAGAAGTTGCGTGCATCCAGGCCGCTGTTCCTCAAGAATTCAAAAGCGGAGCCATGCAGCTTGTTCGTCCCGGAGCGAGTAACAATGTTGACCACTGACCCGCTGTTCCTGCCGTACTCGGCGCCAAACTGCGACTGCAAATTAAACTCCTGAATGGCTTCGACCGGCAGGAGCGCGGCAGGAGCGCCGCCGATACCCGCCTGGTTCAGCGCCGAGTTATTGAAGTAGGGATCATTGTCGTCCGTACCGTCGAGCGTGTAGTTATTCGAACGGTCGCGGTTGCCATTGATGTTGAATTGGCCGAAGCCTCCTTGCGTTCCCGCGACTCCGGAGGGATCGACCGTTGTGCCCGGCGTGAGAGCCACCAGCTTTCCAAAATCGCGCCCGTTCAGTGGGAGCTCGTTCACCAGTCGCCGCTCGACCACTTCGCCGAGGACATCCCGCGTCGTTTCAATTACCGGCGCTTCCGCCGTGACCGTCAGCTCCTCCGCCCGCTGTGCAACCTTGGTCAGATCAAAATTCGCCGTAGTATCCAATCCCACGTTGACCTGAACGTTCTGCGCCGCTGGCGACAGCCCTGCGGATTCCACCGTGACCGTGTATTCGCCGGCAGGGAGTTCCGCCAGCACATAGCCGCCATCTGCGCCGGTAGCGGCTTCGCGTTGCTGGCCGGTGCCGATGTTTTTTGCGGAGACCTTCGCTCCGGCGATTACGCTGCCGCTGGGATCGGTGACCGTGCCCCGGATGGACCCGCGAAAGCTCTGCGCCCATGCGGGTGTGGCGATCAGCGACAGCGCCGCTACGCCGATGGTCAGGATCAAGATTGCCAGTATTCGTTGACTGCTGCTGCCTCTATGCATGGCCGGTTCCTTGTGTGAAGTATGGTTTAAAGATGTGTTGTGAACTCTTTTTTCGAACTTAGTGCCCCTTGCGGGGTATAAAGATCGGCTGCGGCGGATCGATGCCGTACGCCGCCGCGAAGCTGGCCTGGTTGAGCGCAAAGCTGGCTCGTCCGCGCGAATCGATGAAAAGCAGCGGCTGTTTGAGCGGCACGTCGCTGAACGTCTTGACGAACGGCATTTCGATTTCGCGTCCCGCGATCGTAACTTTCAATTTGTCGCCGCGCTGATAACCGAGTTTCAAAAACTCTTCGGCGGTGATGTTCGTGATCAGGTTGCCGAACGGACCATCCAGGGCAATCACTTCGCCAGTCAAACCCTTTTCATCCACGCTGGCAGGTTTCAGATCGAGCCGGACCAACTCCTTGACTACGGGCCCGACCTGGGTCCAGTCGTCTCCGCGCGCGATGTGAGCGCCGACGGGAGAGAAAATATCCCGGCCATGGAACGTGGAGGAAATTTTGGCGCCGACCATCCAATCGGGATTGGTGACCTCGCGAATGGCTTCGACGCCGTCGCGGTCCTCGACCATCGTCATCAGGCCGTTGTCGGGCAGCACGAAAAATTGTCCGCGCTTCGATTTCACCACCACCGCCTTCCGTGAACTGCCCACGCCGGGATCAACCACCGCCACGAATACCGTTCCCGCCGGGAAGTAGGGCGTGGCGCCGAACAGGAAGCGCGCGCCGTCTCGAATCGAAAAAGCATTCACCTGATGGGTGAGATCGACAATGCGAAGGTTCGCCGCGATGCCGTACATCACGCCCTTGCACAGCGCCACCGAGTCGTCGAGGATGCCGAAATCAGTCATGAAAACGACGGTAGGTGGAGGTTGCAGGGCAGATTGCTGCGCCAGAACAGGGCCCGCAACCAGAAGCAGCAAAGCGAACCACAAACCGAACACTTGCGCCAATGGTTTGCGCGGAGACGATGGTTTCTGCATAAAGACGAATTCTACGGAAACACTACTATAATCGGGAAAATAAGAATTTGGCCGGTAATTGCGTAACCCAGGAGAGAGTCAGCGATGTCCAACGTCATTCCCGAAAAATATCTCGATCTTTTCCAGAAACGCGCTTTCGCCAGTCTGGGCACTCTCATGCCCGATGGGAGGCCGCAAGTCACTCCCGTATGGTGCGATTTCGATGGCCAACACGTCATCTTCAATTCGGCACGCGGGCGCCAGAAGGATCGCAACGTGCGCCGCGATCCGCGCGTGGCGCTGGCCATCGTCGATCCCGACAATCCTTATCGCTATCTCGAGATCCGCGGCACCGTGGTTGAGATTACCGAAGACGGCGCCGCCCAACACATCGACAAGATGGCCAAGAAGTACTTGGGTGCCGACAAGTATCCCTATGCCCAGCCGGGAGAGGTGCGCGTGCTCTACAAAATCCGGCCGGAACACACGACCGTGATGGGATAGATTTGCGTGTGGCGCGGGCATTCTTGCCCGCGTGCCCTTGGCGGTTGTTTCGAGGTGTTCCCGAATTGTGTTCAGCCGCGCGCGGACAAAGCCTGCCCTGAGCGAAGTCGAAGGGAATGTCCGCGCCACACCAACCGCCCCTCTTTTCCCCGATAACCTTTCTTCAGCAAATCAGTCCAACTCACGACGGAACTTCGTGGGAGCCTTTTTCGTATTGAGAAAGAAGACTGGGGATTCTCGTCAGTGTCTGTTTCCTGGAGGAGGGGTTCATGGAAGTTGGAAAAAATAACGGCGACGGAATGCACGCCATGAATGCTCAGGCCGACAGCATGTCAGCACAGCATGTGGTGAAGGCCGCGCACGAGGAACTCCTCCAACTCATGCGGCAGCGGGCCGAGATCATGAGGCGCATAGGAACGGTGAAGCAGACCATTGCCGGATTGGCGAATCTTTTCGGCGAGCAGGTGCTGGGCGACGATTTGCTGGAACTGATCGATCGCAAACCCAACGGCCGTCAGCCCGGGTTCACCAAGGCGTGCCGGAGGGTACTGATGGAAGTGCGGCGTCCGCTGGGAGCCCGCGAGGTTTGCCTGGAGCTGGAACGATATGCTCCGGCCATCCTGGCGAGGCACAAGGATCCGCTGGCCTCGGTCACCACCGTTTTGAATCGCCTGGTGGACTACGGCGAGGCTCGCAGCTTGAGCAACGAACGGGGCCGCCGGGTATGGGAGTGGATCAGCGACACCGAGCCGTCGGCGGACGCAATGCCTGCCAGGAAAACCGCCTGATCGCGGCTCTCAGGGGGCTGTTTGGGTTAGCGCCAGCTGCGCTGCTGGCCGTCGGACGGGGGAATCACTAAAGGCTCGTGATGCGCTTTGGCGGCGTGATCGTTGATTGCGGTTGCGGCCTGGGTGCGCAGGTTGCCGGTTCTAGCGTCGAAGTCGAGTGTGCTGACACTGTGGGCACAGCTCGTGCAGGTGAACTTCATGCCGCCTTTGATGCGCTCGATTCGGTAGGCTTTCACTGAGTGAATTGTAGTCCCCTGCAGCAGGATCGGACCCCCGATGATCGGAACGAAAGTAATGCCATCGACGAACCTGGAACCGCTTTGATCACAGGCAACTGTCGAGCTTTTGCTCGGCTTGGGGATGGTTTGTGTGGGGACGGGCGCCCTCGCCCGTCCAAGCCCGCGTAGGGACAACCGCCCTCGGCTGTCCTACTTTGCCAGGCGGTTGTATTTCTTTAGGACCTCTCGCAGGCGGTCGTGGGGCAGGGCTATGACGGTGTGGTTGTCGATGCCAGTCATGGTTTCGGCGGCTACCATGGCGTTGACTACGGCTTCTTCGGTGGCCTGGACGGTCGCGAGAAACAGGGGATCGAGGCTGTCGTTGGGTAACATTTTCAGGTCGTGAACTCCTTTGGTTGAGGCCGCTCCGGGATTGGCCGTGGAGAATGCCACGAAGATGTCGCCGGAACCGTCGCCGGAGTAGCTGCCGTCGCGGCCGAGGCCGAGAGAAGCTTTACGGGCGAGACGCCGCAGTTGCGTGGGGATGAGTGGCGCGTCGGTGGCGACCACGATGATGATCGAGCCGACGTCATCTTTCCAGACGGTGTTTTCGGGAATTTCACGTCCCACGGGAACGCCCGCGATGCGCAATTGGTCGCGCTCTCCGTAGTTGCACTGCACGAGCACGCCGACGGTGTATCCGCCTGCTTTCGCGTCGAGCACGCGCGAGGCAGTTCCGATTCCTCCCTTGAATTCGTTGCAGATCATGCCAGTGCCGCCGCCGACGTTGCCTTCTTCGACGGGGCCGCCGTGCGCGGAATCCAGCGCCTGGAAGACGTGCTCGGGCTTCACGTGGAATCCGTTGATGTCGTTGAGATAGCCGTCCCACGTCTCGGCGACCACGGGCAACGACCACCAGTAGCCTTCCATGTCGGGCTCGCCGCGCTTCACTTTCCAGGCAATAACGGCGTCGCGCACCACGCCTACGCTGTGCGTGTTGGTGATCATGATCGGGCCGTTGAGAAAGCCCGAATCTTCGAGCCAGGTCGTGCCCGTCATCTCGCCGTTGCCGTTAAGCGTGAACCAGGCGCCGAAAACGGAGTCGTTCGCGGCTTTCCCGCGCGGATGAATGGCGGTGACGCCGGTGCGGACCGGGCCTTCTCCCACTTTGAGCTTGCCGCTGCCGGAGATGAGCGTGGTGTGTCCGACTTCTACGCCTTTGACGTCGGTGATGGCGTTGTTCGCGCCGGGCGTGCCGTCGAAGGGGACGCCGAGGTCGCGGGCTCGGGGCTTGGCTTGGGAGAAGCAGAGAGTGCTGGCGCAGAGAAGAGCGCCGAGAAGTAAGGTCGGGAATGAGAGGATTCGAAACTGCATCATAAGTGTTATTCCGATGGAGTGCCGGCGGCAGTATAAAGCATATGAGCGTGGTTTAGAATCCTGCTAGAGGTGTTTCATAAATCGGTTTTGGGTAAGGCACGGCTTCACAGCTTGCGGAAGAACTTTGATTCGCGCAGGTTTTTGGGAAGGGCACGACTTCAGTCGTGCCGTAAGTCGCGGATAATGGGTTGCGCTTTAGCGCCTGAGGTAAGCTTACTCGACTCTTTCCGCAGCCTGTTCAGCCGTGTCGTTCAGGGCCAAGAAAAATGCGGGCTTTAGCCCCTGAGGGCCGCGCTTCCCGACCTGAAAAAGGGTTTATGAAACACACTCTAGGGAAAGCACATGTGGTCAGGACCCGGCGTCAGGAGACGAAATGGAGAACTGGAAGCGGGCGGTGATTGCGGGATCGGCGGCGGCAGCGGCGGTGCTGGTGATGAAGGGGAAACGTCCGGCGGCGGTGTTGGTGGGAGGGGTGGGATTGGCGGTGCTGGCGTCCGAGTATCCGGAGCAGTTTGGAAAAATTCGCGAAGAGCTGCCTTCGTATGTGCGGCAGGGAACGAAGTTTCTGGATCTGGCGATGAAGATCGGCAACAAGGTCGAGGAGTGGGCGGAGCAGCGCGCGGCGCGGGCGTTTGAGGAGTTGGGGGAGTACTAGCTTTCGCTATTCGTCGTTCGCTATTCGCTGTTCGCCAATCGTGTTTAGCGTATTGCGAACGGCGAACAGCGTCACTCGATACCCAGTTGTTTGCGGGCTTCGGGGCTTAGGCGTTCCGGGGTCCACGCTGGTTCCCAGACCACATTAACGTTCGCGTTGCGGACGCCGGGCAGTTGTTCGACTCGCGACTTGACCTGCGCGCTGATGTTAACGTGTTCGGGGCAGCCCTGAGCGGTGAGGGTCATATCGACGGTCACGTCCTGTTGACCTTCGGGTACGTCGGCGAAGCGGACGTCGTAGATCAGTCCGAGATCGACGATGTTGACGGGGATTTCGGGATCGTAGCACTGCTTGAGTGCGTTGAGTACGTCATCCTGGGCAATGGGCATGAGTTTCCTGTGCGGCTCGTCGTACCTTTATTCTAACTGATCCGTTTTCACGGACCGTCCAGCAATGAAGGGATACCATCCTTAGATCATGGCCCTCGATCCGGAGTTTCAGAAAAAAGCTGCAAGTCTTTCTGGTGGCCGCCATTGTGCTGGCGGGCGGGCGCGCGGCGTACATCGTATACGAGCGGCGCGAGGCCATGAAGGAGGACGCGAAGCCCCGCCAGGAAACGGCGCTGAAGGCGGACTACTACGTCACGCCGAAGAGATTGCATCCTTATGATCTGAAATCGGCGCGGCAGTTGACCGAGCAACCCGTATGGGTGAAGGTCGGATATCAGCTCACGTACTATCCGTATGATCGGGAGCGGCACAAGGCGGATTTCGCGCATGAGGCGGGAACGTTGTTGCCTTTGCAGAAGCTGGCGATTCAGGACGTGGTGACCGGTGTCTCTCCGCTGGCTCCGGGGATCAAGCAGGTGCTGGCGTGCTTTGAGGTGGAAGGCAAGAGCTATGCGGTTCCGATTGGAGCGGAGAAGGGCAGCGACTTCAGGATTTATTCCGACGACATTTTCTTCATCGAAGATCCGCACGATCTTTACAAACACTGGCCCGCGGATACCTGGCAGAAGATTGACGCGCATGAAGTGCAGGCGGGGATGAGCGAACTGCAGGCGATCTTCGCGATTGGGATAGGTATCCCGCAGGGCTCGGGCGCTTACGGTTCGCGAACTCTGCGCTATGCAAATGGTGGCAAGCCGCTCGTGATTACGTTTCAAAACGACAAGGCGGTCGAGATCAGGCCGGGCTCGTAAGCTACAATTCCGGTCATGAAACGAGCGCTCGGCGTCGTTGCCTCTTTTCTTCTATTTTTAGCCTACCGCTGATCATGGATCTCCTAGCAACTCCTCCCGGCCTCAAAGATGTTGACCAAATACACGCCAGACTTGGGGACTGAGGAGCGCACCGCTGGCCTCACGCATGAGGTGAGGATGTCAATTCCCAAACAGTGCACACGCGGGATTGTGAAGTACAATTCCGGGCATGAAACGAACGGTTTGCATTGTTTTCTCGCTTCTTTTAGTCTCCCTCCCACCTTTGCCGCGCCGCGCACCCTGCGCGTCGATTATTACCACACCGGAAACTCGCACGAAGAGTGGTTCAGCCTGGATCGAATTGTGCTGGAGCCTCTGGATTGGCCCGGGAATCTGAACAAAACCATCGACGAGAGTCAGATGGGAAATTACCGGTTTGAAGTCCGCGAACGGGCGAGCGGGAAGCTGGTGTACTCGCGCGGGTTCAATTCCGTGTTTGGAGAGTGGAAGACGACGGAAGAGGCGCTGCACGGAAACCGGACGTTTTCCGAGTCGTTGCGCTTTCCGGCGCCGGACGCTCCAGTGGAAGTGTCGCTGCAAGAGCGCGCGGGGAGCGGCTTTGGCGCTGGTGGAGCGACGGGCGTCCTCGCCCGTCCCGCCGCGCCCTCTGGACGGGCGAGGACGCCCGTCGCTCCATCAGGTTGGCGAGAAGTCTGGAAGACGGTGGTGGATCCGAAAGACAAGTTCGTCGACCAGTCGCGTCCACCTTCGCCGGGGCCGTTGCTGGAATTGCAGAAGATGGGCGACCCGGCGACGAAGGTCGATTTGCTGGTGCTGGGCGATGGTTACACGGCGGCGGAGCGCGGGAAATTTGAGAAAGATGCGCGGCGATTCATGGAGGCGCTGTTTTCGACTCCGCCGTTTCGTGAGCACCAGAAGGACTTCAACGTGTGGGGGCTGTGTCCGGCGGCGGAGGAGTCGGGCGTGTCGCGGCCTTCGAGCGGGATTTACCGGCGGTCGCCGGTGGGCGCTTCGTACGACACGTTCGGTACCGAGCGCTATGTGCTGACCACGGAAAACCGCGCGCTGCGGGATGTGGCGTCGTTTGCGCCGTATGAGTTTATCGAAATTCTGGTGAACGGGCAGACTTACGGTGGCGGCGGAATTTTCAATCAGTACGCGACGGTGGCCATCGACAATCTGTGGGCGGCATATGTATGCGTGCACGAGTTCGGGCACCAGTTTGCCGGGCTGGCCGATGAATACTACACATCGGATGTGGCCTATCTGCCGCCGGCGACGAAGACCGAGCCGTGGGAGCCGAATGTGACCGCGTTGCTCGATCCGGCAAACCTAAAGTGGAAGGACCTGGTAGCGGTGGGAACTCCGGTGCCGACTCCCTGGAATCAGGAGGAGTTCGATCGCTTTGAGCGGGAGATCCAGCGGCAGCGCAAGGAGCTGCGAGCGGCGGGAAAGCCGGAGGCGGAGATTGATGAACTCTTCCGCAAACAGCGTGCGAAGGAAGATGCCATGCTCGGCGCCGAGAAGTTCGCTGGGGAAATCGGAGCGTTTGAGGGCGCGAACTACGAGGCTAAGGGATACTATCGATCAGAGGTGGACTGCATCATGTTCACGCGGCATCGGACGTTTTGCGCGGTGTGCCGGAGGGCGATTGAGCGGGTGATTGGGATGTATACGGGGTAAGGCAGAACCAAAGAAAAACGGCTGGCAGCACAGTGCTGTCAGCCGTTGAACCACTTCCAACCCCGAGGGCCTTACCGGTGTCCACCACCGTGGCCACCACCACTGTGTCCACCTCCGCCGTGTCCACCACCACCATGGAAGCCACCGCCGCCACCATGGAACCCGCCACCACCGCCGTGGAAGCCGCCGCCTCCGCCATGGAAACCACCTCTACCGCCTCCGGCGTAGCCGTGTCCATAGCCACCGCGTCCGTAACCACCGCGGCCATAGCCGCCACGTCCGTGACCCCAGCCGCGACCCCAGCCTCCTCGGCCGTATCCACCGCGGCCCCAATATCCATTGCCGCCCCAGTACCCACCGCGACCCCAACCGTATCCACCGCCGCCCCACCACGGGCCGGCACCGATAAACACTCCGCCATCGAACCACTGTGGACCGTAGTAGCCGTAGGGTGCGCAGGCATAGGGATAATATCCGTAGTATCCGTACAGGCAATCCGGTGGCCCGTAGACATAGCCGGGGCCGACTCCGACGCCAATTCCTATCCCGACCTGCGCCTGCGCGTGAACCAGCGGAAACGCCAGGACTGATAGCAAGGCGAAATATCTCAGATAACGCATATGCGACCCCCTTTTGGTTCCCGGCCCGCTGATACTTTGATTGGATCCGGAACCCTCCTGCTGACCGTGGCCTTCGTTACTGCCTCTTGCTCTGGAACCTCGGACCACCGTCGCTACTTAGTTTGAACACTGAAGTCGAAGAAGAGTTGCAGGGCGAGGGGTGGCTGATTTCAGCCGTCCTGGCTGAATTCAACCGCTTACGGTGGTTTTATCGCGCGAACTTCAGGAACACAATGCTAAACGAGCGCGAACGAAGTCCACGATCTCTGGGGTCACGTAGCTTGGCGGGTGGATCGCGAACATGGGGCGGTCGATGACGGGTTCCAGCGAGACGTGTTTCCAGACTGTGCCCTTGGCTTTCTCGGCCATGTGCAGGAGGACACCGTCGGCGCGATCGAGGAAGGTCTGTGCCGAGGTTTTGAAGTCGGGGGTCTGCGGGTCGAGCACGGCTAAATAGAGATCGGGCTTCAGGAAGCGCAGGATGCTGTTCGATTCAATGATGGCGTATTGCGTCGAGGCGATGATCTCGCGGATGCGCGGCATGGCTTCCTCAAGATGTCCTGGATCGGTGCGGATCCACCAGGAGTGCTCGGCGCCGGCGACTAGGAAACGCGAAGTGTCCGACTTGCCGGAGCGGTCTTTTTCTTCCGATACGGCCCAGGCGGTGGCGCAGGTCTTGCCGTCGGCGGAGCGGACGCCGTGGCGGTGCTCAGTGATTTTGAATCCCGTCCAGTGGAAGCCGGGCAGGGCGGCGATGAGACCGGCGACGACGCTGGTCTTACCGACTTTGCGGGAGTTTCCGCCGATGACGAGAACGGGCATGGAAGGCAGCTCTTAGCTTTTAGCCGCTAGCTCTTTGGCTCGGCTGAGACGCGGCGAGCCGCGTCTCTACTGCAACATTCTCTCAGCGGTCTTTCTTTGCCGACCGCGACAAAAATGCCAGCTCTTTAAGATACTCGCGGATGGGGCGGGCGGGGGTGCCCCAAAAGACGACTCCTTTGCCGCGAATCACCTTCTTGGTTGGGATACCACTTTGGGCTCCTAGAATGGCGCCTTCTTCGATGCGCACGTGATCGGCGATCCCGACCTGTCCGCCGATGATGACATTATCTCCAACGACCACGCTGCCGGAGATGCCGGTTTGCGCGACGATTACGACGTTCTCTCCGATCAGGACGTTGTGGCCGATGTGCACGAGGTTGTCGATTTTCGTGCCGCGGCGGATGCGCGTTTCATCGAGCGCTCCGCGGTCGATGGTGGAGTTGGCTCCGACTTCTACATCGTCTTCAATCACCAGGCGCCCGATTTGAGGGGACTGCTCGTAGCGTCCAGTTTCGGAATCGCGGACGTAGCCGAACCCTTCGCTGCCAAGGACGGCGCCCGCCTGCACGATGACACGGTCGCCGAGCGTGGTGCCGGAGTAGACGGTGACGTTCGCATCGAGACGGCAATGAGCGCCGATGCCCACGTTGTCGCCGATCACCGAACCGGCGCCGATGGTAGTTTCATCGCCGATCTTGACCTGCTCGCCGAGAATCGCGCGCGCGCCGATGGCTACGTTCTTGCCGAGCTCAGCCGACGCGGGAACGATGGCGGAGGGATGAATGCCGCGATTACGGTCAGGGTCGCGGAGAATCCGCGCGGCGCGGGCAAAGGTGAGGCGCGGTTGTGCGGAAATCAGCAGCGGCTTCGAGGCGCTGGCCGCGAAGTTTCCGGCCGCGAAGTCTCCCGCAATAACGGCGGCGGCCGATGATGCGAGCGCGGTGTCGAAGTGCCGTGCGTCTTCCACGAAGACGAGGCTATCGCGGGTGGCGGATTGCAGGCTGGAGACGTTGCTCACGATGATGGAGGCGTCTCCGAGAAGATGGCAGCCGAGCTTCCCGGCAAGATCGCGCAACGATTGTTTCATGGCTCCCCATTGTCGCTTTCCGGGGTGGGAGTTACAACCCGTCCCAGATTGCGCAGGGACAGCCGCCCTCGGCTGTCCAAGCCGAGCGAAGCTCGGCGGTTGCGGCGTGTGAGAAGGAGCCGGCGAGACGCCCGTCCCTCCTTAAGCTTAGGACTCTCGTCTCATAAATGGTTCTGGGAAGGGCACGGCTTCAGCCGTGCCGCCACCGGCCAATAGGAAAGAGGGCTTTAGCCCCCGAGGGCCGGACGGCCTGCTCTGAGAACCATTCATGAGACCCGTTCTAGTACAGCGGCGCTTGGCCTGGCGGCCGGGTCTTCCAGCGGCGGTGGACCCAGAGCCACTGGTCGGGATAGCGGCGGATGAAGTCTTCGATGACGCGAGTGAATTTTGCGGTGTTGGCCACGATGTCGGCCTCGTTGTCGGCGGTGCGAATCAACTCCACGGCAGGATCGAAGCGCAGGATATATTTTCGCAGCTTCGAATCCCACACGGTAAAGCCGGGGACGACGGCGGCGTCGGTGCGCAGGGCAATGCGGGCCAGGCCGCTGGCGGTGCACGCGGGGACGCCAAAGAAATCGACGAACACACCCTGCGGCGGGGTCATGTTGGTGTCCATGAGGATGCCAACGGTTTCGCCGGCGCGCATGGCAGAGAGCAGGCCGCGCACGAAATTATCTTTGTCGACGGTGCGATTCCCGTGCATGGTGCGGTAGCCCTGGATCAAGGTGTCAATGTAGGGATTGTCGAGCGAGCGCATCACGATCGACAGCGGATGACCTTGCAGGGAGTGCGCGAAGGCGGAAAGTTCCCAGGCCCCGAGGTGTCCGGTGAGAAACAAAACGCCTTTGCCGCGAGCGTAGGCACGCTCGAAGTTTTCAAAGCCGTCATAGACGACGATGCTCGAAACATTTTCGCGGGTATAGCGGGGGAAGAGGCAGACTTCGGCGAGCTGGCGTCCGAGGGAGATGAATTCGCCGCGAAGAATGCGGCGGCGCTCGCGCGGTGCCATATCGGGGAAAGCGAAGCTCAGGTTGCGCAGGCCAACCCGGCGCAGGCGCCCGTGAACCGCGTAGACGGCGAGCCCGATCGTGATCCCTGCGGCGCGCGCCAAGGGACGGGGGAGCAAGCCGAGAATCTTGATCCAGGGCCAGACGAGAGCGTATTCAAGGCGTTCGCGCACGGTGGGAGTTCTCAGTTCCCGGTTCTCAGTTCTCAGCGAACTTGAATCGAAAACTGAGAACTGAGAACCGGGAACTGAGAACTGGCTATTTTGAGGCCTGCTGGGCCCACTTGGCTAGCGTGCTCAGGAATGGGTAGGCGCTCTTGGGAGCCTCGATCTCTCCGGTTAGCGAGGTCTTGAAGGGGACCATGCGGCCGTAAAAATCGCGGGTGCTGTCCTTGTCCTGCTTGATGACGGCGCCGGCGAGTTCGAGCCCGGCGAAGAGGCCGCGGGCACGCGAGTAAGTCAAAACCTCGGCGCGCATCTTCCAATCGGTATTGGCGGAGGCGTGGCGTCCGACGGGCCCGGCGGCGGCGCTGGCATCGGCGCCGACCTTGAACTTGCTGGAGAGCAGTTGATTCATGCCGTTCTTGTTCATGATCAGCATGACCAAATCGACCGCCTGGCCGCCGATCTGCAAGCCAAAACTGCCCCCGCCGATGGTGAAGAAAGCGGGCGCGCTCCAGCCCTTGGCGGTGCGGCAACTGGCGACGCCTCGGCCGTAGCGGCCGCCGAAGACGAAGCCTCCCTTGAGCATTGACGGAACCACGGCCACACATTCGGCCGAACCGAGTACTTCTTCCGGGATGCGCTGATCCGGCGCGCCCTGGATTTCATCGAGCACGGTGCCGGCGGCCTCGACTCGCCCAGACGCTTTGGTGTTGGCCTCTGGAGCCTTGGTCTCTTCGTCGGCGGAAAGGATTGGGGTCAGGAAACAGACGAGCACTAGCAGAACGAGGAGTTTGCGCATGACGCCTCACTTGGGAGATCGGAGTATGGATTTTGTTGTCCCTAATTCTATTCGATGCGGGGCGCAGAAGGCAGGGCAGCGGGGAGTAATCAGGGTGAGTCGGGCGGAAGGCAAAAAATGCGGGGTTGAAAGCGGCGACCCTAATCTCCGTTTCCAACCCCGTCTCCCAGGTTCTGTGGTAGGTGAGGCGAGTATGGGGCAGGTGCGGGAGGCGGACAAGATTACGAGGGTCACTGTACTTCGGTAACCGAGGACGGTTGTACTGCTAGTGTCGTGTCCCACAAGTTTCTGGCATAAATGAATCCTGTCATCCTGAGCGGAGCGAAGGACCTATGCATTTTGTTTGCAGCGTCCAACGCTTACGTGTGGCGTGGAAACTCGTTCCTGGGCAATCCGGTGGACTGAGTCCTCGAAGAATCCAGCCCCGGAGGGCGTCTGCCAATAGCCCCGCGCTTCAGCGTCGGGAAAAGTAGAAGGAGTCACTCAAGTCCCGGACGATCCGGCAGGACGCCCGCGGGGCTCCATTGGTGGGTCGGACGTCGGATGATGGAGTAAGTTCGAAACTCTGTGCTACACGCCCTCAGAGACCAAAGTCATTTCTCCCCCAAAACCTTCGCATACATCTGCACCAGAGTTTCGGCGAAACTCTCCTCGGTTTCCGTGTGCAGTAGCGCGGCGCTTGCCGCAGACTCGACTTCGGACAGTTCTTCGTTACTAAGACTGGCGAGGCTCCCGTCCGCTCCGCGCCTCGGAACCCATTTTTGCAAGTCAAGCCACGTCGCCAATGTGCTCTGTTGTTGGGTCAGGAATTGGTCCTGAAGCACGTAGGCCCAGGTGTAGCCCTTGACTTCGGAGAAATCCATGTAGCCCAGCGCTCCCGTGCTGGCGGCCGTGCTCCATGCAGTTGCGGGTAGGGGCGTCACGCCAAACGACCACTCGAGCTTGGAAGTGCGGTCATCGTGGCGGTTTCTTCTAAGGGCCTCAACCGCGTCAATTGTCGCCTTGAGCCGTTGTTTGGCATCAGGCGCCTCGATTAAGCCACGTTCAAGCCGTTGCCGATTTTCACGAATTTCAGCGCTGAGATTGGAGCGAGCTTCTTCGGCCGACGACCGGTGATGGTGCCATTCGAGTAGACCTTCCAACGAAAGTGCGATGAGAATCCCCAAAACCACTGTGAGCAAATGAAGCAGAAAATCTTTGAGCGAATTGACGGGCCCGTGGGGCGGGTGGATATCCATGACGACTCCTGGGAAGGCGTGCTCTGACGGTCAATGGAGCTGATCAGCGTAACACAGACACGACGGCAGCCAGAGCATCAGCGTCGACAAGGGGAGGTCAAAACATACTCGAGAAGATCGGGTAGCGGAGAAAAGGTCCGAGACTGCAAAACCGCTAAAGTATTTATTCCTCAAATACCTAGCGGGAATCTAACCAAAAAGTAATCCCGAATCTCAAGCTAACTCATTGATTTATAGATACTTTACAAGTAAGTCTTTATTCCTCAAAGACTTGGGAAATGTCGACTGCTAAGTCTTTGATTCCAAAAGACCATCGCAGGAGGGGCCGGCAGCGCGGTAAGAAGCTGGGCCACCCAAAACCAGGCATGAAATCGAGTTGTTCCGCGGACTGCTAGAGCCTTACTTTGTCGTCACCAGCGAATGCGTGATGGCATGGACCGACAGCGCGATGCGGTTTTGCACGCCGACTTTGCGCATCAGTTTCGCAACGTGCGCTTTCACGGTGCGCTCTTCGATGCCGAGGGCTGAGCCAATCTCTTTGTTCGAACGGCCAGCGACCAGCATCTCGAGAACTTCCTTTTCGCGGTCGGTGAAGGTAACCCGTCCAGCGGGGAAGATGCGGCCTGGAGATGCGCTGACGCGTTCGATGAAAGTCGAGAGCACGCGGCGCGGAGCCCACACCGAACCTTGATGCACGATGCGCAATGCCTGGATAAACTCAGCGGGTGATGCAGCCTCATCCACGTAGCCCTTGGCGCCAGCGGCGATGGCTTTGAGCACGCTTTCATCATCCATGCCAGAGCCGGTCACGATGATGCGCAGGTCGGGCCGCGCGGCTTTCATGCTGGCCATGGTGTCATAGAGGTTGTGGCCGCCGCGATTGCCGAGCAGGACCAGATCGATGCTCTGCAACTGGCCCAGATCGGGCAGCGAGGCAGAGACCAACTCCAGATCGGGTTCGGTGTCAAAGAGGGCGCGGAATCCCACAAACCGCAGCGGATCGCTCTCCACTACGGCGACGCGTATCAGCGGCTTTTTGGCGACAGCGACGGCAGCTTTCATTCTGGTTTCCCTGTTAGGATTACATCCTGTTCAAGCTTGCCTGAACTAGCCAAGAATTGGAACGATTGGCAATCGAATCAAATTACGGGGGTAACCTCCCAAATCAGGCCAGCAGAGGAGGCTTGCGATGAGCCGAAGACGGATGCAGCGGTATGGTGCAGGGATTCTAGCGGTGGGCATGATGGGAACAGGACTGCTGATGGCGCAGGCGCCAGCAGCACCCACGCCAGCGCAACCTTCAGGGCGATATCAGCCGAAGTTTGCGGGCGACCCGGCGCGTTCGGAATCGGAAGCGCAGGCGCTCGGCTACATGCGGACCGTGCTTCGGGCGCAGCACGCTTACAAGAAACGGCATAACAAATACGCGGAGTCGCTGGAAGCGTTGGCGGGGACGGGGTCGTTCACCAAGCGTATGGCGCACGCGACCGACCGCGGGGATTATACGGCTACCTTTCGTCCGCACTTTGGTCCGCATCACGACGGGTTTGCGTTCACCATGACGCCCCAGCAGATGGACAGCGACCACCGCTCGTTCTACGCGGAAGACGATGGGGCCATTCATGCGGACGATCAGAAGCCGGCCGATTTGGAATCTCCAAAAGTGAGGTGAGGAATCGGCCGTCTCTCCGGGGCTGGCGCATGGCAACGTCAACCGCTCATCAAGATCACCAGCTCAAGAAGTTGACGCGCGCCGGTCTTTGATCTCTTCGAGATGTGCTCGCAGGCGCTGCAAGACTGCCTCCCGCTCGGCATTGCTCAGGTTCTGCTGGAGTTCTTGCAGGGCGAAATGAATGACGTCGTGGTGATGGATTTCCTCCGGGGCAACGTCGCTGCTTAGTTCCAGCCAGATGCCATGCAGCAGGTCGATCTCCTTGGGCGTGAGCCGCGGCAAGTGCGGGCCGAGATAGAAAACATGCTCCTGGCCGGTCTGGAAATAGATCTCAAGAGTCAATCGTGGCTTGGGATCGGACAGGCGCTCCCAGGCCAGGCCGGCGATTCGAGCCTCCTCAGTCACGGGCCGCGTGGGGGACGGGCCCAGCACAACCACGGCTGACTGCAAGCTCTGGGCCGCGCGCAAGATGGCGTCCCACTTTTCGCTGGCGGCAGCGACCGCCAGATGGATGGTCTTTCCTTTTTTCTCGGCCAAGGAAAGGGCGCGGGTAAAGAGCTCTTGTTCTTCCAAGCTGAAAAGCTGCTCCGGCGCCAGTTCGTACTCGCCCGATTCCGCACGTCCCAGAAATCGCATGTGGAGCACCACGACATCTTGCTTGCGAGGATCGACGCGGTCGAGGATCGCCCCCAGGTTATAAAGCGTGTTGTAGTTGCGGACCATCACCAGGACATTGCCGGGGCGGACTCCGAGCCCTCGCGGGGTGAGGTCGTCGCCCGGTTCGAGATTGAACTGGTCAAGCTGGCTATGGTCCGCCACGCCGCGCTTGGTCATTTTTTCGGAGATTTCGAAAACGACGAAGAAAATTACGGTAAAAACCAGACCAGAAACGGTGGCGACTTGCTTGGTGAAAAGATTGATGACGCACAACGCGACCAGCGTAACCGTAATCAGGCCCAAACCTATCGGGATCTCGACGCCCCCCACCGTCAGGTTGAGAGGCACGCGAAACTCCCGCTTCCCAGGCTGCTTGTAGCGCAGTACCAGCACGGCCAGGCCCTTCATGGCGAAGCTCCACATCACGCCAAAGGCATAGGCCTCGCCGAGCACGAAGATATTGCCACGGCTCAGGATGATGGTGAGGAGTTGCAGGCCCACGACCAGATTCAAGATGCGATACGAGGTTCCGAAGCGGCGGTGGGGGCGGCGAAACCAGTGGGGGAGAATGCCATCTTCGGAAACGCGATTGAGGACTCCGTTCGAGCCCACGATCGCCGTGTTGACGGCTCCGGCCAGCATTAGGACTCCGACCACGACGACGAAAGCGCGGAAGGCCAGACGCACACTTATCGGTCCGACCAGATACATCGCCAGCCCGCCGATGGGGTTGTCGAAGAAATTCTGGCGCACCGCGTCGGGGATGATCATGACCGCGAAAAACGAAACCCCGGCGGTGAAAATCAAGCTGTAGACAAAAATGACGAAGCCCGCTTTTTCCAGATTGCGCAGCTTGGGAGACTCAATCTCGCGGTAGACCTGGGCCATGGTCTCCTCGCCGCTCATCGCCAGCACAGAGTGGCCGAGGCCGACTAAAATGCCGATCAGTCCGACGGTGTAGGGCAGCGAGGTGTGTTTGAGCCAGCCCAGGGCATCGTTCGAATAGACGAGATTGGAGAGGCGCGGCAACTGCGGAACATGAGCCCCCCGCACCCAGAGGGTATAGCCGCACCAGATCAGCATCATGACCACCATCACGGTGGTGACGTACATGATGCGCAGCGCTTTTTCACTGGATTCGGGGATGCCTTTGACGTTCTCCCACCAGAAGTAGATGGTCACCACGGCGGCGAAGACGGCCGCGGTACCGTTCACGGGAAAATTGAAATTGAGATGGAAATACTGGAGAAGTTCGTTCAGCAAACCCACCAGATAGAGGCCTGCCGACACGCCGCTGATGGGTCCGGTCAGGATGTAGTCGAACATCAGCGCGGAAACTGAGAACTTGGCCAGGGTTCCGCCCATGGCCTCCTTCACCACGCGATACACGCCGCCGCGCACAAACATGCTGCAGCTCTCGATATAGACCGAGCGGACGGCATAGGAGAGCAACATGATGGCGAGGATGAACCAGGGTGCGGTTTTCCCCACGAAGTGTTCGGCAATGGAGGGCGCATAAAAAGCGGATGAGCCCATGTCGTTGAGCACGACCGCTGCCGCCCGCCAGAAGGAGATAAAGGCCAGCATGGCAGTCGTGGCCACCAGCACCCGTTGCGTGCGCGGTCCCGTCAGCGCTGGCGGAGATTGCTTGGCAATATGGTTTTCCATTCCCCTGTTCGACCAGTATCGGATCCCTAACCGCGGACCAAAACTATTTCGGCAACGGCTCGCGCAACACACCACAAGCAACCAGGCAAGAGCGCGAATTGTTTATGCTATCTGATGAGGGCAAAGTAGAACAGCATCGAAATGGCGAAGAATGGCGCACGCTTCGCCAGCCGTGCGCCAGGCCAGCAGTAAGCAAACCAGGGAATCCACCCGGTGCCGCGTTCATTGCAAAACGATTTTGCTATGCTTGCGCGTGCGGCAAATCCATTCGAGCGCGTGGGGACTGGTTCTGCTATCGGCAGTTTTGCAGGTTGCGATCTTTCCGCTGCCGGGATTGTATGGGCTGTGCTGGGTAGCGGTGTCGCCACTGCTGGTCGCGCTTCTCCAGGCGCGCGCTTCGGAAACTCTGCAACTCGACGGTCATCGCCAAGCGCGCCTGCCCGCCACGCCGTGGCAGGGATTCCTACTGGGCTATGTCTGTGGCATCTTGTGGTACCTGGGAACGTGCTACTGGGTGTACGGGACCATGAAACAGTATGGCGGCGTGCCGGCGCCGGTCGCGGTGCTGATCCTGATTCTGGCGGCCATGCACGAAGCGCTTTATCACGGGCTGTTTGGGTTCCTGGTGGCTGTGGTTGCCGGACGCGATGGCTCGCAGCGGCGCGCGCTGGCGGCGGCTCCCTTTCTTTGGGTGGTGGCAGAATTCGCTTTGACGCGGATTTCGGCCTTTCCGTGGGAACTCCTCGGCTATGCGCAAACCGCGAATCCGACATTGACGCGGCTGGCCACGCTGACCGGAGTCTATGGGCTGTCCTGGGAAATCATGCTGGTGAACAGCGTTTTCGCAGCGGCATTTCTGGTGGTCCGCGAACGGCGCAGATGGCTGCTGCTGGCGGCGAGCGGGGCGGCGGCAATCTTGCAAGCGGGCCAGTGGATTGTGCCCCCGCCCGCTGCCGCGGACCACACGGCGCTGCTGGTGCAGCAGAACGTTCCGATTCAGGCGAACTGGACGCGGGATTATTTTGAAAACACGCTGCGGGACTTGACCAGCCGCAGCGTGAAAGCGGCAGGGGACGCCCGTTCCGCGACCAAGGCCGATCTGATCGTGTGGCCGGAGTCACCGTCGCCGTTTTACACCAGCGATCCGCTATTTCAGAACGCGGTTGGCGCGATGGCGCGCCAGGCTCAGACCTGGGTAGTGGCCGGTTCGATTGGAGTCGAACCGGCGATGCACAGCGGCGGCCAGGAATCCAAAGTGTTCAATTCGGCGGCGCTGGTCAGCCCGCAAGGCGAATGGGTTGGCCGGTACGACAAGGTGCACCTGGTGCCGTTCGGAGAATATCTGCCCTTTCCGCGCCTGTTTTCATTTGCCGGAGGCCTGACGAAAGAGGTGGGAGAATTTTCGCGGGGCACTTCCCGCTCGCCCCTTGACGCAGGCGGCCGGCGGCTGGGAGTGTTCATCTGCTACGAGTCGATCTTTCCCGACGAAGTGCGGCAGTTCGCCGTCCAGGGCGCGCAGGTATTCGTCAATATTTCGAACGATGGCTGGTACGGCGACAGCGGCGCCTGGAAACAACACCTGCAGCAAACCGAGATGCGCGCTATCGAGAACGATCGCTGGGTGCTGCTCGCGACCAATACTGGATTGACGGCGGCGATCGATCCCGCGGGCAGAGTGGTGGCGCAGGTTCCACGCAAAGAACGAAGCGTGCTGGTGGCGCCGTACGCGCTCGTTTCCGACACCACGTTTTACACTCGGCACGGCGACTGGTTCGCATATCTGTGTGCGATAATTTCAGGAGGCGCGTTGCTGGCGCGTTTTAGGTTGCCGATCGCGCGCCGTAAGCCTGGCAAGATCGCCGAGTGAGAACACATGTTGGATGAACTGGAACAGCAATACACTTCTTTAAAGACCAAGGTTCACGACCTGCGGGAGTATCTTTGACGCCGGTAAACTGCGCCAGCAGTTTGCCGAAATAGAAAAGCAGGCGTCGGATCCCAATCTGTGGTCGAATCCTGAAAGATCTCAGCAGGTGATGCGCGAGCGCAAGCGCCTGGAAAGCGTGTTGACGCTCGAGGGCGACCTGGAGCGCCGCACCGGCGACATCGCCGCGTATTTCGACCTGGCCGGCGAGGGCGAAGACGTCTCGGCCGACTTACAGCGGGAGTTGGCTGATCTTGGCGAACTGGTGGATCGCGTCGAAACCGAGACCCTGCTTTCGGGCCCGAACGACGGCTTGAATGCGATCATGACGATTCATCCCGGAGCGGGTGGAACCGAGTCGCAGGATTGGGCCGAGATGCTGCTGCGCATGTATCTGCGCTGGGCCGAACGCCAGGGATTCAAGACCGAGATGTACGACTACCAGCCCGGAGAAGAAGCTGGCATCAAGTCCGCGACATTTTCTGTCATTGGCCCGTATGCGTTTGGTTACTTGACCAGCGAGATCGGCGTCCACCGACTGGTGCGGATTTCGCCCTTCGATCAGGCGAAACGGCGGCACACTTCGTTTGCCAGCGTCTACGTTTCGCCCGAGATTGACGACAGCATCGAGGTTGTCATTAAACCGGATGACATTCGGATTGACACTTACCGCTCAAGCGGCAAGGGTGGACAGCACGTGAATACGACCGATTCGGCGGTGCGGATTACGCATATCCCTACCGGCCTGGTCGCCAATTGCCAGAATGAGCGCTCGCAGCATAAGAATAAAGAGAAGGCGATGAGCATGCTGCGCTCGAAACTTTACGAATACGAGTTGGAGAAGAAGCGCGAGGTCACAAAGAAGATCGAGGATTCGAAACTGGATATCGACTTTGGTTCGCAGATTCGGTCCTATGTGCTGCAACCCTATCGCATGATCAAGGATCACCGCACGAAGCTGGAGATCGGTGATGTGGATCGCGTGATCGACGGCGATCTGCGGCCGCTGATGCAGGCGTATCTGCGGATGCGGCGGGGCGAGAAGAAGGCTTAGGCGTTGGGCAGAGTTAGGAAAACTCCTTGCGGAGGAGGGACGGGAAGGGTAGGGGTCCTTCGACTCCGCCAAACCATTCGCTTCGCAAATGGCTTGGCAGCGCTCAGGATGACATGGGGTTAGGTTGCGCTTTATGGAAGCTCGGAAGAAGAATTCGCTGAGACCGCCGGAACTTGGTCCCCGCTTGCAGCGGGCCTTCCGCTATGCCGCGGAGAAACACTACGGACAGACGCGGAAGCAATCGGCGGTGCCTTATCTTTCGCACCTGATGGCGGTGGCGTCGCTGGTGCTGGAAGCGGGCGGCGACGAGGACATGGCGATCGCGGCCCTGCTCCACGATGTGGTCGAAGATTGCGGCGGCATGCCGAGGCTGCGCGAAATCCGCAAACAGTTTGGGCACCGAGTTGCGAAGATTGTGGAAGGCTGCACGGATTCATTCGGCGAGCCCAAGCCGGAGTGGGTGGAACGGAAGAAGGATTATCTGCGCGAAGTGAAACACGCCGGGGTGGAGACACGGCTGGTTTCGGCGTCCGACAAGCTGCATAACGTCCGCACGATTCTGGCGGATTACCGGCAGCACGGGGAAGCCATCTGGACGCGGTTCACGGGAAAGAAGGAAGGCACGCTCTGGTACTACCGCGCCCTGAGCGATGAATACCGGCGGCGCAGCCCGAACCGCATTACGCGGGAACTCGAGATTGCCGTCGCGCAATTGGAGCGCGCGGTCGGCCAGAAACCGCGGGCATCGAAGAGTGCGCGAAAGAGTTCACCAAGAAGTTCGCGAAGAAAAAAGGCGCAGCGAATTCCGGGAGATGAATGATGCCCCGAATGATTGATCTGGTCCGCACTTCGCGGTTGCCGTCGAACCTGATGCAATTCGCGGCCTGCGGAGCCCTCTCCGCGCCGCCCGGCGAGACGATTGAGATCCTGGTTCATCTGGCGCTCCATAACAATTTGTTTGGCAAGCAGGCAGGTCTAACGCTGGCCGGTTGGGACGAAAAGGCCAGCCGGGCCGCGGCTGCCGATCCCCAGACCAGCCCCGAGGTGCTGCGGTATTTCGTTGACATCGAGAATCTGCGGACTTGCCTACTGCCGGCGTTGGCGGAGAATCCATCGGTCAGCGAAGAGTCGCTCGACCGGCTGGCGATGTCGGGAGCGCGCCCGATCGTGGAAATTCTGTTGAAGAGCCGGCGGGTGATGAACTCTCCGCGATTGTTGGAGGCGTTGCAGTCGAATCCCAACCTGCAACCGAATGAACTCGCGGAGATGAAGCAGAAGACTGCTGTCCTGGAGACGAGTCCGGTGGGGGCAGCCGAGGCGGAAGCAGGCGAAGTGGCCGAAGCGGAAGCACCGGATGAAGTCCTGGAAACTACAGTCACCAAATATCTGGAGGAGAATGCGGCGGAGCTGGCAGCCGAAAAAGACAAACCCTTCGAGCCCGTAGGGATGGCGCACGAAGAAATCGCACACCAAGGCGCGGGTGGCGAGAAGGCAGGTGCGGTCGAGCCGCAGGCGGCCGCGGCCACGGCCAGCACAAGCGCCGACGCCGCCAAAATCGCAGCAGAGAAATCAGCGATGGCCGCGGCGGGAAAAACAGCGGCCGCCTTAGCCGCTCTTCACGCCACAAAGCATCCACAGCATCAACAGCCTGGCCATGAGGAACGGCGCGACAGCACGCTGCAGAAGATTGCCAAACTCGACATCAAGGGACGAATCTCGCTGGCCATGCGCGGCAGCAAGGAAGAGCGGTCGATCCTGGTTCGCGACGGCACCAAACTTGTGGCGCTGGCGGTACTGGAGTCGCCCAAAGTTTCCGACGGCGAGGTGGAAGGTTTTGCGCTGCAGAAAAATGTGCTGGAGGCGGTGTTGCGCGCCATTCCGCTGAAACGGCGGTTCGCGAAAAATTACAGCATTATGCGCAATCTGGTTTATAACCCGCGCACCCCGCTCGATCTCTCGCTGGGATTGATGAAGAACCTGCTCATTCACGATCTGAAGAATCTGTCGGCGAACAAAGAAGTCCCAGAAACGATTCGCAAACTGGCGCTGCGCATGTTTAAGCAGAAGGTGGATAAGAAAGGCTGATGAAGCGGTCGTTAGTCGGCAGTCGCAGAACGCCGCTACCTGGTTATGAGAATTTCACGCTTGGTATCATGGCATCGCTTTAGCGATGCCGCAAGCGGCTAAATCGGACGCCCCTTTAGGGGCTGCGCGTCCTCAATGCAAACTGATCCTATTTACGAACTGTTGTTGCGGACGAAGACGATTGCCGTGGTCGGCTTGTCGGACAGTCCGCTGCGTGCGAGTCACGGCGTTTCCGCGTACATGCAGGCCGCCGGATACAAGATTATCCCCGTGAATCCCAGGATTGCCGAGGCGCTGGGGGAGAAGTCGTATCGATCGTTACTCGAAATTCCGCTCGAAGTGGCAAAGACGATTGATCTCGTCGATGTCTTTCGCCGGCCCGAGTTCGTGGATGAGATTGTGGAACAGGCGATCCAGTTGAAGATTTCCGCGATCTGGCTGCAGGAGGGCGTGATCAACGAACCTGCGGCGGAGAAGGCGCGAAAGGCCGGAATGTTTGTAGTGATGGACCGCTGTATTTTGAAAGAACACGGAGCGCGGTTCAGGTAGCATCTCGCATCAGGCGCTCGCGCTCGAACCTGCTTCCGCTCCGCGCGGACCCACCATGATCACCGTGGCATCGTCGCGCAGCCCGGTTCCGTTGGTAAATTTTCTGACATCGGCGAGCAAACTATCCGGCGTGACGTTCGGCGATTGTACTTGGGCGAGCAGCCGGTCTGCACCGTATTCTTCGCCGGAATCGAGTTCCGCCTCGGTGATTCCATCGGAATAGAACGCGATGCGCGAATGCTCGCCTAGCGTCACTGCCGTCTCCGAGAACTTGCTGGCGGAAATTCCCAGCGGCAGGCCGTGCTCGTGCTTGATCCAGCGATGTCCGGAAGGCTCGACCAGCAGCGGCGCCAGATGGCCGGCGTTCGCGATCCGCAGAACGCGGCTCGAGGGGTCGAGTTCGGCATACACCATGGTGACGAACCGGCCGCTGGGGAAATCTTCGATCATCAATTGGTTGAGGCGTGTCAGAACCTCGGCGGGTCCGGAGCCGGTTTGCGCGAGCGAACGCAACATACCGCGCGTGGCCGACATCAGAAGCGCCGCCGCCGTGCCTTTGCCGGAGACATCGGCGAGCACCAGGCCCCAACGTCCGTCGTGCAGAGGAATGAAGTCGTACCAGTCGCCGCCGACCGAGCCTGCCGGAATCGAAAGCCCGGAGACCGAGAACCCTGGGATCAGAGGCGAGCTGCGCGGCAGTAGAGCCTGCTGAATCGAGCGAGCTTCTTCAGCTTCGCGGCTCATGCGCTCGCGCTCGTCGCGCTCATTGCCAAAGCGTCGGGCGTTATGTACCGCGACGGCGACATGGGCGCACAAGCCTTGCAGCAAGCGCAGCTGATCGGGGCAGAAAGCGTTGAGCTCGCAGTGGGAAGCGGTGAAAACTCCGACCAGATCGCCCTCGCGTTGCAGCGGGATGGCAACTTCGGAGCGCGTATCGCGCTCGCAGGCCATGTAATAGGGGTCTTGAGTGACGTCGGGGGCGTAGTGCATTTTGCGCGTGGCCGCCACGTGCCCCACCATTCCTTCACCAATCGACAAGCGATGGCCCTTGCCGTGAACCGTGCAGCCGCGGACTCCGGCCAGCACGAATTCCGGCTTCTCGGGATCGCGCAGAAATAAGTTGATTTCGACGCAGCCAAGCGACGCCGCGACCTCATCCACAATGCGCGGAACCAGTTCTTCAATGTCGAGAGTGGATGTGATTCGTTGCGCAAACTTCTGCAGACGTACCAATTCGGCGAGCTTTTCCGCAGTTGTTTCAGGTGGAGGCGGGCTGGTGAACCCGAAATCGGTGAGCGGGCTGGTGGCCATGCGAAACCTTCCTGCCGGTCGATTACAACTGCCGTATGAGATGGCAAAAATCAGGTTTCGGATTCTCTTTTTGTTCGATTGGCGGTTGATCTTGGCGTTCGATTTGACGCCGGCTGCTTGAGCCGTTTGATTTCCTCCAGGCGTTCGCGAATCCGCTTTTCCACTCCTTCGTTCGTCGGGCGATAGTACACGCGGTTGCGGAGACTGTCGGGCAGGCACTGCATGTCGGCGACCTTATTTGCGGTGTCGTGGGCGTATTGATAATCCTTGCCGTAGCCGAGGCCCTTCATCAGGCTGGTCGGGGCGTTGCGCAGGTGGAGCGGGACGGGCTCGGCAGCGGTTTGCTCTACATCCTGCAGAACCGCGCCATAGGCGGTGTAAAGCGCGTTCGATTTTGGCGCGACCGACAGATACACGACCGCTTGCGCGAGGGCGAGGTTGCCTTCCGGCATGCCGATGAAATCGACGGCGTCGCGCGCGGCCATGCACAATGCCAGCGCCGTCGGTTCGGCGAGGCCGACGTCTTCGACCGCCATGCGGACGACGCGGCGGGCGATGTAGAGCGGATCCTCTCCGGCTTCAAGCATGCGGGCGAGCCAGTAGAGGGCGGCGTCGGGATCGCTGTTGCGCACCGATTTGTGCAGCGCGGAGATGATGTTGTAATGCTCTTCGCCGCTTTTGTCGTAAAGCAGAACCCGCTTCTGGAGGGCTTCCTGGATGGTGGCTTCGGTGATCGTTGTGGTCGCGGCGGGAGATGCCGCAAGCCGCGTCTCTTTAGTCGGCGAGACAGTCAGGGCGGCGGCAACCTCTATCACGTTGTAGGCGGCGCGGGCGTCTCCGCTGGAGTAGGCGGCAACCTTCCTAAGACTTTCGTCAGTGGCTTCGAGATGCATCTGGCCAAGGCCGCGCTCGGTATCGCTGAGCGCTCGGCGCAGAAGCACGACAATTTCGTCTTCCGTCAACGGCTTCAGTACATAGACGCGGCAGCGTGAGAGCAGCGCGGAGTTGATTTCGAACGACGGATTTTCGGTGGTGGCGCCGATCAGGCGAATGCTGCCTTTCTCGACGTGCGGCAGAAAGGCGTCCTGCTGCGCCTTGTTGAAGCGGTGAATTTCGTCGACGAAGACGATGGTGCGCGTGCCGTACTGGCGGGCGCGGTCCGCGTCGCTCATGACCTGTTTGATTTCCTTGATACCGGCGAGCACGGCGGAAAACTCGATGAAGTCGGCCTTGGTGATGCGGGCAATAATCTTGGCGAGGGTGGTTTTGCCCGTGCCCGGAGGGCCCCAAAAGATCATCGAACTGGGATCGTCGCGCCCAATCTGCACACGCAGGGGCTTGCCCGCGCCGACCAGGTGTTCCTGCCCGACGAATTCATCGAGCGTGCGCGGGCGCATGCGGTCGGCCAACGGGCGCGCGCCCTGGAGGCTGGTGTCTTCCGGCGGGATGGCGGGAAACAAATTCACAAAATCATTTCACCACAACGAAAGTTCCCAGTTCTCAGTTCTCAGTTCTCAGCAAACCCGTTCGCCGCTTCAACTGGGAACCGAGAACTGAGAACTGGGAACTGCTTTTGCGATTCCTTGCGGCTTCATACAGCACAATACTGGCGGCGACTCCGGCGTTCAGCGATTCGACTGGCGCGGCTTGCGGGATGGCCAGGGTTTCGTCCATTTGGCGTGTGAGTTCACGGGACAGCCCGGCGCCTTCGTTGCCAATGAAGATGGCGAGCGGCAGAGTCCAGGAAATCTGGGGCAGCGGAGTTCCCTGATGCGACGAAGTTGCCAGCAGCCGAACGCCGCTCGCGCGCAGTAGCGGGATCAGTTCCGCGGAAGAGATCCGCAACCATGGCACGCGGAAGATCGAACCCGCCGACCCCCGCAGAACTTTCGAGTTGTAAGGACTGACGGTTCCTTCGGCAAGAAAGATTCCGGCGGCGCCAAAGGCTTCGGCCGAGCGCAGGATCGTGCCCAGGTTGCCGGGATCCTGCAAGCCCGCAGCCACGACGAACGGGCCGTCGCCCTTGCGGTCGAGCAGTTGAGCGGCAGAGAAAGCCGGCAGTTTGAGCAGGGCCGCCACGCCCTGGGGCGCGTCGCTCGGCACGATCGAGTTGAAGAGCGCATCCGGCAACACCAGGGTTTCGGTGCGAGTGTTGATTTGGGGCAGAAGCTTTCGGGCGAGAGGGCGGGCTGATTCGCTGAAGAATACGCTCTCTACATGCCGGCCGCTGCGGAATGCTTCTTCGAGCAGCCGGACGCCTTCGATGGCACACTCGCCCTCGGCGGTCGGCTCGGCGCGGCGGAAGGCGAGCCGCAATTCCTTCAGCCTCGGGTTGTGGCGGCCGGCGACGGGACGCAAACGGTCCGCTGGATTCGGACTTCGCGCGGCCTTCGCGTCTTGCTTCATGGGTTGGTTCCAAGATCAGGATGTATGGTACATTTCATTGTTTGCACGGACAATGTTTGCACGGACAATCTTTATACCGACAATGTCATAGGCCGACAATCGGGAAGGAACCAGAGTGCGCGCGGAAATCCTGAAAATTGATGCGGTAACGCCCGAAGCTTCGCTGATCAAGTACGCCGCCGAGCAGATTCAAGCCGGGCAGGTGCTGGGCATGCCAACCGATACGTTCTACGGTTTGGCGGCGGACCCGTTCAACTTGCGCGCGGTGGAGCGCGTGTATGAGATCAAGTCGCGCTTGCGGCACAAGCCGCTTTCGCTGCTGATCGAGAATGTGGACCAGGCGGAAGAATTTGCGGGTCCCTTGCCAGACGATTTCCATCTTCTGGCGCGGCGTTTCTGGCCGGGGCCGCTCACCATGATTGTGCCGGCGGCGTCGCATCTGCCGCTGAAAGTAACTGCGAACACGGCGAACGTAGCCCTGCGTGTGCCCGCCGCCGAGATTCCACTGGCGGTGGTGCGGGCGGCGAAAATTCCGATCACGGCGACCTCCGCCAACCTGAGCGGCGCTAAGGAATGCACGACCGCCGAGGAGGTGCAGGAACAATTGAAAGGCCGCATCTCGATGATCGTGGACGGCGGGAAGTCACCGCGGACCATTTCATCCACCATCGTGCACTTCAAGCAGGATGGTACCTGGCAGATCTTGCGCGAAGGCGCGATTCCCACCAAGGATATTATCGAAGCGTTATCGTGAAACCTTGAAACCTGGGTCCCTATGGCTGCGTCCCTGGCCGCTGTTCTTGCTGGCAGCGGTGGGAGCGCTGTTGCTGTTTTTCGGCGTTACCGGCTTGCGCATTGTGCACGCGGCCGCGGAAGCGCCCGCGAAAAAAGCGGATGTGATCGCTATTTTCGGAGCGGCCGAGTATGCGGGCCGTCCTTCGCCCGTGTACCGCGCCCGCCTCGACCATGCGTACGAACTGTTTCAGAAGGGAATGGCTCCGGTGGTGATCACGACCGGCGGGGCGGGACAGGATCCGGACTTCAGCGAGGGCGGCGTGGGGCGGGACTATCTCTTGCGGCGCGGCGTTCCAGAGCGCGCTCTGATCGCGGAGACGCAGGGCTCCGATACGGCGCAGTCGGCGGCGCGGGTCGCTAACATCATGCGCGCCAACGGCATGCACAGCTGCATTGCGGTGAGCGATGCGTATCATGTATTCCGCATTCGCGCGCTGCTCGAGCACGAAGGCGTGCAAGTCGAGTTAGCGCCCAGGCCAGAGTCGCGTCCGCATCCGCTGTGGGAGCGGTTCGAGGCGGTGATGCGCGAGGCGATGAGTTATCTGGTGTGGAAGCTTGGAATGACTTAGAAATAGCTGCGAGCTTCGCGCAAGCAGATTCCTTCGGTAGAGACGAGGCTTGCCTCGTCTGGCATGCGGCAGAGAAGCGGCAAGCCGCGTCTCTACAAGGCCAATTGGTCAATTGAGGATCTGCTTGCTCGCAGCCCGTAGCCCGTAGCCCATCTACCATCCCATCTTTTCTCGCAAGCTCGTGACATGCGCCACATGATGGCGTCCGTGCCAGGAGTAGAGTGCGAGAGTTTTTTCCAGCGACATCGGGCCCAGGGCAGGATGGCGGAAGGTGCGTTTCCATTCCACGTCGGTGAACTCGCGGAGCATCAGCATCCAGCGCTGGTGTAGCGAATCGAGCAAGGCCAGCGACACTTCGATCGGGGCGTGCTTGGCCTCGGGCAACTCGGCCCAGAGGTTCTCCATGTAGGGCTTGATTGTGGGCTCGTCTTCGGTGAGCGCCAGCTTGAAACGAATGTAAGAGTTCATGTGGCTGTCGGCGAGGTGATGGGCCACCTGGCGCGCCGTCCAGCCACCATCGCGGTAGGGAGTATTCAGCTGCTGGTCGGAAAGTCCTCGGAGGGCGGTACGCAAGCGCGCGGGAGTCTGCTCGATGTCGGCCAGGCATTGCTGCTTTTGTTCTGCGGTCAGTGGGTCACTATAGGAAAATTTTCCGATCGGATAGCGCGGGTCAGACATGAAAACTCCTCCGCGTGGGTAGATGACTCCGGAGCGAAAAGCGGTGCAGAAAAAACGACTATCTCACCATGGCCAGGATGCGGACGGGGGCTGCGCCAGGCTTCTTGATCATCGTCTTGGCCGGGGCGACGATGATGAGCGAGCCGGTCGCCGGCAGCGAGGTGAAGCGCGCGGCTCCTTCGAGCACATAGCTGCCATGCAGCGCGAGTTGCCGCGCCAGGGTGCGGTCGGAAGTCAAATCCACAGGCGTATCGACAGCAAAGGCAAAGCCGATCGTGTAGCGAGCGTCGACGAGGAACAGAGCCGCGTCGCGAGCAATGGGAAACGACGCGCTGGATGTCCCAGTGGTTGACAGATCATTCGTTGCCAGAGCGCCGTGCGAATCGGCGAGGCGGATAGCGACGACCGCCCCCTGCGGAATCGCGCCGTGCTCCGCTTCCCAAGCGGCGATATCGTCGAGAGAAATCTGGGGGCCGCTGTCGGGTGCTCGGTTCAAATCCACCACGACCAGCGGGGCGATCAGGCGATCCGGCGGAATCTGGCCCGCGGTCCAAGTCCCGGGAATCAGCGCAGCGGGAGCAATGATGCGGGTTCTCGACTCCGTGGCCGTGGCCGGAGGCGCCGCCGCGGTTTGCCCATCGGTCAAGTCCACCACGTGCGAATAGCGATCCGGCTGCTTCGGACCGGGGCGCCGGTCGGCGAACAGCAGAATGGCGAGAACCAGAGCATAGGCGATAATGAAACTTCGGATCCGCATTCAAGTCCTAGTTGGAAGTAGGTAAGACGTAATTCCTGCCTGTATTGTTGCCCGCGGGGAAGCGAAGTTCAATCTACGGTTGTACATGGCCTCCTGATAAGCTTCAAATCCTGACCCGACCGGTCCGCCGCCGCGGGCGAGGCGCCCGTCTCTCCATGTAGAACTACCAGTGTTCGACTACAAAACTTTGGTTTCCGGTTCATCATTTCGGCCCAGACGCCCAAGCGTTAGAATACTGGTAACTCATCCATTCGTTCTCCAGGCCCATCGCCATCGCCGATTTCGATTCCGGCGGAGCGCCCATACCTGCTGACGGGAACTAAGGATTCAGGAACCGAGGATTCAGAACTAGAGGATCGATGTTCGGCCACGAAGAAAAAGTTTCCACGCTCCGGCTCACCGCCGTGCAGTACGTCGTGCTGTTTATATTTCTTCTGTTGGCGTACCGGCTGTGGCTGCTGCAGGTGATGCAGAGCAGCGACTACGCGTTGCTGGCGGAGAAGAACCGCGTGCGCAACGTGCCGATTCTGGCGCCGCGCGGCAAGATTCTGGATCGCGAAGGCCGCATTATTGTCGACAACTACCCCTCGTTTTCCGCGCTGCTGCTGCGCGATTCCTCGCGCGATTTGAATGCCGACGCGGACGCCATCGCACGGGGCCTGCACTTGAACGCCGACGAAGTACGCCAGCGCATCAAGCGAACCGCCTGGATGCCGCAGTACCAGCCGATCTTCCTGAAGGAAGACATCACACCCGACGAGTTGGCCTTCATCGAGGCGCACAAGAACGAACTTCCGGAACTGGAAACCATCATGGCGCACCGGCGCTTGTATCCGCGCAACGGCTTCATGGCGCATTTGATCGGCTATGTCGGCGAAGTGACCGAAGACATGCTCAACCAGCCGCAGTTCGAGCTCTACAACCCCGGCGATGTGGTGGGCGTGAGCGGAGTGGAGAAGCAATACAACAGCATCTTGATGGGCAAGAACGGATTCCGGCGCGCGATCGTCAACAGCCACGGACGCGAAGTTGGGCGACTCGACGAAACGCCCGCCGAACCGGGCAAGCAGCTGAAGTTGACCGTGGACCTGGATTTGCAGATCGCGGCGGAAGAGGCCATCGAAGGCAAGAACGGCGCGATTGTGGCCATGGATCCGCACACCGGAGAAATTCTGGCCATGGTGAGCCGTCCGACTTTCGACCCCAACGATTTCAGGATGAGGATTTCACGGGAGGAGTGGAACAAGCTGATCGACGATCCCGATAAACCGCTGCTGAACAAAGCGATTCAGGCCCAGCTCGCGCCCGGCTCGACGTTCAAGGTCATTATGGCGACGGCTGGCTGGCAGGAAGGGATCGCCCAGACTCTGCACGTAAACTGCACCGGGGGCGCCACGTTTTATGGCCGGCGCTTTGGATGCTGGGTGAAAAGCGGCCACGGCGGGGTCGATCTGCCGAAAGCGATCTTCCAGTCCTGCGATGTTTTCTTTTACACGTTGGCGGAAAAACTCGGCATCGATCGCATCGCAAAATACGCGACCGCCTTTGGGCTGGGGCAGAAGACTGGTATCGACCTGCCCAACGAAGTGACCGGGGTGATGCCCTCGGAAGAATGGAAGATCCGCAATTTCAAGCAAAAATGGTTTGCCGGGGAGACAATTTCGGTTGGCATCGGCCAGGGCGCGGTGGCGATCACGCCGGTGCAACTGATGCGTGCCGTCGGCGCGATCTCGATGGGTGGCCGCATGGTGGTCCCGCACGTCATCAATCCGACGAACCTGCCGCCGGGGTTCGTGGAGACCACGCACTATACGGAAGTGAAAGAGGTTCCAATTGACCCGGAGGGATGGAACACGATTACCGACGCGTTGAGCCGGGTGCTGTTGCCGGAAGGCACGGCACCGTCGGCCCACATTCCGGGAATCGATATCGCCGGCAAGACTGGGTCGGCGCAGATTGTTTCGCTCGCCCTGCGCGCGAAGCACCAGAACAGCTCGGAGTTCGCTCAGAACGGATGGTTCGTGGGATTCACGCCTCGTCGCAATCCCGACATCGTCGTGTGTGTGTTGTTCGAAGGCGGCGAACACGGGAAACTCGCGGCGCGGTTGGCGACCCAGGTCATCAAGGCTTACGTGGATAAACAGCGGCGCCAGCCCACGAAGATGGCGGCAGGCTCGGGCAAGGTGGAAATCGGCGGCCTGTGGACCGATTCCGGCGGCGCTGACGAAGACGGCGTGGACACCAATGGAGACCATTTGCACGGCGGCCGCTTCCTGATTGACGTTGCGCACAAGAGAGCTCCGCTGGCAATTGCCGCGCCTGGCGTGCACTAACTGAGAACTGACAACTGATAACCGATAGCTGATAGCCAAGCCCTGCTCGTGATACGTTAACTCTGAAAATGAAGGCTGCTGCCCAACTGGCTCTTGACGCCGCATCTCTGCGCGGGGTGACTTATGCGGATGCGCGCGCGGTGTCGATGCGCAACCGCTCGCTGACCACCAAGAACGGACGCGTCGGTCATGCCTCGGAGTCCGAGTCGCTGGGTATCGGCGTGCGCGTGATTGCGGATGGCGCTTGGGGATTTGCCGCGTCTGCGGATTTGAGCCGCGCCGCGGTGGAAGCGGCCGCCGCACGGGCGATCGAAATTGCGCGAGCCTCGGCACGCGTGAAGAAGGAAGATGTTCGACTGGCTCCGGAACCCGCGGCGGTGGCGGAGTGGACGACTCCCTACAAAGTCGATCCGTTCACCACGTCGGTCGAGCAGAATCTGGATTTGTTGCTGAAGGTGGACGCGGAGCTGCGGGCCGTCGCCGGCGTCACGCTCGCCGAAACCGGCATGAACTTCCAGCGCGAAGAGTCGTGGTTTCTTTCCTCCGAGGGCGCTCGCATCCATCAGACAAAATATTCGACCGGCGCGGGATACGCCGCGTATGCGTTTGCCGGTTCGGAGATTCAGAAACGGTCCTATCCGAATTCATTCGGCGGCCAATGGCAGAACCGCGGCTACGAGCTGATCGAAGAAATGAAAATGGTCGAGAATGCCCGGCGCATCGCCGAAGAAGCCGTCGCGTTGCACCATGCGGACCAATGCCCGGAAGGGACGGCGACCATTATTCTGGACAGCTCGCAACTGGGCTTGCAGATTCACGAATCCATTGGGCATCCGATTGAACTGGACCGCGTGCTCGGCATGGAAGCGAATTTTGCGGGCACATCGTTTCTTACGCTCGAAAAACTGGGGAATCTGCGCTACGCGAGCGATTTGGTCAACGTCGTGGCCGATGCTCGGCAGGAGCACGGACCGGGCCTCGGGACCTTCGCCTATGACGACGAAGGTGTGGCTGCGCAGTCGACGCCGATCATCACGAACGGGCGCTTTACCGGATACCTGAGTTCGCGCGAAACCGCCCACACCATCGGCGCCGCGCGGTCCGGCGGAACGCTGCGCGCCGAAGGTTGGAACCGCCTGCCCATGATTCGCATGACCAACATCAGCATTCTGCCCGGAGAGAAGCCGCTGAGTCTGGAGCAGTTGATTGCCGCGACCGACGATGGCATCTACATGCAGACCAATAAGTCCTGGTCGATCGACGACAAGCGCTACAACTTTCAGTTCGGATGCGAGATTGCGTGGGAGATCAAGAACGGCAAGCGCGGGCGGATGCTGAAGAATCCGTCGTACTCCGGCATCACCACCGAGTTCTGGAATTCAATGGACGCGATCTGCTCGCGCGAAGAGTGGACGCTGTGGGGAACACCCAACTGCGGCAAGGGCCAGCCGCAGCAGGTCGTGGGCACCGGACACGGTGCGAGTCCGGCGCGGTTCCGGAAGATTCGCGTCGGGTCGGCGTATTCGTAGAGACGGGACTTGCCCTGTCTCACGCGGCGAGGGAGACGCGGCAAGCCGCGTCTCTACGGGAAATTAGGAATGGTGACCAAAGAAAAAGCCGCCGATATCTTTGACCGGATTCGTCGCTTCTCGTCCGCCGACGAAGTCGAAGCCATCTTTACGGGTTCCCGCTTTGCCCTGACTCGCTTCGCCAACAACACCATTCATCAGAATGTCGAGGAAGAGAACTCCATCGTTTCGATCCGCACGAATTTTGCCGGACGCACGGCGCGCGCCACCGCCAATCAGTTCGACGACGAGAGTCTGCGGCGGGCGGTTGTTGCTTCGGAGAATCTTGCAAGAGTGCAGGCGGCAGACCCGGACTTGCTGCAGATGCCGACAGCAGAGGAGGCGGAGGGCCGGACGGGCGAGTCGCCCGTCCCCACACGTTTTTTTGAGCCGACGGCCGCCATCACTCCCGCCGATCGCGCCGAAGTGGTCAGGAGCATCGTATCCGTTGCCGGCAAACACAAGCTGACGACCGCGGGCATCTATTCGACCTCGGAATCCGCCGAAGGAATCTTCAATTCGCGCGGTTTGGCGAATTGGCATCGGCAGACGTTGGCGGAGATTTCCATCACCATGTTGGGCGGAGATTCTTCCGGCTGGCAGAAACTGAATTCGCCCGATGTGCGCAACCTCGATCCCCGGTGGCTGGCGGAGACGGCGGCGCGGAAAGCCGTCGAGTCGGCCCATCCGCGGGAGATCGCGCCGGGGAAGTGCACCGTAATTCTCGAACCGGCTGCGGTCCTCGACATTGTCGGCTTCATGTTCTGGGATTACAGCGGGGTGGCGATTCTCGACCAACGCTCGTTCTTAAGCGACCGGATCGGCACAAAACTGTTCGGCGAAAACATCAACATCTGCGATGACGTCCAGCATCCGCTGCAGGCGGGTTCGCCGTTCGATGGCGAGGGCATGCGGCGCCGGCGCGTGTCACTGGTCGAACGCGGTGTGGTGAAGCGTGTGGTCTATGCGCGCGCGACGGCGCGGAAGATGAAGAATTCGGAGTATGCGGCCAAGGTCGGCCCCATCGAACCCACCGGCCATGGATTTCCGCTGCCCAATGAAATGGGCGAGATGCCCATGAACGTTGTTTTCGATACTCCCGAGAAGCCGCAGACCGTCGAACAAATGATCGCCTCGACCGAGCGCGGCGTGCTGGTCACGCGCCTGTGGTATATCCGCGAAGTCGATCCCTACGAGAAGATCGTCACGGGCATGACGCGCGATGGGACATTCCTGGTGGAGAACGGCAAGGTGCAGTGTGGTCTGCGCAATTTCCGCTTTAATCAGAGCCTGATCTCGATGCTGTCGAATGTGGATGCGATGAGTGCCCCGGTTCGCGCCGCAGGAGAGGAATCGTTCGACATGGTGGTGCCGGCGATGAAGGTAAGGGAGTTTAACTTCACGGAAGCGACGAAGTTCTGAGCAGAGAGCATTCAGCACTCAGCATTCAGCACTCAGTTCTCCCGCCGATCCGCTTCGACCTTCTTGATGAGGCCGGCCAGCATTCTCTTGACCTCAATCGTGGACTGGTCGAGTTTCTCGTACTGTTCGCCGGAAAGGAACCCCAAGTCCTTGGCGAGCAAGAAGTGGTACTCAAGTTCGCTCGCCGATCCGGCGGCGATCTGCAGGAATCGTTGGAACTCGGCATTGCTACCTTTACCACATCCCTCAGCGATGTTCGCCGCAATCGAAGCCGAACATCGCCTGATCTGGCTGATTAGGCCGTAGATCTCTTGTTTAGGAAACTCCGCGGTACCCCGATAACTGGCGAGCGTAAGTGTGTGCGCCTTCTGCCAAACCATCAAATCCCTAAAGTTCTTCATGGTTATCTCCAAATTCAGCATCCAGCACTCAGCATTCAGTTTCCCGCCGATCAGCTTACGCCTTCTCAAGTGAGACTAGTCAGCATTCTCCCCAGAATTTGCACTGAAGGAAACTAAAGGGCTGACTGCTGAGTGCTGAGTGCTGAGTGCTGACTGCTGAATCCTCCTACGCCCCTAAGTCCCTGTACCACCGGCACTTCTCCGCAATTGTTCCATGACCTACGTAACTTTGCATTGCCGATGCTGGGGTGTAATCTCGGCCTGAAATGTGCACATTCTCAGTCGAGTGATGCACGGCAGGAACCGGAAGGAAGGTCGTCGCTAACGTGTCTGAAACCGCCAAGGGAACGGTTGCTGAAAGCAGCAAGAATCGACGGGGTTATACGGACGTGCAAGGCGCGCCGCGCTTTCCCATCAAACTGCCGGTGGCTTTGAAGTCGGCAGACGCCGGGTCTGGAGTCTGGGGAAAGTCGATCGAGACCGAGAACATTTCCGCCAACGGTGTTCTGTTCCGCATGGATGCCGATGTGCCGGTAGGTTCGGCTGTCGATTTTACGATTTCTCTTCCCGCCGATGTCGTCGGCGCGAAAGCCGACGTGCAGGTGGATTGCCGCGGACGAGTGGTCCGCAGTTTTGAAGATGGCGGCCGGCGCGGAGTCGGCGTGGTCATCGATGAGTATCGCTTTGAGCGCCGGTAGTTTGACGTAGAGACGCAGCTTGCCGCGTCTCGCAGTCGGCGGTGCAGCGTGCGTGAAAGGTAATACGCGAAAAGAGGAGTAATGGGTAGCACTTCGGTCAGCTTCGAGCCTGGTGACGGTTCTCAGCCGGACGACGGCAAAGGCACGATCCGCGTGATTGTGGCCGATACCCAGGCCATTTTCCGCGCCGGTTTGCGCAAGATCTTTGCCCTCGAGGACGACATCCGGGTTGTCGGCCAGGCCGAAAGCCTCGAACAAACCGCTGCTGCCATTCAAAAGTTTTCCTCCGACGTTGTGATCTTCGAAGCGGCCCTGGCCCAGAGCCCACTGGAAGCCGTTTCCGATCTTCTGCGGCAAAATGCGAACTGCCGCTTGGTGGTTGTGCTGCAGGAGCCGGACCAGGAGATGACGCTCGACTTGTTCCGGCGCGGCGTCCATGGCATCGTTTCCCGCGAAGTTGAACCGGAAATGCTGGTGGAGTGCCTGCGCAAAGTCGCCCAGGGTGAGCCCTGGCTTGACAGCCGCGCGGTGGCCTGGGTGATGGAAGCCTATCGCTCCCAAGGCCTGCGTCCAGCCGGGTCGCGTCCCAAAGTGTCGCTCACCCCCAAGGAGTCGCTCATCGTCTCCGGCGTTACCCAGGGGATGAAGAACAAAGAGATTGCCCTGCGCGTGGGCACCACCGAGCAGGTAGTCAAGAATTATCTCCGCAAAGTGTACGACAAGCTGGGAGTCGCCGACCGTCTGGAGCTCGCGCTCTATTGCCTGAATCACCGCGTGGTTGAGGGCGCGGGCGTCGGTCAGGCCAAGCCTCAGCCCGCCCAGCCCGTTCAATCCGCCAACGGGGACTCTGCGACGGCCGCGGAAACCCCCAACGCGGCGGCGGCTGCCGCGGGATCCCGCTCCTGATTCTTTTCTTCGGGTACAATTCTTTCTCAGTTCTCAGTTCCCAGTTCTCAGTCGGAACCTTATGTTCTTCACTGAGAACTGGGAACTGAGAACTGAGAACTATCCCCAAGAGAGAGGCAACCATGAAAGGCGACGCAAAAGTCATTGCCATCCTCAACGAAGTGCTCAAAGCGGAGCTCACCGCCATCAACCAGTATTTTCTTCACGCCGAGATGTGCGAGAACTGGGGCTACGAACGGATGGCCAACCACACCCGCAAAGAATCCATCGAAGAGATGCAGCATGCGGAACTGTGTATGGAACGGATTCTGCTGCTCGATGGCGCTCCCAACATGACCGACTATTTCAAGATCAATATCGGGCAGACCCTGAAGCAGCAACTGGAGAACGATTTGCAGCTCGAATACACGGCGGTGAAGCGCCTGAACGACGGGATCAAGGCCAGCGTGGCCGCCGGAGACAACGGTTCGCGCGAACTGATGGAGAAGATTCTGCTCGATGAAGAACACCACATCGACTGGCTGGAAGGCCAGCTCCACGCGATCAAAGAAATGACCTACGAGAATTACCTGGCCCAGCAGTTACACAAGCCCGAGGAAAGCTAGTAACCGTCGCCAGTCGCCAGTTGCCAGTTCTCGAATTTTCTCGGACTCCGCCGTTGAATTGCACGGGCTGGCCAACTGCTAGAATCAATACGATCCCTTCGCATGCATTTCGCGTGGCGACGGAGAGATGGCCGAGTGGCTGAAGGCGCACGCTTGGAAAGCGTGTTTACTCGAAAGGGTAACGTGGGTTCGAATCCCACTCTCTCCGCCATATTTTCAATGACTTGAGCGTGGGTCCGTGCCGCTTCCCGTGCCGTTAACTACCAGACGTGCCACTTTCCCCGATGCGGTAGCCATTTCATCCGTCACCACAGTGCCGTAAACATTCATCGTGGTGCGAATGTCCGCGTGCCGCATCAGCTTTTGCTGTACCGCTATCGTGGTGCCCACAGCGTCAAGCCAACTGCGGTAGCTGTGGCGCAGCGTATGCGTCCCAAACGTCTCAAGCCCGGCAGCCGTGGCCGCATCTTGAAACCGCTTCCACGTCCAGGGATACGACCACGGCAACCGGCCAAGCTGTGACGGGGAAGCAAAAACCCAATCCCCGGCACTCACCGAATTGCGTGGACATCTTCCAGGCCCGGAGTATCGCTAGAATCTCTGGTGCGAGAGTCAACGCACGCCGGGAGCCTTCGGTTTTGGTTTCATCCACTCGCCCAATGACAATGCCGCGTTGCAACTAGCAGCGCACCGTTGAGCCAATCAACATCGGACCACTTCAAAGCAAGACATTCGCTGATACGCAGCCCGAGCGAGACACAGAGCACCGCAACTGTCCGAAATGGTTCCCGCAGTTGAATGACAAACCGCTGAAACTCTTCCACCGTCAAACTACGCGGCTGCTTGAGCCGCTTTGGACGCGCCCCGCACTGTGACCAATGACATCGGGTTGCGTTGCACCGGCACGCTGCCAGACCACATAGCGAAGTCCCACAGACGGCCCAATGAGGCCCGGACCTCAGCTCTGGACTTCGGCGCGAGGGGCAGGGAAGCTAACCACAGCTCCACGTCCCGAGGTTGTACGTCCGTGATGGCGTGCGCGCCCCAACGGGGGACCACGTGGCATTTAAGCCAAGACTCATAGCCGCGCCGCGTGCTGAACCGCTTTGGCATCCGTTCTACTCGGTAGCGTTCTGCCAGGGCTACCACGGTGGGCGCGCTGGACGGTTGAGGTTGGGGCGGTTGAGACTCGGAATTGTTGCGCCGCGTGCCGTGCCGCCGTCTTGGTGGGGAACCGGCCTAAGCGTCTTGCTGTGGCGCTTGCCGTCAGCCCACCAAAAGAACTGCCAGATTTGACTACGCCGGTCCTTCACTACCGACCCGGTTGTGCTTTTACTTTCCCGTCGCATTGAATGACTCTCCATTCTCTGCGGCAGATGGCGGACCATCATAGCACTCCAGCTCTTCAGCACGGAAACGACATGTCACACGCGCCGGTGCCGCGGATAGCCGGTGAGCTGGTATGCTTGCCGGTCTTGGCCCACTCCAGGACGGTGCGGTGTGCCACGCGGAGGTATTGCGCCGCCTCTTTCGCCGTTAGCCAGCCGGTCATAGGACTCCATTCTGTCCGGGCCTCCCTTCCCGGTCTAATCTAAATCCGCGTGCGTCTCACCGTTTCGCCTCACGGTACTTGCGCCTTGCCTCGGGAGCCGTGGCACCCACTGCCACCAGCACCCCGTTATCGTAGGCGCCCCACACGAAATCGCGCCCGCCGCTTATATCCCGACCGTACGTTACGGCGTCTGCGGAGATTTTGCGCGTGTCGATAGGTCGGAACCGGATGACGCCATGATGTCTTGTTACCGTGCCCGTCATTTGTGGCCATGTTTCCTCGCTTCTAAGTGGTTTTCAGTCTTTTTGACACGCCTTTTAGCCTGTTTGCCCGGCGTTCAAGCCCGCCCGATGCGCCCGGAAGTACCTGTATTTGCCTCATTTAGCAATAGTGACCAAAAGTCACGTTTTCGGAAATAAGTCATATACCCAGTTCCAAGGCGAGCATGGACGGCGTGGTTTTTGCGAGGACAAACTCGATCTCCGCTTCAAGGTACGCTTTGGTACGAGGCGGGGCGAGATCGTAGCAGGCGCGGAGACGTGCGGCAGCAAGCCTCTCGGTGTAGTAGCCGGGCATGGGTGATCTCGCCATGATAAAAGAAAGCCTCTCCTCATCCCCATCCTGAAAGAAGCCACAGCGGAGTACGCGAAGCTGCAATAGGGTGATCGCGGCTGACGCGGCGGGTGTGAATGTGATGGCGATCTTACGACAACACCGCAGGAAGACCACTCCTGTCGAATGCCGAATTTATGAAGTCAGGGCACTTCCGGGTGTGCGGCTGATCGAGCGCAGGCGGGGATCGCGGTGCCGAAGATGTTTCGACAGTCACTAGAATTCCGCGTCCGGTTTGAACCCAAATGTCGCGAGAAGATCGGGAGGAACATACTTGTATCTCTTATTTCGTCTGACCCAAGATCTTAGTTTGGGTGACGCTGCGTATTGCTCTGGTGCCAAGCGCAGAGACTGTACGACCTGCTCGAATGAACTCTCAGTTGCTGGCTGCCGTCCGATCTGGCATGGATTCGTAAAATGGTTATTGAACGTGGGTTTCGACATCTTGTCCTCGCGGAGTTGGGCAATGGTGTCATGAGGTGGGAAGACTGTAAGTGACGCAGATCACCTCCCAGTCCAGAGCGATTCGTTCGCCCGCACTTCCTTATGTAACGAAGGCGTTTGCGCTCAGAATCCGGTCAACGAGCGCCATGGTGTTTCCCCACGCCACGCCCAGAAAGTTGGAATGCCGCTTTCGGCGCTCACTCCTGCCCCGGCAAGAATGAAGACTCGGTCAGTGGCCGTCACTCGGAGCATGGATGAAAGGTTAATTCCTAGCGACCACGCTGACTAGAGTACCCCGCTTTTGAGGCACCACGAATTTCCTCGATCAATTTTCGGAAGTGCCACACTCGCTCCTCAGCAAGGCGTACCAGAGCGTTTTCCCAATCTGCTGGAGGGGAACGGTGTGCGGGGCATCCGGTCTCAGCCTTGCTTGGCGTATTGATGCAACAGAGACTCCTAGCGCCTTTGCTAGGTCTCTGTGGTCTATGCGGGAGAAAAGGCGATCTGTGGCATTCTTGAAATTCATGTATGCAGTCCTATTGACAGCAACTTCATTGTCTATTATACTGCATACAGAAACGGGACGGAAAGGGCACATATAAGGAGCCAACCGAGCATATGAAAAAAGCAGCCATTTACGTCAGAGTCAGCACTCCCGACCAGCACGTCGAGTCTCAGTTGTACGATCTCCGAGAGTTGGCGGTGCAAAAAGGCTTCGAGGTTGTACACGAGTATGAAGATCGCGGCGTTTGCGGAAAGAAGGCACGCCGTCCGGGTCTCGATGCCCTCATGGCTGACGCCCGGCGTAAGAAGTTCGGCGTGGTGCTGGTCGCGGCTTTCGACCGCATCGCGAGGAGCACTCGGAACTTCTTGCAAATCGTTGACGAACTCGACAGCTTGGGGATTGAGTTTGTCAGCCGCAGAGAAGGCGTGGCGATGGTTCACGGGAGCGTGGCTCTGTCTGCTCAGTCCGTTTGCGCTTCTTTTCGTATGGAGATTGGTCAAGCGTGCTGCACTTGGGAGGAACTGATGGACTATTTCCATGTGTTCGTGCTCACATCCTTGTCGCTTGACAAGAACGGAGAGGTCAAAAGCCGCAACCTTGCCGTGACTTTTGATCTCTTCGAAGCGGAGGATCATAGAAACAAGAGTTTCGAGAACGACTACGAAACTTTTGTCGTGCCCTGCGATTGGCGTGAGGACGCCGAGCAGTCCGAGTTGGTCGCTGCGATGCGGGAGTTTCGGGCGATGGTACTGGCGGCGAATCACCAGCACGCTTTGCGTATGTGACGGTGCCATCAGCCGCTCAGAAAACAGAGCCGATCAATTACAATCCCATGCCGAGGGGGATTCATGGCAAATCTAATGGGGCTGGCGTCCTTTGTTTCGGAGTTGAGGGCAACGAGAACGAATCTGGTGAATGAGCTACGTCATGTTGATGCGGCTCTTTCGGTTCTGGGCAAGTTGCGCGGCGGGAGTAATTACACGAAGCCCAGACACCGCATGTCGGCTGCCGCTCGTAGGAAGATCAGCCTCGCGCAGAAAGCGCGATGGGCGAAGGCGAACGGTCAAACTTCGAAACCCAAACGCACGATCTCAGCAGCAGGCAGAAGGAGAATCGCGGCGGCTGCAGCGGGCACGCTGGGCGAAGGTTAAGGCGCAGCAACGGAGCCGCTAACGAGACAACCGAGCAGCCAGAATGAACCGGGATGTCCAAAAATCGTGGGAATATCTCCTCAATCCAGAGGTTCTTCGTCCCAACCTCATCATCGCTTCCATCTACATCGCAGGGTTTGAACTCCTAAAGAGCACCATAGTTGAGCGGATCAGAAGTTTCTACAGCACAGGGTTTGACAAAAATGGGCAGCGTATTGATCCGAAGTATCAGACGGAAGATCGCCTTCAGGCGAAGCAATCTGCGCCGCGTTCAAAACTGGTCGGAGAGATTGAGTCCGGCAAGTTCACTGTGCGTGGTGAGAGCGCGTCCTACGGCAAGGTAACGCCTAGCGTGAACGTCTGCGTCACATTACGCGTGACGAACCGGGAGAAGATCGAGACTACGTTGAAGAGGGCAAGTCTGAAGATGACTGTGAACGGGGAAACTTATAGCGGGCACAAGACCATGCTCTGGTACCCCGAAGACAGCCCCGACCTGCTCAAGAAGATAACCAACACGACTCCGATCAGGCACGGTCCCGCAACGGTGGGGTCTCTTGAGTTTACTGTCGAGGGGTTGAAGTGTCCCCAGCACGGACTCTCCGCAGATGTGAGCGTGACGCTTATTGATGAGTTCGATTTGCCGCATGTAATCCGCAACAGAGAGTTGTGGATCGCCGCCTGAACCGCGATGGGCTTTTCCTAGACGCACTTCAGCAAAAGAAAGCTCATTCTGATTCTCGGTGAGTTCCACGTGGGGTTCAGTTGCAGCACTCGGTGATCATCCTTCCTTCCCACATACCATCGCCACGGTGGTCACAAAGGCTGTTTTTGACCTGTGGAACACCAAGCCGACCTGAACCTCGTCTGGGCAGCCAAATCGCTCAGAATCGGCTCTCTAGTGGGCGTCTTGATACAATCCCGGCGAGGAGAATTCAATGAACTTGGCTGGTGTTGTCCAGCAGTTGCGGAAAGAACGGGATCGGGCGGCAAGAACGGTCGAACAACTGGACGCGGCACTGGCGGCACTCAGTGGCGGTTCGTACGGAAAAAGGACGGGAAACCGGAGGCACTTGTCGGCAGCAGCAAGGGAGAGGATCGCGGCTGCCCAGAGAGCACGATGGGCAAAGGCACGAAGGAACGGAGCGCAGAGGCAGAACGTTGTCACCATGCCCAAGAAGAAGACGATGTCCGCTGCGGCCCGTAGGAAGATCGCAGCCGCTCAGCGAGCGCGATGGGCGAAGATAAAAGCTGCCCAGAAAAAGTCAGCGTAGGGAGGACGACCCGGTTCACGATGGGAAAGTTCGCACCCACAAAGCCACACGGCGACTGCGAGGAGATCGCCAACCCCTCAACCGCATACGGTCGGCGGCGGCGCAACTGGATTGACGCCCACGGCTCTGTCCCTGCCGGGCAAGTTGTCGATGCTTCATGCGGCAACCAGCGCTGCATCGCGCTGAAACACGCCTTCCTCCGTCCTCGCGTCGAGCAGCCGAGGAAATACCGCAAGATCGCCGACCGCGTTCACAGGTTGAAGGTCGGTCAGCATTTCGACGTTCCGGGCGTCGGCACGGACGAGCGGAGCCGCAACCGATTTCGTTCTGGCTTGTATGCTGCTGCTCGGCTAGACAGAGTGTCGGTGCGCGGGCTAGCGGACGGGAGCGTGCGTGTGACGAAAGTCGGGGAGTGGTCGAGCCTGCGAGCCTGAGCGGCTGAGTTTTTGAAGTCCTTGTTACTATTTTGTTACTTTTTTGGCGTATAATTCGGCGTGTTTTGGCTGCTGTGGACTTCGTTAACCACCGTCGAACTTCATGGCAGTAATCCTAAAAGTATCTGCGATTGCAAAGGGATAGAACGATTTTTCCATTGTTGCTGTGATTTCTGAAATTGGACGGAACACAATCCCACTCTCTCCGCCATCCTTATCATTATCATTCAACCGGGCCGATGATTCCAACCCCAATGTCTGATGCGTCCAACAGCGCCCGGCTCGCAGGGCTCTCCCAGATGGTCGGCAATACGCCGCTGCTGAAGATCAAGTTCGAATTTCGCGGGCGGCAACGTGTGCTCTATGCCAAGTCCGAGCAGCTCAACCTGACGGGCAGCATCAAGGACCGCATGGCGCTGCACATTCTGAGGGAGGCGTATCGAAGCGGGCAGCTCCATCCGGGCGATACGATTGCCGAGGCCACCAGCGGCAACACGGGAATCGCGTTTGCCGCCATCGGCCGCGCTCTTGGCCACTCCGTCAAGATTTTCATGCCGGACTGGATGAGTCGCGAGCGCAAGGACCTGATCGCGAGCTATGGGGCCGAGATCGTGCCGGTCAGCCGCGAGCAGGGAGGATTTCTGGGCAGCATCCGCATGGCAGAGGAATTCGCGGCCAGCCGTCGAGATGTATTCCTGCCTTGCCAGTTTTCGAACGATGCCAACGCCGAAGCGCACGAAACCACGACCGGACCCGAGATCTGGCAGCAACTGGAAGACGCCGGACGCGCGCCCGACGCGTTTGTCGCCGGGGTCGGCACGGGAGGCACGGTGATGGGCGTGGGGCGGTTTCTGCGGCGCAAGAATGCCAAAATCAGGGTTCATCCTGTGGAGCCTGCGGAGTCCCCGACGCTCTCCCTGGGGCGAAAGGTCGGCAAGCATCGCATCCAGGGGATTTCGGACGAATTCATTCCTGCGATCATGGAACTGGCGGCCCTGGATGGAATCATGGCGGTGCCGGACGGCGATTCGATCCTGATGGCGCAGAAACTCGCGTCGAAGCTGGGTTTGGGAGTCGGAATTTCGTCCGGGTGTAATTTTCTGGCGGCGCTCAAGGTGCAGGAAATCTTGGGGGATGCGGTGGTGGTGACGGTATTTCCGGACGACAACAAGAAGTACTTGAGCACCGACCTGATGAAGGAGGAACCGATTCGCGACGAATACCTCGCACCCAGCGTCGAACTGAAAGGCCTGTCGGCTCTGCCCCGGGTTGGTGCCGCTCGCGGGCACGGCGACTGACTTCGAAAGAACCTGGTTCCGGCTGTCGCACGGCGTAGTCGACCCGTCTGGCCCTGGTCTTCCGTGATCTCGGAAGGCTCCTCCCCAATTGCTACCCTCATCAGTGGAGTTCCAGGGAGGGCCCTTGTCCGCAACTGCTCAGAAATTCGATCACCAATCCGCTCGCCAATCGGGTTCCAAATCGACGATCAAGATTCTTTACGCCGAGTCGGACGAAACCACTCTCACCACCCAGGCCGAGGAAATGCGCAAGGCTGGACACGGCGTGACCACGGTTCTCAACCGCCAAGCCGCGCAGGAAGCCCTGTACCGCGATGCCTTTGACCTCGTCATCCTCGGCGCCACATTGTCCAGGGACGATCGCCATCATCTTCCTTACATGGTCAAGAAGGCCCACGAAGGGACGAAGGTTTTGGTCATGCACGTCGGCACCCACCATCACGAGGTGGACGCCACCGTCGATTCCAACCTCAGCATGCACCTGATCCTCGAGCGGATTGCCGCCCTGCTGCAGCCCGCAGACGCGCACTAACCGCCAGCCAAAACTCCTGCCACAAGAACAATAGCAATAAGGTCCGGCGGGGCGGAGAGAGAGGAGCCCCCCGCCGGACCTTTTCCAGTTCCAGGCTACCTGCCATCATTCTCGCCGTCCCGAGCGAGAGCGGTTGTCACACCCCTGTCAACTTGCCGTCATATTTTTGCATCGTAGAGACGCGGCGTGCCGCGTCTCCTGGGCACGCGGAGAAGAGCCAAGCCACGTCAACGGCTGATTTTTATCAGGGAGAAGCCCGAAAACTTAAAATGGGCCGCCAGCCAAGAAGCGGTGACGTTTCCTTGGCTATCGGCCCATTCGATCCGGACTGGGATCGGAGGTGATACCTCTATCGTAGCCCCTCCAGTTGGCTTGTCAAGGGCCAACTTTCCCCGCCCGTGGGCATCCCATTTGGAAGAATCAGCCCCAGTCGTGCGCGGAATCATTGACACTTCCATCGCCACGGTGTACGGTTATTAGTTTTCAAAGCGGCTCTTCTTCTTCAAGGCAGAAATAGCCAGCAGGACCAGCAGGGACTCGATCGTCGATTTGATTGTCGATTTGACCATCGGTTTGATCATCAGGAAATGGAACAGACACTCCACCAACTAGGCGGATTACTGCTCGGAGCCGTGCCCACGGTCATCCTGCTCGGGACGCTCTACATTCTTTACACTTTTCTGGTCCATCGGCCGCTCACCGCCGTGCTCGCCGAGCGCCGCAGCCGGACCCAGGGGGCCATGGAAAAAGCGCGCGCCGATATCGCCGCCGCCGAGGCCCGCACCGCCGATTACGAGCAACGCCTCCGCGAAGCCCGCCAGAAGGTTTTCAAGAACCAGGAATCCCGCCGCCAGGTGGCGATCCAGTCTCGGAGCCAAGCCGTGAATCAAGCCCGCGCCCGGGCCCAGGAACAAGTCAAGCAAGCCCGCGCCGGCATGGAAGCGGATATGCAGCAAGCCATGGCGAAACTGCAAGCGGACGCGGCCCGGCTTGCCAGCGACATCGTGCGCACCGTGCTGCGCCCCGTGGCATCGCCCAGTCAGGCCGGTGGCCAATGAGAAGGCCTTGTCTTTCTGCAAACACATGGGCTACGGCGGGCCTTGTATCATGGCATCGCTTTAGCGATGCCATAAGCCCACGATTAACCGCCCCTTCAGGGGCTGGCCGGAGAACGACCGCGGGATTCCTCCCCCCGTTGCTGGTTGTCGCATTGTTGGTCTTCGCGTCGCTGTTTACCGCGCAACTTGCCAACGCGCAGGAACCATCCGCCGCGCAGCCTTCCGCCCAGGCTGCCCAACCAACCTCTGCAGAACCTGCAAGGCAAGAAGACAAGCAAGCCGCCCCCGAGCAGAAGAGCATCGGCGGACAACTGGCCGAGGAGACCCGAGAAGCCACCGGAGCGGAAGAGGAAGAACACGCCGACCTCAAGCATGCCGCCCCCATCCGCTGGCTGGCCCGTAAAACGGGTCTGAGCGTGCATGGGGCACATCTCCTGCTGATCTCTCTGAACTTCGCCATCATTGTCGTGATCGTGTTCTGGGCCGTGCGCAAGTTCGTGCCCGGCGTATTGCGCAACCGGAGCGCGGCCATCCAGCGGTCCTTGGAAGAGGCGCGCGCCGCCAGCCAGGACGCGAGTCGCCGTTTAGCGGACATCGAGAATCGTCTGCGCCAGTTGGATGTGGAAATCGGGCGGATGCAAGCCACTGCGGAAAAAGAAGGCGACGCCGAGGAAGTTCGCATCCAGCAAGCCGCGGAAGAGGATATGCGCAAGGTAGTGGTCGCCGCCGAGCAGGAAATCGCCACCGCCGCCAAGCTAGCCCGCCGGGAATTGAGCACGCATACCGCCAACCTGGCCATCGCCCTCGCCCGCCAGCAGATCAACGTCGATTCCAATACCGACCAGGTTCTCGTCCGCACCTTCGCTGCGAAGCTGGCTTCGCCGGCCTCGCGCAAAGACGATGACGGCGGAAAGGAAGGCCGCTAGCCATGGCTTCCGTCGTCGGCACCTACGCCCGCGCCTTCGCCGATGTAGTCATGAAGGCCAGCAACCAGCTTGATCCCGCCCGCGCCCTACTGGAATTGCACAGCGTCGACGTGCTGCTCAAGGAAAGCGATCAACTGCGCCGCGTGCTGGGAAACCCGTCCATTCCCGGAGACCGCAAGCGTGCGGTTCTGGACGCCGTCACCGCGCGCCTGGGCACTACCCGGCAGGTAAGGAATTTTGTTGCGGTACTTACCGATAACCGAAGGCTGCCGCTGTTCAGCGAAATTCTGAAACAGGTCGAGCAGGAATTGAACGACCGCCAGGGCTTCGCGGAAGCCCAGGTAAGCACGGCGCGCCAACTGGGCGACCCGGAAAAGCGGATGTTGGAAGCCGAGATCGCAAGATTGACCGGCAAGAAAGTCCGGGCCAGATATGAACAAGATGCCTCTCTACTGGGCGGAGCGGTTGTGCAGGTAGGCAGTACCATCTACGACGGTTCGGTAAAAGGCCAGTTGGAAAAAATTCGGGAGCAGTTGGTGAGCTAGCTGTCAGCTATCAGCTCTCAGCTTTCAGTTGAGGCGCTGAGATGCAGGTTGGAACTGACAGCTGATAGCTGAGAGCTGAGAGCTGATTTTATGGCACAAATCAAAGCAGACGAAATTACGCAGTTAATCCGCGAGCAAATCGAGAACTACGAATCGAAGATCGCGGTCGACGAAGTGGGCACGGTCATTACCCTCGGTGACGGCATCGCCCGGGTCTACGGCCTCGACAAGGTCATGGCCGGAGAGTTGCTCAGCTTCCCGCACGGCGTCGCCGGTATCGCCATGAACCTGGAAGAAGATCAGGTGGGCGTGGTGCTGCTCGGCGAATACACCGAAATCAAGGAAGGCGACGAGGTCAAGCGCACCGGCCGCATCATGAGCGTCCCCGTCGGCGACGCCCTGATTGGCCGCGTCGTCAACTCGCTGGGGCAGCCCATCGACGACAAGGGTCCGATCTCGACCGACAAGTTCATCCCGCTGGAGCGCCTCGCTCCCGGCGTCATTGCCCGCCAGCCCGTGCGCGAGCCCATGGCCACCGGACTCAAGGCCATCGACTCGATGATTCCCATCGGCCGCGGACAGCGCGAGCTGATCATTGGCGATCGCCAGACCGGCAAGACTGCGGTTGCTCTCGACACCATCATCAACAGCAAGGGCAACGACCTCATCTGCATCTATAACGCCATCGGCCAGAAGCGCTCGTCGATTGCGCAGGTGGTCAAGATTCTCGAAGATGCCGGCGCCATGGAATACACCATCGTCGTCGCTGCGTCGGCTTCCGAACCCGCTCCCATGCAATACATTTCTCCTTACTCGGCATGCGCCATGGGCGAGTTTTTCCGCGACAGCGGACGCCACGCCCTCTGTATCTACGACGATCTTTCCAAGCACGCCGCCTCCTATCGCGAAATTTCGCTTTTGCTCCGCCGTCCTCCCGGCCGCGAAGCCTATCCCGGAGACGTTTTCTATCTCCACTCGCGTCTGTTGGAACGTGCCGCTAAGCTCAGCAACGCGAACGGCGGAGGATCGCTTACCGCCCTTCCCGTGATCGAGACCCAGGCCGGCGACGTTTCTGCCTACATTCCGACCAACGTGATTTCGATTACCGACGGCCAGATTTATCTGGAAACCGACTTATTCAACCAGGGTGTCCGCCCCGCTGTGAACGTGGGACTTTCCGTAAGCCGCGTCGGCGGCAGCGCCCAGATTAAGGCCATGCGTCAGGTAGCGGGAACGCTAAAGCTGGAACTAGCGCAGTACCGCGAACTAGCCGCGTTCGCCCAGTTCGGCAGCGACCTCGACAAAGCCACCCAGCAGCAACTCAATCGCGGAAAGCGTTTGGTTGAGCTGCTGAAGCAGAACCAGTTTTCGCCACTCTCCTTCTCGAAACAGATTCTGATCATCTTCGCCGGCACCAGCGGAGCGCTCGACGACATGCCGGTAGAACAGGTGCGCGACTTCGAAAAGGGTCTGTACAAGTACGTGGAAACCGCGAATCCCAGCCTGCTCAACACGATCATGGAAAAGAAGATTCTGGACGACAATCTGAAAGCGGAAATCGCCAAAGTAATCAAAGAAGCAAAACAGCAGTTTGTGGATGCAAGGCAAGCAGTAGCGAAATAAGTTCTCAGATCTCGGTTCTCAGTTCTCAGTGAAAACTGGGTTACTGAGAACTGAGAACTGACAACTGAGAACTAAGAAATGGCAAACGTTCTCGACATTCGGCGCCGTATCCGCAGCGTGGTCAACACGCGGCAGATCACCAAGGCCATGAAGACCGTCTCGGCGGCGAAGTTGCGCCGCGCGCAAGAGGGCGCCCTGGCCGCGCGTCCCTATTCGCAGATGCTCACCAACGTTCTCAAATCGCTGGTGTCGCGAGCCGATATCTACGATCCCGTCACCGGAGAGCCGCGTCATCCCCTGCTCGCCGAGCGCCCCGAAAACAGCATCCTGCTCATCGTCGTCACCGGAGACAAGGGCCTTGCCGGGGCCTTCAACACCAATATCCTGAAGATGGTTTCGAAGTTCATCGAGTCGAAGCCGGAACAAAATATCGACGTCGAATGCATCGGACGCAAGGGCCGCGACTTCATGCGCCGCCGCTACCCGATGGCCCCAGAACGGGCCCCTGTCGATGGAGCGACGGGTGCCTCGCCCGTCCCGCCGGGTGCAGAAAATGTTCCACCCCGTGCCGGTCGCGTGCAGATTGTCGGCGAATATATCGGAGTTCTCGGCAAGGTCGAACACAATTTCGCGGCCACTCTCGCCGAGAGTGTGATCGCCCGCTACTGCCGCGGCGAGATTGACGGCGTCTACATTCTGTTCAATGAATTCAAGTCGGTCATCGCGCAACGCCTCGTAGCCGAGCGCCTGCTGCCCATCAAGGAGATCGGAGAAGTCGACGTCCGCATGGCGGAAGAGGCTTCGGAAGAAGAACGCAAAGCGCGAATCGAAGCGGCCAAATCGGCCCACGTCGGCCTGCGTCCCATTGACACCAGCGCCGTCGATGAGGCGGCCGCCAAATTCGGGGTGTCGCCCGTCGATTACATCTACGAGCAGCGCCCCGAGCAACTTTTCGAGGGCATTCTCCCGAAGTATCTAGGCATCCAGATTTTTCATGCGCTGCTGGAATCCGTTGCCGCCGAGCACGCCGCCCGTATGACGGCCATGGATGCGGCCACCAACAACGCCAGCGATATGATCGATTCGCTCACGCTGGTCATGAATCGCGCGCGCCAGGCCAAGATCACGAAAGAAATTATCGAGATCGTAAGCGGAGCGGCAGCGCAGTAGAACAGCACTTAGCACTTAGCATTTAGCAAAAGCTCAAGGTTTCAAAGTGAACGCTAAGTGTTCATTGTCAAGCTAAGTGCTAAATGCTAATTGCTAAGTGCTGGTTTTGAGGTCTTTATGTCAGAAAATATCGGACACGTAATCCAAATCGCGGGCCCCGCCGTCGACGTGCAGTTTACCGAAGCGGCCATGCCTCCCATTTATCAGGCGCTTCGCGTGGTTAGCGAGGGCTTTACTGTGCCTTCGCCCATCAACGTCATTCTCGAAGTGCAGCAGCACCTTGGCGAAGGCCGGGTACGCTGCGTCGCCATGGAAGCCACCGATGGCATGGTGCGCGGCATGAAGGCCATCGACCAGAACGGACCGATCTCGGTTCCCGTCGGCCGTGGCACGCTGGGCCGCGTGATGAACGTCATCGGTGAACCCGTCGACAACCTCGGTCCCGTTGACTTCGTAAAAAGGATGCCCATTCACCGCCTGGCGCCCGCCTTCGATGAGCAGTCGACCACGGCGGAAATGTTCGAGACCGGCGTGAAGGTGGTCGACCTCATCCAGCCCTTCTTGAAAGGCGGGAAGATCGGCCTGTTCGGCGGCGCCGGCGTCGGCAAGACCGTCGTGATCATGGAGCTCATCAACAACGTCGCCAAGCAGCACGGTGGATTCTCGGTGTTCGCCGGCGTCGGCGAGCGCACCCGTGAAGGCAACGACCTCTGGCTGGAAATGAGCGAGTCGGGCGTCATCAAACCCGGCAAGCCCGCCGAATCGAAAGCCGCGTTGATCTACGGCCAGATGACCGAGCCTCCTGGGGCGCGTCTTCGTGTAGCGTTAAGCGCTTTGACCGTGGCCGAATATTTCCGCGATGAAGAAGGCTCCGACACCCTCCTCTTCATCGACAACATATTCCGCTTCACCCAGGCGGGATCCGAAGTATCTGCTCTTTTGGGTCGCATGCCCAGCGCGGTAGGTTATCAACCCAACTTAGCGACGGAAATGGGTGAGTTACAAGAGCGTATTACTTCGACTAAGAAAGGATCGGTAACCTCGGTGCAGGCGATCTATGTGCCGGCCGACGACTTGACCGATCCGGCACCGGCAACCACGTTCGCTCACCTGGATGCTACGACCGTGCTTTCGCGCTCGCTTACGGAGATTGGAATTTATCCGGCGGTCGATCCGCTGGCTTCCACTTCTCGCATTCTCGATGCTCGGATTGTTGGGCAGGAGCATTACGATGTGGCGCAGATGGTGAAGAAGACGCTGCAGACGTACAAAGACCTCCAGGACATCATTGCGATTTTGGGCATCGACGAGCTGAGCGAAGACCAGAAGTTGACGGTGGCGCGGGCGCGCAAGATCCAGAAGTTCCTCTCGCAACCGTTCTTTGTAGCCGAGCAATTCACCGGCACTCCGGGACGCTATGTGAAGATCGCCGACACGGTGAAGGGTTTCCGCGGCATCGTGGAAGGGAAATATGACGACATCCCGGAGCAGGCATTCTATATGAAGGGAACGATCGACGAAGTGGTCGAGACGGCGGAAAAGATGAAAGGTGCGGCAGCGTAACCCAGCAGTTAGCACTTAGCAATTAGCTCTCATGAGCCGCCGCCGAATATTGACTGAGAACTGAGAACCGGGAACTGAGAACTGTGGATAATACTTTCCAACTCGAAATTGTGACTCCCGCCAAGCTGGTGGTGAAGGAAGCGGCGGAAGAAGCGCAGATCCCCGGGTCGAGCGGGTATCTCGGGATTCTTCCCGGCCACGCTCCGTTGATTACAGAACTGGGCGTCGGTGCGATTACTTATCAAGCGAGCGGAGTGACGCACACGCTGTCGGTAGCTTGGGGTTTTGCGGAAGTGCTGCCCGACAAAGTGACGATTCTGGCCGAAGCTGCCGAGCGTCCGCAGGATATCGACGTAGAGCGCGCACAAAAATCCAAAGACCGCGCCGAAGAGCGGTTGAAGAGCAACGATCCTCAGGTGGATTACACGCGCGCCGAAGACGCTTTGCAACGCGCGGAAACGCGGCTGAATGTTGCCAAAGAGAAGTAACGGAGATACGGCGCTCAGGAACTGAAGGCTGCATTTCGTGTGGCGCTTCAGCGGCGCCCTTCGGCTTCGCTTGGGGCCTCGAACAAAACAAGTCATACCTTTCCCCCGAACGTTTTGGAGTCTCCTGCGGTGGTGGCAGTCCAGCGGCCCATTTCTTGAAACGATTTTGAAAGAGATTGCACTATATCTGCATGTTTGAATGCAGTGAAAAAGTTGGGCCCACCGTGCGATTTTTCTTGACACCAATCGCGAACTGGCCATAATGGTGGGGTCGTGCAGGCTGTATAGTCAGACTCTTCCCCCTTAATCAATCCGTCGTCAAGCTTCCTCAAGAAGCAAGGTACTTGTTTGGGGAACGACCGTCCGCGAACGTGGGTGACAGGTTTTCTCCGACCCAATAGGAACCTTGTGTCTCGACGAAAGCCAGGACCTCCGCGCCGTGCGGAGTCAACTTCAACCAGGATCACCAGGTTTTTTGGGAGGGCAAAACATGAAGAAGTTCGCAGTGACAGTGACGATTTTAGTGTTGGTAGGAACCTTGTCAACCTTCGCGGCGGCGCAAAAACTGCCCGGCAGCGGGCAGGCTGCGGCGGCTGCGGCTCCTGCAGGGCCGCACAACTGGATTACCCCGGCGAGCAGCGTGGAGCGGGCGGAAGATGCGGGTGTTCGCGCCCACACCAACTGGGTCTTCGGAGGTTCAAACGGTAAAGTAGTTGAAGCAACTGCTCAGAGCATGGGGCCCGACGTCACCCTTGCCACGCATTACGAGACGCCCGCTTCGATGGCGTGTGTGTACAAGCTACCTCACACCGGTACGTGCGTACCGAACATCAACTCGCCGGGCGGACCGCAAACAGGCGGTTGGGGAGCGATCGCCATCGTCGACGCCTACGACAACCCGTATGCGGCTGCTGAATTGAGCGCCTTCGACACTCATTTCGGTTTGCCGGCGGCTAACTTTACTAAGGTCTATGCCAATGGTAATGGCTCCTGCACTAAGCCTCCCTTCAATGCCGGCTGGGGCTTGGAAGAGTCCCTCGATATCGAGTGGGCGCACGTGATGGCACCCTAAGGCTAAGATCATTCTGGTGGAGGCTTGCTCGAACTCCGAACGCCGATCTGTTTTATGCGGAGTATGTGGCCGCTGGGCTCGTAAGCAACGCCGGCGGTGGCGACGTCACCAATAGTTGGGGGGGCGGCGAGTTCGCGGGCGAGACTGCCTATGACCCGTACCTCGGCTACTATTACCCGTTTAACATCGCTTATTTCGCTTCGGCCGGCGACTCGGGCTGCGGTGCGGCGTATCCCAGCTCTTCACCCTGGGTGGTCTCTGCCGGCGGCACCACCGTCTACCGTAACGCAAAAACCCTCGCGTTCAGTAAAGAGGGCTGCTGGGCAGGTTCCGGCGGGGGCTCGAGCTCCGTCGAAACCTACGCCACCACGTTTGCGACCGGGTCCTACATGGGCCCTTGGGCCGATTATCAATATGGGATCTTCGGGCAAGCTTCCCGTCAGACTCCCGATTTTGCCTTCAATGCCGATCCTAACAGCGGCGTAGTTGTTTACGATTGCGCCTATTACAGTGGCACTTGCTACTACCTCGAAGTCGGCGGAACCAGCGTGTCCTCGCCCTCGCTTGCGGGCATTGTCAACCATGCCGCGAATAAGTTAGGCGAGGGGCATATCAACCCGGCGACCGGAAATGGGTTCTACACGGCCGATGAGAATAACCTGCTTTACTCGCAGCTCGGAGGGGCGGCGGCGTACAAGGCGAACTTCTACGACGTCACGACGGGCTCGAACACCACTAAGTCATGCACTGGGAATGCCGGCAAGGGGTGGGATTACTGCACCGGTGTGGGAAGCCCGCGCGGCTTGCTAGGCAAGTAGAAGTTGTTTCTGGATAGAACTGACGAGGCCCTGGTCTACAGGGCCTCTTTTTTTGTGCGCGCAGATTGCGAGCCTGCAGTCTGGGTTGAGACACGAAACTAACCCAACGGTACGAGAAGGCTCGCGTCCATCCGCCGCATTGACCACCGCGCAACTCCACGGTCCAACCTCTACTGAGGTTTGTGATCGGGCGCTTTCTGATCCGCAGGAGGCTTAGCGGGAAGCTGACTGCTCGCAGGCGCTACCTGATAGGTCTTCTCTTGCGGGATGCACTTGCCGGGCAGTGTAAACAACGCCGGGTCGGGAGGCCCGACCACGACATCGCGATAGGTGGCGGTCACGGTTCCCTGATTGGAGTACACGTCAATTCGCAAAGGGACGCCCTTGAGATCGTCGGCTGCCCAGATTTTGGAATTGAACTTGGTGCCGTCGGGCATGGTGGTGAATCCCTCCAGTACTGTGCTGGTGTGGCCGTCCACAACCTCCTTGGTTCCGGTCGAGCTTCTCGTGGTATTCGGTCCGTAAACCAGTTGCAAGGGACTCCTTATCATCTGGGCTTGTGCGGTCTTCATTACGACACACGTGGTCTTCCCGGGAAGAATGAGCAGGTTGTACACCTTATCTTCCTCTGGCGCCCAAATGGTAGCGGCCGCCGTGCTCGGCTCGACTCGCAGCTTGGACGCGGAGTGATAGATCTTCCAGGTCAGGCTTCCTTTGGTTTCCGACGCTGAGAAATCAGGGAGATTGCCCCATGCACTGCCCTTCGGATTTTGAGCGAAGGCCGCCGGACCGCGGCTCAGGAGGAAGATCAGGAGGAAGCAAGCGATGGCCACGGATTGCAGAGCGGATGCGAATTTCATAGTGTCCCCGACGTACGAGATTGCCATAATGAACGGCGCACAGGCAGTGTTACGCGAAGCAAGCAGCGATTCTGGGCCAAGTCGTTACCGGGCCGGCCGATGGTGGCGGCACCGGAAATGAACTCAACGCGGACCTTTGTGCCGGTGCGGCAGATCCTTGATGGCGGCATACCACGGCCACGCGCCGGTAAATGGCTCTCCAAGTTTTCGCTGCATTATAGCAGGAGCCCACTCTGTTACACTTTCCAGTTTCCTTCCTTCTTAGGAACCGCGTCTGAGGCAATTACGAGAGAGGCAATCATGACGATTCAACGGGTAGGAGTGATCGGGGCAGGCACGATGGGCAACGGGATTGCCCACGTGTTGGCGCGGTGCGGGTTCAGCGTGGTGCTCTGCGATGTGGAACAGCGATTTCTAGATCGCGGATTGGCGACCATTGCGAAGAATCTCGATCGCGAAGTGGCCAAGAACAAGATTACGGCGGGCGACAAGGTCTCTACGCTGGGGCGGATTACGGCGGTGGTCGATCGCGCGAAACTGGCGGATTGTGACCTCGTGATCGAGGCGGCGACGGAGAAGTTTGAGATCAAGGCGGAGATTTTCCGCGATCTGGATCGCATGATGAAGACGAAGCCGGAGGTGATCTTGGCCACGAATACGTCTTCGATTTCGATCACGAAGATTGGGGCCCTGACCGGGCGCGCCGACCGGGTGATTGGAATGCACTTCTTTAATCCGGTGCCGGTCATGAAGCTGATCGAAGTGATTCGGGGCCTGGCGACTTCGCAGGCCACGTTTGAGACGGTGCGCGAACTGGCCGTGAAATTGGAGAAGACGCCCGTGGAGGTGAATGACGCTCCGGGATTTGTGTCAAACCGGGTGCTGATGCCGCTGCTGAATGAGGCGATGTACGCGGTGATGGAGGGCGTGGCGACGGCCGAGGCGGTGGATGAAGTGTTCAAGCTGGGCATGGCGCATCCCATGGGGCCCCTCACCCTGGCGGATTTCATCGGGCTCGACGTGTGTCTGGATGTGATGCGGGTGCTGCAGGACGGGTTGGGGGATCCGAAATATCGGCCTTGTCCGCTGCTGATCAAGATGGTGGATGCGGGCTGGCTGGGACGCAAGAGCGGGCGCGGGTTTTACACGTATTCGTAAAAGACAGGGAACATGGCGACAGCCTCGGGTGGAGTTCTGCCGAAAGGAAAATCGGGTGGCGACGGCTTTTATTACCTGCTGGCGGCGGTGTTGGGAGCGCTGTCGGGCTGGTTAGACATCAAAGTCGGCGATCTGCTGCTGACGGCGATGGCGGTGCTGGCGGCGAACATCCTGCTTGGAATTCTGCGTCCGCGACGGCCGTGGCGCTGGGTTGCACTGGTCGGAGGGTTCGTGCCGGTGGTGGAATGGCTGGCGTATTTCTTCTTTGCGCAGAAGCCGGAGCGGGCGCAGATCTACGAATCGTTTCTAGCTTTCCTGCCGGGAATTGCGGGCGCGTTCGGGGGATCGATCGGACGCGGCGTGGTGGACAATTTATTTGCGGGAAAGTGAGCGCGGTTTGAGCTGGCGACGGGTCTTACGGTTAGCTTGCCATAACGGCTCTTTGCGCTGCCCCCCGCAGCCTAGCAATCAGGAGCAGTGGTATAGTTCACGCATTCCGACTTGTCGCTCCCCACGTACCAAAACGCGGACATGTCGCTTTGGTCGGCGAAATCTGTAAACCAAAAAATCCAGTCGAAGGCGCCGAAATTCAAGGGGGTTCCGTACCCAAACTCATCGGCCCAATTGTTGGGATCACAGGTCGTGCCGTAATACAGGATCGCGTCAAACGGATACGTGCCCGGGTTGGCGACCGAGATCCGAACCCCTTGGTAGCGATGACCGCCGCTCTGGTACCAACATCCCTGAAAGGTCGCTCCGGGGCCGGGCAAGGCCACCTTCAGAGTCAACTTCGCGTTCTTGGAGGTAGTGCCATTGCTGGCGGTCACGCGAATGGCATAACTTCCTAGCGCCACGCTGCCTGCAACCTTGATCGCTGCCTCGGAGCTCCCGGCTCCTGGAGCGGGAATCACCTTGGGAGTAAGGGTCACCGAAACTCCGGCGGGCACATTCGAGACTGTCAGTTGCAGTGCATGGCTATACCCGGTCGTTACCTTGGTTGTAATTTTGGACGATCCGGATTGTCCTGGCGCGATCGTGACCGTGTATGGATGCAACGTGATGGTGAATGGCGGGGTGGTCGTGGAATCGACGGCGAGCGCGGTTCCCGCGACGGTATCCCCGTAGAGCGCGCTGATGGCCACCGTGGTAGCGTCGCTGACTGGTAACGTAGAGGCCGCGACTGAAGCACTTGTCTGGCCGGAAGGGATTCGCACGGTCGCAGGAGTTGCGACGACGCTCGCGTCAGAACTCTTCAGTTGCACGGTCAGACCGCCGTCCGGAGCAGGCTGGGCCAGGTTAACCGTAATCAGGGTGGAAGCTCCGCCGATGAGACGGGCAGGGCTCAGCGTGACGCTGGCGACTCCGGCACGGCTGCTAAGCGTGCCTGCGGCGCGGTCACTTTGGGTGGCAAAGGTCCCAGAAAAATTGCCGGAGTTCATCGGTTGCGTACCCGAACCGCAACCCGCCAAAACGAGGAAGACTCCCGCCACTACGATCCGCGATAGGTACAGGTATTTATGAAGGGTCAACATGCTGGTACCTCAAGGATGAAAAATGAGAAGGAACGGAACTGGGCCGATTCTCCCACAGTCTGAAGGAAACGGCAGACTCAGAAGTGCATCCGATCTGGGGGGATGGCCGGGCGCGGAAGCTATCGTCCAGAAGCCGCCGCGATCCACCATCCCATGTCAAATGGGAGCGCCGAGCAAGGGCGTCCCACCAAAGGTACCGGCTACTGAAAAACTCTTCCCGTTTCCACAGCCGCTGGGGGTAAGCTACGGTCATGGGAGTGTCGGTTTCGGTGCTGGCGAGCGGCAGCCGTGGGAACTGCGCGCTGGTGGCGACGAGTGCAACGCGCATTCTGGTGGATGCCGGGCTGTCGGGCCGCGAAACTTGCAAGCGGCTGCGCGCGCTGGGCGAGCGCGCCGAAGAAATTTCCGCAATCCTGATCACGCACGAACACTCCGACCATGTTGCCGGCCTGCAGCGGCTGGCCACAAAACTGAACGTGCCGGTCTTCCTGACCGCGCCGACCCATCAGGCCTGGAGCCGGGCGGTGCGCGACCAGCAGGGTGCGATTCCAGAGCTGCCGAAGTCCGAACACTTCTCTGCCGGCCGGGGCTTTCGCGTGGGCGATATCGACGTCATGCCCTTCACGATTCCCCACGACGCCGCCGATCCGGTCGGCTTCACCTTTCGCGCCGAAGGCGTCAAGGTCGGGTTTGCCACCGATCTCGGCTACATGCCGGCCAGCGTGCGCGACCATCTGCGAGGCTGCAGTGTGCTGGTGATGGAATCGAATCACGATGTGGAGATGCTGCGCTCGGGCCCCTATCCCTGGTCGGTGAAGCAGCGGGTGATGAGCCGGGTAGGGCATTTGTCGAATGACGCGCTCGCTGAATTCTTTTCCAGCGATTATGATGGGGGAGCGGAATACGTAGTGTTGGCCCATTTGTCGGAACAGAATAACCATCCCGAAATCGCGCGGGCGGCGGCGGAACAGGCGCTCGGCGGCCGTCAGGGGCTGTGGCACAATCAGGTGCTGCTGGCGTCCCAGACGCAAGTTCTGGAAGCGATTCGGTTGTAGCCTCCGGTTTAGCCTTTTATGAGCGAATGTGTGGAACCGATCGTAGGGAAAATTCTTGCCGGATGGCGCTACGATATTTCCGGACTGGCTCCGGAGATGCGCGGGGACTACGAGCTGCATTTCGCCGATTGCGAGCACTGCCGCAGCCGCCAGAAACTGCACCGCATCATCGATATCTCTCTGATTGTGCTGGCTTCCGCATCGGCCGCAGTATTTCTGCTGGCATTTATGCTAATCCGGTATTTTGGGCCGCGCCACGCTGTCTGGCTCGAGGTGGGCGCGCTCGGAGGCTTTGCGCTGTCGGCCCTGATCTGGCTGATCGTGGCCGTGGCGACTCCGGCGCCCATGGCGGTGGTGGATGCGGCCAAACTGGGCGCGCGACACGTGCATGACCGACTGCCCCCGGAGATTCGCGAGCGCCTGCCGGAAGAAATACGAGCCAAGCTCACGGGTTCGTGATCCCCTCATAGCGCCCACAACTTCGGGTCGCCATTCTGCTGACCCCTAGTTAGTGCAATAGCGGTTGACCGCCGAACGGCTTCGGGATAAAGTTTCAGAGGTCAGGGTTTCCGTTCTGCCCCCCCCGCCCTGATTTGCGAACCCTGGTTTACATGCGCTCTGCCTGGTCCCAACTCGCGCTTATTCTGTGTGTGCTTGCCAGCGTGGCGTGGGCGACACCGCCGCAGTTTTCCGGACAGAAGCGGGTCGGCCTGACCACGGGCGACCAGTGGGAACCGGCGATGGCGGCCGACGGTTCTGGCCGGGTCTACGTTCTTTACCCGCACTACGGGCGCGTGCCCAATTGCAAGGGTTGCCGCGTCCCGACCATGCTGCTCGTCGCCAGCAACGACAACGGCAAGACCTGGCAGACTCCGCGCGTGATGCTCGAATCTGGGTCGGGCCAGTTTGACGCCCAGATTGCCGTCGATCCCGCCGACCGGCGCACCATCTACGCGGCTTGGCTGCAGAATGGGAAACGCGCGGTGATGCTCGCCAAGTCAATCGACTCCGGCGCCACGTGGGTGTTTACGATGGCGGTCCGCAGCGACGTGGAACTGGATAAACCCGCGCTGGCGGTGCGCGGCCCGAACGTCTACGTGGCCTTCAATCATGAAGAAGAAGTGTGGGTCGCGGCCTCGCAGGATGGGGGGCGTAGCTTTACACCGACGCGCGTCAATACGGAATTCCGTCCGGGATGGTCTCTGCTGGGCGCGGCCACGGTCGATCCCGCCGGCAACGTGTATCTGGCCTGGGCTTCCTACTCCAAGGCAGGAGGAGCGCGGGGCGCGGTGAATTTGTATATCGCGAAGTCGCCGGATGCTGGCAAGGGGTGGAGCGCAACCTTGCTCGATATTTCCGCGGCGGCACCCGGCTGCAAGGACGAGGAATGTGGTGAGGCCTATCTGGGCGCGCAGATTGCTCTAACGTCGGATGCCGCGGGAACTCTATATGCGCTCTGGAGTGCGGGCAGCGCGCCCCTGGGGCCACAGCGAATTTATTTCTCGTCATCGACCAATGGCGGCGAAAACTGGCTGCCGCGGGTCAATGTTTCCGACGCCGAGCCGGGAGTGGAACACGCTTTCCCTGCGATCGTGGCCGGGAACACCGGCGACGTCCGCATCGCATGGATGGATTTGCGCAGCTCTTCTCCGAACTCTCCGTACTGGAACACTTACTATCGGAGTTCGAGCAACGGCGGCGCCACCTGGGGAGAAGAAATTCGCGTTTCGGGCTACGTCCCGGGTTATCGGTATATCGGTAAGGAAGGTTTCCGGTTTCCCTTCGGCGACTATTTCTCGCTCGCCATCGACAACCACGGCGACACCCACGTGGTCTGGGGCGAAGGGATGAACTATCAGTCGCCAGGATCAATCTGGCACGCCAGCGGACGGTAGCTGCAGACTGCTGAAATGAAATTGTCATCCTGAGCGAAGCGAAGGACCTGCTGTCCCGTGCATCGAGAAGAAAGCAGGTCCTTCGCTTCGCTCAGGATGACAATATGAAGATTATGACGACATTCTGAAAATCGCTATGCGATTCGTCACTCCGTCAGTAGTCCCCCCGTGAGCTCTCGAATGCGCTCGATGCGATGTTCGCGGCAATAGCTGGTCAATTCCTCCACCAGCTTTTCGGTCGCCACGGGATCGAAGTAACTCGCGGTTCCCACCTGGACGGCGGTTGCTCCGGCCAGCATGAATTCCACGATGTCCACCGCAGTGGCGATTCCGCCCATACCAAGCACCGGAATTTTCACGGCGTGCGCGGCGTCGTAAACCATGCGCAACGCGATGGGCTTGATGGCCGGACCGGAGAGGCCGGCGGTTACATTGGCGATTCTGGGGCGGCGCGTTTCCGCGTCGATGGCCATGGCCAGAAAAGTATTCACCAGGGAGACGGCGTCGGCGCCCGCTTCCTGCGCCACGTATGCCATCTGCCCGATCGAGGTGACGTTAGGCGAGAGTTTAACGATGATCGGCCGGGCGGCCACGCGCTTCGCCGTCCGTACCACTTCGTCGAGCAAGTGCGGATCGCTGCCGAACTGGATGCCACCCTGTGCCGTGTTAGGGCAGGATACGTTGATTTCGTAGGCCGCAATGCCCTCGCCCTGATTCAGGATCTCAATGGTATGTTCGTAATCCGCGCGGGTGTAGCCGAAGACGTTGGCGAACACGACCACATTTTTCTTCTCGCGCAACGCGGGAAGTTTTTCAGTGAGGAACGCAGGGGCGCCGATGTTTTGCAGGCCGATGGCGTTTAGCATCCCGGCAGCGGTCTCAAACAGGCGCGGCGGTGGATTTCCGGTCATCGGTTCCCTGGAGAGGCCTTTGACGACCAATCCGCCAAGCCGGTCCAGATGCACGATGTCTTCGAATTCGATGCCATAGCCGAAGGTGCCGGAAGCCGCGATGATCGGATTCTTCAGGTCGATGCCGGCGAAGCTTACGCTCAAATCCGGGTTGCCGATGGGCGTCATTGGCTTCCCCCGGCGGGCGCGGTGGCGGGAGCAGTAGTGGGCTGCGACGAGAGCGGCGTCGCCGAATGACGCGCCGTCGCCAATGCCTCGGTCAGCACTCTCCCCGTGGCTTTGGCGGGCGCGTTGATTCCGAGCAACGATGCAAGCGTCACCGCCAGATCGACCGGCTCGGCGTGCGTCCGGTAGATGCCCGGCTGAAACGCGAGGCCATAGAAGGCGAGCGGCACATGCGTATCGTACGAGAAAGGCGTCGCGTGGTCGGTACCCTTCGTGGTTCCGACGTTGAATGGAATGGGTACTCCCATCACATACCATCCACCTTCGGGCGAATAGCTGTGGGCGTAGCGCCGTCCGATTTCCGTGGCCGGAGTTTCTCCGCGCGCCAGCTGCGATTTCGTGAAGTATCCGGTGAATCCCACTTGCATCATGGCTTCGCCCGCGTCGGCTTCGGCATCGGCTTCCTTGTGTCCAGTGAAGACGCCAGCGAACGCGTCTTCGTTCAGCCAGGCCAGCGGGTAGTCGAGTTCGAGCACGTAGTCGGCGTTCTTCCCATATTTTTTCGAGAGCAGGGAATTGATTTGCGCGCGCAATGCTTTCGCATTGAGATTGGCGGCGGGCAGGCGAAGCGTTTTTGCGAAATCAGGCAGCGGCGCGATCCCGTGGTCGGCCGAAAGCGCCATCCACACGTTGGCCATGCCAATCTGATGGCCGAGGAAGTCGAAAAATTCCGCCAGGGACCGGTCGAGTTCGAGTGCCATGCTGCGCATCTGCGGCGAGTCGGGGCCAACCTGGTGTCCGAGAATGTCGTTAGCCGAAAGGCTGATCACCAGCAGATCGGTGACCGGGCCCGCGCCCAGCTTTTCGTATAGAACGAGTTCCTTGGCGAATTCCAGTTGGTAGTCGTTGGCGAAGGGAGTGGAGCCGACCACCTCGTAGAAACCGGCGGGTGTGCCGTCTTTACCGCTTCGCGGCGCGGTCGAGCCGAGTACGGTTCCGTCGCGGTCTTTCCACTCGCGGTTCAAGAATTTCTCCGCACGTCTTTCCGAAGGACGCCTGCCGTTGAAATTCCGTACCCACTCGGGAAGATCCGGACGGTAGTAGGTGGAGGTGATCCAGTCGCCGTTCTTGGGATCGATCCAGTACGCGGCATCTCCCGAAAAGCCCGCGGGCAAAACGGCCGCGCGATCTTTCAGCGAGACGGCGAACACGCGGGCTTTGTCGCCGGTGGCCAGTTTCAACTCATCCCCGAGCGTATCGCTCATCAGGTTGTGTGGCGACGCTCCGGACCCGGTCTTGCTGCCACCGACAAGTTTTGTAGCGTCGTCTTCGACCGAGGTTACGCGCTTCTTCTTCTGCGGGTCCCACCATTCGTTGGCCACGATGCCGTGTCCGCTGGTGTAACTTCCGGTGAAGAGGGTGGAGTGTCCGGGAGCGGTGCGAGTGTTGGCGTAGTCGTAGTTGCAGTCGGTGAAATAAGCGCCGCGATCGAGAAACAGTCGGAAGCCTCCGTCCCCAAACTGGTCGCGATAGCGCTCCAGGTAGTCGCCGCGGAACTGGTCGATCACGATGACGACAACCAGCTTGGGGCGGGCGTTGTAAGCGGAAGCAAACGCGCCCGGGATCAATCCGAGCAATGCCAGCGCTCCGAGCGCCAGGCGCAGGATACGGGGAACTCTCATCGCGAGCTAGTTTACAGGAGAAAAGGCGTTAACCGCAGAGGACGCGGAGATCGCCGAGGCTTCCTGCCATTTCTTCTCAGCGATCTCCGCGTACTCTGCGGTTCAAGACTTTGGCGCCGGCGTGCACGGACCCGCCTCTTTCAGCTAAAGTTAATGCACAATGCTCGATCTGAATTTTGTGCGTGACAACCTGGCGCTGGTCGAAGAAACGCTGCGCCAGCGCGGAATGAATCCGGCGGAAGTTCTGAAAGACTTTCGCGCCATCGATGGCGAGCGCCGCCAGGCGATTACCGCTGCCGAAACTTTGCAGGCGCAACGCAACCGCGCATCCGAGGAAATTGCCAAACTCAAGAAGAGCGGCCAGGACGCCACGGCGCAGATCCAGCAGACCAAAGAACTGCGCGAGCAGATTCAGGACTCCGAAAAGAAGGCCGCCGAACAGGAAGCGCGCCTGCGCGAAATTCTGACGGCAATCCCGAATGTTCCTCACGCCAGCGTGCCGGTAGGGAAGAGCGAAGCCGATAACGTCGAAGCCCGCCGCTGGGGCGCGCCGCCGCATTTCGATTTCAAGCCCAAGCCGCACTGGGAACTCGGCGAACAACTCGGAGTCCTCGACCTGAACCGCGCCGCCAAATTGTCCGGCGCTCGCTTCGCCGTGTACTGGGCGCTGGGCGCGCGATTGGAGCGGGCCCTTGCCAACTTCATGCTCGATCTGCACACGCGAGCGCATGGATACACGGAAGTGCTTCCGCCGTATTTGGTGAACTCTGAGTCCATGTATGGCACGGGCCAGTTGCCGAAGTTCGCGCAGGATCTGTTCCGCGTGCCGCACGGCGAAAAGGATCTCTGGCTGATTCCGACGGCCGAAGTTCCGGTGACAAATCTCTATCGCGATGAAGTCCTCGACGCGGCGCGCTTGCCGGTTTCGCTGACCGCCTACACTCCGTGCTTTCGCAGCGAGGCCGGATCGTACGGCAAGGATGTGCGCGGAATCATCCGCCAGCACCAGTTTCAAAAGGTGGAACTGGTGAAGTTCGCGCGTCCCGAGACTTCGTACGACGAACTGGAGAAGCTGACGAACAACGCCGAGACGGTGTTGCAGAAACTCGGCCTGCACTATCGCGTAGTGACGCTCTGCACTGCCGATATGGGATTCTCCGCCGCCAAGACTTATGACCTGGAAGTCTGGTTGCCGGGACAGAATTTGTTCCGCGAAATCTCTTCATGCTCGAACTTTGAAAGTTTTCAGGCGCGGCGGGCGAATATCCGCTACCGTCCCGAGGGCAAGAGCAAGACTGAATTCGTGCACACGTTGAACGGCAGCGCGTTAGCGGTCGGGCGTACCTGGGTCGCCATCGTGGAGAACTATCAGCAAGCCGACGGCAGTGTACGCATTCCGGAGGCGCTCCAGCCCTATATGGGCACGGACCGCATACCAGCAAACGCCCCGTAGAGACGCGGCTTGCCGCGTCTCCCCCAGCGACCGAGAGCAGCAATCGGAGATTTGATATCTCATGAATTCCCAAATACACTGGCAGCAACCCGAAGCCTCGACGGCGGTTGAAAGCTCCGTCTCTCCCATGGGCGCGATCTGGCGCACAATCCGCGGATACATTCTTTGGTCGTATGAGCGGGGTAGCCTGCACTACGACATCATGGTCACGCTGATCCTCCTCTTTGTTTTTGTTTCGCCGCACTTCATCAACTACAAAGACAAACCCGTCGAGCGTATTCCGCATCTTACCGGCGTCGTGGTGGTTCCCGGTGCCAAGGGCGAGCTGATCTATCAGATCCAGGCCTCTGCCGTGAATGCGGCCGGCGGCGGCGACGTTAGCCGGCAATTGGAGCAGATCATCGAACCGATCTCCGGAGCGGTCAGCATCACCAACGTCGAAACGGTCAAAGATGCTTCTGGACATCTGCAGAGTTACAAAGTCTGGGTGAAAAAAGAGTAAGCGGAAGGTTTCATGGTTTCAAAGGTTTCAAAGTCCAGAGTTTCGAGAGTTCATCGCATGAGAGCTGCACTGAAAGCGCCTCTTTTCGGGATTCTGTTGACCGCCTGGCTGTTGACGGCGCCCGCGTGGCCGCAGAGCGAATCCGCCGGACTGGATCGCGTTCTCACCCAGATGGATGCCGTCGCCCGAAACTTCCGAACCACCGAGGCCACTGTCGTCACCGACCAATACCAGAAGGTCATCGACGAAACCGATACCCAGAACGGCAAGATTTATTTCCGCCGTGAAGGCGGCGAAATCCAGATGGCGGCCGACTTTGCCGAGCCCGACAAGAAGTACGTCATCTACAGCGGCGGCAAGGTTCAGGTGTACCAGCCGAAGATCGATCAGGTCAGCGAGTACAATCCCAGCAAGAATCGCGACATCGAGAGCTTTCTGGTGCTCGGCTTCGGCGGCGGCGGGCACGACCTGCTCCAATCTTACGACGTGAAGTTCTTGGGGCCGGAGACCGCCAACGGCGTCGCCACCGTGAAGCTGGAATTGATTCCAAAATCCACCCGTTTGCGAAACAATATCGCGCGCATCTGGCTCTGGATCGATTCCGCCAGGGGCGTCTCCGTGCAGCAGCAGTGGTTTGAACCGGGTGGGGACTACCGCCTGGCGAAGTATTCGAACATACAGATCAATCAAAAACTTCCGGAGAACGCCTTTAAGCTGAAGACCACCGGAAAGACGAAATTCGTTTCTCCACAAGGCTAGTCGCCCGGTAGAGACGGGGCTTGCCCCGTCTTCGGAGGCGAGCAAGGAAGGCGCAGCAAGAAAGAAGATGCGGCCAGCCGCGTCTCGACGCGTCAAATCGGGCCAAAGTCCGCGCCAGCAGAATCAAGCTGAAAAAGACCGGCCGGAACGATATACTGCACCAAAGCCGCCGAAAGTGGAGTTCGCATGGCCAAAGTGTTTACCATCACCGTTCCTCCGGACCTGTCTCGCAAGAGGCGGGAGCGCACCACCGACCCCCGCTACGTCGACGGCCAGAAGATGCTGGTCGAAGCGATGAAATATTTGGCAAAGGCTGATCCGGTCACCAATCGCGAGGCCATCGAACTGCTCTCCGAACACGTCCGCACCCGTTTCCGCATGACCGACTCGCCGCTCAGTTGAGCCAGGTGGCCGGAGGCGGCACACCGAAGTCTCGCACCTGACTGACTCGCATTCCTGCCCAATAGCTTCAAGCGGGGTGCTTCAGTAGTAGAACTTGAGAGCAAACTGAATCACGCGCGGTCCCCGATAATACGGGGATTGGGACTGCGTACTGTCGCTTGAAACCTGGCCAAATAAACTGCTGCCACCCACTGTCCCCCCGGCTGAAGTCGGTCCATAGAACTGTGCATGGTTAAAGGCATTGAAGAAATTCGATTGAAACTGGAGCGATTTGCTTTCCGTGAACTTAAAGTTCTTCAGGATCGAGATGTCCCAATTATTAATTCCCGGTCCCCGCAATACGTTCCTCCCCATGTTGCCGTAAGTAAATAGCGGCACCCCTCCCTGAATCAGGGTGGTATTTGCAGGCAGGGGTTGGCCTGCCGGTGGTCCTACGGAACAAACCAGGTTCGTCGGATCGATCAGGAAAAATCCCGTCGTAGTGCCCTGCAAGCAACTCCCATGGATACCATCCGCGCTTGGACTGAACGTCCGCAATTGTCGCGGGTTGCTGAACACTTGTATCGGACCCACTACATTCGGCCGGTCCAGTCCTTCGTTCGTTTCGCTGGCCCCGTTGCTCGAGTAAAGTGTGAATGGGTTCCCCGACTGGAACGAAGTAATTGTAGAGACCTCCCATCCCCCGAGAATGTTTTGCTTGAGTCTGCTCCCGTGATTCCCCAGCGGAATTTGCCATAGCGGGCTTAAAACCAAGCGCTGCCGCGCGTCAAAGTCCGCCATGCCGCGATCGAACCTTGGGTCCAGGGGATTGGTTAAGACTGACGAGCGGGCCCGAAAGCCCGAACTTACGTCGATTGTCTTTGCCAGCGTGTAAGCGACCCTGAATCCGAAACCATGATTCATTCTCCGGTCCACCGTCACCTGCAGCTGGTTGCTCGACGAACTACCCCCGTTGATGTTGGTTTCAATCTGAGTTGCGCCATACGGGATGAAATTCGCATCGCAATTCGCCAGAGGGCGCGCGCAATCGGGAGAGATGGAGTTGGTCACATTGGTTGCCGGAGCGGGCGGCGGAGGAATGGAACTCACAATTGCCTGGTACTGCGCCATCAGACTATCAGGGTTGCTGCCATTGATTTCAGGGAAATTCACGTTTGTAGTGGCGATGGCCTTGCGACTCAGACTGCCGACATACACCGCCTCCACAAATGTATCCTTCGTAAGTTGGTATTGGAGCCCGTAGTTGAAATTCTCCGCATACGGAGTCCGGAAGTGCGGGGAGACGACGTAGGCAAACGGGATCGCAGGGGTAAAGAACTGTCCCAAATGTCCGCCCGCGATAAAAGGATAGGGATCGGAATAGCCGGTGTTCGCGGTCTGGAAAGGGTCGGCACTGTAAGACCCGTTTACTGGCTCAAGGCAAGCAGTCGCAGACCCATTACCGACGGTCGTGAAACACGGATAATTGTTCGCCACATATCCAAATGGAGCCTGGCCTCCAAACTGCAGGTTCAGCGCTCCATCTTCGATGTCATAGAAAATCCCAAACCCGCCGCGCATTACCAGCTTGCCGCTGCCCAACATATCCCAGGAGAACCCAAACCGTGGAGCAAAATTCCTGTAGTCTGGGGAGACTAACCCACGATTCGGTGTTCCCGGATCGCCCGAATACAAAAAATCGGGCGGCGAAGCAGGATAAAGTGTCGACTGTTGCCCCGGGAACCAGCCCTGAATCTCGTTCCGCGGATCTACTTGCGGCGAGTTGTATTCGTACCGCAAACCATAATCGAGACTCAGATTCTTCGTAATCTTCCACGCATCTTGGGCAAAGAAATCCAGCTGATGGGTTCGGATTCCATAGATCGCGCTCGAAAACTGGTAGTAGTTGTCGGTGAACCCGCCGACAAAATCGGCCAAAGCGTTGCCCGTGTTCGTGTAGTAAGTCCCAAAATCAAACGATCCGTTGTTGTAAAAGTCGTAATGAAAGTTGTTCCGTATCCACCGGAGATCGCCCCCCAACTTGAAAGAATGCCGGCCCCGGGTCCAGGAAAAAGTGTCCTGGTACTGAAAAGTAACGTCGTGAATCTTGGTTGGGCCTTGCGGCGAAGGTCCCAGGCTGAATGCCCCGCCAACCGAAACTAGAGGCGGCGCTGTGCCTGCCGGGTCGTCCGGGGCTACCGTAGTGAATCCCAGCGCTGACGGCGGAGTCTTATCCATCGGCACTGCGTCAAAAGTTGCGACCCGATTGGTCGCGAATCGCAGCTCGTTCAGCATGGTGGGAGAAATGGTGCGAGTCCAGCTAATCGATCCGGTTTGATAACGATCCGCATCGGTGAAACCCGACCCCACGGGCACATCTCCTCCGGTGGAGGCGCCGTGCAAGACCTCGAACGGCCAAATCTTCGGCTGGTCATCAAAGATGTAAAACGCCGACAACGTGTCTTTGCTGGAAATATTGTAGTCGTAGCGGAAAGCAAACTGGTCCTGTTGTAAGCTCGCGACCGGATCTTCCACAAAACCATTGGTCCCGAAGTTCGGCTTTGGCAGATACTTGTTGATATAAGTCTGCATTACCGAATCCGTCGGCACCTGATTGCACACTGTTGAGCCGCACATGAACGGACCGCTTGTCGTAGGATCGAAGAGCTGGCCCGTATCGTAGCCGGTGATCGGATTAACGACTCCCGTATAGAGGTCACTGAAGTCGCCGGTTCGCTCGTTTGGAGTCAGCACCGTCAGAATCCCGGGATTCTGCCCCAGGCGTCGCCGCGCCCCCTGATAAGAGGCAAAGAAAAACATCTTGTCGCTCTTGATCGGCATGCCGATGGTTCCGCCGAACATGTTGTATTTAAAAATCGGAGCCTGCCCCAGGAAAAAGTCGCTGGCATCCAGAGCGGTATTGCGAAAATAATCGAATAAGTCTCCGTGAATGGCATTCGTGCCTGCCTTAAGAACCTGATTCACGACTCCGCCCGACGTGCGTCCATACTCTGCTTCGTAATTGTTGGTCAAAATCTTGAACTCTGCCACCGCGTCGGGGTTGAGATCCACGACCATATTATTGCCGAGGAAATCGTTGTTATCGGCGCCGTCGAGCAAGAAAGTCATCGACTCCGAGCGCTGCCCGCTAACCGAGAATGGATTACCCGAGCCGTCGTCCTGGTCGGGAGCAAAGACTCCCGCCTGTAGCAGTCCCAGTTGCATCGTGTCTCGCTGCGCCAACGGCAGATCTTGAATGCGCTGCGTGGTTTCCACCTTTCCCAGGGTGGAACTGACCGTATCCACCTGCGTTACGTCTCCGATTACCTCGATTACTTGATTCTCCGATCCAACTTTCAGGTCGATATCCAGGCGTGCGTTCTGGTTGATTTCGAGCGTGATGCCCCTGCGTACGTACTTGCTGAATCCGCGTTGCTCCACTGACAGTTCGTAGATGCCGATCGGAACCAGCGTGAACAGGTAATCCCCGTCTTTGTTGGAGGTTGTGTTTCGGGAGATATTAGTGCCGGCGTCTCTCAGTGTCACCTTGGCGCCGACCACGATGGCATGTGTCGCATCTCGTATCGTGCCCGCGATCTGGGCCGTTGCTTGCTGGGCAACGGCTCGATTCGTGCCCAGGAACGTTAGACAGAAAACGGTGCCAACCACGATCGTTAGACCAATTCTGGGGAAGGAGAAGGTTTTCATGGGGCCCTCATTGAAAGTTGGGCATAATATTGCACGTTATCTTCCTTGAAAACAAGCCTGAAACAGATGGAGTTAGCAGGCATGACTCAGCGTCATCTTCTGTCTTTTGAATTCTCCCTACAATAATCGGGATTCTAGAATCGCGATTCAGATTGCCGCTGCTGCTCGGTCGCGCGACAGAAATGCTGCTGCGCAGACAATCACCACGGGATAGCACTCCAGCGTATAGCGCGGTTCCGGATTTTCCAGCGTTCCCAGAAATGCCGAGCGCAGCAGCAGGAAGCAGACCAACAATCCGGCCCAGCGGATTGCCGGCGTCCTGCGAACCAGAGTCAATCGAATCAGCGCCAGTCGAACCAGCGCCCACAACGCCAGCGCCACGTAGGCCAGGTTCAGCAAGCCGAAGCCGACGGCGAGGACCGACTGCTTCGTGTCGTCATTGAATTCCCACCAGCGCACGTCGGGAGGAAGGAGCTCGGTTCGCGGACGCAGCCACATGTCGGCTACGCGCAGCAGGGGCAGCACAACATAGTAGCGAACGGGATGAGCCCGAATCCGATCCGCGGCGAGTTTGGCAAAACGCGCATCCAGTTCCGGGGTGACGTCCTGCGACTGGTTGTAGTCCGCGATGATGGCCAGCGTCGCGTCCCTTTCCGCCTGGCTGTCGAGGGCCCGCGACGGCAGTTTCTCCGGGTCAAGGTTGCTGCCCGGAACGCTCCAGTAGATCTCTTCCACCGACGCATAGTCGACGATCCAGGTCTTCACCCAGCGGTTGTAGCCTCGCGGGACGGCTTCATCCGGCTCGTTGGCGTACCGAGGCGCCAACGGCTGGAAATGATGGAGCGTCCGAAAATTACGAATCGTCCAGGGAGCGAGCGGTGCCAGGGCAAATACTGCGACGATCGTTGCAGCGGCCAGAACATCCCCCACATCCTTCTTGACGGAAAGACACTTCCAAGCTGCCACCGCCAGATAGAGCATGACCGCCGCCAGCAGGATGCCGCCATCCGGACGCAGCAGAATGCAAGCCGCAATCGCCGCGCCGGTCGCGGCCCAGAGCTTGTAAACGCCCATCTCCACGCCTGCCTCGCGCATCCGGCCCAGAGCGGCGGCCGCGCCGTCCAGAGCGAGCGCCGTAAAAAAGATCTCCAACGTTTCGCTGAGCGCCGCGGCGGCATAGTTTGCCAGGAAGGGACAGAGCGCCGTCAGGACAAAAGCGATTCTCGCCGCGCGCCCGGAAACCGCACGGCGGGCGAGGTCGGCAACGATCAGGCAGGTGCCCAGGTCGACCAGAATCTGCGCCAGCAGCACCGCTTTGAAGTTGCCCGTCCCAAATAGCCAGAAGATCGCGGCCAGAAACATGGGATATCCCGGCAGGCGCGCGTCGGTCGGCACGAGGTGAGTTTCCTGCTGGACGGTTTGCGTCAGACCGTAGACGCCATGCTGCAGCCAGTTGGCGGCGAGATTGGCGTAGACGCGCGAGTCATCGGTGACGGCCGGGAAGTAGACGAAGAAAAACAGTCGCAAAGCCAGGGCGGCGAATAGGGTTCCCAGAAAGAATCTGCGATGTTCCCGGATCAGAGAGAGCACGTTGGGAATATAGCGCGAATCGTGCGATTTTCCTCGCCCGCGCATGGGGCTAGTCCCAAGTCCATTTACCGAAAGAGACTGGAAGTCATGCCAGACGGGCGAAAGCGATGGATCCTGACAATGGCGCCCTCAACTTCGCTCTTGCCAACTGCAATCGAACTGCTATCATTTTCTGCTCGTCATCCACACTTGGTTGGCGAGTGCGTAGCAGGATTGACGTTGCTGTGGCAGCAGTCCGATATCGCGCCTTCGTTTTCGCGGCTCCTCCGTATTTCGTCGCGGGCAACCGTTCGACGGAATCCAGGGGAGCCGTTTCTGTTGGCGCGGTTTCGCCCGCGCGCAGCGACGCCGGCAAGATTCTTACCGTTCCTTCGAGGGGGTGTTCCGGGATCGGCTGTCCGCTATCGAATGTCCGGTAGCGACTGTCCGGCAGGTGCTGTCTGCTAGCGTCTGTCCGGCGACCCCGGGGCAAACAAACAAGAGACGGAAGAATAATTCTTAGCAACGAGGCGAAAGGAGTTTCTTGTGAGAGAGAAGGGTACTGTGAAGTGGTTCAATGGGGCGAAGGGATACGGATTCATCCAGCGCTCCACGGGCGAGGACGTGTTTGTCCATTTCTCGGCCATCCAGGAGAACGGTTACCGCTCGCTGAACGAAGGCGAGACCGTTGAGTTTGATCTGCTCAAGGGCCCGAAAGGGTTCCAGGCGGGTAACGTCACGCGCGCGGCATAAAATTTCTCCGACCAGTTCGCAAAACCCTCTCAGCAAAGTCGAGAGGGTTTTTTGTTTTGGTCACTAGCCTTAAGAAGGGATCCTGGCCCTCCTCTTGCGGCGGCTGCCCCACCCTTGCGTTCTTGGCAAGGGTGGGAATTCTGCGCAGGCCCATCACGCCACCGGCACACCCTCCATCTCCATCCACTCGGAGGCCCTTCAAAAATCGCCGCCGGCGCCTCCGCCTCCCGTCCGTCCCCCGCCGAAGCGGAACTCCGGACTGCTTGGCTGCGGGGCAGGCGCTTGGGGCGATAGCAGGCCGGCTACCGTCGATCCTACGTTAATCCACTGTTTGTCTTTTCTCGATAAGCGCGCAGCGGTAAAGCCGTGGCGAATTCCGCCCGGGCCACGGGCAAGCCAGCGTCGGATGACGAATGCGACACCGGTTAACAGTATGCCCAGAAGCATCGGGTCCCAGGTATGCCGCGGCCAGCCGAGATAAGGCTTATTCGAGATGAGAGTCAGGATGGCAACGATCGCGCCCACCGCGATGACGAAGCGGTCCTTCTGGCGAACGCCTCGCGCGAGTACGATGGGCGGCAGGCACCAGATCGCCACCCACGTTCCCCAGTAGAACGGCCTTGCGAATTCCGAGCCCGCCCGGGTACCGTCCCACCACCGCGCGGACAGGTTTAACGACGAAAGCTGGAGATTGATGGTCAGGTAGATGCCGAGCCAGAGGAACGCTTCGACGAGCGAATAAGCCTCGTCGAGGTAGTCGAAGCGGTGGCGGGAGCGTGTCGCGGCCACACCCGCCAGCCCGGTGGCATAGAACGCGGCGACGATCAGACGCTGCGCCTCGCGGGACGAGGTCCAGTAGCCTGGCAGAAAGAGGACGAAGATCATCGCGGCAATAAATAAATATGAGAGCCCGAAGCGGCGCCATATCCACAGCGAAAAAACGGCGCCGGCGGCGAGAACCAGGGACTGAACCGCGCCCGGCCTCGGCGAATAAGGGCTGCCGCTGAAAAGAGCGAGTTGCATCCCCGCACCTAAAAAACCAACCGCGAAAACGGCGAGCGCTTCCTCAATACCGTAGCGATAGAGCCGCGCTTGCGAAACGGCGGCTTCGGCAGCCGCGTAGCAGACGCCAGCGAAGATCAGGAAGAAAACGCCGGCAGTTTGGTCCGATGGCCGCGAAACCACGAAGAACAGGCCGGCGGCGGCACCCACAATGATCAGGGTGAAGAGGAACAATACCATCCGTAGGAAAATGTTGGTGGTGCGCAGCTCAGAGACGGTTTCCTTTTCCAGAAGCTCGTACTGCGGCTTGGTGAGGAAGCCCTCGCCGGCCCAGTCCGTCAGAAGTTTGCGAGCGCGCAGAGTCTCTTCGCTGGATGCACTGTAGATTCTCACGCCTGCTTCCCGAAGCGGCGCCCGATGTAAACCAGCACCGCGAGCATAGCCACTCCGCTAACCACGAAATAGCCAAAGATAGCGGTTCCATCATTGGCGCCACGGAGGAACAGCGAGCTGACGCCCACGTAGCCGTAGACGGCGGCATAAGCAACGAAGGCAAACTGCCGGCGCGCCAGGCCCCAGGCGAGAGACGCGCCACAGGCGATCAGCAGCGCGAGAACCCATAGGCCGTAGCCCTGCCGAATGAACACGCCGGAGAGCACTGCCCAAAAGAGAACGTTGGCAACGATGTTCAGATAAGTGCCGAAGAAATGTGGCTTCAGGCCGCGGCGCTGAAGAAGCGCCCCGCCGACGCCGACCAGCAGGCAGTAGAGAAGGGCATATTGGCGATAGGTCGCGTCCTGATGGGCGGACCAGTGCGAGATGGTGAGCCCGAACCATCCGGCGAGTGAGGACAAACCGAGCGACAGCACCAGGCGATTGTCGAAACGATAGGCGAGGAAGAAGAAGAGTCCAGCGGTCAACAAGAAATAGAGATCCAATTGTCCAGACAAAACGTGGAAACGGTTCTCCAGGTATGCGAGTTCTAATGACCAAATGAGGCTGCCAAGATAAAGCACATAGTCGAAGATCGGATTCGGTGCAGGCGTTTCGGCGGGAGACCAGGCGGGCGCGCGGGAAAAGCAGTACCAAAAACAGCTGACGAGGATGGTGGAGAGGACGGTCAGAACGAGGACATCACCGAGTTGCTGCGACCAGGTGCTGACCGTCCAGCCCAGTCCGCCCACGAACGCCAGCACACCGGCGTAGAGGAGAACGTTCAGCTCGAGAAAAAGCGATAGGGGGTCTCCACGGGCGAGGCCTGCCAGATGGGCGTGCTGCTCCGCTGATATTTTGCCCTGTTCCTTCCATTGCTCTAATCGGGTGAGGATGGTCATGAAGCCTTCGTTCTTCCGGACCTGGGGCACCATGTCCATAGCCCGGAATTGGATCCCTGTGCCAACTGTTCGGCCCATGAGTTTACTCATCGTACATTCCAACAGGCTCGTCGTGCTGAAAAAACGCGAGTAGATGTTGACGGGTGGGCCACATCAGGACGGACGGTTTAACACGCCTTGTCTTTGCGGAAATGCCGATGGGTGGGACCCCCCCTGCACGGGCTATAATTGCGCCCAAGCATGGCCCTACCCACTGGCACGAAACTCGGTCCCCATGAAATTCTTGCCCCGCTCGGCGCTGGCGCCATGGGTGAAGTGTATCGGGCGCGTGATGGCCGGTTGAACCGCGAGGTCGCCGTCAAGGTCCTGCCTGCGGGCTTCACTCGCGATCCCGAGCGGCTGCGGCGTTTTCAGCAGGAGGCGCAGGCGGTTGCAGCCTTGAATCACCCCAACATTCTCGCCATTCATGAATTCGGCGACCACGAAGGCTCACCCTACATCGTGACCGAGTTTCTGGAGGGTGAGACCCTGCGCGAGAGGTTGCGTCCCGGCGCTCTCCCGGTACGCAAAGCCATAGAGTACAGCGTGCAAATTGCCCGTGGCCTGGCAGCGGCGCATGAGAAGGGAATCGTTCATCGCGATCTGAAGCCGGAGAATATTTTTGTCACGCGCGACGGACGGGTGAAGATTCTCGATTTTGGCCTGGCCAAGCTGGCCCTCCGGGATGGCAAGGCCCCGCCCGATGCCGCGACCATGGCCTTGGGGACCGAGCCCGGCGTGGTGATGGGAACGGTCGGCTACATGTCGCCGGAGCAGGTGAAGGGACAGAACGCCGACCATCGCTCCGATCTTTTCAGTTTCGGCGCGATTCTCTACGAGATGCTTTCGGGCAAGCGCGCTTTCCATGGCGATACGTCCGTGGAAACGATGAGCGCGATTCTGAAGCAGGATCCCCCGGAACTCACGGAAACCAACCGCACGGTGCCTCCCGCACTGGAGCGGGTCGTGCGCCACTGCCTGGAGAAGAATCCCGAAGAGCGTTTCCAGTCCGCGCGGGACGTGGCTTTCAATCTGGCGAATCTTTCGGAGATTTCCGGAAGCAGCGCGACGCTAGGCGCCATGAAGACCCCACGGCAGCGGTTTGGAATGCTGCCGGTGGTGACGGGACTTTTGTTGACACTGGCGCTCGCGGGCCATTGGCTGTGGCCGCGCAACCCGTCCGTAGCCGCTCCCATCTTCCATCGCTTGACGTATGAGTTAGGGACCGTCAACTCCGCACGCTTCTCGCCCGATGGCCACACCGTGGTCTACAGCGCAGCCTGGGAGGGACAGCCCTCGCAGATCTTCTCCACGCGCGCGGAATTTCCACAGCCTCAGCCCCTTGGAATCCAGGGTGGACGGGTTGTTTCAGTTTCCACCTCGAACGAGATCGCATTCATCATCAGTGGCCGGACGGGAACAGCCGAGCTGAGTGGAACTCTGGCGCGCGTACCACTTTCCGGCGGGTCACCCCGCGAGGTGCTCGACCATGTGCGGGACGCGGCCTGGGGACCAGACGGCAGCCTCGCGGTCGTCCATATCGTCAACGGCCGCGACCGCCTGGAGTATCCCATTGGAAAGGTTCTCTACGATACCGCCGGATGGATCAGCCAGCTTCGCTTTTCCCGGCAGGGTGACAAGATTGCTTTCTTCGACCACACCGCGGAACCCGACACTCGTGGAACGGTAGCCATCGTGGACATGACTGGCCACAAGCAGACATTGACCAAGGTATGGGCGGATATGCGCGGTCTGTCCTGGGCCGCCAGCGGCGAAGAGCTGTGGTTCGCGGCTTCGGACAATGGCACCGAAGATCTATTGCGCGCCGTGACCTTGTCGGGGCAGGAGCACCTTGTGCTCGCCGTTCCCACCACGCTCTTTCTGCAGGATATCTCCGCCGATGGCCGGGTTCTCGTCATGTCCGTCGACGCCCGCTTTCGCGTCGCCGGTCGTGCGGCTGGAGCCAAAAACGAACGTGACCTTTCCTGGTACGAGGCCACGCTGCTCCACGACCTCTCCCCGGACGGAAAAAGCATCCTCTTGGAGGAGCAAGGTGCGATGGGCGGTCCCAATTATGCCGTGGGCATGCGCGCCCTGGATGGGTCGGCGCCCATCCGTCTGGGAGAGGGCTATGGTGGCGGCTTCTCGCCCGACGGAAAGTGGGCCCTTTCCTTTCTTCCAGGGCCGCCTCCCAAGATCACCATTCTTCCAACCGGGGCAGGCGAACCCAGGACCGTGCCCATTCCTGGAATCGAACGGGTCGTCGCCAATCAGGCGGGTTTTTTCGCCGATGGGAAGCGAATCTGGTTCAACGGCGCGGAGGTCGGTCGACCCGACCGCACCTACGTGCAAGAGATTACGGGCGGTACGCCGCATCCCGTGACTCCCGAGGGCGTTTTCGCCGTCGGCGTTTCTCCCGATGACAAGTTTATGATCGCTCCAGATCCGGACGGCCGATTGGCCTTGTTCCCGGTAGACGGCGGGGCGTCCCGTCCGTTGCGCGGACTCGACCCGGGTCAACTCTTCGTGCAATGGGGCGAAGATGGACACTCCCTGTATGTGAACGACAGCGGCATGCCGGCATCCATCTACAAGGTGGATCTCTCGACCGGCAAGAAAACGCTGGTGCTGCGATTGATGCCCGCTGACCCTTCGGGGGTAATCAATGTGAACAAGGTGGTCGTATCGCGCAACGGCCAAGCCTACGCCTACAACTACGTCCGCATTTTGACGAACCTTTTGGTAGTGGAAGGGCTGAAGTAAGATCCCGGCCTTCGCTAAGCGCGCGTGTATTGAGTTGGGGGCGGGCCCACTTTTGGAGACCGAGGCTGTCCCACCCTTGCGTTCTTTGCAAGGGTGGGAATTCTGCGCGGGCCCATTACGTCACCAGCACACCGATCGATTTCAATCGTACCAGCTGTTGTCCGTTGACTGCGACGGGCCCGTTTTCTTCATAAGCGTATGCGCGGTAACTGCGTCCGCAGGCTCGCTCCCCGCCCACTTAAGCTCGGTTTTCTGAATCATTCGCGACCACAAGGAATCCGGATCGGAATCGAAAACCGTTTCCGCACCCGGCGGGAAAATAAACCACGCGCCTAATTCCACTTCCTTCCGCAGTTGATTCTTAGTCCACCCGGCGTAGCCCAGATAAACATGAAAATCGCGAGGGCTGGGTCGAGCCAAGATGGTCTGTTCAAACAGGGCTTTCGTGGAAATCAGGTAAACCGCGCCGAAAATATTCTGCGCTCCTTCGAGCTTCGCCCACGACCGAAGCAGCGCAAACACCCCTGGAGTTTCTACCGGACCTCCGAGATAGGCCGGGTCGGAACGGTGGTTCGCCGCCTTGATCCCCTCAAGCACTCGTGAAAGCGGGACATCTGTGCGCCGGTTGAGAATCAGTCCAACCACACCCTCGTCGTCATACTGAACCAGCAGGACTACCGTTTTAGCGAAAATCGGATCGGTGAGTCCCCGGCTCGCCACCAGCAACTTCCCCGCACCCAACTCCTTGGCGTTCTTGGATTGGACGGGAAGAAAAACGGCCGATCGGACTTCGTTTTTCGAGGGGAATGCCTTGACCCACTGCGATCGGCCTGGCTTATTTGCCGGCGGGCCCTTGTACCCGAGCAACCGATCGGCGGCAAGCGCCCGATCTCGCGGCCGCGAATTCGGCGTAGTTACATCAAATCTGTCGATCTGGACGTTGAATCTTCCCACCGCAACGAAGGCAACGATGGTGGCCAGCCTGGTAAAAAAGCACAGTTTGCGCAGAGACATGGCTGCTCTCCCCACGGGGAATCACGCCCTTTGTTCCGAATCCGCCCGCACCCCGGTGAAATTATAGTCAGTAGTGAGAGGGTAGGCGTGGTTTCCGGTGCCATACTCGGCGTTGCTGCGGCGAGAGCATCGGCGGATTGCTCCCGACAAAACGCGCTTGGTCCACGAATGGAGTAGTTCCCGGTTGGCCGGCTACTGGGTCGGAGACGATCCGTCGATCTGTTCGTCCACCATTCCAAAATCAGCCACTATCTCATTTGATAGATTCTCCATGATTTCTAGGTGCTTAAATGCCTTTCGAGCGGGTCCGGTCGGGACGTAGGAACTTGCTGCCTCGAAAGGGCGACCCAGATTCCGATCTTCCCGGATGCGATCTTCCAATATGTCACTGAATGCGTGATCGCTCAGTGCTGCTAGAGAACGTTCGAGTGTTGACACGCTCATGCTCACTAGGGGTGTGACTACGTATCGCTTGCATTTCTTGCGATTTATTGTTTTCGCAAAGCGCGCGTTCAAATAGGTATTCGTTACCCAACTGGAACCTATCTCGTCCTTGGTTATGATGAGCGGCACGAACTTCCTAATTCCGCGCAGCGAGAGCGTAGAGCGGAAGGTGGCAAAGTGGTAAGGTTTTGCACGGCGGTGAGTAGCTGAGATACGCCGATCGGCCTGTCCCTGCCAGTAACTAGCCTATCCTCCAGATACTGCTTGAACTTCTGATAATCGCCCGAATAACGAACATTCACAGGACACGTCGCGAGTTTTGCCTCAACCAGAACCGCAGTGGAACCGCAAATCACAACGGCGTCGCATATGGGCCGGTCCTTTTCATGCTCGTACATTGGCGACGCGTGGAAGCTATTCAGACTCTTGTTCGCGTAGGTAGTGAAAAGCCACGCCACATAGTTTTCGAAGACGTTCCCCCAAAAGCCGAGGTAGGACACACGCTCCCCGGAATCCAGTTCTCTCAGCACCCTCCACAGCGCCCCACTCTTTTGCTTCGCGGCTGCATACTCGTAGTCGAGGCAATACCTTGCGCCGTCATTGAAAGGGATGGTCGCGGAGAAATTCAAACGCCTACGAGCGGCGACCTCTATTTGGAAGACCAACGAAGCAAACTTGGTAACCTCGAACTATGGCTGTAGGGAATACACCGCCTATCGCGGAAACTCGCCCCGCGATCGGAATCCACTTCGCAGTCGCCTCATCATTGGCCGCCGTCTCAGCGTCAGGGCCGTAGCTGAAGATCATGCCTAGACGAGCGCAGGCGATCAGAAGGGCACTGCGGGGGTATTGGCGTAAAACGCTTCGGAATTCGCCCGGTGTCAATCGTGGCGAGGCCGTCAGCTCGGACCACGGAAGCCAAGTTCTCAATTGGGGCGGGGGAGCCAAGGCAGACCTCCAAGATCGAAAAACGATGCCGGATATGCCCGGCTTCGTCCTTGGTCACTTTAGTGCACTGATGGTCGGTAAACTGAAACTACCTGCCATGACGCCCCTCTATTTTTCTATCGTCTTGATATCCAGGCTCTTCCACAGATACCAGCAGGCGATCGAGCGATAAGGCACCCACGGTTTCGCGATCTTCTCCATCACCGCGGGCTTCGGCCACTTGCGTTTCTTGTAATGCTTCTTGATGGCAGCCTGAATGCCGTAATCGCCAACGGGCAGAATATCCGGACGGCGCAACGTGAACATCAGGAACATGTGCGCCGTCCAAACGCCGACGCCTTTCACCTGGGTGAGATGCGCGATCACTTCTTCTTCCGGCAATTCCGGCAAGCGCTCGAACTCCAGCAAGCCAGCCGCGGTCTTCTCGGCGAGATCGCGGAGATACGCGGTTTTCTGCCGCGACAGCCCGACGCCGCGCATTTCGGCGTCCGTCAGTTTGAGAATGCCTTTCGGCGTCAGCGGATCGCCGGCCAGAGCGGTGAAGCGATCAAAGATCGTCGCCGCCGCCTTCCCATTCAACTGCTGATAAAGGATGGATTCAGCCAAGGAGTGAAACGTGGGCTCGCCAAACTCCATGCGGAATGGACCTAAACGCTCGATGATTGTAGCCAGTGTCGGATCCGACTTTTTCAGGTGCAGGATTGCCTTGCGGTAGCTGACGGGTTTGTTTCGGCTGTGATCTCTGGCCAAGTTCTCCTCCTCAGAGCGAGCGGCGAAGAGTCTATCATGAAGGCGAAGCAAAAGCGAACATCTGGCCGCTCTCCGCGAGCATGGTTGGTCATGGCCAGATGCCCAGTCATTTGCTACGCCGTTTGCGCCATCTCGCATCAACAGCCGAGAATGACAGCTAACTTATTGATGAATAAATACTTTACGAGTAACTCATTATTTCTCAAAGACCTGGCCAGAATGACCCCTAAGTCTTTGATTTCAAAAGACCGAACAAAGGGGGGGCCGAACACAACGCCCATTCAAGACGGGAAATGAAAATGTACGTCGTGGTGAGAAGCGACCGGCATTCCGTCAAGCGTCGCGGGCTGGTAATGCCAGCGGCGAAGAGTGGCCTCGATCTTCTCGTCGATGCCATGACCGATCGCTTGCACAATCTTGGTCTCGACCACGTTTCCCTGGGAGTCGATGGTGACTTCGATCACGACATCTCCTTGCAGGTCGCGGGGAAGTTCGGCGCGGTCCACGGGAGGATCTGGATATACGATCGGATACGCGACGTGGACTTCATGTCCGGTGGTTGGCCCGTCAATCATCGTGCCCAGCGGAGATCCGGCGCGAGAGTTGTGGTCGCCGGCTTCCGCATCGACCGTTACCTGCCGAGGCTCGGGCGCAGCCTTCAGCGATTGGGACTGCGGGTTCGAGCGCGCCTTGCTCGGCCGTGGCGGGAACAACAACTTGGCCGCGTCTGGGGGACCGTTCTCGTCTGCGCCAGGAGCAAGGTAAATCAGTTTGTAGCTGTGGGCGCCTTCGCCATAGGCCAGCCACGCGGGGCAGAGGTCGATACCCCTGGGATTATGGAAGGCGAGTACCGCCAACACCGCCAGGTGCGCGGCCACCGACACTCCTACCGCACCATGGCGCCGGAACCCCGAACTCGCGGGATGAAGGCCAGTGAACACGTCAGCCCCTAGTTTACCGGATTGACGTGGGGAGAAAGAAAACGTTTTGCGGACGGGCAGACCTCCCATCCGCTATTGGCGGTGTTCCGAGCAACGATTTCTCTGCGTAAGGCTACTTGCCAGCTTGCTGCTCGGCCATGTCGCCGATCACCGGCAGCTTGAACATCTGTCCCTGATAGGCCTTGATGACCAGAATCAGCCAGATCACAAACCCCGCCAAACCGATCAAAGGCCACAGCAGGAGCGTTGCCCAACCGAGGAACGGGATGTGACCGATGAATGCCAGGACGATCCAGAGTGCCGTCCAGGCGATGGCAAAGAAGATGCATTGGAAGGCATGGAAGCGGACGAAGCGCTTCTTGTTGAACGGTTCCAGCACCAGAAACAGAATCGCCGGGATGATGGTCACGTAGGCGAGCGCGCCCGCCATGTTATCGGCGAGTCCAGCGGCGGGTGCAGCCGCACTCACAACTGGCACTGCGGCGCCGGCACATTTCGGACAGCTTGCTCCATCCGCGATCTGGGTTCCACAGCTTGGACAGAATGCCACGGTGGGCCTCCTTTCGAAGACGACAGGCAAGTTATCAGAACGCTCGCCCAAGCGCAATGATGCTCGGCCGGGAATTCGTCTTTCCCTAATGGCAGCAACCCACTATCATTTCAAGTTCGGAATACTGAATTCGGCGGAGCCAGCAAGCGCCCCCGCTATTTCCCGTCTCTGGAAAGGTATGGATGATCACCATTGTTTCGGGATTACCGCGTTCGGGCACATCGCTGATGATGCAGATGCTGGAATCGGGCGGCCTGCCGGTTCTCTGCGACGGCGAACGCAAAGCCGACACCGACAACCCCAAGGGCTACTTCGAGTGGGAACGCATCAAGCAGCTTCCGAAAGATCCCAGCCTGATTGCGGAGGCGGAAGGCAAGGTTGTGAAGGTCATCTCGCAACTGATTCTGTCGCTGCCAGCGGACCATGACTACCGCGTCGTCTTCATGCAGCGTCCGCTGCCCGAAGTGCTGAAGTCACAGGACAAAATGCTCGAACGCCGGGGCAACGCAGCTTCGATCGCCGACACATCTGCCCTGGAAGAGGCCTTTCAACGCCACCTGATCGAAGTGAACCAGTGGCTCGCGGGCCAGGCGAACATGCAGGTCGCGCGGGTGCATTATCGCCGGGTGGTGCGTGAACCGAGGCCCGTAGCCGAAGAAATCGCCGCATTTTTGCAATTCCCGCTCGACATCGACGCCATGGTCCGGCAAGTGGATGCGACACTCTATCGCAATCGCCTGAAATAGAGCGGCGTGGGGGCTCGCTTGCTATTCGGACTTGCCCCGCGGCATCCAGCGGTCGATTGCGACCAGGAAAAGGCTCATCCCCAGGAACGCGAACAGAAGCACGACGGCATTGAGGCCGACTCGAGGGTAACCGAGTTTGCCGGCGTCAATAAATGGGTAGAGATAGATGCCCGTGATCGCTCCGCGGATCAGGGAGTATACAAGATAGAGGAGCGGGTAAGCCAGCCAGGTTGGAACGCGGCTGAAGCGCAGGCTGTCGTGGTCCTTGCCCTTGCGCACGAAGGTCAGCCAATACAACAGGTACAACACCGGGATGGCATCGTGCAGAATCACGTCGGCGATTTTCTGCAAGCCTTCCGGATCCCACAGATTCCGTAATACCAGCGAGTAAACCATCCCCACGATCGCAATGTAGACGGCGACTGCGGACTGCACCGTAGCGCGGCTGGCATAGACGCTCAGGGTCGATGGCGTGGTTCGGAGCGAGAGAGTCAATACCAACGCGACGAGCAGGTTGGTCAGGATGGTGAAGAAGCTGAAGTAGTTGGAAATCGCAGTCGTGACGGGCACGCCAGTCGCTCGCGCCGTGGCGATGACCACGTACAACTGGAGCAACAGGCCGTACCACCCGAGCAGTGCAATCGCCGCTGCCGCAAGCCGCGCAAGCCGGGAGCGTCCAGAATCTGGCGGCACATCTGGCCGTGTCGTGTGTCCGGACATGCGCTGAAGTTTACTCGATTTCGGGCGTACGAGGTTCTGCCTGCGCGCCGGCCATGAGGTCGACGTAGGCTTCCGCGATCAAGTCTTCGGAGCCAATCCCGAATTTGCGGAGCAGTTCGGCCGCGATGCCCTTGCCTTCCTCCTCACTCTGCGGTGTGCTTTGCCCCGTCCCCAGCACCACCTCCAGTTCGAGAAAATCTCCCAGCCCCTGCACCTGGTCGATGTGAATACGCGTTGGGCCGACCAAGTAAAGGGTGCGTATCTTCTCGACTGTGCCGGTTACGCCCAGCGTCTGGGTGAGAATGTCGAGCAGAACTCCGGGATCGGCGGTCCGGGCGATCGAGTAGCGCGAGCAGCGTGCCCCGGCAACGTCGGCTCGTTCATAGCGGATCAATTCCCCACGGTCGGGCGCGAAGATGCGAAGCTTCAGGCGTGCGCCCACGCAGCGGAAAAAGATATCTTGCTGGTGAATAACTTCCGGGGCGGAGTCGCTCAGCCGCGCGGCGGTGGACAGGGCAGCGGCACGGTCCTTCAGAAAGGCTTTGATCTCGATGTTCCGAGATACCATACGTCAACAATGTACTCGATAAATCCTTGGTGGTTCCAGGAAACGCGGGGACTTTCCAGCGCTGCTCTCGATGGGCGGGAATGCGGACGGAACTCAGATGGCAACTATCCCGTCCGGACCGGGACCGCGAATCCGATCTTGCTTCGGCGACGAGATGGCGGGTTCATCAGCCTCTTGATGACGTGAAGAATTCCCTGGATCGCCCCATCGTGAGTCCCGAGCCGTTCTTCCAATTCTTCCATCCTGGCGGCGAGTTCTTTGTTTGCGGCCAGCGTCTCCCGTAAGCGGACAAAGGCGCGCACCACAAAGACACTCATTTCTACTGCCTGTTCCGAGTTCAGCACCGTTGCTGCCATGATGGCGCCATGTTCGGTGAAGGCGTAAGGAAGCGAGCGCCGGCCACCTCGGCCAATGTTTGAGGTCGCAAATTGCGACCGCAAAGATCGGTTCTCTTTGGGAGTAAGCTGGAACATGAAATCCGCAGGAAATTTCTTGCGGTTACGTTTTGTTTGTTCATTCAAACGCTTGACCGGCACGTTGTAGAGTTCCGCCAACGCGGTGTCGAGAATGACCCGCTGGCGGCGCAGAATAAGGATGCGGAGATCAATCGAGACCGCAGCTGCCTTTCGTCGGATACCAAGCATCTGCCGCTCTGGTTTCGGTTTCAGCGAATGGATCTGCATCCTGTAATAGTAGCGGTCGCAGATTGGTCGGGCTGTGACGGATGGGCGACCCGATTGTGACGAAAACGGGAGGTCGGTCGTGCGGGCTTCTACCGAGGAAGCGCACTACACTCGGGAAGGAATCTTTGAGGTCGCAATTTGCGACCGCAAACAAGACTTATGTGACGCTCACTTCTGTATACGTGCCGTACACCTGTCGCAGGGCTTCGCAGATTTCGCCGACGGTAGCGTAGGCGCGTACGGCGTCGACGATATACGGCATGGTGTTGACGTCGGAAATGTTGCCGTTGCTGCCTGCCGTCGGAGTCTTGGCGGCGGCCCTCTTCAGCGCATCGAGCCGGCGCTGCACTTCTTCATTCGCGCGGCGGGCGCGCAGGGCCTTCAGTTTCTTCTCTTGAGCGCGCGCCACCGATTCGCCGATATAGAGAATGTTGGGTGACTCCTCTTCAATGACGAAATCATTTACGCCGACCGTGATCTTCTCGTTGGCTTCCACCGCGCGCTGGTACTGGTAGCTGGCCTCGGCGATTTCTTTCTGGGGATATCCGCGCTCGATGGCTTTAACCATTCCACCCATCTGGTCGAGCTTCTCGAAATAATCGAAGGCGCCTTGCTCCATGTCGAGGGTCTGCTTCTCGACGAAGTAGCTTCCGCCGAGCGGATCGACAGTCTGGGCCACGCCCGATTCGAAGGCAATGATCTGCTGCGTGCGCAAGGCGATGCGGGCGGCCTCTTCGGTGGGCAAGGCGAGCGCTTCGTCGTAGGCGTCGGTGTGCAACGACTGCGTGCCGCCGAGCACCGCCGCCAGCGCCTGCAGAGCGACGCGCGCGATGTTGTTCATCGGTTGCTGTGCGGGCAGCGAGACGCCGGCGGTTTGGCTATGGAAGCGCATCAGACGGGTGCGGTCGTTTTTCGCGCCGAAACGGTCTTTCATCAGCCGATACCAGATCTTGCGCGCGGCGCGGTATTTGGCGATCTCTTCGAAAAAATCGTTATGCGCGTTGAAAAAGAAACTAAGGCGCGGTCCGAAGTCGTCAACGTCAAGTCCGCGGCGGCGCGCCCACTCCACATATTCGACGCCGTCGTAGAGGGTGAACGCGAGTTCCTGCAGCGCGGTTGATCCGGCTTCGCGAATGTGGTAGCCGGAGATGGAGATGGTGTTGAAGCGCGGCGTAAACTTCGCTCCGAACTCGAACGTGTCAATCACCAGGCGCATCGAGGGCGCGGGCGGATAGATGTACTCCTTCTGCGCGATGTATTCCTTGAGAATATCGTTCTGAATCGTGCCGGAAATCTTCTTCCAATCCGCGCCTTGTTTTTCCGCCACCACCAGGTACATCGCCCAGAGCGCGCTAGCCGGTGAATTGATGGTCATCGATGTAGTGATCTTGTCGAGCGGAATGCCGTCAAACAAAATCTCCATATCTTCGAGCGAGTCGATGGCTACGCCGCACTTGCCGACCTCGCCTTCGCTGGCCGCGTGATCGGAGTCATAGCCCATGAGCGTGGGCAGGTCGAAAGCGACCGACAGTCCTCCTCCGCCGTGTTCGAGAAGGTATTTGTAGCGCTGGTTGGTTTCCTCGGGCGAGGCGAAGCCGGAGAACATGCGCATCGTCCACAGCTTACCGCGGTAGCCGGTCGAGTGAATGCCGCGCGTGTAGGGCGGTTGGCCGGGATAGCCGAGGTACTGATCGTAGTTCCAGTCGGCGGGGAGATCGGCCTGGGTGTAAAGACGGCGAATCGGCCGGTTCGAAATCGTGCTGAAACGTGCGTGGCCGTACTCATCGAGGTTGGTGCCGGTGGCTGCGCCCAGGGGTTTTTCGGGAGCTTTATCGAGCGTGGGCGCCAGCGTCTTCTCGGCCCAGTCTTTCTCCGGCTCGGCAGGATGGCGGCCTTCAAAGACGTCGGAAATCGGGCTTTCCGCTACGGTGTGAGGCAGATCGGTTTTCGATTTCACGGGCATTCAGTTCCACGCTCTGGTTTTGATCATAGAGGAGCAGTCGCCAGGCTGCAAAAGAAGCGACCGACCGAGCGGTTGGTGATGTCAAAGGTTTGCTCTGTGCCCCTCTGTGTCCGCTGTGGTGAAGATTTCCTCTGCCGCTTTCCCTTGACGCCGCTTTTCGCGCCCACCTATTCTTGACATTCTTCCAGTGGAGGATTTCTGAAAGCGTTCCGGCGACTCCTGCAGCGCACGCCGTTCTACGGCGCGTATAAGGCGCTCGGCCACTATCCCGACTACTGGTATTGGATCCTGCGCGGGCGGCCGTCGCGATCTCCGCATCTGTTGAAACAGAAAGTTGTGCGCGAATACGGAGAGAAGTTTGGGCTGAAGACCCTGGTCGAGACCGGAACGTACTACGGCGAGATGGTCGCCGCGATGAAGAAACGTTTCGACCGCATCTATTCCATCGAATTTGTCCCGGCGCTGGCGGAGCGAGCCACGCGCAAATTCGCGCGCGACCAGCACGTCCGAATTTTTTGCGGAGACAGCCGCCTGGTCATGCCCGAGGTGCTCGCCTTGCTCACGGCCCCGGCGCTGTTCTGGCTCGACGCGGGTTACTACGGCTGGGTGGGAATTCGGACTAGGAATAATGAGCAGCGCCTTTCGGCGGAGTTGGAGCTGATTCTGAGCCACCCATTCCCGCATATGATCCTTCTCGACGACGCGCGTGGGCTCACGGGGCGCGACGGCATTCCGTCGGTCGGCGACGTGAAAGCCTATGTGGAGTCGAAGTTCCCGCAACGCTCGGTGGAAGTAAGGTACGACATCATGCGCATCACGCTGCGCCAGTAGCGGAATGCCGCCAGAGACCCGGCAAGCCGCGTCTCTATGTTGATTCTTTGCTGCGGGCGAGTTCCCAGGCTTTCGCGTATTTCCACGAAACGTAGACGGCATGGTAGAGGTGCAGCAGCAGACCTTCGCGGCCGTCGAGAAATCCGAGCCGAAAGAAATAGTTGTAGAGGAACGTCGCGAGCGGACGTACGACGATGTTGAACAGGCTGAAGCCGCGGCGGCCTTTGGCGGCCGCCATCTCCGCTCCGAGGGACGAGTAGCGGTTCATGTGGTCGATGTAATCGGCGAGCGTGGGATAGGAGTGGTGGAGCAGGGCACATCTCAGCTGCGGGGAGATACCCTCGATCAGATGCGCGTCTTCATGCACCGGCCGTTCCTCGAATCGCGCCATGCCATTTTTGAAGAGTCGCAGCTTTGGATCGGGCCAGAAACCGCCGTGCTTGATCCACCGACCAAGGAATAGATTTTTTCGCGGGATTAGAAATCCCGTAAATCCCACGAAAAGCGAATCAGGGTTGCCATGTGCCTTCGCCAGAGCCCGAACTTCGCTCCGAATTTTCCAAGTCGACAAGTAAGTCATCCGTTTGACTCGTTCTAGTCGCTGAGCAAGGTCGCCCGTCGGTAGCGGACTCGGGAACAAGAAATCGAGCTCCTCGGTAAGCGCTGGCTCCAGACTTTCATCGGCATCCAAACTCAGAATCCAATCTCCAGTTGCCTTGTCAATCGCTGAGTTCTTCTGCGCGGCGTAGCCTTTCCATTCCTCGACAAAGACTTTTGCTCCGAAGGATTTTGCGATCTCGACGGTGCGGTCGGTCGAGCCGGAGTCGACGACGATGATTTCGCCTTTGCCGTCGGCAATCAGCGGCTGCACGCTGGCCAGCATGCGTCCGATGTTGGCCTCTTCGTTGTGGGTAATGGTGACGACGGAGAGGATCATGCGGACCTCGCAGGTGAGGCGTGGAAGACCCTGCGGAGCTTCGCTCCGCTTGGACGGGCGAGGGCGCCCGTCCCCACACTAGCCTTCTCCATACGTAGAACCTTCACGGAGAGAGAATACGCGAGACCAGACGCCTGGCAAAGGGAAACGCCGGGCGGGGATGCCCGGCGCTCCATCGAAGAATGCTTGCTGCGGTTGCGGCGCTACTGTTGCGGTTGGGCCGGAGGGTTCGCCGGCGTTTGTTGTTCGATGGGCCGCGCCGCTACGTGCGGAATATTCGGCGCGTGCGTGACCTCGCCCCGCTCGGCGTCGGCGATCACGATTCCGGCGTGATCGAGCAGCAGGCCAATCGCCCGATCCAGTTCGACTTCCGCCTTTTCGTACAGGGCCTTGGCGGAGACGAGGGTGGATTCGGCCTGGGTCAGAGCCGCCTCGTTCTGCAGCACCAGCGTCGAAGTGGAGGCGCCGAGCGCATACTTCTTTTGTTCGGCGTCGAGAGACTGGCGTGCCAGATCCACGGCGGCCTGGGCGGAAGCCACGCTGGCGCGATTCTGCTGCACTCCAAACTGCGCATTGCGTACCTCGATGCGCACCCTGTTCTCGGTCTGCTGCAACAGCAACTGCGATTGCCGGTATTCCAATTCTCCGCGCACCTGGATCGATTGCGCCGCACGGTTGCGAAGCGGGATGGTGAGCTGTAATCCCACGCCCTTGTCAGGAGCCGTCGAATCGAACAATTGACCGACCGCACCGGAATAAGAGCTAGTGGGGTTTATTTGGCCAGTGCATTGTGTAGGGTCCTTCTTGCAAATGTAAGCGGTGTTCAGATCGCCGCCCAATCCGGCCCCTTGGTAATAAGCGAACGCGTCCAGAGTCGGCAATAGGGCACTGCGAATAGCCTTGTTGCTGATCGCGGTATTGGAAAGGTTGATACGCGATTCCGCCAACTCCGGGCGGTGAGAGAGTGCATCATTCACCAGGTCCTGGATAGGGACAACGGGTTCCTGCGCGGGCAATTCCATGGTTGAAGTCGGAATGACTTCGGCATCCGCCAGTACCGGATCGACAAGTGTGCGGCTGAGGGCATTCTTCATGAGCAGTTGCTGCAGTTGAAGGTTGGTCTGCGCTACGGTCAAGGTCTGCTGATTGCTGGCGACTGTGCTCTGCGCCCGAACCACTTCGATCGGCGCGAGGGTCCCAATTTCCACTTGCTTCTTATTGTCAGAGAGGGTTTTCTGAGCGAAAGCTAACTGCTCCTGCTGAACCCTGACGTTCTCATAAGCAAAGACCAGGTCCCAGTACATGTTTTCGATCTGGTCGACGGTGGTTGTGATTTGCAGGCGGAAGGCCACATCCGAAAGTTCGCGGTTGTTTTTGGTGATTTGGATGAAGCGGGTATTAGCCGCGAATCCGAAGCCTTGCAACAGGTGCTGGGTGACTTGAGCACGAAAATTCGGGTTGTACTGCGTTGCGAACGCCTGATAGGGAGAAAGCGGACTCGCCGTGCCCCGAGTGTTGTTGAATCCGACGGAAAGATTCGTGCCCCAATGGAACCCTTGCTGGTATCCAAAGTCCCAGGTGGCCGTGTGACTATCGGTAAAAGGGGCCGAGAATGGGCTCACCGTTTGAGTGCGGTTCTGATCGAGTTGCAGCGTGCTGGTGAATATAGGGTCGAAACTCGTGATCAGAGGCCCGCTGCCCAGGGTCGATTGCACCAAGCCGCTCGATCCAGCACCGGCGCCACCTGCGGCCACCGAGGTTCCGCCCGTGCCCGAGCCAACCTGAGTGCCGAGTCCGCCCACGCCGCCGCCGGGCGTATTCTGCACGACTCCGTTGTTGACGCCGAGAATGGTATTGTAGCCGGCCTTGGCGCGCCAGACATCCGTATCGGCGATGTTCAGGTTGTACCGCGCTATTGCGATATCGAGGTTGTTTTCGAGCGCTAGCGCCACCGCGTCGTTCATCGAAATATAAAGTTTGCCGTCGCGCATGAGCTGGTCGATGCGCGGCGTGTTGGCCAGATTCGGCGGCGCTACATGGCGCGCCTTGTAAGGGTTAAGAGGGTTGGGGAAGGAAGACACTGGATTCGCGTACTCCTTCGCATTAAACGGCCGCGACGATGACGATGACGGCACTGCTCTTTGCTCCTGCATCTGCGCCGAAGGCGCGCTGGGCACGGACGCGGCATCCTGTGCGCACGCGGCGGGGACCAGGACTGCGGCAAAGAAGACGGCGGCAATAAAAAGGGTGGCAACCTGCTGAAACGCAGGGAACACAGTAGAACGTCGCATTCGCATCATCTCCATTGGTCACACTAAACTGAAGTGATCCCACTCAAGCGCTTAGGTTCATGAGGACGTAGTGGTACCCATTCTTGCTAACACTCTGCTACTACGTAGAACGGCGGGCAAGAGTTCCTTGCAATCTTTCCGGTGCAGGTCTCTCCTTGCCATGCCGGAGAAAGGCAATCTTCTTCATTTGCAAGTAAAAGTGATCGTAAGTGAAATAGTATAGCTGACGCACCGCTGCACCCTCGGTGACCGCGGCCGTAAAACTTTGTAAATACTAGCGATGATGCTCGGGCTGCTGAGGACTCGAAAAAGAACGTGCGCAATCTCAAACTGATCCTCTCTTACGATGGCGCGGACTTTGCCGGCTGGCAGGTGCAGCCCGGCCAGACGACCGTACAAGGCGCGCTGGCCTCAGCCATTGGACGATTGAGCGCGGAAAATGTACTGCCCCAAGGCTCCGGCCGCACCGACGCGGGCGTGCACGCGCTGGCCCAGGTGGCAAGTTTTCAGACCGCGTCGGCGATTCCCACGGAAAACTGGGTGCGGGCGCTCAATGACATTCTGCCGCCGGCGATCCGTGTGCTCGAGGCGACCGAGGCCGCGCCTGAATTCCACGCGCGCAAGTCGGCGCGCGCCAAGACGTATCGCTACCGTATCTACCGAGGTGCGATCTGTCCGCCGTTTCTGGCGCGCTATGTATGGCATTACCCGTATCCACTGGAGGAATCGTCGCTGGTCGCAGCCGCCGGCGTGGTCGTCGGCGAACACGATTTCACGTCGTTCGCGGCAGTGGACCCGGAGCGCGTAGAACGAATGGCGGCCGAAGAAAATACTCACACCACGAACATTCGTAGGATCTTTTCTTCCACTTGGACCCGCGAAGGCGACGAACTCATCTACACCGTGCGCGGCAGCGGATTTCTTCATCACATGGTGCGTAATTTGGTCGGCACCTTCCTGCTGATGGGGAAGGGAACAGTGACCCTGGAAGATTTGCGCCGCATTCTCGGAGCGCGCGAGCGTACCGCCGCCGGCCCAACGGCGCCCGCCAGCGGGCTGTATCTGGTCGGTGTGGAGTACTAGCGCGAACACCAGGCAAGGTTTGTCATCCTGAGCGAAGCGAAGGACCTGCTTTCTTTGTAGCGCACGAGACAGCAGGTCCTTCGCTGCGCTCAGGATGACAATTCATAGGTGAAGATCAAGACTCTGGCGCGCCCGTCCCGTCCCGCGTAAACTTCTTCGCAATGGCCACGAACCTTGAATTCGCCGTCTCCCGCCTCGTTTCCGTGAACCCGGCGACGGGCGAAGTTCTGGGCGAACTGGATAGCGCCGGTCCGACCGAAGTGCGCGCTGCGGTGGCCCGCGCGCGTGCCGCACAGCCGGAGTGGAACGCCTGGGGCATCCGCCATCGCATTCAGATATTGCGCCGTTTCCAGCAGATTCTTCTTGCGCATAAGACCGACATCGCGCGGCGCATCACCCAGGAAGCAGGCAAGCCCGTGGCCGAAGCGCTCGTCACCGAAGTTCTGGTCGTACTCGACGCGGCACGATTCCTGATCGACAACGCCTTTGCGATCCTGCGCGAAGTAAAGCTGCCGCACGGAAATCCTGCGCTCAAAGCCAAGTCCGGCCGCATTCTGCACGAGCCGTATGGCGTCGTCGGAATCATCTCGCCCTGGAATTATCCTTTCTCGATTCCGGCGACGGAGGCCATGGCGGCGCTGGTCGCGGGAAATGCCGTGGTGCTCAAGCCCTCCGAGTTGACGCCGCTGATTGCGCTCGAACTGCGGGCGCTTCTGCGCGAGGCCGGAGTTCCCGACGACATCTTTCAGGTCCTTCCCGGCGAAGGCGCGACCGGCGCGGCGCTGGTCGCTGGCGAAATCGACAAACTGGTCTTTACCGGAAGCGTCGCCACCGGCCGGCGCATAGCGCAGATCGCCGCCGAACGCCTGCTCCCGGTGGTGCTGGAACTGGGCGGCAAGGATCCGATGCTCGTGCTCGAGGACGCCGATGTCGATGTGGCATCGAGCGGCGCCGTCTGGGGAGCGTTCGTGAACGCGGGCCAGGCCTGCCTGTCGGTCGAACTCTGTTACGTGCATCGAAGTTTGTATCCTGCTTTCCTCGATGCTTGCTGCGAGAAGGCGCGCAAGTTGCGCGTCGGCAATGGCATGGATCCGTCCACCGAAATCGGCCCCTTGATCCACGAACGCCAGGTGCGCGTGGTCGAATCGCAGGTTGAGGACGCGAAGCAGCGCGGCGCTTGTGTGCTGGCCGGGGGTGCGAGATTGCCCGAAATCGGTCCTACCTTTTTTGCGCCCACTGTCTTGGCCGACGTCGATCGCACCATGCGCGTGATGCGAGAAGAGACTTTTGGCCCGCTGCTGCCGATTGCCCCTTTCCATGACGATGCCGAAGCCGTGCGCCTGGCCAACGATTCCGATTACGGATTGGCGGCCAGTATTTGGACCCGCGATCGTGCCCGCGGCGAGCGCCTGGCGCGCCAGATCCATGCCGGCACGGTGATGGTGAACGATGCCGTGTCGTGTTTCAGCATCAGCGAAGCTCCCCACGGCGGCGTGAAGGCGAGTGGCCTCGGGCGCACGCATGGACGCTGGGGCCTGGAAGAAATGGTGCGCGTGAAGCACGTCGACAGTGACCTGCTTCCGCGCATGAAGAAAATCTGGTGGTTCGGCTACGGCGGAGAATTCGTGGCCGAGATGGAAAGCTTCCTCGACCTGCTTTTCGCGCGCCCGCTCCGAGAAAAACTGACAGCAGGAGTGCGCTCGGCGGGAGCGCTGTGGCGGAAGAAATTGTGAAACCAGTTCTCAGTTCCCAGTTCTCGGTTCTCAGTTATGATCGAGAAGGTTTTTCTGAGAACTGAGAACTGAGAACTGAGAACTCAATCATGTCCGACTCCCGCGCCTTCCTGCGCCACATCCTCGCCACCATTGCCTATCGTGGAGGGAAAGCCATCCGCAACGCTGGGCCTGACTTTGCCGACTACCGCCCCGCCGAAACTTCGCGCACGCCGGCCAAAATTCTCGCGCACGCCGGCGACCTGATGGACTGGGGCCTCGCTATGTCCGAAGGCCGCCGCGAATGGCACGATTCCACTCCCCTCGCGTGGGAAAAAGAATGCGAGCGCTTCTTCACCGCCTTGAAAAAATTCGACGATTACCTGGCGTCGGAAAAGCCGCTGCAAGTTTCCGCCGAAAAATTGTTTCAGAGCGCGCTCGCCGACGCGCTCACTCACATCGGCCAGATCGCGATGCTGCGGCGGATGGCCGGCGTTCCAATCAGGGGCGAAAACTATTATGTCGCCGAGATCACCGTGGGGCGCGTCGGCGCGGACCAGGCGGCGCCGCGCAAGGAATTCGACTGAGGGGCGTCTGGTAAGTGGCGCGCTGCATCGCATCCATATAACGCAGATCGCAAATCTCCGCAAAGCCCAAGTAATCGCGGGCGGCGCCTGGATCATAAAAGCGATGGCCTAGAGAGGAACCATGGAAGTTAAACTCATCCTTTGTCCCATTGATTTCTCAGAGTTCTCAATCAGGGCGTATCGCCATGCGCTATCGCTCGCCGAACACTATCGCGCCAAGGTGGTAGCGCTGCACGTCGTAGAACTATTCCGATTTCCTTCCGCAGGTTTTGCCGCCTCCGCAGGACTCTATGATGAGTTCTGCCACGCGGCTCGCGAGAGCGGCAAGGAGCAACTGCAGGAATTCCTGAAGAACCACGCCCACGATGAAATTCACCCGGAGCTCGTGGTGCACCAGGGAATTGCGTCGGACTCGATTCTGTTGTTTGCCCAAACCCAGAAAACGGACGTGATCGTCATGGGAACGCACGGCCGGCGAGGGTATGACCGCCTGATGCTGGGGTCGGTGACCGACCGGGTGATTCGCAGGGCTCCATGCCCGGTGCTCGCAGTATGTAAGCCGTCGCACGACTCCATGGCCGCAGATAGAGAGCGGGGCCACGACCACCACCTGCGGCGAATTATTTTCTGTACGGATTTCTCCGAGAATTCAGAGCGGGCTTTGAACTATGCGATCTCTGCGACGGAGGAGTACGACGCCGAACTCACGCTGCTGCACGTGTTGGAGGACGTCCCAAGGCCCGCGAAGACGGAACAGGCCATAGCGGCAGCGACGGAGCAACTCGATAAACTGATTCCACCGGAGGGACGCGAGACCCTCAAGATTAAGACGGCGGTGCGCATCGGAAAACCATACCGGCAAATCATTCAGCTTGCCCTGGAAACGCAAGCCGACATGGTAGCTATGGGAGTGCATGGCCGTGGCGCCTTGGATCTAGCGGTGTTTGGTTCGACAACCTATCGGGTGATGCAGTTGGGACCCTGCCCGGTTCTCGCCGTCCACGTGTGAATCGACAAATGGCGCCGAGGCTAGCAGCCCACGAGCGCGAAAGAGCGCGAAATTGAACCACGACCGGCTGCTCTGCGTCCTTGGTCGAAAGGCCACTGCTGAGTAAAATAGCGGGAAGCGGCCTTTACCAATGCCGCGCAGGAGAAAGAATGGCTTCCGGCGAAACGGCAACTGCTGTCACCAGCACGATTCCGCAGCTTCCTAAACACAAAGTCAAGATCAAGAAGACGGGCCAGCGGTCCTGCAACGAGAAAAACGATAAGGGCAAGTTCTGCGGCGGACACTTGAAACGCTGGTTCTACGCCGTCGACGTGCTGGAACAAGAGTGCGGTGACGTGGAGAAAGCCTGGGGAGCGGATGCCGAAGTGTATCGCTGCGAATTTTGCCAGACGCTCTACCTGCCCAGTCCCGAAGATCCGCGTGGGGTGAACGTCGCGGGACGAGGCCAGCTTTCGGTGTTCGGGCTGACGGTTGCTCCGAAGGAAGAGAAGAAGGCGTAGCGGAAAGAGGTCCTAGGTCTTAGGTCTAAGGTCTTAGGTCTTAGGAAAACCCAATCCTGAAACCTGAGACCTAAGACCTAAGACCTAAGACCTGAGACCTGAGACCTGAGACCTAAGACCTAGACAGCCGAAGGGGTGCCGGCTCCCAGTGAACATTTCTGAACTCATCTACGACTGGAATCTTCTGTATCCAAAGTCGCTGCATCCGCCGGGACCCGTGCGCCTGATCGATGAAACGCTGCGCGACGGCCTGCAATCGGCCTCCGTCCGCGATCCGTCCATCGAACAGAAGATCGAAATTCTGCACCTGATGGAGGCGCTCGGCATCAACACGCTCGACCTCGGCCTTCCCGGAGCCGGCCCACGTGCGGTCGAGCACGTCACCGCGCTGGCGCGCGAAATCGTCGCCCACAAAATGAAGATCACGGCGTACTGCGCCGCCCGCACGCATGCCAACGACATTCGCCCGATCGCCGAGATCGTCCAGAAGACCGGCTTGCCCATCGAGGTGGCCGCGTTTCTCGGAACCAGCCCCATCCGCCGCTACACCGAGGGCTGGAACGGAGACTTCCTGCTTCAAACCACGGAAAAGGCCGTCCAATACGCGGTCTCGCTGGGCCTCGAAGTCATGTACGTCACCGAAGACACCACCCGCTGCGATCCCGAAACGGTGAAGCGGCTCAACTCGGTGGCCATCAACTGCGGCGCGCATGCTCTGGTGCTCTGCGACACCGCCGGACACGCCACGCCCATGGGCACGGTGGCGCTGGTCAAGTTCGTGGTTGAGCAAGTGGTCAAGCCAACCGGCCAGAAAATTCGCCTCGACTGGCACGGGCACTGCGACCGGGGGCTGGCAACCGCGAACGCCATGGCGGCTCTAGTGGCGGGTGTGGATTGCGTGCACGCGACGGCGCTCGGCATAGGAGAGCGCGTCGGCAACACGCAGATGGATCAGATGCTGGTCAACCTGAAGCTCATGGGCATCGCGCCCTGGGACAAGCAGGACCTGACCAAACTCAAGCGCTACTGCGAGGCCGTCTCCGCCGCCACCGGCATTCCGATTCCGGCGAACTATCCCGTGGTGGGCGAGGACGCGTTCCGCACCGCCACCGGAGTTCACGCCGCCGCCGTCATCAAGGCCTACAAGAAAAATGATGTTGAACTGGCCAACACCGTGTATTCCGGAGTGCCCGCGCAATACTTCGGCCTCGAGCAGATTATCGACATCGGCCCCATGAGCGGGAAATCCAATGTCCTGTTCTGGCTGGAACACCGTGGTATTGCAGCGAATGACGACGTGGTCGAACGCATCTACAAGCGCGCCAAGTCAAGCGACCACACGCTCACCGAAGCTGAGATCCTGGAGTGCGTACAGGGGTTGTGAGCCCTAGCGCGATTTTGCAACCGTTTTCCGAAAGCAGATCAGGCGATTCAACCGCCATTTCACCGAGGGTTCGGCCCTGCCTTGCGTACTTCGACCACCAACCGGTAGGGATTCGGCTCCAGGCTCACCGTGAAATCTGCGTGGGCCTTCGTCTCCAGCACAAGGCGCGTCGTGCGGGTCACCGGTTGGGCCACGCGGATTCGTTTGAGCAGCGCATCGCCCACCTCGATGGACTTCCCGGCAAAGTTGGGAGCCAGCAGCGTATCGTGCAGATCGAAATAGATGCGGTCAGGATTGGCTAGACGGTGCGGTTCATACTTCACCTGATCTTCAAGATTGAGAACGACCGTGCTCGAATCCGCCGACGACCAATGCTGGATTCCGGTGACCAGGGGAAACCTGGACGATTTCCGTGGCTTGGCAGGTGAATTGATCGCCGGGCTTCCACTGGAAGTCGCGCCCGGATTGAGGTTGGCGGGATTCGCGTCCTTCGCCGCGGTGCCCGCTGGTTTCGGCGCCATCGGTTCCATCCGCACCATCGGCTTGCCCCGCTGCGACGATTTCAGCCACCAGACTCCTCCCGCGAATGAGGCAATAACAATGCACACCAGCAGAAGCAGCATGCCAGGCCGGCGAGCCACGCCGCCCCGCTCCTCGGCTGGCGTCTCCAGTTCAGCGACAGGCACAGTTTCTGGCGCGCTCGGAGCCGCTTCCAACTTCGCCGCCGCTAGCTCCGCGGACTCTGTAAAGCGGGAGTCATCCTCCGGCGTTAGCGCTCCCAGCAGCAATTCAGCCAACCGGCTCAGAGTGCGGACGTCGCTGTCGTTGAATCCGAAGGGCCGCGCTGAAAACGCCTCCAGCACCCCAATCCCGCGCCTCCGTCCGCACAGCGGCACCGCGACCATGGAGCGCGCGCCCAACCGCTGGCACGCCCGCTGGTTGACCCGTGCATCCGTCTCGGTGTCGTCGCAACTTACGATCTGGGCGGTAAGGAAGCAGGCTCCGGAGAAGGTCGAATCGCGGTCGATGCGCGCGCCCAAGTCGGGCCGGACTGTGCCCGCAGCCGCCCGCAAAACGAGTTCGTCGTTTTCCGCCAGCGCAATCGCCACGCCGTGCGCGCCGGTGATCGCCACGGCTCTGTCTGCGACGGTTTGAAGCACTTCCTCCAGGGTGAGCTGCTCTCCCCCTTCAAGCTCCGCCTCGGGAACAGCCGCATCGTTCCCGGCTGGGCGAGTTTCCAGGGCTTTCCTCCGGCGCACCTGCTCGTGCAGCGTCAAGAACGCCAGAAATGCCTCTAACGCCTCGCGCTGCGATGGTTCTTGCGTGGATTCCGCAGCCCGATCGCTGATGGAGTTCGAAGCGGTCCGCCCTGGCGGGCAGAGAGGTACTACAACCCCGGCCGATTGAGGCTTGCCTTCTAGGTTTGGGTTGGTGGCCGGTGTCGCCATGGCAAGGCAAATATACGTTTTCAAGCGGTACGGTATGTATGCCGAGCAAAACGATAGCTAATCAGCCACTTAGCATACTCCATTTGTGGAATTGCGCCACCTCTGATTTTGATGAGTTGCGGCGATTCGGCGGGAATTCTGCCTTCGGTCGGCAGTCGCCCGGCGAACGCGACCATGAGTGACGCCGGAATGCTGCGTAGCAAGTTAAAATGTCCGCTTTTCGTAGCACATGATATGTCCGGTTTCAGTTAACCAACAGCAGCAGTCGGGGCTGTGGGAAAGTGGGAATCCCGCGGGGTTGCGGGATTTCCAAGCGGGGTGGGAAAGTCGGCTTTAAGACTTTTCCACCTCGCGTCTTTTCCACAGCCCGTCGCGCCGACATTTCCGTCGTCGCCAAGGCCGCGCCCTGCCCCGTGTATCGTCCCAAGCAGTGCGGTCCATAGGTGAGGCTCAGGGTTCCATTGAGGTGCTGATGCACCACCACTTGGCAGCCTGCCAACGTCGCCCGCCAGCGCACCCGCTCGATCTGCAAGCTGAGATTCTGAAAGCTCACGGTGTTGTCGCGGTTCACACTGCGTTCGAACTGCAGCGAGAAAATCCGTTCCAGGTCCCGACTCCGGCAGGGCACGAAGGCATTCCCCCGCTGCCTGGGCGCGACCTGAAAACAGCGGTTGAACTCGGCGATGTAGTCTTCCCGCAGAAACCGGTTCGCCGCCTCCAGCGTCCGAGTTGGTGCAACCGCAACTCCTGCGGCAAGCGGCCCTGCCAGGTTGAGAAGTTGCGCTCGCTGCGCCCACGCGCTTCCGGTGAGTAGGCCGGGATCATCTGCACGCCCAACTCGTGCAACGCCCGCCCCACCTGCGTGCGGCGATGGTAGTCCACCTTGCCGCCCACCTTAGGCGTCAGCCAGAAAGGCTCCCCGATCGCTGTAGAGCGCGCAGAACACGCCTTTGTGCTCGATCACTTCCTTCAGTCCCGCCATCACCGTCGCCGTCGATTCCTCCTCCACCAGTTGGGCGTAGTAATCTCGCTCGTGGCATCGTCCAGAATCACGATCAGGCGTACCAGCGTTCGTCCTGAAACCACTGGTGGCGGCTGCCGTCGATATGTAACAGCATCCCCGGCAACGGCCGCCGCTCACGCCGCTTGCGATGCGCCCCGCGCTTGCGTCCTCGCGCCACCAGGCCAGCTCCCTGCAACGCCTGCTTCACCCAGGTGTAACTCAGTTCGATCCCGTGCTCGGCCCGCAACTTCTCGTGAAAGTGCTGCACGTTCAGATCGAAATACTTTTCCCGGTACAACGCGAACACTTTCTCTACCGTCGCCACCGGCACCCGACGACGCGAGGGCTGGCCCCGCCGCCGGTCCAGCAACCCGTTGTAGCCCTCTTCCACGTAGCGCTCCCGCCACCGCCGCATGTGACGGTCGCTGATGCCCAGAATCTCCGCCGCCTGCCACCAAGTGACTTCTTCGCCATCGCCTGCAACATTACGTCCTGTACTTTCATCGCCCGCTCCATCGCGGCCCTCGGATAAGCTTCATGCCGCATGGTCCCATCCTCACCGCCCGCAAAGCGGACATACACCTGCTATCTCAACCGGACAAATGTGACGAAGAGGACGGGGATGCTTGACACTCGATTCATCGTCCTGTAGTGTCCGCCAGCAAGAGGCCAAATTTAAAGGAGCCCATGGAATCCTCCGATTCGAAGCCTGCGCGAAGCGCCTCGTCGTCGAAATCCCGCGGCAAATCCGAGTCCTCCCGCAAACCGTCGCAGCCGGCCGCGATCACCATCCGCGACGTCGCCGAGCGCAGCGGATTTTCTTCCGCCACGGTTTCCATCGTCCTGAACAACGCCCCGCTGGCCCGCTACATTCCCGACACTACCAAAGGAAAAATTCATCGCGCCGCGCAGCAGCTCGGATACCGTCCCAATCTGTTTGCGCGCTCGCTGCGCGGCCGCCGCAGCCATACCGTGGGCGTCATGGTGTTCGATATGACCGACCCGTACTGCACGCTGGTGCTGCGCGGCATCGAGAACACGCTCTTTCAGTCCTCGTACCTGCCCATCCTTACCGATGTCCACAACGAGCGCAGCCGCTTCGAGCGCTATCTGGAAATGCTGCTCGACCGCCGCATCGAAGGCCTGGTCGTCCTCGCGAACTGGCTGTTTGTGGACATCAACGTCCTCGCCGACCTGGAGAAGAACAACATTCCCACCGCAACCGTGGGCCGCGAACTCAAGAATGACAAAATCAGCTCGGTGATCGCCGACAATGCCGCCGGCGCGCACGCCGCCCTCGAACATCTCCATTCGCTAGGCCATCGCAAGATCGCCTTCATCCGCGGCCCGCGCCAGTTGTCCGACACCGAACCGCGGTGGCGTGGCGTCAAGACCCTGGCCCGGGAACGTGACCTCGAACTCGATTCACGGCTGATCGTCGATCTACCAGAATCGGGAGATCCGTTTTCAAGTTTTGAACAAGGCTACAAATTAACGGAGGAATTGCTGCACCGCCGCCGTCCCTTCACCGCCCTCATGGCCTTTGACGACATGACCGCATTTGGCGCCATCCGCGCGCTGGTCAAAGCGGGAATTCACGTTCCCGAGCAATGCTCGGTAGTGGGTTTTGACGACGTCGTGCCCGCTGCCATCTACTCTCCCGCCCTGACCACCGTGCGCCAGCCCATGGAAGTGATGGGAACGGCGGCGGCCACCATCGTGCTCGAAGCCATTAACGCCGGCCTGGAAAAGAAACCAACCCGCACCATTCACCGCCAAATCGTTCCGGAGCTGATCGTGCGCGAATCCACCCGCAGCCTGAAGTAGCTTTCCGGGGCACAATCCGACATTTTCCCTTGACAGAGAGAAATCCCTGACGCAGTATTGATTCGTTTTAATAAAGGGATTTGACCAGTTTTAAAGATGGAACGGCAGAGATGGCGTTGCGACTTTTGGGTCAGGAGGCTCTCCATGAATAGCAGAAATGGAATGGTCAAGACCGTGCGGAGTTTTCTTTCGGTGTGTGTTCTCTGCCTCTGCGCGGCTTCGGTTGCGCTGGCCCAGGCGGGCCGGGGCAGCATCAGCGGCCTGGTCTCTGACCCGGCCGGGGCGGTCGTTCCCGGAGCGCAGGTAACCCTTCTCAACCAGGCAACCGGATTGACGGAGCACACCGTTACCACCGCCGCGGGACTCTACAGTTTCATCTCCCTCAATCCCGGCGTGTATCAGGTCACGGCCAGCCAGAAGGGCTTTGCCAGCGTCGCCCGAGACAAGGTCACGGTCAGCGTCGATCAGGTCACCGAGGTCAACATCACTCTGCAGGTGGGGGCTGCCACGGAGACGGTTACCGTCACCGCAGGAGTCGAACTGGTCGAACCCACCAATTCCACCGTCGGCTCGCTCATTCCCGCCGAGGCAATTGACCGCGTCCCGTTGCTGACACGCAATGTTTTCGATCTCGTTCAGCTGAGCGCTGGCGTTACTCCCGCCAATGGTACCCCCAACGCATCCAGTTCGTTCGCCATCGACAACATTTCGAGCGGGCGCCCGGGCATCGACGTGTCCTCCTACACCTTCAACGGCGCTGTCAACGGATCGGTTTACTATATGGTCGATGGCAGCCCGATCGGAATTGCGGAGAACAATTCCTCCGCCATCTTCCCGGCCATGGAAATTCCCGAGGCCGCGGTGAGTGAGTTTCGCGTTGAGACCCAGAATACGTCGGCGTCTTACCAGAGCGGAGGCGCGGGCGTCATCAGCCTGGTGACCAAGTCCGGCAGCAACAAATTTCACGGCGAAGGTTTCGGAGTATTCCGGCCCGATGTCCTGGCCTCCAACGAATACTTCAATAAGCAGTTCCAATTGATGAACGGACAAAGCAACACGCCTCCTGGCTTCCACCGCTATCAGGAGGGCGGCGCCATCGGTGGACCAATTAAGCGCGACAAGCTTTTCTTCTTTGCCGATTACGAGTACACGGATCAGGAACTGTTCGACGGTTCAAACATGTTTACTGTCCCCACCAGCGCCGAGAGGACGGGTGACTTTTCGGCCTTTCTCGCTGCAGGTCCCTCCGGCGTTATCTACGATCCAACGCAACCCGACAGTTTTGATTCTGGTTCGCAACGTTTTCTGCGGCAGGCGTTTCCCGGTAACATAATTACGAACCCCAACCCCATCGCTTTGAAGGTTCTATCGAACTTACCCAAGTGTAACGTGGGCGCCAACTGCGATTCAGCGACGAGTGACGTTGCCAACAATTTCTTTGCGCCGGGCCTGGATCCAACCAAGGCACACCGGTTCGACGTCCGGGTGGATTGGAACCAGAGCGACAGGCAGCGTATCTTCGCCCGGTTCTCCTATGACCGGCTGTTCTTCTCTACCTTCAACGCCTTCAACAGCATATGGGATCCGAACTACGCCCAGAACGTGACCAACGGGCGCAACATCCTCCTGGCCGACGACTTGACCCTCAATTCCACCACTGTACTTCAGCTCCGTTACTCGTTTGCTCGCCAATACTCAAATCAAGGAGGAGATCCCGGGCAAGTGGGCTTTGACATCACGACGCTGGGCTTCCCTGCGTCCCTGGCTGCGGAGGAGGCTTACAAGCTCCTTCCGATCTTCGTATTTAACGACCTTCCACCCAACGGCAACCAGTTCGGCGGCACCGGCAACTACAACACATTTCTCTATGCCGGCCAGAACAGCGACTTCAATGCCACCATTACGAAGGTCTGGGGCAAGCATCAAATCTCTACCGGCTTCGAATATATGAAGCGGTATCTCAATGTCGGCCAGCCGATTTCGCCCGCCGGCGCGTACACCTTCGACCTCAGCGCTACGGATCAGTACACGGGTGATCCGGTTCCCTACGGCGGCAGCGATTTCGCCTCGTTCCTGGTCGGCATGGGAACAGTGCCGGGCAACGAAGAAAATACCAACAACGGCTACCCCAATTTTTCCAAAGATATTTTCGCCGCCGAGGCCAGCCCGTACTATGCGGCCTTCGTCGAGGATACTTACCATCCCACCAAGAATCTGACCATCACCGCGGGCCTGCGCTGGGACATCTTCGGCGGGCGTACCGAACGTCATAACCGCCTGGAATACTTCGATCCCAATGCAACTAACACCGCGAGCGGTGTCTCCTACACCGGTGCGGAAGTGTACGTCAACAGGGGCAATCGCTCGCCTTTTGCGACCAGACTGAACGACTTTGGACCACGCCTGGGATTCGCCTGGCAGCCAGTCAATCACCTGGTTGTGCGCGGCGGAGCAGGATTCTATTACGGCCCCAGCACGCAGATGGTCGCGAACGCCAGTTTGAATAGCGATGGGTTCTCATCGTATACCCAATGGGACGCGACCTGCCCTCTAAACACGGTGGTCAGTGGGGTAAGCGGTCTCAATACGGTCTATAACGCCGCGTCGGGATGTCCAGCCCCGGCGCCCGGCGTCTATACCGCGGACTATTCCATCAGCAACCCCTTTCCCAATGGAGTTGTTCCCACCCTCACCAGCTCCTCCATCTGGTCTCGCCAATAACCTGGGGACGCAGTTGAGCACCGTTCTGCACTCCATTCGGACAATGACCGCCTACAACTTCAACTTTGGTGTGGAGTATGAGCTGCCGCACGAAGTCGTCGTGAGCGCCGCTTATGTCGGCAGCCGCGGACTATTCCTGCCCCTGGGCAATGCCGATCTGAACGCTCTCGATCTAGCCACGATCGCGAAATACGGCCTTACCTGTGCGCCTATGGGGAGTCGTAGTGCGTGATGGTGCCCAACACCTGGGCGGCCATTCAGCCGCCCACCAACGCCAACTACGGCGCAGCCAACGTTCCTTTGTGGGTGTCGCTCCAGAAATACCCGCAGTTCGGCAATGGCAACTATGGTGCGTGGCAACGGCGTCGTCGTGAATGGCTACCCTGGAGGCGACTCCATTTACCACTCCTTGCAAACCAAGGTGCAGAAAAGGCTGACCCACCACTTCACCACGCTTGCTTCGTTTACCTGGGCGAAACTGATCACCGACGACAGCCAGCCCCCCTTGAGTTTCGTCGGTTCTCACGCAGGCTCGCCTCAGGACTGGAAGGATCTTCGATACGAGCGCTCGGTCAGTCCGCAGGACGTGAAGTACCAGCTCAACGCGCAGGTATCCTACGACCTGCCGGTTGGCAAGGGACAGAGGGTGAATCTGAACGGAGTGTCAAACACCATTCTGGGTGGCTGGACCGTTAATGGAATCCTCTATCTCAGCTCGGGCATTCCGATCGCCTCACCGAGCTCGGGGGTGAGCAATCCGTATTTCAATCAGAGGGCCGACCTGACCTGCAATCCGGCAAGCGGGGCTCCGCATACAATAGCGCAATGGTTCAACCCCGACTGCTTTGCAATCCCTGGAACCGAAGCGACTGGCAACCCGGCTGACGCTAACCCGTTTATTCCGGGAACCGCCCCGGCTTATCTTGACCATGTTCGCACCATGGGAGCGCGGGATCTGGACCTCTCGCTCTTTAAGACATTCTCTTTCGGAGAGAACAGGCAACTGCGCTTCGAGGTGTCCTCCTACAACGTGACCAACACGGGCGCAGCTTGAGCGAATGCGCGAACGTGCCGTCGATGGCGGACTTTCAGGCGGGGGTGCAACCGTTCTGCCCAGATCACGGACCACTGTCAACACCCCGCGCCAGTTCCAGTTTGGCGCGAGATTTACCTTCTGATCCATTGCGGGTGCCCCACTCATCGCGTTCTTTGCGATGAGTGGGACTTGCCGCAAGTATTCAACTAATCGTTTCGTCAGTCCGCAACGCCCGCGCGCACGCGTTCCCGGCTAAGCACGCCCAGCCCCTTCTCGAGGTCGGCAATCAAATCCTCGACATGCTCAAGGCCCACGGAGAGGCGAATCATCTGCTCGGTGACACCCATCTTTTCCCGCAACTCGGGATCGATCATGTAATGCGAGGTCAGCACCGGGATGGTCACCAGCGAATCCACCCCGCCGAGGCTCGGCGCCAGGGTAAACAGATGTCAGCGATTCGGCGACGCGGCAGGCGTCGGCGCCGCTGCCTTCCACCTCGAAGGTCAGCACTCCGCCCGCTCCCGCCATTTGTTTCTTCGCGATCGCGTAGTCCGGATGCTCCTGCAGCAGCGGATAGTGCACCCGCGCCACCTTGGGATGCCGGCTCAGGAACTCGGCAATCCGCAGCGCGCTTTCATTTTGGCGCTCGACCCGGACGGCCAGCGTCTTGATCCCGCGCAGCAGAAGAAACGCCGCGTGCGGATCCATACAGCAGCCAAGCGTGGTGCGCGTGTGATGGATCTGCTCGATCAAATCGCGGCGCCCGGCGGCGATGCCGCACATCAGGTCGGAATGTCCGCCAAAATATTTTGTTCCCGAATGCAGCACCAGATCGATTCCCCACTCCGCCGGACGGCAATTGATGGGCGTGGAGAAAGTCGAATCAATGGTCGTGATCAGGCCGTGTTCGCGCGCCAGGCCTGCAATCTTCTCCAGATCGACAACCCGCACCCGGGGATTCGTCGGCGACTCGATGTGCAGGAGCTTCGTATTAGGCCGGATCGCACGCTCGTGCTGCGCAATGTCGTTGGTGTCGACGAAAGTGGTTTCGACCCCCAGTTTCGGCAGCCACTTCGACAGGAATTTGATCACGCCGCCGTAAATATCGCGTTGTGCCACGATATGGTCTCCCGCCTTTACCAGCGCCAGAATCGACGTGGTGATCGCAGCCATGCCCGACGAGAACACGAGCGCCGCATCCGTGCCTTCGAGTTCGGCGATGGCATTCTCGGCAACCGCGTTCGTGGGATTGCCGTAGCGCGTGTAGTAGCTGTCGGTGGGAGTGACGCGCAACTGCTCCTGCATGTCGGCGACTTCGAAGGTCGAGGTCTGATAAATGGGCGTGGAGAGCGGGCCGTTCTTTTTGTCGAGGCTCGTGCCGCCGCGTACCGCCTCGGTTTCCCGGCGAAAATGATGTTTCTTCATTTCGAAATCTCCTGTAGAGACGCGGCTTGCCGCGTTTCCCGGCCGCGTCCAAAGGGAGCGGAACAAGCTTAAGATTACCTGCGCTACCAGGCCGCGGCAAGGCGCTGGTAATATGCTTCATCGAGCTATTCCGATGAAGAAGAAGAAACTGAAAACGACCGCCCGAAAAACTTCCGCCGCCGGCAAAACGACGAGGATGACGCGCCCGGCAAATAGAGTCGCCGTCGCCCTGAAAGCCACCGTCCTGAAAGGCAAGCCACCGAAGGCCGAGTTGCGCCATATCCCGTGGAGTTCGGTTGAAGTCGAGGCCCTGAATCCCTTGCTTGGCCGCCACTTTGTGGTCGGGCAGAACGTCATGCTCGCCCGCGTCCTGCTCAAAAAGGGATGTGTGGTCCCTGAACACAGCCACCACAACGAGCAGATCACCTACATCCTGGAAGGCGCGCTGAAATTCGGGATCGACGGCAAAGAGATCGTGGTGAATGCGGGCGAGGTTTTGACCATTCCTCCCAATATGCCTCACTGGGCCGAGGCGCTCGCGGATACCGTCGACCTCGACATTTTCCACCCGCCCCGTGCCGACTGGATCAACAAGACAGACGCTTATTTGCGGTGAAGAAATCTAACCGCAGAGGACGCAGAGATCGCAGAGAAATTCGAACGGTAGGAAAATCCCAAAAAACTCTGCGGACTCTGCGATCTCCGCGGTTAGCCGTATGATGTACTAAGTGTCGATCGCTCAAAATACGGAAACCGCTGCAAAACTCCGATGCATTTCCTGCGGCGCCACGCCTGATTCCGCCGCACAAGATTTCCGCTGCACTGCTTGCGGCGACCTGCTGGAATTCTTTTTCCCCGGATGGAGGCTCGACCAGATGGACGGGGCCCTTCGGCTCCGCTCAGGGCAGGCTCCGCCCCGCCACCACACGGATCCGGCGGCGCTGAAGTCCCTCTGGCTCGACCGCCGCACTTCGCGCGAAGCCCTCGACCAGAGCGGCGTCTGGCGCTTCCGCGAACTTCTTCCGCACATTGCCGCGGAACATGCCATCACGATCCGCGAAGGGAACACGCCGCTCTACCAGTTGCCACGGTGCGCACGCGCAGCCGGGGTCGAGAATCTTCAAGCCAAGCACCAGGGCATGAACCCGACCGCATCGTTCAAAGACACGGGCATGACCTTCGCTGCCTCGTCCGCACACGAGCGAAAATTTCGCTGGGTGGCCTGCGCCTCCACCGGCAACACTTCCGCCTCCATGGCTGCCTACGCCGCGCGCGGCAACATGCGCAGCCTGGTGCTCATTCCGGAAGGCAAGATTTCCTGGGGCAAGCTCTCGCAAGCGCTCGACTACGGAGCCCTCACCTGCCAACTCCGCACCGATTTCGACGGATGCGTCCGCATTCTCACCCGCCTCGTCCGCGAGAAGCCAGTTTATCTTTTGAATTCGGTGAATCCTTATCGCATCGAAGGCCAGAAAACGGCCGCCATCGAACTCATGGAGCAACTCGGGTGGGAGCCGCCCGATCACATCATCGTCCCTGGAGGCAATCTCGGAAACAGTTCCGCGATCGGCAAGGCGCTTCTCGAAATGCGTGACCTCAAACTGATCTCGCGTCTGCCAAAGCTTTCCATCGTCCAGGCGCAGGGCGCGAATCCGTTCTACCGCAGCGTGCGCGAGTTCGGCGGGAAGAAGCTCGAACCCATGACGGCCGACACGTTCGCGACCGCCATACAGATCGGCAATCCGGCATCGTGGAAGAAAGCCCTGCGCGTGCTCCAGGCAACCGGCGGCGAGGTCGAGCAGGTTACGGAGGTCGAAATCGCCACGGCCAAAGCCGAAATCGGCGCCGATGGCATCGGTTGCGAACCGGCCTCCGCCGTCACGCTGGCGGGACTCAAGAAGCTGCGGAGAAGCGGCTTCGTCAAACCCGGCGAGTCCGTCGTCCTAATCCTAACCGGCCACCAACTCAAAGATCCCGACTTCACCATCAAGTTCCATCGCGGCGAGCTCTTTTCCGGAACCCCTCGGAGAATGCAGCTGCCCAGGCCAAATCTCTGCAGCGCGCCCCGGTCGTGCTTGATGCCGATTTGGGGGCCGTCATAGCCGCCCTCGACGCGGCCGAGAGAAATTCGTAGCAGTTCGTCACAAATTCGTGTATAAAACACAGTTCAACGTCTTGGCGGCTGTAAGGGAATCTGCCTGGCCCACATCTGGCTAAAGTCTTTCATCTCTATCGTTTCGACCGGATTCCCGCTGCCAAGTAGAGTTCTAAGTTTTCAGTGTAGAACGGGTTTACTGAGAACTGACAAAACTGAGAACTGAGAACCGAGAACTGAGAACTGTTTCTTAATCTATGCCGTCACGTCCCACATCGTTAGATCGCTCGTTGCGCCTGGTGCTTCCGGCGACCTCCGCCAACCTGGGCCCTGCCTTTGACGCGGCTGCCCTCGCCCTGGATTTCCATCTTCGCTTGCGCGCCGAGCGTGCGCCCGACTTCTTCGTCACCGCCGAAGGCCGCGATGCGCAGATCTGCGCCCGCATGGAGAATCACCTCATCGTCACCACGTATTGCGAGGTCCTCGAATCGGAGAACCGCAAGATCGCGCCGCTGCGCATTCACATTGAAAACGAGATTCCCATCGGCCGAGGTTGCGGATCGTCCGCCGCCGCCCGCCTGGCTGGCATCGCACTCGCCGTACATTTCGGGCATCTGCGCTGGAAAAACGACCGCATCGTCGGCGAAGCTTCCATGCGCGAGCACCATCCCGACAACGCCTCCGCCTGCTGGATGGGCGCGCTCACCGTGGCTCGCATGGCCAACCAGGTGCAGGCGCAGGTGGTCGAAGTGAAGCCGAAAGGGAAGTGGCCGCTGCTGCTGGCTGTCCCCGACGCTCCGCTTTCGACCGAGCAAGCCCGCCGCGTGCTGCCCTTCCAGTACTCGCGCGCCGACGCCGTCACTAACATTCAGAACTCGATGCTCCTGCTGTCGGCGTTCACGCAGGACCGTCCTGACCTGCTCTCGTCGGCGCTCGAAGACCGCATCCACCAGCCTTACCGCGCGCCGCTCTGTCCGCTGCTGCCCGCGCTCAAGGAACTCAAGGGAGATTCCGGCATTCTCGGCGCCGCCCTCAGCGGAGCCGGCCCGTCCGTGCTGGTGTTCCTCGATCCCAAGGTTCCGGCGAAGAAGGCGAAACAGAGAATTGCCGCCCACCTCACCAAGCGTCACTTGACTGCCGAACTCATCCTTACCCAGATCGCGCTCCACGGTGGACGCGATGGCGCCGACTGGAAGAAGCATCACGGCAACGGAAGGAAGTAAGCCCGTGTTGGGGTGATCGTGTGGGGACGGGCGCCCTCGCCCGACCGTCCAAGCCGAGCGCAGCTCGGCAACAGCCGGTAGACACAGCAACTCTGGGTTCGCCCTAATCTCGAATCACCGCTGGAGCCAACTCCAGCTCACTGGCCGTGATGCGATGCCCGCGCAGTGCGAACACTCCCAACGCCAGCGCTACCGCTGCCACGCCGAGCGCATCTGGAACGCCAATCCTTTTTGCCAGCGCGCCCCACAGCGTCGCTCCCACCGCCATGCCTCCCTGCAACACCAGCAGGTAGAACGACAGCGCGCGAGCGCGAACATACGCCGGACACATGGTCTGCGCCGCCACGTTCAAGCAAGCCAGAATCCCAATCCAAGCCGCGCCCGCTAACAGCATCACTGCACATAGGAGCGCAAATGTCTGCGCTCGTCCCGCGGCAAAAGTCATCCCCGCAAAAATCAGGATGGCCGCGCCCACCACGCCATCCACTGACAGACTTTCTCGCAGTCGCGGCAACGCTAATGCTCCCAGCAGGGCGCCCAGCCCAAAGCAGCCGAGCAGCACACCGTATCCCGTCGCGCCGTACGGACGCGCGATAATCGGCAGCAGCGCAAGCATGGCCACGGCCGCCACGCTGAACGTCCCCGTGCGCAGCAGCACCGACTTCGCCAGACCGCTCTCGCGCACATAGCTGAACCCGTCGCCGATTGCCGACCACACGCGCTGAGTTTTCGGCCGAACCGCAATCGGCCGCTTCCAGCGATAGAGAAACAAGATCACGCCCAGGAACGAAAATGCATTCAGCAGAAAGGTTGTACCGCAACCGACCGCCGCCACAATGATGCCGCCGAGCGCCGGTCCCACCGCCCGCGCCACGTTGAAGCCCGCGGAGTTTAGAGCCACCGCCGAAGCATGTTGCTCGGCGGGGACCAACTCCGGCGTAATCGCCTGCCACGCCGGATCGTTCATCACCGCGCCCAGACCCAGCAGAAACGTGAACAGCAACAGCACCCACGGCCTCACGCAACTGGTCAGCGTCATGATGCCGAGCGTTCCAGAGGCCACCACCATCCATCCCTGGGTGAGCAACAAAAAACGTCGGCGGTCCACCATGTCCGCCAGCGCACCCGCCGGCAGGATTACCAGAAACACCGGCAGGGCCGCGGCCGCCTGCACCAGTCCAACCATCAGCGGATTCAGGGTCATCTGCGTCATCAGCCAGCCCGCGCCGACGTTCTGCATCCACGTGCCGGTGTAGGAAATGACCGATGCAATCCAAAGCGAGCGAAACAGCGGCTCCCGGAGCGGAGCCCACGCCGAAACCGAACGCCTCCCCGCGAGAGGCTCCGCCATCGGCATTTTGATCATTTCCGCCATGATTTTGCTTGTGGAGAGCCGGGCGTCCCCGCCCGGCTGGACGGGCGAGACGCCCGTCCCTCCACTAACCACCAGTGACCAACGACCGCTCCCCAAACGGCCAATCGCGTCTCCGCCAGGCCCGCACTCCGTAAATCAGCAGCCCCACCACCAGAACGACTCCCGCGTACCGAACCTCGCGGAGAAAATCTCTGCGCGAAATCAGAATAAAAAGAAAACTTGCCGCCGCCACCAGCGCGGGGATCGGATAAAGCCACATCCGAAACGGACGCGGCAGGTCCGGGCGCCGCACCCGCAACACGATCACACCGATGCTCTGCACAAGAAACTGCAGCACGATGCGAATCACAATCAACGCGGCAATCAAATCCGCGAGGCGCAGGAAACAAAACAGCGCCGCAACACCCGTCAGAGCCAGCAGCGAAACATACGGAAACTTGTGGACCGGATGCACGCGCGCAAACGCCCGGAAATAATTCCCGTCGAGCGCCGCCGCGTAGGGCACACGCGAATAGCCCAACGTCAGCGAAAACACCGACGCGAATGCCGTCCACATGACCAGCACCGAAATCATCGAAGCCGCGCCGTGCCCATACACGCGCTGCATCAACGTCGAAACCACATACAGCTTGCTGTTCGACGCCCCCGACTGCGCCAGCTCCCGCCACGGCACCACGCCGAGAATGCTGACGTTCATTACTACATATAGACACGCCACCGCCAGAATGGATAGCAAGAGCGCCCGCGGAATATTTTTCCCCGGCTCCTTGACTTCGTCCCCCAGGAAACAGACGTTGTAGTACCCCCCAATGTCATAGGCGGCGATCAGCATCGCGCCGCCCAGTCCGTGAAAGAAGTCTCGCGAAAACGAAAACGCCCCCGGAGGCAGATCAAATGCCTGATGCGCGTTGAAGTGGGTCAAGCCGGCGAAGATGATCCACCCGATGGTCGCCATCACCCCGGCCCATAGCACCTTGGTAAGCCGCGCGATGGCGGTGATGCGCCGATAGAGGAGAAACGCCGTCAACGCGCAGACGCCAATCGCGAGCAACGTGGCCGGCATCACGACCCACGTCAGTTGCAGAGTTCCGATGAGAGGGAGCTGCAATGCCCAGGTACGGGTCGACCAGACAACTTCCAGGCGCGGCCAAAAGAAAGCGGCGTACTGCGAGAGTCCCACCGCGCCCGAGGCGATCGAAAGCGGAGCACTGAAGGACAATTGCCAGATAAAGAGAAACGAGATCAGTCGCCCCAGTTTCTGCGGCCCGTAGATCTCTTTCAAATAGCGATAGGAGCCGCCCGACCCCGGCATCGCCGCGCCCAGTTCCGCCCAGACCAGCCCGTCACAGATCGCCAGCAGCGCGCCGAATATCCACCCCAGCATCGCCTGCGGACCGCCCATCGCGGTGACGATCAGCGGGATGGTAATAAACGGCCCCACGCCGATCATGTCAATCATGTTCAGCGCGGTAGCGGAGCCGAGGCCAATGCCGCGGACAAGCGGTGTTCCGGCAGACGCGGTGCGCTCGGGATTGTCGTTAACTTGCATGGATGATTAGAGTGACTCGCGGTACTTCGTAGGCGAACGGCATTCCCATGTATACCTCTGTATCCTTTGTGGATTAGCTTCTCCTTAACCACCGAGGACACAGAGGTACACAGAGAAAGTCATTCCGCGACTGGCGAACAGCGAACGACGAACAGCGAGCGACCAACGACCAACGACTAGCACCTAACGACTGCCCATCAGATTTACAAACAGCCGCACCGCTCCCGGCACGCCCGCCGGCAATTGCCGGAAGAACGCATATCCCGTGTAGATATACGTCCCCTTGCCGTAATGCGCCACCAGCAGTCCGCCCTTTTGTTCGCGTTCGCCCGGATCGTGCGATTCGAGCAGCGGCGTAAAGTTCGTGTCCCACTGCGACATGAAATACAGCCCGCGCTCCTGCACCCATCCCTCAAAATCTTTCTGCGTAATTTCATTGGGAGAATGAAAAATCGGGTTCGCGGGATCGAGAATCGCAACCGGAGCCTCTTCCACCGAAACCCGCGCCCGGCTCAGCGTCGCTGGATAGGGCGGGTATTTACCCGCATTAAAATCGATTGGCACGCCAAACGATCCCAGTGTGTTGTATTGCACGACCAAGCGCCCACCATTCTTGACGAAATCAAGCAGACGCTGGTTGTTGTCAATCACGTGTTTCTGGGTATCATAAGCGCGGATGCCCAGCACGATCGTCTGGTACTTGCTCAGGTCCTCGCTGGCCAACTTGTCCGCCGGAATCATCGTGACCTTCATCCCGATCTGCTCGAGCACCGTCGGAATGTCATCGCCCGCGCCCATGATGTATCCAACTTTGAGGTCTCTGGGGACGTTCACGTCCACGATCGACACGCGCTGCACGGCCGGCTGGTAGTAATAAAAGGTACCGAGATCTTCGCGCGTGACCACCGTATATCCCTCGCCGTAGGCCTTTTTGCCGCTGGTGAGTTCCGCTCGAATATGAGTTTGGCTTTCCTCTAACTCGGAGGGGAAGACCTGGAAGGAAACGTCCTTCGACGCCTCTTCGGGAATCTCGACCGATTGATGCGCCGGCTCCGCGCGCCATCCCTTGGGTACATTCAGAGCAATCTGCGCCTTGGAGCCGCTGCTCTGATCGCGCGCCGTGCTCGTTACGCTTGTGCTGTCGCGCTTGTCTGAGGGGATGACTGAGTTCGATGGTGACAACGCAATTGAGAATTCCGGGCCAATTGCCAGCGGATGCTCGCCCTCGCTTCCGTCAGACTGTTTGAACCGCACCATGACGGGAACTTCGATCGCTCCGGCGAGCCCTTGATATTGATATTCCATGCGCGCGTGAAATGCCGGCGGCGGGAAGGGAAGCGTTTGATACTGGGGCTCGTCAATCGTATTCAGCGCGTCGCGCTCCGGATCGTGACGATGCCAATAGGGCCGTGTGTAGCTGGCTTTCGCGCACAGCGTCATGCGGAAAACGAACTCGGCTAGCGAACGTTTGTCGGCCACCTTTGCTCCCTGCGCGCTCTGTTGACAACCCGGAGCGTCCAAGATCAATTCCGCGGAAATGACCGTTCCTCCAGCGGCATTTCCCAGGGACTTCACAGCGATACCGTCTCCCGGAACGGCCATCGCTGCCGATTCGGGAGATGACGCGGGTGGGGCGTCGTAGGTTGCTGTCAACTTAACTCCCAGTGCGACGTTCGCGGCCTGCTGGAGCTGATCGCGCTTCGTCTCCAGTTCAATTGTCAGCAACTTCTTCGCGCCATCCGACAGCGATGATTGCTGAACGCGTTGCAGCAGATTATCCGCTGCCGTTCGTCCGCTCAGGAGAGCCATCGCGCTCTTTGCCGAAACCTTGTCAGCATTTTCCGCCTCCACGACTCGTTGTAGCAGCTCAGTGAGCCGCTCACGCAGCCACGGCACCTTTCTTTCTTCATCCCCGAGCCGCGACGCCAGCCCCGGCAGTGTGGTATCGACGCCATCGAAGAAGTCCTGCTCGTGGCCGTCGCTGTCCTTGGGAGATTCAACGACCGAATCCACGAGCTTGTAATAAGCAAATCGATCGCCCTTGGGAATCGAGACGCCGCCCAGGGCTTGCGACCGCTGATGCCGCAGTCCCTCGACCGCAAACTGCACGTACGATTCGCCCAACAGCGGATCTTCCTTTCCCGTGTTCAGCTTGACCGTGTAGTTTCCTGCATTGCAAGTGGAGGCCCCGAAGCCGCAAACGTTCCCGATGTACAGCTTCTTCGGCTGCCAGGGCTGCAGTCCCTCTTGGATCTGCTCTGGGAAACGGTTCGGATCGGCCGCCGCGCGAAAAGCTTCTTTCGTCAGGATCGAGGATGCCTGGTGATGCCCGTGCCCGTCGCGCTCCGTACCGGAAAATCGCGCGATCAGCACGTCGGGGCGAAACGTCCGGATCACGCGCACGATATCGCCGAGCGGAATGTCATGTCCCTGCCACTTCTGAAAAGTCTCCTCGGGCGTCTTCGAGTATCCGAAATCCGCCACCCGCGAGAATCGCTGCTCCACCCCGTAGTAGCGGTCCGCGGCCAACACCTCCAGCGTCCGCACCACGCCCAGCACGTCGAACAGATTGCTGCCCAGTTCGTTCTGCCCACCTTCGCCGCGCGTCAGCGTCATCAGCAGAGTCGAAACGCCCCGACCGCGCGCCTGCAGCGTCAGCATGCCGCCGTCCTCATCGTCCGGATGAGCGTCCACCTGCATCAACCGGGCCGTCGTGCTCAGCCGGCGAAGCATGAGCTTCAGCCCCGCCTCGCCGGTTTCCTGCGGCAGCGGCTCATAATAATGATCGACGGCGTGATTGGCGTTGAGGTCAGCCGGAGCCGGTTCGGCGCGCTGCGCCGCGCCGGGTACCACGATTGACGCCGCCAGCACGATCCGCGGCAATGCGGTCGCAAGCCTTTTGCACGGCACTCCAAGCCCGAACTTCTTCAAGATCGCAAACATGACCATCTGATGGATTTTCCCCAAAGAAAGGATCAAATATATTCCTGGATCGTGTGGCGCGGGCATTCCTGCCCGCGAACTGCTGCCAGCCGCTAAGAGAATGCAGCCGGAGCGTCCGCGTCGTCCCGTAGTCTCTTGGGCTCGTCGCCGCAACGTGGTCAGCAAATCCCGTGATCGCCGTCACCGCCCCATCCCTTGCGCGGCCGCGAACTTCTGCTGGCATTCCGCCGCCGCTTGCACGATGCGCCGGAACTCCGCATCCTCGCGCACGCCCGCCAGCAGCGGGTCGGATTCCAGCGCCTGGCGCGCGCAATAATTTCCGGCCACGGCCTGGCGCAGAAACGCGAATGCAATTTCTTTTTCGCCGCAAGCCGCCAGGATCGTGCCCTGGTGGTACTTCATTTCAGGATTCTGTCTCGCTAATAATTCGTTTTCTGCCCGTTCCGCCAAGCGGTGAATCTCCGTTGCTGGAGCCTTGTCCAGACAGGCCTCTGCCAGTCCCCGCATCCACATGGGATTTTCCGTCAATTGCGGCGCGTCGTGCTGCGCTTCCGTCATTTTCCCCTGCCGCATCAGCACGGAAACCCGCACCGCATTCGACCACTCTGAGCCCGTATCGTGTTCAATATACTTCATGGCACTCGCGGCCTTTCCGGCCTCCGCAAAAGCGAGCGCGCAGGTTCGCCAGTTGTCGTTCGCATCGATCGCCCAGGCCTTGTCGCACTCGCTCTGTGCCTCATCCAGCCTCCCGGTATAGCGCAGCACATACGCCAGCTCATAATGCGCGAATGCCGCATCCGGACGCTTCTCGACCAATGCCCGTGCGTCGTCATAAGCCCGGTCGAGATTTCCGCCTTCGGCTTCATTCGCCGCCAGTAATCCCGCCGCGCTGACCCGTCCCGGTTCCAGCGCCAGCGCCCGCTTATACGCGGCGTTGGAGCGCTGATACCCCGCCTCGCCTCCGTCCGCGTAAATCGCGTCGAAGTAATAGCGGTGTCCCAGCGCCTCCCACGCCGGCGCGTAATTGGGATCCAGACTCACCACCTTCTCCAGTATTGCGATTTCTTCCTTATTCGATTTGACCTCGTGGGGAATGGCCAGCGTTCGCAGATATGCCTCATAGGCATCGCGATTTGCGGGAGCGCTGCCCGTTTCCACCGACCTACCTGTGATTCCCAAAGCCGGCACCAGTGCCTGCCGCACCTCTTTCGCCATCTGGTTTCGCAGCGCGATCAAGTTATCGACCGGTGCGGTGAGCGTGCTCGTCCAGATCAGCTTGTTTCTTTTCACATCAACGGCTTCCAGGGTCACCATCACCGTCTTGTCTTGCCGCAGAAAGTGCCCCACGACCACCGTGCCCACGCCTAACTCTCGCCCTGCTTTTGCCGGGTCCGCTTCGGCGTTGGCGTATTTCTGGGTCGCTGTCGAGGGGCGGATTTCCAGCGAATGCGCATAAGTCAGCGCATTCGAAATCTCGTCGGCCAGCGCGAACCGCAGAAACTCGCTTTCCGCATCGTTATTAATATTCTGCAGGGGCAGCACCGCGATCGTCCGGCTACTCGCCTCCACGGTCGACATCCTGTGTTTCAGGAACCACGCTCCCACCGCCGCCACGGCTGCCAGCAACAGGGCTGCTACTCCAAGCAGAATCCATCGCAGCTTCAAACTCGGCTTCTGGAACGTGTGTGGCACCGCGTGCAGTCCGGTCACCTGGCGAAGCCCGCTCCGCAGCGTCGGATCCGTTCCCTTCTTCAATCGAACCAGGTCGGCCTTCATCTCCGCCGCGTTCGGGTAGCGCTGGTTACGGTCTTTCTCCATCGCTTTTCCAATGATGGTTTCAAGTTCCGGCGGGACCGCAGGATTGATGGACCGCGGCGACACCGGCTTCGAATTGATCACGGCATGAAGCGTCGTCACCACGTTCGATCCGGTGAACGGCTTCTTGCCGGTTGCCATCTCGAACAGCACCACGCCAAATGAAAATATGTCGCTGCGCGCGTCCAGAACTTCCGACCGCGCCTGTTCCGGCGACATGTACACCGCCGTCCCCGGAATCACTCCCACCTGGGTCAGCGATTCCTCCAGCGACGAGTCCGTCGACGTGCCCACGCTCCCATCTTTGGCCAGCTTGGCCAAGCCAAAGTCCAGAATCTTCACCTGTCCATTCGGAGTCAGAAAAATGTTTGCCGGCTTGATGTCGCGGTGCACGATCCCCTTGGCATGCGACGCCGCCAGCGCGTCCGCTACCTGCACGGCGATGTCCAGCAGATCGTCCAGCTCGATGGCCTTGCCGTGGATGCGCTGTTTCAGGCTTTCGCCTTCCAGCTTTTCCATGACGAGGAACGGGTGCCCGTTGTTGTCGTCGATGTCGTGGATGGTGCAGATGTTGGGGTGGTTGAGCTGCGATGCGGCGCGCGCCTCCCGCGTAAACCGCTCCAGAGAGCGTTGGTCCTTCGCCAGATGTTCGGGGATGAATTTCAGCGCGACATGCCGGCCCAGGCGGATGTCTTCCGCCTCGTAAACCACTCCCATTCCGCCGACGCCCAGCTTCGACAGCACGCGGTAATGGGACACCGTCTGCCCAACGAGTTCCATAGAAGTGTTGCTCGAGCAGGTGAAGGCGTAATGGTAGGCTGTCATCCCGGCCGGGTCAACAGAAGTATCGGGTGATCGGATGATCGGGCCATCGGGTGATCTAAAGTCAAATGCCTTTGACCTTCGATCATCCGATGGCCCGATGACCCGATCACCCGATGCTTCTCGGATTGATTCCCAACTGCTTCAGCTTCGATTGCAGAGTTGTCCGCTTCAATCCCAACCGCATGGCCGCGCCTCGCGGGCCGCCAATTTGCCCGCGACTGTCCCGCAACGCGAGCAGAATGTAGTCGCGTTCCGCCGCCTCCAGGCTTTCATCCACGACTTCATCTTCCGTCGCGGTCACGGGCTTCAGTTCGCTTAACGGCGCGACCAGCACCGAACCTTGGGTCAGAATCACCGAGCGCTCAATAAAATTCTCCAACTCCCGTACGTTCCCCGGCCACTCCCAACCCATGAGGGCATCGACGGTTCTCTTGGGTATGCTGGTGATCGACTTGTTCATCCGCCGGGCGCACTTCTGCACAAAATGTTCCACCAGCAACCGGATGTCTTCCCGCCGTTCCCGTAAGGGTGGCAAGCGGATGGGAAACACGTTCAGGCGGTAATACAAATCGCTGCGGAACTCGTTCTCACGCACGGCATCCGCCAAATCGCGGTTCGTCGCCGCAATCAAGCGAAAATCCACCTTCAGCGTATGGATTCCGCCCAGCCGCTCGAACTCCTGATCTTGCAATACCCGCAGCAGTTTCGGTTGCAACGCCAGCGAAATCTCTCCGATCTCGTCCAGAAACAGCGTGCCCTTGTCGGCCAGTTCGAGTCGTCCAATCTTCTTGCTTACCGCCCCGGTGAATGCGCCCTTCTCATTGCCGAACAACTCGCTTTCCAGCAGCCCCGACGGAATCGCCGCGCAATTCAATTTAATGAAACTGCGACCGGAGCGCAGGCTCAGCCGGTGGATCGCCCGCGCCACCAGTTCTTTACCGGTTCCCGTTTCGCCCAGCAGCAGCACGGTGGCATTGCTGGCCGCCACTTTTCCCACCTGCTCCATGACCGCTTGCAAGGCTTTGCTCTTCCCGACGATTTCCCCAAACCCCAGTTCGGTATCAATCTCCTGCTCCAGATAAAGCTTTTCTTCCGTAAGTTTTTTCTTGGCTTCGCACACTTCTTGCACCAGGCGGGCGATCGCTTCCTCCGACTGCTTGCGCTCGGTGATGTCCTGGCAAGTACCGATTAGGCGCGCCGGCCGTCCTTGTCCATCATGAAAAACCTTCCAGTGCTCCTCCAAGACTTTGACGCGGCCGTCTGCCATGACAGTCCGGTATTCGACCGTGGCAGGCGTGCCCTTTTCGAGCGAAGCCGCAAAGGCCGCATCCAATTTCGCACGATCCTCCGGATGAACAAGCTCCACAAAGCCTGGACGCCTGGGGTGAAAAGAGGAGGGGTCAGTCTCAAAGATGCGGTGTGTCTGCTCGGACCAAATTATGTCAAGACTCGGCAACTCGACTTCCCAACTGCCCACTTTTGCCACCGCTTGGGCCTCGATCAAGCGGGCGCGTTCTATCTCCAATTGCTCTGCGATCTTGTGCTGCTCCCGCTCACTGGTTCGGAGGGCTTCTTCCGCTTGTTTGCCCTCCGTGATGTCCTGCACCAGCCCCATGTGCCATCGGTCCGTTTGTCCTCGGCCCCACATCGGCACCACCTGAACCCTTACCCAGCGCACCGATCCGTCCGGGCGCACGTACCTTTTGTCCATTTCGTAATTTGGTCGCTGTTCGGCGGCCAATTGGCGCAGGTTCTCACTGGTGCTCCCAACATCGCCGGGGTGGGTAATGCTCCTTACGTCCATCCCCAACAGCTCTTCTTCGCTGCGCCCCGTGATCTCGCAGTACTTCGGATTGACTTGCAGGATTCGTCCCGTGCGTGACTCCACCAGAGCAATGCCGATCGGAGAGCGCTCGTACACCGCGCGGAAACTCTGTTCGCTTTCCCGCAACGCCCCCTGCGCCCGTACCCGTTCCGTGACGTCGTGTGCGATCCCGCGCACAATCGGCGCCTCCATACCCTCGGTTCGCAGCGTGTTGTGATACTCCCAGATCCGCCGTTCTCCCGATCGCGTCATTACCGCCATCGTCCCGTGCGACTCCCCGGTGCGCGCGATGTCGCGCAAATAGGTGTCGAATTGATCGCGGAATTGCGGATCGATAAGATCCTGCATCGGCTTTTGCAGTATTTCCTCTACCGTGTAACCCAGTAGACGTGCGGGAACGGCATTGATCGACAGGAGTCGGCCTTCAAGGTCGTGGACACACAGCAGGTCTCGGCTGTGCTCGACCAGATCGCGATACCTGTCGTTGTCTTCTTCTAGGGCCCGACGGATCGGGTCCCACACTTCTTCCGGAAAATGGCGCGTCCCTTGCAAAGGGTGTAATGCCAAGGCTGCACCCCGAAGCGTCGCGGAATCCCAAGTTATCGATCGGCCAGATCAGGTTCCTGCGGCGACGTCGAATTATATCTCGCAATGCTTTGCAAAGCTCTCCCCCAAATGGGCCATGGAGTCGTCCGAGTCCAGGAACCCTGCCTGCGGATTTCGGTAGATTCTGTCAGAGTCCGGCAACCACGAATCGGATGCCAGCAAGCGTTCTTGTAACCCTTATCGCTGCGGTGCCTTGTCGCCTTCGAAACTAAGAACTGCTGCCTACGGCGTACTCGGAGTGCAGGCGAACAATCAGCAGTCCCACCAGAACCGCACTCACCAGCATGACAACCCTGATGTAGAGGCCGGCGTGAAATGCCTGGTCGCCGGCAGCGGTTCGCAGCAGCCCCGACGAAGCGCTGACCGTGCAAAGTCCGAAATAGAATTTTTCCATCCATCCGCCGGAAATTACCAGAAGCCACAAGAGGATGGCGGAAACGATGGTAAAGATTCCGCAGAGAATCCAGGTGCCTCGGGACACCGTGGATGCCACCCAGATGCCGGCGGCAGGTCGCGCGGCAATCATCTGCCGGATTGCAATCATAAGGAACACGACGGAATGCACCAGGGCAACGATGGCGCGCTTGCGGTTGGTGAGTATGGAAAATTCACCCATGCGTGTGCCCACACTGTAGCGGAAGCAGCGGACATGTGGCTGTGATCCAGATCACGCGCGTTCCGCGAAAGGTTCGTGTGGCGCGGGCGCCCTCGCCCGCGGCCTTTGATCCGCCTTTGACCCATATGCCGTCACCCGCGGATGCGTTTGACAGCAGGTTATTCGTCGGGGACAATGGCGGGAATCCGTCAGTGCTGGAAAAACCCTAATCCAAAACTTTGAGAGGAAAATTATGACGAAAGCGATTGCAGTTGCCGTTATTTCTGCGTGTCTGTCGTTCGTTGCCGGAATCGCGGTTGCCGACAAGGTGCGTGACTGGCGCGACCTGGAAGAAGCCCATAACCATGTGCAAGAAGCGATCCATGCGATGGACCGGGCCCGCGCCGCCAACCACTACGATATGGCCGGGCATGGCGTGAAGGCGGAAGAGCATCTGCGGGCGGCCGAGCACGAACTGCACGACGCGATCGAGGCGGCCAAGGCAGCGCGATAGGAAGCTTTTGCCGGTTACAAACATCGGCCACCGCCGTCAGGTGAGTTCCCTCCTGACGGCCGGTGGCCGTTGTGCTTCTTGCGGACAAGAGCGTCCGCCCCACGCGAGCCGATCACGCTTCCAGCGAGACGGGTGACTCGGTCGGGAGGGCTCCGCCGCCAAGACCGAACTGTTGCAGCTGTTGCTGCAGCATGGCGTAGGCCTGTTGGGCGCCGGTCAGGTTGCTGGACGTAAGGCTCTGGCCGAGTTGGTTGAGGTCCTGGAGCAGAGGATTCTGGCTGGTTGAGTCTCCGCCGGCGTTGATACGGTGGTGATTGTGCAAGTGGTGGCCCGCGCCGCTTTGGCTCTGAAGATCCTGCTGCAAGGTTGAATAATCCTTCTGTGCCGCCGCGAGGTTGCCGGACTGAAGATCGGAGGCAAGCTGGTTGAAGGCTTGCGTAATGGGGTTGGAAGTAGCCGTCGAAGTGGTGGCAGCGGCGGTTCCAGAAGTGGTGGAGGGCTGCGCAAAAGCTTGTTGCAAGGTGGCGAAATCGGACTGCGCCGACGATAGATTGCCCGACTGGAGGTCCTGTCCGAGCTTCTGGAAGTTCTGCTGGTAAATGTTGGCAGGGGTACCGAGCTGGTATGGATTGAAGGTGCTGCTGGGAATCCCGGTGATCGACATGGATGTACCTCGATGCAAGAGTTGAAGAAGCGCGCGACTGGGAATTCGCTGGCAGCGGATTGAGGCCAACTGCCGGCGAAGGCCCGAGCGAACCTGATGGGGTAACAGCACTCCCGATTCCATTGGCACGGGTAATCGCGCGGAAGGATCTTTGGTGCATTTTGTGGCGGTTGCGAGCCACAGTGCGCCGCGAGATGGCGCGATGCGGTGCGGACGGCAAAGTGTGCAGGGAAGGCGGAGGCAAGAGTTGCCGGGAGGCGGTATCCAAGCCACAATCTTGAAACCGAATCCAAAAACAGTACACTGGTCGGCATGGCGCGAAACTTCAAAGATTTGACGGAGCGCGAGATTCTGGCGCTGGCCGTTTCCCTGGAAGAAGAAGATGGCCGGGTGTATGCGGATTTTGCCGACGGCCTGCGCGAGACCTATCCGGCGACCGCGAAGCTGTTCGATGACATGGGCGCGGAGGAATCGGGGCACCGGTCCTCCCTGATTGCGACGTATCGGGAGCGTTTTGGGGAACACATTCCGCTGATCCGGCGGCAGGATGTGAAGGGGTTTGTGCAGCGCAGGCCGTTCTGGCTGACGCGTCCCTTGAAGATTTCGGAGGTGCGGAAGCAGGCCGAGATCATGGAACTGGAGACGCGCCAGTTTTATCAGAAGGCGATTGGGCAGGTGACGGACGCGGGCATCCGCAAGTTGCTGGGCGATCTCGAAGAGGTCGAGCGCAAGCACCAGGTGGCGGCGGAGGCGATGTCGGAAAGCATTACTCAGACGGTGCAGAAGACCGAGGAGGAAGCGCAGCGGCGTCTGTTTGTATTGCAGATCGTGCAGCCGGGACTGGCGGGGCTGATGGATGGATCGGTATCGACGCTGGCTCCGGTGTTCGCGGCGGCGTTTGCCACGAAAAGCAGCGGCGATGCGTTTTTGGTGGGCCTCGCGGCGTCGATCGGGGCGGGAATCTCGATGGCATTTGCGGAAGCGCTTTCCGATGACGGATCGATGACCGGGCGCGGGCGTCCCATGCTGCGTGGCGCGGTAACGGGATTGATGACAGCAGCGGGCGGGATCGGGCATACGCTTCCCTTCTTGATAAAAGATTTCCATGTCGCGTTCCTCGCGGCGGTGATTGTGGTGGCGGCGGAGCTGGCCACGATCGCCTGGGTTCGGAATCGGTATATGGATACTCCGCTGCTGTCGGCCGCGTTTCAAGTGGTGGTGGGGGGAGTGCTGGTGTTTGCGGTGGGGATATGGATTGGGAGTTCGTGAGGAAATTTGTAATTTTGTAATTTGTAATTTGGTAATTTGAGGGCACGCGATCCCAAGTGTCGCAGAAGACCGTCGGACCTAGGAATTCCGCTCCCGGGCATTCCCGAAGTCACGGTTGCAATCGTCGGTTTTACAATCCGGTCAATGCGTGTAATCGCGTGAGGTAAATTCCATTACTGAAATTCTATCAATAATTGGCAATTATTCAGAACTTGTGTTTTAGAATGTGCAAATCTAAAAAGGACCCAATACAGCCCAGAGATTATCTATTGCTCTGGAGTTCAAATCGAAACAGGAGATTAAACCTATGACACACGGGGTCAAGAACGTCGTTCTCGTCCACGGCGGTTTTGTGGACGGGTCTGGTTGGAGTGGCGTCTACAACACACTGAAGGGGAAGGGGTACAACGTCGCGGTCGTGCAAAACCCAACCATCTCGCTTGCCGATGACGTTGCCGTAACCAAGAGGGCGATTGCCGCGCAAGAAGGTCCGGTTATCCTGGTCGGCCATTCCTACGGCGGTGTAGTGATCACCGAAGCTGGGAACGACCCGAAGGTAGCAGGGCTCGTTTACATTACGGCATTCGCACCCGACAGTGGCGAATCCGTTGAATCATTGATCAAGAATCCGCCGCCGGGCGCGCCGGTGCCTCCAATCCTGCCGCCTCAGGATGGATTTTTATTCTTGGACCGGTCGAAGTTCCGAGACTCTTTCGCGGGAGATGTAGATTCCAGCTTGGCTGCTTTCATGGCTGATTCTCAGGTGCCGTGGGGCACTCAGGCACTCGGTGGCAAAGTCACCCAACCAGCGTGGAAATCAAAGCCGAGTTGGTACTTGGTATCCACGCAAGACCGTATGATTCCTCCGGATGCTCAACGGGCCATGTCCAAACGAGCTGGCGCAAAGGTAGTGGAGGTCAAGGGAAGTCATGCGGTGTACGTGTCTCAGCCGGGCTCAGTTGCTTCTCTCATAGAACAAGCCGCTCAGGATTCGGCCTCCGTGCTTGCTTCTCGGGAGTCTGCCGCTTAAAGCGGATTCCACCAGCAACTAGACGGATGTCGGATCCATCTTGGGAAGCGCTCTCCACTCAAGGCAAGGCTTGGGTGGAGGGCGCATATTCAAGCGTTGTCTTCCGGGTTTACTTAGTCAGGCGATTTCACCAACTGAGAATTGCAGGGGCCAGCGGGAGTCTCGGCTGACCCGCGCATGCCGGAAAAACTCTGCGTCCCCGCAGCCTCGCCAACGATCTACTTTACATGGAACCGACGGTTCGTCCCCCAGCGTGGAAGACCCTGCTGGCCTTCGCCATCATTTATTTCGTCTGGGGATCGACCTTCCTGGCCATCCGCGTGGGGGTGCGTGAGGTTCCGCCACTTCTTCTCGCCAGCATGCGTTTCTTCATTGCTGGAGTCGTGCTCTTCGGATGGTTGCGGCTGAAGGGTACCCCGTCGCCGTCACGTCGCGAGTGGGTCTCCGCTTCGGTTCTCGCGGTTTGCATCTTCGTGGTCGATTACGGTCTGCTGTTTTGGGCCGAACAACGCGTGCCTTCGGGAATTGCCGCCGTCATGCTGGCGACCATCCCGGCTTTCATGGCGCTTTCGGAGATCCTTTTCCTGCGCTCGCAGCGCCTCACGCTGCGGCTTGCGTTCGCCCTTTTGGTCGGAATCGGCGGGGTATCGGTTCTGGTCAGCCGCTCGCTCGGCTTTGGCGAAGTCCCGATCGATCCTCGCGGCGCAGTGGCTCTGGTGGTCGCTGCCATGAGTTGGTCCGTCGCTTCCGTTCTTACTCGCAAGCTGACGCTGCCATCTTCCAAAGCGATGAGTTCCGCTGCGCAGATGCTGACCGGCGGAATCTTGCTCGCCTTGGCTGCGGCAATCTTCAGAGAGTTCCACGGATTCCACATGCAAGCGGTCTCTCGCGGCGCGTGGTTCGCGCTCGCCTACTTGATTGTCGCGGGCTCCATTGTCGGATTTACCGCCTACGTCTGGCTCATTCATCACGAATCGCCCACTAAGGTTGGTACCTACGCTTACGTCAACCCTGTGGTCGCAGTGATCGTCGGATATTTCCTCGGCGGCGAAACCGTGGGTCCGCGAACCTTGCTCGGAACGCTTCTGGTGCTGGTCAGCGTGGTCGTGATGACCACCGCCCACGCCAAGAAACCCAGCGCCGTGGCTTTGGCGAATTCCCTGCAAGAAGAACTGGCGGAATCGCAGTCCGCTGATTAGAGGGCAGAGGTCAGAGGTCCGATTGCAGAGGTGGAAACCCGATTTGCTACCGCACCTCTGCCCTCTCACCTCTGCCCTCTCACCTCTGCCCTCACTTCGATCCGAGGATGCGCTCGACTTGCTGGAGATGGTTGACGTCGTGTCCGGCCACCATGCGGACGATATGCTCGATCGATTCCTGTCCGCGTTCGGCATGCTGGCCGTAGAGCTTCCACTGATCGGGGGAAAGCGACTTGAGGAGTGCAAGATTCGCTTCGCGAACGGCGCGGTGCAGTTCGAGGGACTCGCGCGGATCGCGTTTTTCGTAGTGTCCGGCAATCACCCACGCGTTTTGATCGTAGGCTTGGACGGGGGTTCCGGGGGCTCCGAGAATGGAGCGCATGCGCCATCCGATCACGATTTCAACGTCGGCGAGGTGGGCCAGGATTTCTGCAACCGACCACTTGTCGGGCGCGGGTCGCTTGCGGAGTTTCGCGGTGGAGACGCCTTTGACCAGACGAGTTAATTTCTTATTGGTGGCGGATTGGAGTTTAACCGGATCCTGTCCCTGCGCGTTGGCCAGGATGCGTTGGGTGTACTGCTGAGCGGTCTCCGACATTTGGAATTTCCTTTCGCTTTTCTTAGAGGCCTGCCCTTCCATTCGGGACGAAATATTTTTGGCACCGGCCAATTGGCGCCCGGATACGAAAAACGCATTGTCGCGACTCTTGGTGGCCGGGATGGGTCTGACCGATGGTCAAAACAATACAGGGCCTGGGTGAAGAAAGTATCGAAAGCCCATGCAAAAAGCCATTGAAAAATGCTCTGTTCCTGCTGTATCTTTTGTTGACCGGCGGTCAATAAACCAGGGAGGAGTTGCGCCATGGAAGGAATCACAACCAGTCTGGCGAAACCGACGCAGATGAGGCGGGACGGCAAGCCGCGCCCGCGCTCGGAAGCGAAACGGGCGCTCATTGTGGAGGCGGCGATCCGGCATTTTGCCGAGCGCGGCTACAGCTCGGCGCGGGTGGAAGATATCGCGGCGCAGTTGGGCATTGCCAAGGGATCGGTGTTCCAGCACTTCAAGAGCAAGGACGGATTGTTCTTCGAGGCCTACAAGAAGGCGGTGCAGACGTTTCCGAAATATATGCAGGCTCCGGCCGCGGCGCAGGAGCGCGGATTTTTTGAAGTGCTGCGCTACTGGCTGGGGCGCACGGAGAATATGGTGCGCGATAACTGGTCGTCCTACCGAATCTATCTGGTGGGCAATTATGGGACGGATCTGGCGTTGCGGCGGGAGATCAACCGGTTCCTGGTGGCGGAGGATCCTTACGGCTGGCGCGACTTCGTGAGCTTCGGAGTCAAGCGCGGAGAGTTGCGCTCGGATCTGGACGTGGACATGATCGGATCGATTCTGGAATGGACGATGGACCGGTTTCAGGATGCGCTGCTGACCGAGGAGCTGGATCCGGGATTGTTCCGGAAATCGGGACCGGTTCCCGAGGAGAAAGAAGCGCGGATCGAGCAGTTTGTGGAATTGTTACGGCGGGCGATTGGGTCGGAGAAAGTGCAAGTCACGGGGGAAGAAAGCATGAAGGCTGGCCTCAAGAACAGAATGACCGTGGAGCAGATTCTGGCCAGTTATGACGACGCGGCGCCGTTGGCCGAGGCGTCGACCATCCCCGCGCCATGGTATGTGGACGAGCGGATTGCGGAACTGGAACGGCAGACGGTTTTCTCGCGGACGTGGCAGGTGCTGGGGCGAGTCGACCAGGTGGAAAAGCCGGGGCAGTTCGTGACCGCGACGGTGGCGGGAGAGCCGCTGGTGGCGGTGCGCGGAAACGACGGCGTGCTGCGTGCGTTTTATAACGTGTGCCGGCATCATGCGGCGGCGGTGGTCACCGAACCGTGCGGGCAGGCCTCGATTTTGCATTGTCCTTATCACGGATGGAATTACGGCTTGGATGGGGCGCTCAAGGGAATGCCGGAGTTCGATGGGGTGAAGAACTTCGATCGCAAGGACAACGGGCTGGTTCCGGTGAAGGTCGAGACCTGGGAGAAGTTTGTGTTTGTGAATCTGGATCCGGAAGCGCCTCCGCTGGCGGAGTTTCTTGGCGGATTGGTGAAGCGCGCGGCTCCGCTGGGATTGAGTAAGCTGCACTACTTTACGAGTAAGACTTACGACATCCACTGTAACTGGAAGGTGTTTGTCGATAACTACCTGGATGGCGGATATCACGTGCCGCATCTGCATAAGGGACTGAGTTCGGTTCTGGATTACAAACAGTACACGATTGAAAATGAAGACCGGTATTGCTTGCAGTCGAGTCCGATGGTGAGCTCGGCGGAAGATGCCGCCACCGGAACGACGCGGCGTGGCGACCGCGCCTGGTATTTCTGGCTGCATCCGAATTTCATGTTCAATTGCTACGAAGGGTATCTGGATACGAACCTGGTGATCCCGATCGATGTGGATCATTGCCGGGTGGTTTTCGATTTCTACTTCAGCGATGTGAGCGAAGCGGCGCGCGCTTACAACGAGCAGAGCGTGGCGGTGGGGAACCGGGTGCAGGATGAAGATCTGGGGATTTGCGAGGCGGTGCAGCGAGGGCTGAAGTCGCGGGCTTACGGAGCGGGACGGCTTTCGGCGCGGCGGGAAGCGGGGGAGCAGTTGTTTCACCAGTTGCTGGCGGCGGATTTGAAGAGTGGGCTGGGACAAGAGGTGGAACGCTCGCGGTGAGATTGAACCGCAGAGGGCGCGGAGTACGCGGAGAAGGCTTGAACCACAGGGGGCACCGAGGAGCACAGGAGAAGGCGGTGCAATTCTGGCCTCTGACTTTGGGGGGATCTTGAAAAACATTGTTTTGGTATTTGTGGCAGCACTGGCCCAGTTGGCGGGGGCGCAGGTGACGGTGGTTCGGGCGGGGCGGCTGATTGATCCGGATTCGGGGACGGTGCTGACGAATCAGGTGATCCTGATTAAGGACGGCAAGGTTCAAGCGGTGGGTGCGGCGCTCGCACTTCCCGCGGATGCGAACGGTGATCGATCTTTCGGATAAGACGGTGTTGCCGGGGTTGATTGATTGTCATACGCATGTGGCGGATGGGCAGGGGGACGGAGAACCGTTTAATGTGCTGCGGAAGACGGCGTCGCAGATTGCGCTGGAGTCGGTTCCGAATGCGCGGGCGATGCTGCTTTCGGGATTTACTACGGTGCGGGATGTGGGGACGTATCGGGCCTTGAACGATATCGCGCTGCGGGATGCGATTGCGCGGGGAGACGTCATCGGTCCGCGGATGTTTGTGGCGGGCGCTTACATCACCATTACCGGCGGCGCGGGGGCGATGACAGGACAGGCTCCGGATATTCAGTTGCCTTGGGACTTGCATTACGGCGAGGCGAACAGTCCATGGGAAGTGCGGCAGAAGGTGCGGTTGCTGGCGCACGACGGTGTGGATTTGATCAAAATGCTGTCGACGGGAGCGGTGCTGACGCATGGGAGTAGTCCGGCGTCGATCGAGTTTACCGAAGAGGAGTTACAGGCGGGAGTGGATGAAGCCAGCCACTTCGGGTTGCGGGTGGCGGTGCATGCTCATGCGGCGCAGGGGATCAAGAAATGCGATTCTTGCCGGCGCGGCTTCGGTGGAGCACGCGGAATATCTGGATGACGACATGATTGCGCTGGCGAAGCAGCACGGTACCTATCTGGTGATGGATATTTACGACGATGAATGCATCCAGGCGGGCGGAAAGACGGGACAGACGCCGGCGGACTTCCTGCAGCACGAGATTGGGCTGGCGCAGGTGCAGCGCGACAATTTCGGCAAGGCGGTGCGGGCGGGCGTGAAGATGGCCTTCGGCACCGATGCGGGCGTATGCCCCTACGGGACGAGCGGGAAGCAGTTCGCGTTCATGGTGAAGTACGGGATGACGCCGATGCAGGCGATTCAAGCGGCGACTTCGAGCGCCGCGGATCTGCTGGGGCATGCGAAGCGAGGTGGGGTCGATCAAGGCGGGGAAGTATGCGGATTTGATTGCGGTGAGCGGGGATCCGCTGAAGGACATCAGCTTGCTAGAGCGGGTGGAGTTTGTGATGAAGGATGGGAAGGTTTATAAGTCGGCTGGGACGTCGGGTTGCGCGCAGTAGTTAGTCAGCTGAGATCGCGGAGTGGGCAGAGAGAGTTTCTCCGCAGGCTGCTAGGGATGGAAATTGAGTTCTATGATCTCTTTCGATTCCTGAGGGGCCGGTGCCCACTTCCATTTTTCGATGGCATCAACGGCGGCGGCCGCCAACACCGGACTGCCGCCAATCACGGTGGTGAGCTTCAATTTTCCGTTGGGCGCCACGACGGCTTCCACCCTCACGATTCCGCTCAATTGCATTTTGCGGGCTAGTTCGGGATACACCGGCACCACCCTGCTCACAACCTTCCGCTTCGCGTCGGGCTGGTCTTGCGGGAGAACGAACGATGGCGAAAATACAACCACTCCCAAGAGCAGGGGTAGCAGCGCGGCTGCGGCACGATGTCGCACGGTGAACTTCCTCACGCGACTAGCCTACCTCTGCATCGAGAACGACGCAAAGTAACCGAAGTAACGAGCCCAATTCGCTTTTGGCATGGAGTGCAGAAACGGTGCCCAAGCGGCCGTGATTCGGGATACCAGGAAACACCGGGAACCCGATGTTCGCCGCACCGCCCCGGAAGGGTGTTTGATTTCAAAAGAATTGCGGTATCGCGGAAGGGATATCAGGATACGAAACGTTGGCTTCTTCCGCTGCCTGCTAGGGGTGAAAACTGAGTTCGACGAGCTCTTGGCTTTCCTGCGAAGCCGGCGCCCATTTCCATTGTCCGATGGCGTCCACGGCGGATTGCGCCAACACGGGGTTGCCGCCAATCACGTGCGTCATCTTTACTTTTCCGCTGGGCGCAATTACAACTTCCACCCTGACGATGCCATGGATTTGCATCTTGCGAGCCAGTTCTGGATACACGGGGACCACTTTGTTCACAACCTTCCGCTTGGTTTCCGTCTGTTCTTGAGTAGAAGAATCTTGAGCCAGAGCCAGGGAAGGGGAGAATGCGGCCGCTCCCAAAAGTAGCGCTAGGAGCGGAACTACGGCACGGCGATGCATTATGAACCTCCGCCACCAGCCTACCTCGCCATCCAGAACGACCGGAAGGTAACCGAGGTAACGGGACGAGTTCGCTTCTGGCGCACAGTGCGGAAACAGGAACTCCCCAGCGGGCTAGTGCAGTTTCTTCGCCGCCGGGAGTTCTGCTAAAGTGGGCGCTATGAGAAGCGTCTCGCGCTCGCACTTTGCACGCTATTGCTGAAGAAAGGGCGACGATGGAAAGCTGTCGCCCCGGCCACGCATTTCACATAAGGAGGAGGATTCACGAGTATGTTCCAAAGCAAATACATTCCAATTTCTCTTTTGTTTGTCGCCATCACCGGCACTTCCTTTGCAATCCCAACCCAAGACCAGAGTGCAAAACAAGACATGAAAAATGCCGGGCGCTCCACCAAGGAGGCTGCCAAGGATGCCGCACGGGCGACCAAGAAAACTGCCAAAAAGGTCACGCACAAAGTGGCGCAAAAGACCAAAAAGGGCGCTCAGAAGGTTGAAGATAAAACGAAGCCGAAATAAGCGCCCCATTGTGACCGCATCTCACTGGTGGTCGCGCGGAATCGTTTCCTGCCAGGTTTTCTGCTTGATCTCGACACCGTCTTTCAGTAGCTGGCGGGTGTATTTGTAATAGAAGTTCTGGGCATCGCTGGTGAGGGTGAGGAGCCCCTGCCAGATCAGGGTTTGCTGCTTCAGGGCCATCACGATTTGGGCTTCGGCTTCGACCGAACTGGCTTCGGGGTGGTGGTCATCGGCAACGTAAGTCAGACTTTCTAAGTCGGTCTCTTTGCCCCAGGGGTAAGTTTCCTCCGACTTTCCCTTCCACGACACGCTTGATTTTCCATGGAGTTCATCGTGTTCGGTTTTCCAATCGCCGGGCCAGGGGAAGCCTACGGACTGAAAGCCGCTGAGCTGCTCGGAGGGCTCGGGCAGCGCGAATTCAGGAGCAGCGTACATAGAAGGTGGGACGAGCGGCAGAGTCAGGCGTGATCCGTTGTCGCCGCCGAGTTGCACGGTGGTCGTCATGGCATAGGGAGTGGGCCAGATCATGGGCCAGAGCGCATTCGAGACGGCCAGGCGAACGCGATGACCTCTAGGGAAGGTCCAGGTCGTTAGGTGCAATTCGATATCGAGTGAGTAAGTCTGATTCGGCACTAAGTCTTTGGGGTCGGAGGCGTTGTCGCGCTGCGCTCCGTTGAGTCCGGCTCCAGTAACTTGGGTTACGGTGCCGTCGGGAGCTACATCGGAGAGGCGCACGAACCAGTCGGATTGCGGAGCGGACGAACTTACTTGAAGCAGGGCATGGGGGCGTCCGAGGATGGTGAGTTCGGTCTTCAGCGGAGCGGAATCGTAGGTGAGGCTGAAGGCGTCGGAGGGGCGCTGATCGGTGAGCAACTCTCCCCACCAGAATCCGGCTTCCACGCCAACACTTGGCACGTAGCGAAGTTGATGGACTGCGGGCTTGGCAGGGCCGGTGTAGAGGGCGTGAGTGTCGTAGAGATAGAGCGTCGCGTTGGCCACGTTCCTGGGCGGCCAGCCAATTTCACCGCGCCACTTTCCGGGCACGGTCTTGAGGTGTGCGTCGGGAGCGTGCCAGTCTTGCATGTAAATGGATAGCGGCGGCTCTTCCATGATTCCGGTGTTGCGGCCCTTGAGCCAGTAATCCCACCAGCGGAGAGCCTGGTCTCGCCATTCGATTTGGGGGCCGGGCTCGGCGTCGTGGGGAAAGGTGTGATTCCAGGGACCGATGATCGCCTTCAGCGGCGCTTTGACTTGCTCGAACATGCGGGGGATGGAATCGCGGTAGCCATCGAGCAAGCCTCCGATCAGGAAGCAAGGAATTTTGATTTCGCTGAGCGGGCGGACGGGGGCGCGCCAGAACTCGCCGTCGCGCTGATGCTTGAGGTAGAGCAGCGACCAGGGCGCGGAGTCGAAGCGCGGGCCGAGCACTTTCTCGTCGAGCGCGTAGTCGGGGGCTCCGGTCATCGCGGGAGCGAGGTCCATGTTGAGTTCGAACTCGTCGAAGTGCATCATGCCGTCGATGTAATGAATGTCGTCGTGGAAGAGCTGTTCGGTGGCATCAACAGCCAGGATGGCTTTGAGCGCGGGCGGATGGCGCATGGCCATCTGGATGGAGTTGAAACCTCCCCAGGAGATACCGAACATTCCCACTTTCCCGGTGGACCAGGGTTGCGCCGCCAGCCAGGCGATGACTTGTTCTGCGTCGAGTTGTTCCTGCTCGGAATATTCGCGGTCGGTGGGCGTGCCTTCGCTTGAGCCGAAGCCTCGGATATCTACGCGGACGCTTACGTATCCGCGGGCGGCGAACCAGGCGTGAATGGGATAGTCGCGGGCGGCGGTGGCGTCGTCTTTGCGATAGGGGAGATATTCGAGGAGGGCAGGAAACTTTTCGCCGGGCTTGGCGTCTCCGGGCATGTAGAGAGTGGCGGCGAGGCGGACGCCGTCGGGCATGGGGATGGATTGCTGGAGCATGCGGACGGGGTGCGGCGCGGGCGGCGTTTTCGGGGCGGGGAGCGCGTGGAGGGGCGCGGAAATTGCAAGCAGGGCGAGGATCGCCCGAGCTATCACAAGACGAGAACGGTTGTGGCTACCGGTAATTGCCGAGCGTCGCTCGGCTGGACAGCCGAGGGCGGCTGTCCCTACGCGGGCTCGCTTGGGGGCTCGTCCTTCCACTTGCCGATACGAACTTCGCAACATGGGCGCGCACATCATAACAGGACGGAGTGCGAGGTTCCATCTGCCTTGACAGGGTAGGGCTGGCTTCTTATTGTTAGCCGACTATGAACATCGTTAAGGCTACTAAGAAATATGAGGATTGGCTGGCGTCGCACATCCGAATTGTGCAGCCCGATCTGGAGTTCAAGCACGAACAGATGGCGGCGGGTCTTTTTCCGTTTTTGCGGGCTACGTTTTATCGCTGGTTGCAGGTGTGGCCGGAGGTTTGCTCGAAACTCGACCATGTGCCTCATCTTTTGTCGGTGGGCGATCTGCACGTAGAGAACTTTGGCACCTGGAGAGATTGCGAAGGCAGGCTGGTGTGGGGAGTCAACGATTTCGATGAAGCCTGCGTGTATCCCTACACCGTGGATCTGGTGCGGCTAGCGACGAGCGCGCTGCTGGCGATCCGGGCGCATCGCCTGTCGATGAAGCCGAAGGAGTCAGCGGCGGCGATTTTGGCGGGATACGAGCGGAGCCTGGAGTCAGGCGGGCGGGCGTTTGTGCTGGGCGAGAATCATGAATGGCTGCGGGCGATCGCGGAGAGCAAGCTGCGCGATCCGGTCGTGTTCTGGGGGAAGATGGATCGTCTGCCTACAGCCAAGGGAGAAGTTCCAGAGAGCGCACGCGAGGCGATTGAGCATCTGCTGCCAGAGCGTGGGATCCCGTATCGGCTGGCGCGGCGAAGGGCGGGGCTCGGCAGTCTGGGACGGGTGCGGCTGGTAGCGATCGCGGAGTGGAGGGGCGCGCGAGTGGCGCGGGAAGCGAAGGCGCTGTTGCCCTCGGCCATGCACTGGGTCAATCCGAAGCAGGCGACGGCGGAGATTCTGTATGGTGCGATTCTGAAGGAGGCGGTGCGCTGTCCCGATCCGTATGTGCAGATGCGGGGAAGCTGGATTGTACGGCGGCTGTCGCCGCATTGCTCGCGCATCGGACTGGATGAATTGAAGACGAGCAAGCGGGAACTGCGGCTGCTGGAGGCGATGGGGAGAGAGACGGCGAATGTTCACCTCGGGACGGCGGAGAAGCGGAAGGCGATCCTGAAAGATTTGCGCGGCCGAAAAGGAAACTGGCTGGTGGGAGCGGCGCAGGCGATGGCCGACGCGATGGAGAAAGATTGGCGAGTGTGGAGGGAGCGCCGGCGGAGCTAGACTCCGCCGGCGCCTTCTTGGAGGGATAGTTCGTGCCGGGACTTGGGTGGATCGAAGATCTGGCACTGGAATTCCAGCGCGCGGGGTTCGCTTTCACCTCCGGTGGTGACGAGGGCGTCGAGAATGCAATCGAGGGCGGCAGCGGAACCTGACCAGACTCGGGAAAAGGCCTCGCGATGAACCGCCAATTCGCCGACCAGGCGGCCCAGCGATTGCGGGTCGAGATCGACATCGGTGAGAGCCGGGTCGCTGCCGATGGGCAGAGGAAGACGTTGCGCTGGGGGCAGCCGGAGGTTGGCTTCGTGGAGCCAGTGGGCGATGAGGGTTTCGAGATGCCTCCTGCAGCAGACGCCCTGTACGCCTTTCTGCCCGGCGAGCGAAGGATGCCAGGAGAGGATCTTGAGACGGTCAAGCCAGCGGTTCTCGACGACGAGGAACCATCCCGTGTGGCGGAAGCTATCGCGGCCGCAAACCAGGCAAGGAGAATGTTTTCGGATTGGGTTATCCATCACAGGCCTCCCTGGCGATTAGCTGGCGTTGGCAGCGGCGCTAGTAAGGAAGCGTGGAGCGGAGCGGCTGCTGAGGGGAACGGTCAGCATCCCAAGGTTGTTGTCGAATCGCAGCGTGAAGTGAGCGCAGCAGGCATCGCAGAGCCAGAAATGTTCGCGCCGGCGCAGCTTCTGCCGGTTGCCCTCGAACGCGACGCCAGGGTCGGATGGAAAAGTTTCGGCAAGAAACAGCTTGCCTTCGCGCAGGGAACGGAATGGAACTGTGCATGCGGGGTTGGCGCATTTATGCAACATCGGCTGGGTCCAATCTTCTCTTCTGTGGAGCTTCGGCCAGAGAGATTCCAATAAAACAGCACGCGAGAGGCCGAATGGCAGTTGGAATTATTAGAAACTTATGACCCATAGTTACCATGAGTTAGACGGTGGAGATGGCGCCGCGATCGAGTTGGCCTGCGCTGTGCTGACGGAGAGCAGGCGCGCCTGACGAATCCTCGTCCGTCCTTACCGACCGCAGCGGCTGTGATGCGGATCACACGGCGATTGGCGATGACGAGGAAATAATGAGAGAATTCTCGAAGTGAAAATGGCCAAGACTGCTTGGACTCGCGATCGCCAACCTGACTCCTAAAGCCTAAGATATATATAAAGAGAAAAGAGAGAACCCACATGCCCGTGACCGAAGAAAAGAACCAGACTCAGGAATTCATACAGCTCGAAGAGCAATACGGAGCTCATAACTACCATCCGCTCGATGTCGTCCTTGACCGCGCCCAAGGCTGCTGGGTCTATGACGTTGACGGCAAGAAGTATCTGGATTGCCTGGCCGCCTATTCCGCGGTGAACCAGGGCCACTGCCACCCCAAGATCCTCAACGCGCTGGTGGATCAGGCGCACAAAGTCACGCTCACTTCGCGGGCTTTTCGCAACGACCAACTGCCGCTCCTCCTCGAGCAACTGCATGAACTTACCGGCTTCGAGATGACGCTGCCCATGAACTCCGGCGCCGAGGCGGTGGAGACCGCGGTCAAGGCTGCCCGTAAGTGGGGGCACAAGGTCAAGGGCATTCCGGACGGCAAGGCCGAGATTATCGTGTGCGCCAACAATTTTCACGGACGCACGGTGACCATTGTCGGCTTCTCGACCGACGAGCAGTACCGCGACGGCTTCGGCCCGTTCACGCCTGGGTTCAAGATTATTCCGTACGGCGATACGGCAGCGCTGCGCGCCGCGATGACTCCGAACACCTGCGCGTTCCTGGTCGAGCCGATCCAGGGAGAAGCCGGCATTGTGATTCCGCCCACCGGATTCCTGAAAGAGGCAGCGGCGATCTGCCGGCAAAATCGTGTGCTCTTGATTGCCGACGAGATTCAGTCCGGCCTCGGCCGCACGGGCAAGCTGTTCGCCTACATGCATGAGGGCATACGGCCTGACGCCGTCATCATTGGCAAAGCGCTTTCTGGAGGCTTCTATCCAGTCTCCGCAGTGCTCGCGTCCAAGGAAATCCTGGGCGTGTTCCATCCCGGCGACCACGGCAGCACCTTTGGAGGCAATCCGCTGGCTTGCGCGGTGGCGCGGGCGGCGCTGCGAGTGCTGATCGACGAAAAACTGCCCGAGCGCTCGGCGGAACTGGGCGGATACTTCCTGGAAAAACTGCGCACGTTGCGCAGCCCCGATCTGAAGGAGGTGCGCGGCCGCGGCCTCTGGATTGGCATCGAACTGCACAGCCCGGCACGTCCGTACTGCGAGGCGCTGAAAGAAGAAGGCCTGCTCTGCAAGGAAACGCACGACCACGTAATCCGGATCGCGCCGCCGCTGGTCATTACGCGCGAAGAAATTGACTGGGCGTTCGAGCGGATCAAGAAGGTGATCGAGAAGCGGTAGCCCGGGATACGTGAGAATGACCGTAATGCGTGGGGCAACCTTGGTGTGCCCGTTCGGACGGAAGACTGGGCCAGCCCACTGTCCCTACGTGATTCTCAAGTGCAATCCCCAAAACCACAGGTTGGCGTATTTTGCATACACAATGGCGGATTGTGCATATCGGAGCGTGCGGTGAACATCTAAATTAAGTGCATGTTCAACGCTAAAGCTTACTCCGCTGTGAATGCGACTTCGCCGCTGGCCTTCACTACGATCACGCGGCGTGACCCTACTGAACACGACATACAGATAGAGATTCTCTTCTGTGGCATCTGCCACTCCGATCTCCACCAGGTCCGCAATGAGTGGAGCGGTTTCCTGCCCACGGTCTACCCCTGCGTGCCCGGCCACGAAATCGTCGGCCGCGTCACCAAGGTTGGCTCCGCAGTCTCCAAGTTCAAGCCGGGCGACCTCGCCGCAGTCGGCTGCCTGGTGGACTCGGACGGCACCTGCCCGGAATGCCGGGCGGGTCTCGAGCAGTTCTGCCCGAATCCGACCTTCACTTACAATTTCCCCGACAAGCATTTGGGAGGCGTCACCTACGGCGGCTACTCCGAGCGCATTGTCGTGGACCAGAGATTTGTCCTGCGGGTTCCTTCGAACCTCGACCAGGCCGGGGCCGCCCCTTTGCTTTGCGCCGGAATTACGACGTACTCGCCGATGCGGCACTGGGGCGTTACCAAGGGCAAGAAAGTTGGCGTGGTCGGTCTCGGAGGACTCGGCCACATGGGCGTGAAATTTGCCCATGCGCTCGGCGCCCACGTTGTCGTCTTCACGACTTCGCCGAACAAAAAGGAAAACGCTACGCGGCTCGGAGCGGACGAGGTCGTGATTTCGCGGAACGCCGACGAGATGCAAAAACACGCCGGCAGCTTCGACTTCATTCTTGACACTGTCTCCGCCGGCCACGACATCAACGCTTACCTCAATTTGTTGCGGCGCGATGGCAACGTCACGCTTGTCGGCGCTCCGGAGAAGCCTCTCCCCGTTTCCGCGTTCAGCTTGATCATGGGCCGCCGCAGCCTCTCCGGTTCGTCCATCGGCGGCATCGCCGAAACCCAGGAGATGCTCGACTTCTGCGGCAAGCACAACATTACGGCCGATGTGGAAGTCATCCCCATCCAGAAGGTCAACGAAGCCTACGAGAGACTGCTCAAGTCGGAAGTGAAGTACCGCTTCTCGATCGACATGGCTTCTCTCAAGTCCGAGTAAACCTATGAATAAGCACTTTCGCTTTTCGGGCAGCACTTTTTCGAGGTTGGAAGAGCTGGGAGTTCGTGCCGATGCAGTCCTGCGCAGAGCCGGACTTCCCCAGAGCTATGCGAGTCAGCCGCGGGTGCTGCTCAACACGGAGGAGCTGTTTGCGCTCTGGCGTGCCATCGGGGAAGTGAGCGCGAACCCCGCGATCGGGCTCCTGCTCGGTGCCGAGAGCAAGATCGAACGATTCCACCCGGTGAGCTTAGCCGCTCTCTCGACCGAGAACTTCGGCGCAGCCGTCGAGCGGATGGCGCGCTATAAACAGCTCACCTGCCCGGAAGAGATCGTGCAGAAGAAGGACGAGGAAGAGTGGAGCATCCAGTTCCGCTGGCTGCTGGCGGATGAAGTCGAGCCTGCAGCGCTAATCGAATGCTGCTTCGCGTGGGTGCTATCGGTCGCGCGCTGTGGCACGGGTACACGCCTGTCGCCGCTGCGCGTGGAGTTCGTACAGCCCCGCGCGCATGCCAAGACCATTGAGCGCCACTTTGGCTGCCCCGTGGTCAGCGGGGCCAGCGGCAACGCGATCGTGTTCCGCGCGGGCGACGCACAGCGGCCGTTCGTTACCCGCAATGCCGAGCTCCTGGCGATGCTTGCGCCGCAGTTTGAAGAAGAACTGAAGCGGGAGAACGGCGACGAGAACTTCCTCGATCGAGTTCGGGTAGCGATACAACAGAAGCTTACGGGCCAACGTCCGTCCATCGAGGACATCGCCGATGCGCTGCATATCAGTTCCCGGACTTTGCAACGGCGCCTGCAAGACGAAGGATCCAGCTTCCAGCGCGTCTTGGAAGAAGCTCGCCGTCAGCTGGCCCGACAATATCTCAATAACCCCGTGCTCGAGCTGAATGAAGCCGCCTATCTTCTCGGATACGAGGATTCCAGCTCCTTCGTGCGCGCGTTTCGCACTTGGGAAGGAGTGCCGCCGGCTCGCTGGCGCGTAGAGCAGCGTGCCAGCGCAGCGTCATGCCCGTGATCCATTGGGGAAGATCTAGTTCCAATGAAGGAGTTCGGAGAATGAAAATCGAGCGAGTTGGCTCGCGGCCCTCTGCGAAAGGTCCGGCGGAGTGGTTCACCGGCACCGTACGAATCGATCCGCTTTTTCAGGCACCCGATCCGGCGCTGGTTCAAGGCGCCAGTGTAACGTTCGAGCCTGGCGCGCGGACTGCGTGGCACACGCATCCGCTCGGCCAGACGCTCATTGTCACGGCGGGCTGCGGCTGGGCGCAGCGCTGGGGTGGCCCGATTGAGGAAATTCGGCCGGGTGACGTGGTGTGGATCTCACCCGGCGAGAAGCACTGGCATGGGGCCACGCCAACGACGGCTATGACGCACATCGCCATTCAGGAGAAGAAGGACGGCAAGGTGGTTGACTGGATGGAGCACGTCACCGACGAGCAGTACCGTAAGTGAATCCGCGAAGATAGTTTAGGAATTGAAGGAGGGAACCATGCCGCCGCAGAACGATGCTCTGAAGGACCGCCTCTCCCGAGATCGCGAAATTAACATCACCGTGACCGGCAGAAAGTCGGGACGCAGGATCTCAAGGCCGGTCTGGTTCGTCTTGGAGGGCGACAACCTTTACCTCCTGCCGGTCGAAGGCTCGGACACGCAGTGGTATCGGAACGTGCTCAAGAATCCGTCAATGCGGATTGATGCGCGGGGCGCGGATGGCGAATTTCAGGCCGTTCCTATCATTGACGCCAAACAGGACGCCAAACAGGTGCCGTCCGTGGTCGAGAAATTCCGCGCCAAATACGGGGCCAGCGACGTAAAGAAATACTACTCAAAATTCGACGTTGCTGTCTTGGTTCCGCTGCGCTGATCGGCGGCCATTACGCTGCCCAAACGGTCTTCGGCGCGAGAGTAGCGGTGAATCGCGTTCACGGGCACGATTTCTTAAAGGAGAAGCAAATGCAAAAACGAAAACTTGGAAACAGCAATCTGGAAGTATCGGCAATTGGCCTCGGCTGCATGGGAATGAGTTTCGGCTTCGGTCCCGCCGTGGAAAAGAAGGAAGGGATCTCGCTGATTCGAGCGGCCGTCGAACGCGGCGTCACATTCTTCGATACCGCCGAAGCGTACGGCCCGTTTGCGAATGAAGAACTGGTCGGCGAAGCGCTCGCTCCATTCCGTGACCAGGTGGTGATAGCCACCAAGTTCGGATTCAAGATTGACCCCACCGTGGAACGAGGTTTGAACGGGGTCGACAGCCGGCCAGAGCACATCAAGGAAGTCGCCGAGGCTTCGCTCAAGCGCCTCAAGACCGATGTCATTGATCTGTTTTATCAACATCGGGTTGATCCGAACGTACCGATCGAGGACGTCGCGGGAGCGGTGAAGGACTTGATTCGAGAAGGTAAGGTGAAGCACTTCGGCCTTTCTGAAGCAGGCGTGCAAACGATCCGTCGCGCGCACGCAGTCCAGCCGGTCACGGCACTCCAGAGCGAATATTCACTCTGGTGGAGAGAGCCTGAAGCCGAAGTATTACCGGCGCTCGAAGAACTCGGCATCGGCTTCGTTCCATTTAGCCCATTAGGAAAAGGGTTTCTCACGGGCAAGATCACCGAAGAAACGAAGTTCGAAAAGACTGATTTCCGCAATATCGTCCCGCGCTTCACGCCGGAGAACCGCAGAGCGAATCAGGCTGTGGTGGATTTGGTTAGCAAGTTCGCAGAGCAGAAGAAAGCGACACCCGCGCAGATCGCACTCGCCTGGATCCTCGCCCAGAAGCCTTGGATGGTTCCCATCCCCGGCACAACGAAGTTGCACCGGGTAGAAGAAAACATCGGAGCCACTGCCGTTGAGCTAACACCCGGCGATCTTCGCCAAATCGACAACGCCACTTCGAAGATTCCGGTGCAAGGAGCGCGGTACCCGGAGAATATGCAGAAATTAGTCAATCGCTGACGACGGCAGAGCTGCACCTAGTCTTTATCCAGCAACATGGTCAGCAGCGCCATGCGGACGTAGAGGCCGTTGACTGCCTGGCGGAAGTAGTGCGCCCTGGGATCGTCGTCGACGGTCTTGTCGAGCTCAACCGTGCGCGGCAGCGGATGAAGGATCATGGCATCCGGCTTCATGCGCTGCAGGACGGCCGAGTCGATCGCAAACCGCTTCAGGTCTTTGACGTTGGCCACCCGCTCCGGTTTGACGCGGGTCTGATAAACCACATCGACCTCGCGGATCACACGGTCGAGGTCGGACTCCAGTTCGTAGCGGACCTCATGTTCGTCGAGGTACTCCAGAATATCGGGCTTCATCTGGAGTTCGGGAGGGCTGACGAAAAAGATCTTCACCCGTTCGAATTTCGCCAACAGATAGGCGAGCGAGCGGGCGGTTCGCCCCTTATCCAGTTCGCCGATAATGGCCACGCTTAAGCCATCGAGGGGACGCTCGCGGTAGATGGTGTAGAGATCGAGCAGCGCCTGCGTGGGATGCTGGCCGCCGTTGCCATCTCCGGCGTTGATCACGGGAACCGGGGAAATCTGGGCCGCACGCTTGGCGCCCCCTTCTTCATTGTGGCGAATGACGATCACGTCGCTATAACTCGAAATGACGCGGATGGAATCTTCGAGCTGCTCGCCTTCGATCTCGGAAGAGAACACACGGGCTTGCTCGGTCGAAAGCACACTGCCGCCCAGGCGATGCATGGCCGCTTCAAAAGAAAAGCGCGTGCGCGTCGACGGTGCGTAGAACACGGTCGCCATGATGCGGTTCTGGTAATCGAGAGAGCCTCCCCGCTCTACCACTCGTTCCATGCCGCGGGCGCGGGCAAACAGATCCATGAGCAGCGGGACGGTGAACTGCTGCGACTCCACCAGGTGTTTCAGTTTCATCGGGTCCGGTTCCTTGTCTGATTGTAAACGCCGGTCGCGGCGCCTGCCCCGGCCGGATCGGAAACGATACGAGTGCCCGCGGCGCCGTCCACTGCGTCGCACAGATGCTCGTAGGTGGTGATGACGGCTTCTTTTCCTCCGCTGCCGAGAAAGCGAAGCACGGACTCGATCTTGGGCCCCATGTTGCCCGGCGGAAAGTGTCCGGCATGGTAATACGCTTCCATCTCGGCGGCACTTACTAACTTGAGGGGCCGCTGCGTGGGCCTCTTGTAATCGAGATAGACGTAATCGGTGTCGGTGGAAATGGCGAAAACGTCAACGCCGAGCTGGGTCGCCAGCAGTGCCGACGCGCGGTCTTTATCGATCACGGCCTCGACACCCTTTACACCTCCGTTGGAACGGACTACTGGGATGCCGCCACCTCCGCCCGCAACCACCAACACTCCGTCGTTCACCAGATCGCGAATCACTTCCAACTCTACGATCTCGACGGGCTCGGGGGAAGGCACGACCCGGCGATAGCCGCGAGCGGCATCCTCGACGATTTGCCATCCCAGATGACGCCTGCGCTCCTCGGCATCGGCACGAGAATAAAAAGGGCCGATCGGTTTGGTCGGGTGCTGCATGGCCGGATCGTCCTGGGAGACGATGACCTGCGTGACCAGGCTCACCACGGGCACCTGCAGGCCGGCGGCTGAGAGTTCGTTGGTCAGTGCCTGGGACAGCATGTAGCCGATCTCGCCTTGCGTGGCAGCACCGCAGACATCCAGAGTGTGGCCGGGGACCTGGCTGGAAGCGCTTTCCGAGCGGAGCAGAGCTGCGCCCACTTGGGGACCGTTGCCGTGGGTCACGACCAGCCGATAGTCGCGGCGGATGAGGCCGACGATGGCGGCGGCGGTGCGACGGGCATTGGCCAACTGTTCGTTGACCGTCCCCTTTTCGCCTGCGCGAATCAGGGAGTTGCCGCCAACGGCAATCAGCATGGTCTTCATGGTAGTTAGTCGCCGGTTTTGGAAGGCGCGTCCCTCAGGGACTAAAGCCCGCATTTTTTTAGGGTCTAAACGGCACGGCTAAAGCCGTGCCCTACCCAAAACCGATTTATGAAACAAGGCTCCACTATCTTTCTTTATACGTGCACCGATTCCTTGGCGGAAACACCGGGAGTGGTGCGGCTTCCGTGCTCCATCAGTTCCAGCATAATCGCTTTCTGCGAGTGCAAGCGGTTCTCGGCCTCCTGGAAGACTACTGACCGGGGAGAATCGATCACCTCATTGGTGACCTCATCGCCGCGATGGGCAGGCAAGCAGTGGAGGAACACGGCGTCGGGCTTGGCGCGTCCGAAAAGAGCGCCATTTACCTGGTAAGGCATGAATATCTTGCGGCGTTTTTCGGCCTCCGCTTCCTGGCCCATGCTGGCCCAGACGTCGGTGTAAATCGCGTCGGCGCCCGAAGCGGCCGCAACCGGATCGTTGGTGATGGTGCAAGTGCCGCCCGTCTCGGCGCCACGCTTCTGGGCCCACTGGATGGCGTCGGCTTTGGGCTCGTAGTTGGGCGGAGTTGCCACCCAGACATGGGCTCCCAGCTGCGCGCCGGCGAACATCAGGGAATGGGCTACGTTGTTTCCGTCGCCGATGTAGGCGACTTTCAGGCCCGCCACCTTCCCTTTGATCTCGAGAATGGTCATATAGTCGGCCATGGCCTGGCAAGGGTGGCTGTAGTCGGTGAGGCCGTTGATGATCGGAATGCTGGCGTATTCGGCCATTCGGTCCACGATCTCGTGCGCAAAAGTACGGATCATGATGCCCTGCACCATGCGCTCGAGATTCTTCGCCACGTCATAGACCGACTCGCGCTTGCCCAGGTTGATCTCGGCGGGCGAGAGGTAGAGGGAGAACCCTCCGAGTTGGTGGATACCGACATCAAAACTGACCCGTGTGCGCAGCGAAGGCTTCTCGAAGATCAAGGCCAGGGTCTTGCCTTTGAGTTTCTGCGCGTAATCGTCGGGGCGCGCCTTAATGTGGCGGGCGAGGTCGAGGAAACTACGAATCTGCTGGGGTGAAAAATCCTTGATGGAGAGAAAATCGTTCGGGGTCATTTGTTCAAAGTCACCATGAATGGGCGTGGGGCCGTCTTCCACCGCCAGCACGTGGCGTCCCTTGATGGATTGAGGCGCGGAGACGAAGACGCGACAGGCAGTTTCGGGAATCGCAGCCTTGGGATTGCTTTTGCGAAGGTTCTCGCGAACCAATTCTACATGGCGGCCGGTGGCCGTGTCGATGGAGCTACGGGCGTCTCGCCCGTCCCAACCGGGCGGGGACGCCCGGCGCTCCACGACGGGTTAGTGCACGATCTGTTAGTGGACGATCCAGGCAGAGGCGGCAACGACAATGCCGGCGGTTGCCATCAGCAAGCCGAGGTGCCAGTACACGCGGCGGCCGGAGAGCAGAGTGATTGAAGTGATCACCAGCGCGATCTCCAGAAAGACTTCGCCCAGATCGAAGCGATCGGCTTTGCGGCGGGTGAGGTCGGCATCCTTTTCCAGTTCGCGGGCCTTGGCGTCGAGCTCCTTCTGATCATCTTTGTAGCGGTCGGCTTCGGCGCGGTATTTCTCATGTAGCTTGGCGGCGGCTTCCGCGTCTTTGCTGGCAACGATGGTGGTCAGATCGGCAAATAATTCGTCGTTGTGGCGGCGGATGTTTTTGGCCTGATAGTAGGCCCACTGATCGGTGACCTTGTTCTGCAGGATAACTTCTTCGGTATGGGTGCGATGGCCGAGCAGCGACACGGTGGCGACCAGCACGGCGAGCACCGCCATGGTGAGGGTGACGGGGGCGAGATCGGGATGCTCACGGGCGTGTTCGGCGTGCTCGTGCAGTTCGTGGAGTTCTTCGGTCATGTTATCGGGCTCTCAGTTCTCAGTTCTCAGTTCCCAGTTCCCAGTTCTCAGTGCCGTTGGTGTTTTTTCTGAGAACTGGGAACTGGGAACTGAGAACTGGGTTATGAGGATAAACCAGATTCCTATTCTCCCATCACTTTAATAATCACTCGTTTGTCGCGCTGGCCGTCGAATTCGGCGTAGAAAATCTGCTGCCAGGGGCCGAAGTCGAGTCTTCCGTTGGTGACCGGAACGATGACTTCGTGGTGAATGATCAGCGATTTCAGGTGCGCGTCTCCGTTGTCTTCTCCGGTTTGGTGATGCTGATAGTTCTGGCGGAAAGGGGCGAGCGTTTCCAGCCACTGGTCGATGTCCTGGATCAGGCCGCCCTCGTTGTCGTTGACGTAGACTCCCGCGGTGATGTGCATGGCGGAGACGAGGATCATGCCGTCTTTGATGCCCGACTTTTTGAGGGCGCTCTCGACCTGCGGCGTCAGGTGAACGTAGGCTCGCTTGGTTTTCGTGTGCAGGGTCAGGTACTCGGTGTGGAATTTCATGAGTCTTAATATAAAGACAAGAGAGCTCACCACAGAGGCACAGAAAATCTAAGGTCTTCTAAAGAACCACGAATTCCTCTGTGTCTTCTGTGACAATGTGATGAACTGGGTTTCGAATCAATCCGGTCCTACTGCAACTGCCGAGCTTCGCTCGGCCTGGACGGGCGAGGCGCCCGTCCCCACACGAGCCCGTCCCCACACTACCTCCTACCGCATCGACTCTTCGATTTCCGAGATCCAATCGGGGCGCTTCAGGACTTCTCTTGGCTTGGGACCATCGGCGGCGCCTACGATGCCGTCGCGTTCCATGAGGTCGATGAGGTGGGCGGCGCGTCCGTAGCCGATGCGCAGGCGGCGCTGCAAGCAGCGAAGTGGAGGCTTTGCCGAACTCGATCACCAGGCGCACGGCATCGTTGAACAGCGGATCGTTGTCGTCTGCGGAAAGTTCTCCGGAATCGTCTCCGGCGCCGGCCGATAGATCGCGATCTTCTTTCGGGGTTTCGAGGAATTTCTCCTGATACTGCGCCACCCCCTGCGCCTTCCAGAATTCGACCACCGCCGCGATTTCTTTTTCGGTTACGTATGGAGCATGGAGGCGGTGGACGCGGGCGGAGCCGGCGGGCAGGTAGAGCATGTCGCCGCGTCCGAGGAGCGATTCGGCGCCGTTGGCGTCGAGAATGGTGCGCGAGTCGACTTTGGTGGCGACACGGAACGAGACGCGGGCGGGGAAGTTCGCTTTGATTAAGCCAGTGATCACATCAACCGATGGGCGCTGCGTGGCCAGTACTAAGTGAATGCCTACGGCGCGGGCCATCTGCGCGAGGCGAGTTATCGACTCTTCCACGTTGTGGCCGTCGAGCATCATTAGATCGGCTAACTCGTCGATGATGATGACGATCTTGGGAATAGGTCCGTCTTCGGAATTCGTTTGCTCGCTGAACAGGCTGGGCGTGTCGTCGAACAGGCGATTGTAGCTGTCGATGTTGCGGACGCCCTTGGCCGCCAGCAGTTTTAAGCGGCGCTCCATTTCGCGGACGGCGTTGCGCAGCGCGTTGGCGGCCAGTTTCGGTTCGGTGATGATGGGCGTGTAGAGGTGCGGGACGCCTTCGTAATTGCCGAGTTCGAGGCGCTTGGGGTCGACGAGCACGAGCCGCACTTCGTCGGGTGTCGATTTGTAGAGAATCGACATGATCATGGCGTTGATGGCCACGCTCTTGCCCGTGCCGGTCGAGCCGGCGATGAGCAGGTGGGGCATTCCGGCCAGGTCGGCGGCGGCGATGCGTCCGTTGATGTCTTTGCCCATGGCGACGGTGAGCTTCGATTTCGAGCCGAGGAATTCCTGCGACTCGATGTTCTCGCGCAGCCAGATGATTTCGCGCTCGCGGTTGGGCACCTGAATGCCGACCGTGCTCTTGCCGGGCATGCGCTCGATCAGGATGCTTTCGGCGCGCAGCGCGAGGCAGAGATCGTCGCTGAGGCTGACGATGCGGCTGTACTTGATGCCGGCTTCGGGCTTGAATTCGAAGGTGGTGACGACGGGGCCGGGGTTGATCTGCGTGACTTGGCCGTGGACTTCGAATTCCGCGTACTTCGCGGTCAGAACCTGGGCGACAATCTTGAGCTCTTCTTCGTTGACCGATTGCTGCTCGTCGGGACGGTGCAGCAGGCTCGACGGCGGCAGCTTGTAACTGCCCGCGATTTTCGGGAAGGTGGTTTTCGGCTTGTGCTCGGCGTCGGCGCGGTCACTCACTTCGACTTCGGCGGTGGTCGCGGGCGCATCCTGCGGTGGAGGTGCCGAGGCGGAATGGCCTTCTTCCTCAGCCATCGTCTCCTCGGCCATCATGCGTTCGATGCCGTTGCGGGGGACCGGGGCCGCCGACTGCACGCCGGGGATTTCGGAATCCTGACGAGAGGCTTCCTGGCGCGGCGGCGCCGCGGCGACGCGCGGGCACGAGTTGGGCGGTGACGGTTGGCTTTTCGGCGCGGCGTTTTTCCAGTTCCTCTTGTTGACGCTTGCGCGCGCGCTCGTCCTGCCAGTCTTTGAAGCGGTCTCTCAGCGCCACGATGAAGGCGAAGCGGGTGGGCGCCCAGAGTTCGATCGCGGTCAACGAGAAGGCGGTGGTGAGGTAGAGCGCGACGGCCAGAACCGTGGTGCAGACAATGTAGGCGCCGGCAACATTCAGGTAGCGGATCAAGACGTCGCCGACGATGCGGCCGGCGAGGCCTTCGACCGGGATCGAGCCCATCCAGCGAAAGTGCCCGGGCAGGATGGCGAGCAGCGCCGGGACGAACATGAGCAGCCAGATTCCGCCCAGAGTCTTGGCGACCGGAGATTGCACGGTTCGCGAGCGGAACCAGCGCACGCCGAGCATGACCAGGAAGATGGGGAGCAGAAACGATCCGACGCCCCAGAATTGCAGGACGAGGTCGGAAAGATAGGCTCCGAAGATGCCGATCCAGTTGCGGGCAGCATGCGATTTGGTCAGGATGGAGGCGCTGTTCAGCGAGGGATCGAGCGGCGAATAGGACGCGAGCGCGAGGAAAAGGAGGAGCGCGGAGACGCACAACACGAGTCCGACGAGCTCGTTCAGACGCCGGTTCCGGGTGGGCGCAAAAATCTTCGAGAAAAATGTCATGTGGCAGCGACGGCGTTGCTTTGGGCAAAACTCACCCACAGCGCCGTTACATGGCCAGAGCTTAATAATTATGACAAGAAGCGGCGGTTCGGGCAATGCGGAAAGGGGACGGGGTGGCGAGTTGGGTACCGGGCCGGGGACCGCAAGGGTTCTGAGTGCAACGGCGATATTACGCCAACCAATTGGCGTTCAGATGGTCAGCCGCGCTATTTGTGCGGCGTTATTTCCCTTTCTGGTCCGGCACTCGCTCCCAGATTGACGTACCGGAAGCGGTCCCCCCAGGATAGGTCGAGCTAGAGTCCCAAATGATCGTGTTTCCGTCCTCCGACACGGTAATTCTATGATGCGTCGAAGTCTGTGGCGAAGTTTCAGTCCCCTCTAAGACACTGTTGCGGTCATCAAACGACAACTTACGACGTTCTACTGCTACCCGCAACTCGTGTGGCTTGCCATCAATAGCGCCGTCATAACGATCATCTTCCCAAAGCACTCGTCCGCTCTCCACCGCAATGCCGAAGGACTTCTGCCATTTGAAATGCGATGCGGTAGCTTCCGAAATCACCATCGTAGCTTGATAAATAGGTTTGTGCGGACCCGTGTAGTGCGATTTATCGGTATTCAACTTCCATTTGCCGACGAGTTTGGTTTCGTTGGCTGTCTGGGCGTTGAGCGTAAAAAGGAAAAACCCCATGGTCAGGATCGCTAATCCGTATCGGACGAAGGCTCCCTTTCCAATACCGACGGACCAACTTCTTGTGGATTCGATCATACGATTGACAGCGTAACAGAAGAATGTTGACCTAAACAGGCCTTCGCACTCCCGACCCCCTTTCGCTGCGTAGCCATTGGCGTGCTGACATGGTATAGTCAAAGTACTTACAGCGGAACTCGTCATGCCCAAGGAAGCCGTTTTCACCCTCAAGCTGGAATCCGATCTGCGCGACGCCTTCGCGGCCGAAGCGGCGGCGACTCACCGGCCGGCATCCGAGTTGGTTCGGGCATTCATGCGGGAGTTCGTCCAACGCCAGCGCGAGGCGCGGGAACACGACGCCTGGTTTCGCGCGAAGGTACAGGAAGCCATGGACGATCCGCGTCCCGGCATTCCGCATGATGTGGTGACGGATGAAACCCGCGCCATCATTGACCGGATCGTAGCCGAAGCCCGGATCGCAGCCGAGAAGCTTAACGGGCTGCGGAAAAATTCATCAAGGGCGAAGAAAGCCCACCGCAGGCGCTAAAGCGCAACACATTTCCAACGACTTACGGCCCGACTGAAGTCGGGCCCTTCCCAAAACCTGCTTGAATCAGAGTTTTTCCGCAGCCTCTAAACTCGTGCCCTTCCCAAGACCAAGACAACCCAGAGTTGCTCAGCAGTCCGAGACGGGGCAAAGCCCCGTCTCTACACGTGGTCATTTCGCCGGAGCCGGTTCCTCCAGCCCGCGATACTTCAGCATCGCCTTCGTGTTCGGTGGCGCGCCACGCCAGTTCGCGTACATTTTGGCGAGATCTTCGGTGTTGCCGCGCGAAAGCACCATCTTACGAAAGCGATCCCCGTTGGCGCGGGTGAGCTTACCGTTTTCATCGAACCACTGATAGGCGTCGTCCGCCAGCATCTCGGTCCAGAGATAGGCGTAGTAACCCGCGCTGTAATCGTTTTGCCAGATGTGGCTGAAGTAGCTCGAGCGATAGCGGGGCGGCACGTAACTGACATTGAGGTGGGTCTTATCGAGAGCCTGCTTTTCGAATTCGTCGGGCTGCTGGAGCGGCGCGCTGGGCAAAAGGAAGTGCCACTGCATGTCGAGTTCGGCCGCAGCCAGGACTTCCGTCATGCCATAACCTCGATTGAAGGTTTCGGCTTTCTGGATCCGCGCGGCCAGTTCTGGCGGCATGGGCTCGCCGGTTTTGTAGTGCTTGGCATAGTGCGCAAAGATTGCGGGATAGGTGGCCCAGTGCTCGTTGAATTGCGAGGGAAATTCCACGAAGTCGCGGGCGGTTGAGGTGCCGGCGAGAGTCGGGTACTCGGCGTCGGAGAACATGCCATGCAGGGCATGTCCGAACTCGTGGAACATCGTGATGACGTCGGTGAAGCTGATCAGGGCGGGTTCCCCGGCGGCGGGTTTGGGCAGGTTGGCGACGTTGTACACGACCGGGGAGTTGCCGAGCAGGCGCGACTGGCCGACGAATTCCGACATCCAGGCTCCGCCATTCTTGTTGTCGCGCTTGAAGTAATCGCAATAGAAGAGGGCGAGGTGCTTGCCGTCGGCGTCGAACACTTCGAACACCCTTACATCGGGCTGGTAAACGGGAATGTCGTGGCGCTCTTTGAAGGTGATTCCATAGAGCTGATTGGCCGCGTAAAAGACTCCATTCTGGAGCACGCTGTCGAGTTCGAAATAGGGTTTTACCTGCGCATCGTCAATGTCGTAGTGAGCTTTTCGGACCTGCTGCGAATAGAACTCCCAGTCGTAGGCCTGGACCTTGAAACCGCCCTTCTGCCGGTCAATCACGGCCTGAATATCGGCGGCCTCGCGAGCGGCCTTGGCGGTGGCGGCGGGAACGATAGCATCCATGAACTGCAGAGCGGCCTCGGGTGTCTTGGCCATCTGATCGTCGAGCTTCCAGGCGGCGAAGTTGGGAAACCCAAGCAGCTTGGCCTTGCGCGCGCGCAGTTGAGCGAGATGCGCGACGATGTCGCGAGTGTCGTTGGCGTCACCGCGCTCGGCGCGGTTCCAGGAGTGTTCGAAGATGGCTTGGCGCGTGGCGCGGTTGCTGAGGGAAGCCAGGTCAGGCTGCTGCGTGGTGTTTTGCAGCGGAATTACGAAGCCTTCGAGCTTGCGGTCCTTGGCGGCCTGCGCCGCGGCGGCGATGCGAGCTTCCGAGAGGCCGGCGAGCGCGGTCTTGTCGGTGGTGATGTACGCCCCGTCTTTCGTGGCGGCCAAGAGTTTGGTGTTGAAGGCGTTGGAAAGGGAAGAAAGTTCTTCGTTGAGCTTGCGCAGTTCCGCTTTGTCGGCTTCCGGCAGATTGGCGCCGGCATGCACGAACTGGTCATAGACGCGCTCGATCAGGCGGAGCGACTCGGGATCGAGCTGGAGCGTGGCCCGTTGCTTGTAGATCGCGGCTACGCGCGCGAAAAGTTTCGTGTTGAGATAGATGAAGTCATGGTGCGCAGCCCGTTTCGGGGCCTCGACGGTTTCGACATGCTGGAGGGCCGGGTTGGTGTTGGCCTCAGTGACTCCCTCGAAAGCTGCCAGGGCGCGGTGGAACAAGCGACCGCTCTTTTCCATGGCGACGATGGTGTTGTCGAAGGTGGGCGGAGCGGGATTGTCGGCGATCGCCTGAATTTCCGCCTGCTGCTCGGCCATGCCGGCCTCAATCGCGGGCTGGTAGTCTTCATCCTTAATCTTGTCGAAGGGCGGCGCGTGGAACGGCAGCGTACTGGGCGCGTAAAAAGGGTTTGAGGGACCGAATTCGGCGGAGGCGGCGAGTGCGGGATTGGTGGCGCCGAGGGCCACAATTCCGGCAGCGATCAGGTTGCTCATGAATAACACCATTGTTTTTGTTTTTGCAGTGCGGGATCGAATCGAGCGCATCATGAGTATGGAAAATTCCCTTCTGCGTGATTGTAACGAGCAAAAAGGATTATGGAAAATAGCGGGACTGGACCGACATTTCCGCGTTGCGATCAGCGTCCAATCATTCCCGCCGCCCAGGCCAGCACCGCGAGTCCAATTACGATGCGATACACGGCAAAGGGCACAAAGCCGCGCTTGCGGACCCAGGCCATGAACCAGGCCACGGCTCCGTAGGCGACGATGAAGGAGACGACGAAGCCGATGGCGAGAATGACCCACTGGTGAGAGGTGATTTCAGCGACGCCAATGGGATTTTCCTCTTTGCCGGAGAGCGATTTGTAGAGCGTGTAGAGCGTGGCCAGCGCCATGGTGGGCATGGAGAGGAAGAAAGAAAATTCAAGCGCGGCGGCGCGCGACATTCCCCACAGTTGTCCGGCGGCAATCGTGGACATGGAGCGCGAGGTGCCGGGGAAAACGGCGGAGAGAATCTGGCAGGCGCCGATCCAGATCGCCTGGCCGCCGTGGATGTCATCCATTTTCCAGGTGTGAATCGGCGAACCGGCGGCGCCCTGGCCCGCTTTTTCCCAGGGCGCTTTCATGGCGTCGATGATCCACATCACGATGCCGCCGATCAGCAGCGATGCGCCCATCACGTGGAGACTCTCGAGGTTCTTGCCGATCACTTTGGTCAACAGGTAGGCGGGGCCGGCGGTCACTACGAACGCGATCATGACCAGGCTCAAGGGATGAGTCAGGATCGTGCAGTCTTTTTTTTCGCCTTCGGGGAACGTGGAAAAGAGCTTGGCGATGTGGCTCCGGAAATAGATGGGTAGAACCAGGATCGCGCCCAACTGGATGACGATCGAGTACATCTTCCAGTATCCGCTCGAGAGTGGCACGTGCAACAGGGCCTCGGAAATCCGCAGGTGGGCGCTGGAGCTGACCGGCAGAAATTCCGTCAGTCCTTCGACGATCCCGAGCAGAGCGGACAAAAGATAGTCGTTCAAGTGTTCTCTCCTAAATCGAGACGCGGCTGGCCGCGTCTTTTGCGAATGACGTTCCTCAGTTGGCGAAGCTTTCTAGGATAGCAGGAAGCGGGGCGGAGAAAGGTCGTCTCATCCATGGCTGGAAGCCAAGGGTGGTCCAGCCCCGGGGAAGGTAGGGGTCCTTCGAATCCGCACGATCATCGCCTCGCGATGATCATGCTGCGCTCTGGATGAAGTGGGATCTTTAATGCGGTCGCGACACTAGTTCAATGCACCCAGGCCAACCAGGCCCATCCGACCGCGAGCGTCACCAGCGTGACTGGAATCCCGACGCGGGAGTAGTCCCAAATACCGATGTGCACTTCGCCGTGCGCGCGCTCCACGACGATCAGGTTCGCGACTGAACCTGTGATGGTCAGGTTTCCCGCTAGCGTGCTGGCCATGGCGAGCACCAGCCAACCCGTGTGCGGATCGCGGAAACCCGGTACGAGGGTTTTGAGCAGCATCACTGCGGGCACATTACTCACCAGGTTCGACAACACCGCGGTCACGGCGGTAAAGATCCCGGCGTTCTGGAGATTGGAGCGTTCCGCGATCTCGAAGAGGTGGCGGGTCAGCCCGGAGTTTTCCGCACCGCCCACGATCAGGAATAGGCCGACGAAGAACACCAGCAGCCCCCAATCGACCTCGTCGTACACCAACCGCGGATTGCGCGTGCGCGTAATCAGCATGAGCGCGGCCCCGATGGCCGCCATCATGGCAGGCGGCACGCCCGCAAGAAAGCCGGCCAGCACGAGGGCAATCACGATGGCGGGCTTGCGCAGCTGGCGAATCGAGACATGCGGCGCCGCAACTGCGACCGCTTCGGCGTCTCCGGGCACAAAGTCGTTGCCACACATTCGGTGAATGATCAGCCAATCCAGCCCCAGGCCGATCAGCGCCACCGGTCCCAGGTGCCAGAGGAAGTAGCGGTAGGTCAGTCCTGAGAATGAGCCGATCAGCATGTTCTGGGGGTTTCCAGTGATGGTGGCGACGCTGCCGATGTTGGCCGAAGTGGCCACGGCGAGCAGGTAGGGCAGCGGTTTCAATCCCATGCGGCGAGTAGCGAGAAGTGCGAACGGCACCATGACCAGGCAGATGATGTCGTTGACGAAAAAGGCCGAGAGCAATCCGGTGATAAAGATGACGGTGGGGAGCAAATGGTGCGGCTTCAAACGTATGACGATTTGCTCGGTTACCCAGTCAAAAAAGCCCGTCAGGTGCAGGCAGCCGACCACCACCATCATGGAGAACAGAAGGACCAGCGTGCCGAAGTCGATGAAGCGCAGCGCTTCGGTGGCGGGCACAATGCGGAAGGCAACCATCAGGACGGCGCCAATGATCGCCATGCCGGGGCGATCGATCTTCATCCCAGGGAGCTTGCCTAAGGCGAACACGAGGTAGCTGACAGCGAAAACGACGTAGCCGGCGGTGACCTGCCACTCGGCAAGAGGGCGAGTTAGAAGTGGTACGGCCGCCAGCACGAGCGCGGGTGAGCTCATAACAAATGCAGTGTACCTGAGACTCGGGCGAGACTAAGAGTCATGGTTAGTTCGAAATTTCGGCGTCTCCTCGGTGATCAATATCACAGCCCGGGGGTTAGTAAGAATGCTCCAATGGAGGCACCACGAATCGGTGATGCCAATGAGCACAGGCGGGTGCTGCGAAGTCCCAAACCGCTTTCGACGAGCGCTTGAGCAAGGCGAATTCGTGTGCACCGCCGAACTCGTGCTGGGCCGCGATCATAGCGCGCTGGAGGCGGAAGTCTTCGTGCAAGACGCGGCGCAGCAGGAGCACGGGGCCAAGATTATCAGCCTGACGGATCTTCCCGGAGGGAATCCCGCGCTGCCGCCCGAGGCTTTTGTTGCCTACGTTCTCGAGCACAAGCTCACGCCGATCGCGCATCTGACGGGCAAAGACGGAAACCGGTTGTCGCTGGAGGCTCGCATTCACGCGCTGGCGCGCCTCGGCGTAGAAAATATTTTGGCCCTGACTGGCGATGCGCAGAAGGAGGGATTCGCCGGCAAGCCGAAGCCGGTTTACGACCTGGATTCTGTCCTCATTCTCTGGCTGCTTCGCGCCTTGCGCGGGGGTCTGGAATACAACCTGGGGCCGAAAACCGCGCGCACCACGCCTTTCGATTTCTTTGCCGGCGCGGTGGCGAACCCGTTCAAGGTCCGCGAACCGGATCTCATGATGCAGTTTTACAAGCTGCAGTTGAAAGTAGCGGCGGGCGCGCAATACATCATTACTCAGCTTGGGTACAACCTGCGCAAACTTTACGAGTTAAAGCAGTACATGGGCCGGGAGGGTCTGGGCCATATTCCTGTGCTGGCGAACGTCTATGTGCCGACCGCCAAAATCGCGCGGCTGATGCAGACTGGAGAGTTGGCGGGCTGCGTCGTTGCGGACGAACTCATCCAACGCCTGGAGCGTGAAAAGAAACCGCAGAGGCTGGAGCGCGCCGCGCTGATGGTAGCCGCAGTGAAAGACCTCGGCTTTGCCGGCGCCCACATTGGCGGATTCGGCCTCACACACAAAGATTTCATGACGATCCTCGAGGGTGCGGCCGCAATCGGGAAGAACTGGCGCGGGCGGATCGATGACCTCGTGTTCTCAATCCCCAACGAGTTTTACCTATTGCCCCAGGATGGCGACGGGCTCAGCGACGGCGCAGCGGATTATCAGATCAGCAGCGTCAAGCCTCATCCGTCGTGGGCGCAGCGCCTCTCGGCGAGTGTGCACCGGCACTTGATTCGAGACGGCAGTTTCGGCGCGCGCTTCTTCGGAGCGAAATTGAGAGCCGAAGGCCAGCCCGGCAAAGGCAGTTCCTGGCGGCATGGCTTTTGGTACGAACTGCTGGAGCCTGCAACTTTTTACCGGAAGGCAACTTTGGGCTGCGTCAGTTGCGGAGATTGCATCCAGGACCATCTCAACTATGCCGGGTGTTCGATGCAGGGCTGCTACAAGGAATTGCGTAACGGTCCCTGCGGAGGCTCCCGGGTGGATGGAACCTGTGAGGCTCGCGCCGATCTGCCCTGCATCTGGAATGTTATCTACCGCGGCGCGTTGGCGGTGGGCGATGATCCGCGGAAGTTCGCCCGCATAATGATTCCTCCGCGGGACTGGTGCCTGGACCGCACCAACGCTCTGGCCAATCGCTTCGCGGGGCTCGATAATCTCTGCAAAAGAATTGATCTCGGGAATCCCGCTGAGAAGGGCAACCCACAGGAGACAAAACCATGCTGATCATTGGAGAACTCATCAACTGCACGCGGAAGAAAGTCGGCGAGGCCGCGGAAAAGCGGGATGAGGAGTTCTTCCGGGACCTGGCGCGAAAGCAAGCCAGCGCTGGAGCCCACATGCTGGATGTGAACGGCGGACTTCCTCAACAGGAAGTGGAACTTCTAAGTTGGCTGGTGGACCTGGTGCAAGCCGCGGTGGACATTCCGCTCTGCCTCGACAGCGCCGACCCGGAAGCCTTGATGCAAGCGCTTCCCCGCTGCAAGCAGAGGCCGATGGTCAACTCCATCAGCGACGAACCCGCGCGCTGGAAGATGCTGCCCGTGCTCAAGGAACACCGTCCCAAAGTGATCGCCCTCTGCTTGTCGGAAGGCGGAATGCCCAACGGGGTCGAGGATCGAGTAGCCACCGCCAGCCGCTTGGTCGATCGGCTGACGGCGGAGGGCTTTGCCCTGGACGATATTTACGTTGACCCTTGCGTGATGCCTCTCGCGACCGGTCCGCATGGCAAGAACCTGATGGCGAGCGTTGCCCAGATTGTGGCGAGGTATCCGGGAGTTCATATCAGCGCGGGCGTCAGCAATGTTTCCTTTGGCCTGCCGGTTCGCAAATTGCTGAACGAGACCTTCCTTCTGTTGCTGATGGCGCATGGATTGGATGCGGCCATTGTCGATCCTCGCGACCAGCAACTGATGATGAATATCATCGCCACCGAAGCGCTGCTGGGCCGCGATGCGCACTGCAAGAATTACGTGCGCGCTTATCGCGAGGGGAAGCTGGGCGAAGCGCCTGCTGCCTTGATCACGCGATGAGTTTTGCGGTGGAGTGACGGGCGTCTCGCCCGTCCAGCCGGGCGAGGACGCCCGGCGCTCCACTACTGCATTGCATTTCCGTAAGTCGGGACTCCCTGCTGCAACAGGAACAGCAGCGTTTGTCCGCGCGACGACCAGTCGCTCTGCGGATATTGGGAGATTAGCTGCTGGGCGAGCGCCATGGCCGAGCCTTTCGATTGCTCGGACTTCTTCAGTTGTTCTTCCACCTTATAAATCTCGATCAGAGCGGCCCGGCGCGAAGCGGCATGGTACAGGGCCTCGGGAGCGGCGGGAGATTGGGGGTGCTCCTTTACATATTTTTCGTAGATATCGGCTTCCTTCTCGGGACACTTGGAAGATCCCTGCCAGTCACCGCAGAGTTTATTGTCGATGAGGTGGAAGGCGGCGAGTTGGGCCCACTTGGTGTCGGGGAATTTCTTCATCACCTGCTTCATGGAATCCTCGTTGATCCCCTGGCGATAGAACGATTCTTTCTCGCGGGCAGAAGGCCGGGATTGCATATCCGCTTTGTCGACCTGCCACTTAATGTCGGCGGCGCGGTAAAGGGCTTCGCCGGCCAGGGGCGAGGTGGGGAACAACTCGTAGACGCGGCCATAGAGACGCAAGGCATCCTGGGCCGCAGTGCGGCGTCCGTGGCGGCGGCTGGCCTCGTCCTCGGAATCGACGGCGGCGCCGAACAGGATGCGGTCGCCGTTGGCGGTCGACGGCCAGACAACGCCGGTATCGAGAACCCAGCCGCTGATGGTCTTGCCTTCAAGGTCTTCATCTTCGACAAACGCAGGGTCGGGAGTTTGCTTGAAGCCGAGCAGAGCTTCCACGTGCAGCCAGTTGTGGGTTTTGTCGAGGAGAACCAGTTCGCGTCCGCGTTCGGCCTGGCCGAGCTTGTTGGAACTCGTGTCGGGAGACAGGTAGATGACGGCCTCGCGCACCAGGACGCCGTGATCGGCGGCCAATAGCAGGGAGTTCCCCAATACAACCAGGGCGGTCAAAAGCAGAAGCTTGGTAATCGGTTTCACGGCAGTAGGCGGCTCCGGTTTCGAGGGTAGCATGTTGGGTAAGATGCATGGAATGGGCGGCTGTGATTGCTGTTGACAACGATGCAACCGGTGCTGTACACGATGGTTTCTCTTTAGCGCCGGACTTCCGCGGGGACTTCTGCGCGGAGATTGCCATGCCCAAGGAACCGAACTCGAAGCGCGGGAAGGGCCAACCATGATGTCTCGCGGCGCCGCGCAGCAGATTGCAATCCGCGATCTCAAGAACCTCGACGACCTTACCCAGTTGAAAGCGGTAGAGAAAGAAGTCTGGGGGATGGCCGACGATGACACCTTGCCCCTGACGCTGGCGATTGCCTTGAAGGCGGCGGGCAATATTTTTGTCGGGGCTTTTGACAAGGAGAAGTTAGTCGGCTTCGCCTTCGGATTTTTCGGCCGCGAGCACGGGCAGACGACGATCCACTCGCACATGCTGGCGGTGCTCGATGCTTATCGGCATCTCGATCTGGGCTCGCGGCTGAAGCAGGCGCAGCGCGAGCGCGCTATGGCCATGGGCGTTCACGAGATGACGTGGACCTTCGATCCGCTGCAAAGCCGGAACGCCCACTTCAACCTTGCCAAGCTGGGCGTGGTTTCCGATACCTACAAAGTGGACTTTTACGGGCCGCAAACCTCCAGCATTTTGCATCGGAACGGAACCGACCGGCTGTGGGTGCGGTGGATACTGAATTCGCGGCGGGTGCGGGATCGGCTGACGGGCCGCTGGGCAGGTAAAGACGCGCGCGCCGAAACGCTCGATGCCATGCGGTTGCTGGCTCCGCTGGTGCGCTTCGATCCCAGCGGCAAACCGGGGCGGGCCGATCTGGTTGAGTCGCTGGCCCGGCAGCGCGTGAGCATTGAAATTCCGGGCGACATTCTGGAGGTCGAGCGCGCCGACATGGGACTGGCGCGCGAGTGGCGCGACGCAACCCGGTGGGCGTTCCGCGAGGCCATGAAAGCGGGATTCTTCGTGGCCGAGTTCTGCCGTTCGATTCGCGGACAGCAAGGACCGGGAGCGTATTTGCTGCAGCGCGGGACCGTGAGCGAGTTTATTCCCGAAGGGTAAGAGAGAGGGAAAGCGGAACGAAGTCTACGACGACGCTTTCGCGGCCTGCGACTCGATCGCGTGACGCTGGGCCCGCATCTGTTCCAGGAAGGCGTCGACCGGCGTTTCGGACTTTTGCCGGAATAGATCCAGAAGTGCGTCTTCGGCGCCGGAGCTTCCGGTTTCGCTCTCGGTTCCAGAAGACTGGAACATCGCCACGCTGTTGTCGGACGAGGGTGTTTCCAATCCGTCGGGTTCCACCTGAAGCTGGGGAGATTTGTCTCCGTTGGCGCGCAGAGTCGTGATCATGCGGAGAACCTGATCGCGTTGCTCGGCCGTGGACTGGAGGAACTCCACTCCCATTCCGAACTCCGGATGCGCGACTAGCACGATGCCCCCGGCGCGGATTTCGAAGTCAGCGGCGCTGATCTTAAGGATGACCCGCGTGCGCCTGGGGAAGGGTGAGTTGGTCGCGAGATAACAACCGCCGAGACTCAGGTCGGTGAGCCGGCAGTTCACGGGTGGGTCATCCTGCTCGGGCTCGGGAAGCTGGCTGTTTAACCACTGGCGAAGGGCGTTGCGCTGCTCGTCGGTGGCGTTCACGAAGCGGACACCGGCCCGGGCGCCGTTGCCTTCCCATGCCAGTTCACCGTGGATTTCGACAATGTGGCCCAAGCCCGGCGAGGTCATGCCCGGCAATTCAAACGAAAAGCGGAGGGAGTTCTCTTTCCGGGCGCGTTCGGCAAACTGGATCGCCATGCCGCCTTCGCAGAGGTCGAGGGTTTCGGCGCTGTAGCGGCGCGAGCCCCATCCGAAACACTCGACTGGAATCTGTACCGGAACCCGCAACTGCAGCCGCCGTTCCCGCTTCATCATGGCTCGAACCGCGCGAAAGCTGGCTTTGGCGCGCTCGACCGCAAGCGGTTTATGGAGCACAAAATGGGCGCCCATTTCGAAGCCGCCCTTGAGTCCGACAGGAGCTTCCACCAAGATGACCGTGAGGGCGCGCTTGTTGACGGGAGCGGCTTTGGCCCCTCGCAACACGCTGCCCGCATCCTCTACATTCGCTCCATCCGCGATGATGGCTTCGAAGCGCTGGCGGGTGATGCGGCGAATGGCCTGGTCCACGGCGGTGCAGTGCTCCACGTCAATTTCCAGGTCGCTGAGAACCCGGCGCAGCACGCGCACCGTCTTTTCGTCTGAACTCAGCAGTAGAGACTTCAAGCCCATACTTGAATCACTCTTCCGATCGGTTCTTGCCTACTCCCCGTCGTTTCCGTGGCGGATCGAGGTGAAAACCCGGGAAGCCGCCTTTGCGGGTGCTCGGTCCAGGCAGAGATCGCCGGTCCCCGACTGGTCCATCGGAACACCCCCCATTCGCACTCTAAGTCTATGAGATTCCGTGGTCAACGCCATGGCCCGGTCTTCCGGTTACTCCGGTCACTGTCGTGCCAGGGCGCCGTTCCCCCCTATCATGGTTGGGTGCCCTTCCTAGTGCTATCGGCTGGAAGTTGACCGTTCACCAGTCAGGCTGGGGAAATCGGCTGTTTGTATCGGGCTTCTCGCTATGCAATACCGTAAGCTACCTAAAATCAGCGGCTTTCACTTTTGCGCAACATCGTGAAGGTTTCGTGCTTGGCCGATTCCGCCTGACCCGGCTTCTTCTGAACGCTAAACCGCAAGTGGCTGTGCACAAAGGGGATAGTAAATTTGACGGAGAGGGGCCTATTTTTCTATTGACTTACGTAGAAAAACCTATTATTATCAATAGCTTCCATAGGGGACGATGGGGCGGGATCTGGCGACTAATTTGCTCGTTTGCGGGTGAATCCCCTGGGCGTTTTTTGGAATCAAACTAATAGAGATAGAGGGAATATTTTTCATGGCTAAGCGACGCGGAAACCCCAACTGGGGCAAGCCTGAGCCCATCGGGCCGGTGACGCCCACCATCACGGAATTCGAGCAGGTTGTGCACGAGTACAAGCTCTCTCCCGACCAGTACTTGCGCTCGACACGGCTGCGGGAATGGGCCCGCCGGAACAAGAATTCCAAATACATCCCCGAGCCATTGCTCGAAGCTTGGGGCTTTGAAATCGAATCCACCCTGTAAGCTCAGGGAATGGACTTGCTGGGAGGGCCGCCTGAAGGCGGCCTTTTCCATTTGCAGAACTATTGGCGGGGAGGCCGAGTCCGGATATGCTGACGGGCATGAAGTTTAGCGGCTACGGCTTCGCTGGTTCCGAACTCGCAGGCCTGATCGTGGCGGTCAGCTTCGCGGCGGGGCTCAACGTGTATGCCACGGTGGCCACACTCGGACTGCTGGCCCACGCGGGCCTGCTTGCGTTGCCTTCCGGACTGCACCTGTTATCCAGTTGGTGGGTCATCGGGGCCTCGGGCGCGCTGTTTGCCGTTGAGTTCTTCGCCGACAAAATCCCGGCGTTCGACTTGTTCTGGAATGCCCTGCATACCTTTGTTCGAGTTCCTGTAGCGGCCCTGATCGCCTACGGCGCGACCTCCCAGCTTTCGCCGGAAAAGCAGTTGCTGGCGGCGCTGGCGGGAGGGGCAATCGCTTTGGCGGCCCACGGCGGCAAGACGGCGGCGCGCGTGGCCGTAACTCCGTCGCCCGAACCGGTTTCGAACATCACGCTCAGCGCCGGGGAAGACACGCTCGCCGTGTTCCTGACCTGGCTTGCCACCCGGCACCCGATTGCGGCAGCGCTCATCGTGGCCGCCTTTCTGGCCGCGATCGTAGTCGCAGTTCGATGGGTGGTGCGGGCGATGGCGCGAGCGTTGAAGAATCTGTTCGGCGTTCCTGAAGATGGCATGGAGAACGAGGCCAGCCTGGCGCCGCCGAACCCGCGCGATGTAAACGCGGCCTAGATCCTATGACTCCTACTTCACCCTTCACCGATGTTCCCACCGCGATTGAAGAGATCCGCGCCGGGCGCATGATCGTCGTGGTGGACGACGAAGATCGCGAGAACGAAGGCGATCTCACGCTCGCCGCCGAAAAGGTCACTCCCGAAGCCATCAACTTCATGGCCAAGCACGGACGCGGCCTGGTCTGCCTGGCCATGACCGAAGAACGGCTCGATCATCTGCGCATCGGCCCCATGACCAGCGAGAATACCTCGCAATACGGGACTGCTTTTTGCGAGGCGATTGACGCTCGCGACGGCGTGACCACGGGAATTTCGGCGTATGACCGCTCCTATACCATCCGGACGGCAATCGATCCGGCGACGCGGCCCTCGGATTTGGCGCGGCCGGGGCACGTCTTCCCGCTGCGGGCGCGCAAGGGTGGAGTGCTGGTGCGCGCCGGCCAGACCGAAGCTTCGGTGGACCTGGCGCGGCTGGCCGGCATGGTCCCGGCCGGGATCATCTGCGAAATCATGAAAGACGACGGCACGATGGCGCGCGTGCCCGACCTGACCGAGTTCTGCCGTCCAACACGACATGAAAATGCTGACGGTGGCGGAGTTGATCCGCTACCGCATGCAGCACGAGCGCTACGTGCATCGTGTGGGCGAGGCGATGGTCGAGACCAAGCACGGCGAATTTCGCCTGATCGCCTATGAGAGCGAAGTGGACGGCGGCGAATCGCACATGGCGCTGATTCGCGGAGACATCGGCGATTCGCCGGAGCCGGTGCTGGTCCGCATGCACGCGCATTGCCTGCTGGGCGACGTGTTCGGCGCCACCGGATGCGACTGCCATCAGACGCTTGAGGCTTCGCTGCAGATCATCGCCGCGGAGAATCGGGGCGCGTTGATCTACCTGCACCAGACGTCCAAAGGTTTCACGGCGGAAAAGATGGGGGAGCAGTCGTTTCTAACGTTTCACCGCGAACGCCGGCTGCCGTCGCTGCCCGAAAGTGAGCGCAAGATTCAACGCGAGATTGGGCTGGGAGCGCAGATCCTTTCCGATCTGAACTTGAAGCGCATTCGCCTCTTGACCAATCACCCGCGAAGAGTGGCCGCGCTCGAAGGATTCGACATCGAGATTGTCGAGCAGGCGCCAGTGAAGTTTTCAGTTCCGAAAAAATAGATGCCCGTGTGGTGGGCTCGTGTG